>DATGZK010000025.1:0-22029 GCA_035489755.1 Myxococcota bacterium
CGGGCGCAAGCTCGAAACCGTCTCCCTCCAGGACATGGGCTCTGCGCGCAAGGTGGTGATCGACCGTGACAACACCACGATCATCGAAGGCAAGGGCAAGAAGGCCGCCATCGAAGGACGGAAGAATCAAATCCGCAAGGATATCGAGGACACGACCTCGGAATACGATCGCGAAAAGCTCCAGGAACGCCTCGCAAAGCTCGCTGGGGGCGTTGCCGTGCTGCGCGTGGGTGCTGCTACCGAGGCAGAGATGAAGGAGAAGAAGGCGCGCGTCGAGGATGCGCTCCATGCCACGCGCGCTGCTGTCGAGGAGGGGATCGTCCCCGGCGGTGGGGTTGCACTGCTTCGGGCGAGCGCGGTGCTCGATGGTCTCAAGGATCTCTCTGAAGACGAGAAATCCGGCGTCGACATCGTGCGCGGTGCGTCCCGCGAGCCGCTAAAGCGCATCGCATGGAATGCGGGCATCGAGGGTTCCGTCGTCGTCGATAAGGTGCTCGGAGGCAAGGGTGCCTTCGGGTTTGACGCGGCCACCGAGGAGTACGGTGACCTCGTGAGGGTAGGGGTCGTGGACCCGACCAAGGTGGTGCGGGCGGCGCTGCAGAATGCCGCAAGCGTCGCGGGCCTCATGCTCACCACCGAGGCGCTCATTACGGACAAGCCCGAGAAGAAGAAGGGTGAGCAGGGCCACTCGCACGGTGGGGGTGAGGACATGGGCGACATGGACGAGTTCTAGCCGGCGCAGACCTTTTGGACCGAAAAGCCGGAGGGGCGTCCCTCCGGTTTTTTTGCATTCTCCCTGGCAAGGCTCGAGGAAACGGGGCCGGTGCGAACCGAGCCACAGGCCCCGCGTTTGGGTCAGTCCACCTCTGAGAGCCGGTACTTCTGGACCTTGCCTGTCTCGGTCCGGGGGAGGCTCGAGACCGCGATGAATCGCTGCGGGATCTTGAACGCAGCCAGCCGCTCGCGTCCCCAGGCTCGTAGCGCGTCCTCGTCGAGAGCTCTTCCCGGAGCAAGGATCACGTACGCCCGGCCGACCTCGCCCCAGTGCGGATCTGGGACACCGACCACGCTGATTTCTCGGATGGCTTCGTGTTCGGCATACGCCCGCTCGACTTCGGCAGGGTAGACGTTCTCACCTCCGGAGATATAGAGATCACGCGCCCGCCCGACGAGCGTTACAAAGCCCTCCTTGTCGAAGGTTCCGAGATCGCCCGTGAGCAGCCAGCCTTCCCGAATGGTCTGCGCGGTGGCCTCGGGACGCTGCCAATAGCCCGACATCGTAATCGGGCCGCGCACGACAATCTCCCCAGGTTCGCCGGGCAGGACATCGATCCATTCCGAAGGCGGTCCTCCAACGGAAATCTGTGTCACAATCCGCAGCTCCGAATGGAAGACAGGGCGGCCGACACTGCCGGCCTTGCGGAGTGCATCACGCGCATCGAGACAACAAAGAATCGAGGTCTCGGTCTGACCGAATCCCTGCTTCACCACGAGTCCATGCAGCTCGAAGGCCCGGATCAGCTCGACGGGGATGGCAGCACCTGCACTAAACAAGAAGCGGAGGGAGCCTAGGCTGTAACTCCCGACCGGCGCGCGTTCCAGCACCTCGAGGAGGGCTTGGAACATCGTCGGCACGGCGCCGAAATACGTGATGCCCCGCGCGCCCACCGCGTCCCACACGGACGCGGGTTCGAAGCGAGGCTCGAGGACAAGGCTCCCGCCGGCGTAGAGGATGGGGAGTGCGAGGATGTTCAGCCCGAAGGAATGAAACAGCGGGAGCGCGATCAGCACCCGGTCGGCCGCTGTGATTTGGAAGAAGAGTTGCGCGTTTAGGCCATTGAAGAGCGTTTTGCGGTGTGGCAGTACGGCGCCTTTGGGAACCCCTGTCGTACCGGAGGTGTAGAGGATCATCATGGGATCGTCCGGGTCTACGGGTTCAACGCCGAAGGCGGGGGCTGCGCTCGCGAGTGCGCGTTCGTAGGCGTCCGGCCTCCCCCCGGCGGAGAGACGAAAGGCCGGCGGATGCTGCGCCGCCGCACACGACGCTGCGGCGGTTCCCGCAAGGGCATCTTCGTAGATCAGCCCGCTCGGCGTACAGTCATCCAGAAGGCGTGCGATCTCCGGCGGCACAAGTCGTGCATTGATGGGTACGGACAGTGCGCCGAGGCGAGCCGCGGCAAACACTGCCTCCAAGAAGGCGGACCGGTTCCCGAGAAGGAGCGCAACCCGATCGCCGCGCCGAACGCCCGCTTGCGCGAGGACACGCGCCAGGCGCGCACAGCGTTCCTCCAGGCTCTTGTAGTCGAGCGTACGATCCCGGTCCACGACGGCGACGCGGTCGCCGGCGAGCGCCGCTTGCTGCGCGATCCACCTTCCTACGTTGCTGGTCGGAGAGCGCACGGCCGGTGGGAATACCCCAGGGGTTGTGCGCTTCGCCAGCGCAAAGCGACTTATTCCCGCGCAGGGTGCTTCCCGGCCACCCCAGGGAGCGGCAGAAGGGGTCCGGGCGCACGAAGGGCAGCGTCCAAGATCCGCGGAACGCTTTCGGTTTTGAGGGCTCAAGGCCGTGTGTGCAGGCGCCGATCTCCGGGCCATGGCCCCGGCCCGTGTCCTCCTTGCCGTCTCTCAACTGGCGCCGTGCGGAGCGAGCGACCTCGTCCTCCACCTGGTAGAGGCGCTCGATCGCAAGCGCTTCGCACCAAGCGTCCTTGGGCTCTGTGGGGACGACGCGCCGATCTCCTTTGAGGCAGAAGCGGCCGGTGCGGCGCGCTTTGCACGTCTTGGCGTCCCCGCACAGAGCATGCGCATAAGCGCGGGCGGCCCCCTGCGCCGGCGCATCGCACCCCTCGTGCAGCTCCTGCGCGATGGGCATTTTCAAGTCGTCCATGCCCACAGTCGGCCGGCGGATCTCTGGCTCACACTTGCCGGCGTCGCGGCCCGCACTCCCGTACGCCTCTACACCCGTCAGGCGACCTACGGCGCTTGGCCCTTGAGCCTCCGCCTCCGCTATGCGCTGCTCGCACGCTTCGCGACACGCGTCGTCGCGGTCTCCGACGCCGTCCACGCTCACCTGCGGAGCCGCGAACACGTTCCGGGGCGGCGCGTCGAGCTTGTGCCCGACGGCATCCCCTTTGCGCCTCTTGAGCACACGCGTCCGCGCTGCGAGACACGAGCGCAGCTGGGTGTCGCCTCGGAGGCTCCGCTTGTGACGACCGTTGCGACGCTCACCGCACGAAAGGGTCATCGCTTCCTGGTGTCTGCCGCGGAGACGGTGCTCGCCCGCCATCCAAAGACGCGGTTCTTGTTCGTCGGCGATGGCCCTGAACGCGCAGCCCTCGAAGCGGCGGTGAGAGCTTCGCTTCGTCCGGAGGCCTTTCTCTTCGTGGGCGAGCGCGCGGACTACGCGGACTGCATCGCGGCGAGCGACCTGTATGTCCTGCCCTCGCTCTGGGAGGGGCTCAACCTCTCGCTGCTTACCGCGTGCGCCCTCGGCGTTCCTGTCGTGGCGTCGAACGTGGGTTCGAACCCGGAAATCATTACCCACGGTGTGAGTGGCCTACTCCCGACGCCAAACGCCGCGACGCTGGCGGCAATCTCGCTCGACTCCCGCGCGCTAGGGGATGCCATCGCCGGCCTTCTCACGGATCGCAATCGCGCCCGCGCGCTGGCCCGGGTGGCCCGCGCCCATGTTCGGGCGCGCTTTTCTGCGGAGCTCATGGCTTCGCGCCACGAAACGCTCTACGCGCGGCTGCTCCACGAGCGCGGTGTTGACCCCAAGAGGCTGGGGGAGCGGGGAGCCTTCGCAGCCCCGATCCGCACGGGGAAAGGCCTGCCCTCGTGACCGCCCCCGTCCGCTTGGTGCATCGCCGTTACAACGACGCCCGGGAGATCGCGGCCTACGCACAAACGCGCGATGAAGCTGGCCTTGATGCAGCCGAGGAAGAGCTCCTGGCGCTGTGTTTTGCAAAAGGCTCGCGACTTCTCGACCTCGGCTGCGGGGCGGGGCGCGAGGCCTTCGGTGCTGCACGGCGGGGCTACGGCGTCGTCGCCGTGGATCTCGTTCACGCCATGCTGACGGATGGCAAGAACGCAGCGGAAAGTGCAGGGCTCGCCGTTCAATGGCTGCGGGCCGATGTGGGCGCGCTTCCCTTTCCAGCCCGCAGTTTCGACGGCGCGCTCCTGGTGTGCCAACTCCTCGAGCACTTTCACGGCCGCGCCAATCGCCTGCGGATTCTCCGCGAGGCCGCACGGGTCGTAAGGCCCGGCGGCCACCTCGTTCTGTCCGTGCACAACGGCCTGTGGCGTCCGGGCCCGCGGCACTGGCTCCTCCGCTACGCGAGGCGTCGCGAAAACGACGAACTCCCGCAGGAAGGCGGCGGCCTTGCGCGGCGCCTCATCCGCCGTCAGCGCGTGCTGCGTGCCGCGGATCTCGAGGATGCCGGGCGCCTCGCCGCTCGGCGCGTCCGCTTCGAGGTGCAGACCCTGGCGCGCCGCGTGGCCCGTGGCCTTGGCCTCCCCGCTCCAGAGCCCGGGGACGGCTGGACCGCCACGGTCAGCCATGCTGGCCCCGCGCCGCTCAAGATGCCCTTCCATCCTTATAATCCCGGGGAGCTCCGCCTCGACCTGCGGGAGGCGGGACTCCGTCTCGTCGCTGAGCGGCCGTTTCCGCTCCGGCCGAACGGCCACCTCGGGACAATTGCCGCGCGCGGTGCCGACTTCTGGTACGCGGCGGCGAAGGTCTCCTAGGGCGTGCCGGGGCGCGTCGCACGCCAAAGTGCCTGGGCGCTCGCGTCAAGCGCGGGGACGGCAATCCTGCAGAGCGCGACCACGGCACTCGTCGCACACTGGCTGCGCCCGTCGGACTTCGGTGTCGCCGCGATCGTAGGTGTGATCGTAAGTCTTGCGAGCGCCCTTGCGCTGCTCGGCCTCGGCACGGCCCTCACCCAGGCGGAGAAGGTCGAGCCAGAAGACGCGCAGGCGGTACTCGGACTCTCCCTGGCCCTCGCTTGCGCACTGGCGGCCGTTCTCACGCTCGGCGTCGCACCTGCGCTGCGCGGACCACTTGGCGTTCCGGGGCTACCGCTCCTCGTCGGGGTGGCCTCGCTCGCGCTGCCTCTGGGCGCTGTCCAAGGCGTGGCGTTTGGCCTGCTGCAGCGCCGCCTTGCGTTCGATGTGATTGCCCGGGTGCAGCTTGCGGCGGTCGTGCTGAATGCTCTTTTCACGCTCGGCATCGCCGTCCTCGGGGGCGGTGTGCTGGCGCTGATCGCGGCGCGGCTCCTCGCAGACGTGTGCCTGCTCGGCCCGACGCTGCGACGGGCGGGGGCGCCATGGCGGCCGCGCTTCGACCGCAACCGAGCCGCACGCTTCACACGCTTTGGCCTCCCCGTGGCCGGTGCGCAGCTGCTCGTCGCTCTCGGCAGCCAGGTGGACACGGCAGTGCTTGGCGCCACGCTCGGTGCCGGCGCGCTCGGCCACTACACGCTCGCCTTTACGCTCGTGATGCTCCCCGCTTCGCGGCTGGCCGCCGCAGTCAAGGCAGTGGCTTTCGCGGCGCTCTCTCGGAGTGCGGGCGTCGAGCCCGCGTTCACGCGCAGTGCCTGCTCACTCTTGCGGCAGATGAGTATCGCCTGCTGCCCGCTTGTGATTGGGCTCGCCAGCGTTGCCGATGACCTTGTCCCGCTTCTTCTTGGGCCGGGCTGGGAGGCGACCTCTTCCCTCCTCGTCCGTCTTGCACCGACGGGTGTCATCGCGGCACTGGGTTCCGCGATGGGCGCCGTTCTCCTGGCGCGAGGCCGGCCTGGAGTCGAGCTGCGCTTCGCGCTGCTGCGGGTCTTCGCGCTCGGCGCTCTGGTCTTTGCGGGAGTACGCATGGACGGTGCCTCGGGCGCGGCCTGCGGAGTCTCGCTGTATCACGTCGCGGCGTTTCCGCTCTTCTTCTATGTCCTGCAACGCTTCGGAGGTCTCTCCACCGCGAGCGTCGCGGCGGCGATTGCGCCGGGTCTTTTCGCCGCACTCGGCATGGCTGCCCTCGTGCTCATTGCGGGACGCGAGCTTGCCAACCTTCCGACCGGGATGCGCCTCGCTGTGCGGGTCGCCCTTGGCGCGATCTCCTACACGGCGCTGATTCGCAGCCTCTTCCCGCAGGCCTGGGAAGAGGCCCTTCTCACCGTTCGCGAGGCGCGGGGGGCGGGCCGCGCGGCGGGCGTCGCGCTGGGTGCGCGGTGAAGGCGCGGCGCGTCCCGCGGCCCGAGCCGCGATATTGGGAGGCCCTCGTCGCGGCGTCCCCCGACGCCAGTTTCTTCTTGACGCCGGAGTTTGCGCAGATCACCGAGGCCGCGTACGGGACGCCGACGGAGCTCTTCGCCTTCGAGTGCGAGGATGGTGCGCGCGTTTTGCTGCCCGCACGGCGCCTCGCGAGCGGGAGGCTTCGCACCTACGTGGCGCCGGGAGGAGGCCTTCCGGGTGGACTCCTGTCCGAGGCGCCGCTCGTCCCGGAGCGGAGCGCAGCCGTGCTACACGCCCTCGCCAAGATCCGCGATGCCGCCTTTCGCCTGACCCTTGACCCGCGCGAGGACCTGCGGCTCCCGCCTGCACCGGAACGAAGTCTTCGCACGGACCGGTTCTTTGTGCTCGATTTGAGCGGCGGCTTCGCGCGGATCGAGGCCGAACGCTTCGCGAAGGACTTTCGTGAGGGCTGCCGCCGTGCGGCGCGCCGGGGTGTCCGCGTAGCTCTCGAGCGGGGACGGGGCGCCTATGAGGCCTTTGCAAGGCTCCATGCGGCCGGCTCGCAGGTGTGGGACTCCGAGAGTCAGCTGCCGAGTGCCCTCTTCTCCGCGTGTGCCGCCCAGGCCGCCGCTCCCGGCACGCCCCTCGAACTCGTGCTTGCGCGTGACGGCGCCGGCACGCCCGTGGCCGGCATCCTTGGAGTCCGCCGGGGTGACACTTGGACGTGCTGGCTTGCTGCGATGGACCGGCGGGCACGCCCGCTCGCGCCCAGCACGGCCGCCTACCGCTTCGCCGTTGAGCGCGCGTGCGCGGCCGGTGCGAGCCGCTTCCTCCTTGGGGCCAGTGGCGGCATCGCATCGGTGGAAGCGTTCAAGCGCTCGCTCGGTGCGCAGCCCATCGAGTTCGCCCTTCACGTCGAGGTGCGGGGAACGCTGCGCGAGGGGCTCCGCCGGATGCGGGTCTTCGGCCGCTGGGTCCACGACGTCGCCCGTGGTACAAGAGGGCGAGGCGCGGCGCCGCCGGGCGGCGCTGGGCTGGGAGGCGTGGCATGAACCTCAAGGGGGAGCCGGCATTCGTAGGACGACATTGTGGTTCGAGCGTCCATGAGATCACGCCGGAGGTGGTGGCTTTCTACGCAGAGGCCCTGGATGACCATTGCCCGCTGTGGAACGAGATCGCGCCGCCGCTTCTGCATCACTCCGAGTGCTACAAGTTCCTGGGAGATTGGTACCTCAAGAACCTGTTCGGGAACCTGCATGCCCGTCAAGAATGGGAGCTGTTCGCTCCAATTCAAATCGGGAGCCGCGTTCGCTCCCGCTCGACCATCATCGATCGCTACACCAAGCGCGGCCGCGACTACGTGGTCAACGAGACCGATCTCTTGGATGCGGACGAGGGGCAGCTCCTCGTGCGGGGACGGACGCATCAGTCCTTCCTTCCACCCAAGGATCGACAGTCCGAGGGCGGATTCGTGGTGGATGAGAGGACGGCGGCGCGCAAGGAATCCCGCGCGCCTTTCCCTACGGCTGGCGGACCGGAGCTTCCGCTGCTCAAGAAGAGCGTCGACGCTCGGCGATGCTGGATGTTCTCGGGTCCTGGCAAGAACTATCACACCGACCGCGAGGCCGCGAAACAGCTCGGCTTCCCGAACATCGTCGTCCAGGGGATGATGTCGACGTGCTTCATCTCACAGGTCATGGGCGATCACTTCGGGCTTGGCTGGATGGTCGGCGGAAAGATGGACGTGCGTCTTACGAATGTGCTCTGGGTGGATGAGACGGTGACCGCCCACGCGAAGATCTGCGAAGAGGTGCCCGAGGGCCGCCGAACGCGGGTTCACTGCGATGTGTGGGTGGACAAGGACGATGGCACCCGAATCGCGCTTGGCAGCGCGAGTGCAACGCGCGAGTAACGGCGGCGCTCCAAAGTCCGAGGACGCCGCGGCGCAGTGGCCTCGTTTCCCATTCTGGGACAGCGTTGAACACGGCCGAAGAAAGCTGCGGCGCAGGCGTTCCCTTTAGGACGACTCCTCGCCGCTGGCTCCCGCGGCCCTCGCCACCTGCCCCTCCTTCACCTTGCCCGCATCGAATTTTGCGGCCGCCTTTTCCATCGAGGCGAGGAGCGCATCCGCCTCGGGCGCCGGTTTGCCAGGCGGCCGGAAGGGGCGAATCCGTGACACGACGAAGTTTCGGAGGTAGGGGCTCTCAAAACCCCGCCCCCGCAGCGTTGCGACGATTTCCGTCACCCGCTCGTCAATCGCGAGGAGCCGCGTTGCACGCGCGCCGCGCCTTGCGAGGGCCTTCGCCAGCCCTTCGTCCAGGAAGGCATCGCTTGCCCGGAGCGCCGGCGCATACGCGCCGCCCGCGAAACGCGGCCGCTCTTCGTAGCAGAGCCCGAGCGTCACGAGTGATCCGTCTTCGAGCTCGACTGCATATGCGTTCTCAGGACGCATTGGATCAAGCTCCGAGAGCCCCCGGGCCATGCGCACGGCCTCGAGGGCTCGCTCACGCACGCTGTGCGCCTTTTCGGTGTTGAGCGCAAGGATCCTAAAGGCAAGCGCCGGATCCGGCGAGACGAGAGCGGTCACGCTGCGCGCGCCCAGCATGCGAAGCGCGGCCAAGCGATGGAGCCCGTTCGGGCTCCAAAAGCGCACGTCGCCTTGGGCGTCGGCCGCGCCGTCGGGAACGGGAACTGCGATCACGGGGTCGAGGAAGAGATCGAGCTTCTCGATCACGCCCGCAAGACGTTTGGCGTGGGGTTCCGAGAGGTCGCGCTGGAAGGGCGTTGGGGCCATGCTGGCGAGGGGGAGCGCAGCCAGGGCGAGCCAGTGGCCGCCCAGGGGATCCCGGTAACGCGCGAGGACGACGCCGCCGCTCTTGCCCACCTTCGCTTCAAGCACAGCGATGCTGGCGGGCGGCTCACCTTTCGCGAGCTCGTCTGCCACGAGCCCAACAGATTGGGGCGTGGCGCTCTTCTTGCGCTTTCGTCGAGCCGCCACGCGGGCACCTCCGGACACCAGGATATAAGATCGCCGCGTGGTCCTTCGCGCTGTCGGACTCGCGCTGCGCTCCCTCGAGCTCTCTGGACGCGGCGTGCTGGTTGCCGTCTCGGGCGGTCTCGACTCGACAACCCTCCTGCATACCCTCGCTCGCCTCTCGGGTCGCCACGGCCTTAAGCTGTGGGTCGGGCACGTCAATCACGGCTTGCGGGGCGCTGAGTCCGAGGGCGATCAGGCATTCGTCGAGGAGCTTGGAGCGGCCCACGGGGTACCCGTGCTTTGCCGCCGCGTCGACCCGAGCTCCCTGCGCAGGAACGTTTCGAGCCGACTCCGGCCCACTTTGCAGGAGGCGGCGCGCAGCCTGCGCCGTGAAGCCCTCGTCGAGATGGCCGTCTCCTCCGGGGCGGAGGTTGTGGCAACCGCCCACCACGCCGACGATCAGGCGGAAACCGTGCTGCTGCGCCTCCTGCGCGGCACGGGGCCTGACGGCCTCGGCGGCATGTCCGCGCGGTCCCGAGATGGGCGATTTGTGCGTCCCTTGCTCCGGGTGCCGCGGGCCGAGATCGACGCCTTTGCCCGGGCGAAGGGACTCGTCTGGCGCGAGGACTCCTCCAATCGCAGCCACGCCTACGCCCGCAACCGCCTGCGATCGCGCTGGGTTCCGGGTCTGCGCGAGGACTTTAATCCCGCTCTGCTCAGGGCCATCGTCGATCTGGCCGAAGCGCAAAGGACAGATGCGGAGTGGATCCAGTGGGCGGTGGAGCGGGAGCTCGGCGCCCGCGTCCGGGCGACAACGGGGGGGCTGCGGCTTGCCCGAAGCGGTTGGTCGGAGCTTCACGATGCGCTGGCCCGACGCCTGGTGGCGCGGTTGCTTACGAACTGCGGCACTGGACGCGACGTCCGACGGGTACATCTTATGCGCATGCTTCACTTCCTGCGCGGCGGGCGCACGGGGACGCGGATCGAGCTCCCGGGCGGACTTGTTCTGCGCTGCGAGCGCGAGGCCTTCTGGCTCGGGCCTCGCGAGGTGCACGAGAACCGCGCGTGCTAGGGTACGTATCCTGCGCGGAGATTCGTTTGCAAGATCCGAGCGTTCGGTGCGTGGAGCTGTGAGGAGACCAGGCCAGCGCGAAATTCCGCACAAGGGGCACAGATGAATCAGCAGTTCTACAAGAACATGGCCCTCTGGGTCGTCATCCTGCTCATGGTCCTCATGCTGGTGACGATGCTCCGCCAGAACCAGACCCCCACCCAAGAGATCCCGTACAGCGAGTTCCTCTCGCGCGTCGACGCCGGGGACGTGGAGTCGGTGACGATCGAAGAGAACCACATCAGCGGGCGCATGAAGAGCGCGGGGGAGTTCGCAACCTACGCCCCGACCCTGACCGAAGGGTTGCTCACGCAGCTCAAGGGGAAGAACGTTCAGATCAACGCGCGCCCGGCGCGTGAGTCGCCGCTCTGGCAGACCGTTCTCATCTACTGGTTCCCATTCCTTCTCTTCATCGGCCTTTGGATCTTCTTCCTGCGCCAAATGCAGGCGGGCGGCGGAAAGGCCATGAGCTTCGGCAAAGCGCGCGCGCGCCTGCTCACCGAGAACCAGCAGCGCGTCACCTTTGACGATGTGGCCGGTGTCGAAGAATCCAAGGGCGAGCTCGAAGAGATCATTGCCTTCTTGCGCGAGCCGAAGAAGTTCACGCGGCTTGGCGGGCGAATCCCGAAGGGCGTGCTGCTCGTCGGGCCCCCCGGGACCGGCAAGACCCTCTTGGCCCGCGCCGTGGCGGGCGAAGCCGGCGTGCCCTTCTTCTCCATCTCTGGCTCCGACTTCGTCGAGATGTTTGTGGGCGTCGGAGCCTCACGGGTGCGCGACCTCTTCCTGCAGGGGAAAAAGAACGCCCCCTGCATCATCTTCATTGACGAGATCGACGCGGTGGGTCGTCACCGGGGCGCCGGTCTAGGCGGCGGGCACGACGAGCGCGAGCAAACGCTAAACCAGCTCCTCGTCGAGATGGACGGCTTCGAGTCGAACGAGGGCGTCATCCTCATCGCAGCGACGAACCGCCCCGACGTCCTCGATCCCGCGCTGCTGCGCCCGGGTCGTTTCGACCGGCGCGTCGTGGTCCCGCGACCGGATTTGCGGGGCCGAATCGCAATCCTGAAGGTGCACACCCGGCGGGTTCCGCTCGGCGAGGACGTGAACCTCGAGGTGATTGCCCGCGGGACCCCAGGCTTTGTGGGCGCGGACCTGCAAAACCTCGTGAACGAGGCTGCGCTGCTTGCTGCGCGCCGCGACGCTCCGCGCGTTGCGATGCTCGACTTCGAGCACGCCAAGGACAAGGTGCTGCTCGGCGCAGAACGCAAGAGCATGATCATGAGCGACGAGGACAAGCGCACGACGGCGTACCATGAAGCCGGCCATGCCCTGGTCGCGCTACTTACGCCCGAGGCCGATCCGGTCCACAAGGTGACGATCATTCCGCGGGGTATGGCCCTCGGCGTGACCCAGACACTTCCGGTCGAAGACCGCTACAGCCTGACCAAGGATCAGATTCTCGCGATCATTAAGCACGCCATGGGCGGCCGCGCGGCCGAGGAGCTGGTGTTTCACCATTTTTCCACCGGTGCCTCGAACGATCTGAAGCAGGCCACGGACCTCGCGAAGCGAATGATCTGCAAGTATGGCATGAGCGAGAAGCTTGGCCCGGTCTCCTTCGGTGATGATGACCACGACGTTTTCCTGGGCCGGGATTTCGTGATGCGCAAGGACTACAGCGAGAAGAAGGCCGAGGAAATCGACGAAGAGGTGACGCGGATCCTGCGCTCGCTCTATGACGAAGCGCGGCAGATCCTGAACGATAACCGTGCCACGCTCGACCGGATTACCGAGGCTCTGCTCGAGCGCGAAACCCTCGACACGGCGGATCTCAAGCTGCTGGTTGCGGGCCAGCCGCTTCCCCCGATGCCGGCGCCCGAGGTGCCGCCCGCCCGCGGCGAGCAGCCGCCGCGGCGCGTGAAGCCGGACCGCACGAAGGAGTTCCCCGGCGAGAAGTTGCCGACTCCCGAGCCGATCGCGGGTTGATCGGCCGCCCACTCGCCCGGGCATGAGCCAGTGCACGGGGGACCTGTGAAAGACGCCCTCTTCGTTCGTGGCCGGGTGACGGTGGTCGGCGTGCTCAACGCGACCCCGGACTCGTTCTCCGACGGAGGACGCTTCGTGACGGTGGGCGGTGGCGTGGATCTCGATGCGGCCGTCGCAGCGGGCCTCGCTCTCGTGCACGAGGGAGTGGACGTTCTAGACGTCGGAGGCGAGTCCACCCGGCCCGGGGCCGCAGTGACGCCCGCGGAGATCGAACTTGCGCGGACCGTTCCGCTGATCGAACGGCTTGCCAAAGCGACAAGCTCCCCGATCTCGATCGATACGCGCAAGGCCGCCGTCGCTGCCGCGGCGCTCGAAGCGGGTGCGAGCATCGTGAACGATGTCTCCGGTCTGCGCTTTGATCCCGCGCTTGCCGCGCTCGTGGCCGAGCGGCGCGCAACGCTGATCGTGGGCCACATGCGCGGCACGCCCACCACCATGCAGGACGCTCCGTCATACGATGACGTACTCGAGGAAGTGGCCGAAGAACTCGAAGCCTCGCTCGCGATCGCACGGGGGGCGGGCGTTCGGCGGGAGCGACTCGTGGTGGATCCTGGCATCGGATTTGGAAAGCGGGTCGAGGACAACCTTGCCCTGCTTGCCAACGCGGGCTGGCTCGGCGAGCGGCTTGGCCTCCCCGTCCTCGTGGGACCCTCCCGCAAGTCGTTCCTCGGCAAGCTGACAGGCGATCCGGCGGGACGCCGGGATCAGGCAACCATCGCAGCCTGCGCCGTGGCGGTTTTTGCGGGCGCCGACGGCCTTCGTGTACACGATGGAGCGGCGGGCGTGCACGCGGCTCGCGTGGCTCTTGCTCTTCGCGAAGCCCGCCGCCCGGCTGGAGTCGCGTCGTGATCGAGTACGTCTGGGGACAACTGATCGAGCTGTGGAGTTTTTTCGCGGCCAACTTCGACTGGCGGCGTGATCTCGTCGACATCGCGCTGGTGGCGCTCGGGGTCTACTGGCTCCTTTTGCTGATCCGCAGAACTCGCGCGGTCCAGATCCTGGCCGGGCTTCTCCTGCTGTTTGCCGTTTTCACGGCCTCGCAGCTCTTCGAACTCGCGACGCTGTCCTTCATCCTCGACCGCTTCCTTCCCTCCGCGGTCCTCATCATCATCATCCTGTTTCAAAACGACATCCGGCGCGCTCTGGCCACCGTGGGACGCGGCTTCTTTCCGAACGCCGCGGAGCGGGGAGTCTCCCAAATCCTGGAGGAGGTGGTTCGCGCAGCGCAGACGCTCGCCCAAAAGCGCGTGGGCGCGCTTTTGGTGCTGGAGCGCGAGAACCACGTCGATGACCAGATCGAGGCGGGCGTAAGGCTCGACGCGGTTGTCTCCAAGGAGCTGCTGACCTCGATTTTTCTGCCTTATTCGCCTCTTCACGACGGGGCTGTGGTGATCCAGAACGGCCGCATCGCGCACGCGGGTTGCATCCTGCCCCTCACCTTGCGCCAGGACCTCCCCGAGGGCGTGGGAACCCGCCACCGCGCAGCGGTGGGCATCACCGAGGAGACTGATGCCGTCGTCGTCGTCGTCTCCGAGGAGACCGCGTCGATTTCTGTGGTCATGGGAGGCGAGATGAGCCGCGACCTTGACCCGCCCCGGCTTCGTGAGGTGCTCCGCGACGCCCTCACCGGCGGCCGTGGGGAACCGGGAGCCGCAGGGGAGTCCCCGCTGGCAGCGGATTCCCCTCCGCGCCGGGGTGCGGACGAGGCTGCGGCGAGCGCAGCCCAAAGCAGCGTATCGGCCGCCGGGCGCCCCGAGGCAGCGGCGCGGGCTGTCGGCGGGCGCTAGGACCTCCCCATGGCATCCGCCCGCACGGCGAGCCCCGGCTCGATGGTCCTTGCGCTCGTGATCGCGCTCTTCCTGTGGGGTGTTGCCCACGGTTCCTCGTCGATCGAACGCGGCTTTGACGTCCCGGTGGTCCTGCGCGGCGTACCCGATGACCTCGTGATCACCGACCAAACCGCCGATGTGGTGAACGTGCGTCTGCTCGGAAGTCCAGGGGCGCTGCGGAACGTGGTCCCGGGGAAGCTCCAGTACGCCCTCAACGTCTCGAACGCCAAGCCAGGGGTCGCAGAGTTCGAGGTGGACCCCTCCGGGCTTGAATTTCCCCGCGGCGCGCGCGTCATCGCGCGATCGCCCGCGCGCATTGAGATCAAGTTCGAGAGCCGCGCGACGAAATCCGTGCGAGTGCGCCCGCAGATCGACGGCGAGCCGGCAGCGGGCTTCGAGATCAAGGGCGTCGAGGTCGAGCCGCCGCGGGTGCGTGTCTCGGGAGCGCGCAGCGCCTTGATGCAGGTCGTCGACGCGCCGACCGAAACGATCGACGTGACGGGGCAAAGCGCACCGCTCGAGCGCGACGCTCACGCTGTGCTCGGCGTGAATCACGTCTGGATCGAAGATGCACCGTCGGTGAAGGTGCGCGTCGACATCCAGGCGAAGCCTCCGGCTCCGGCGCCGGAGCGCAAAGCGAGGCGAGGATGAGCCAGGCGACGCGTCCCAAGCTTTTCGGAACCGATGGCGTTCGGGGGACCGCCAACGTGCACCCGATGACCGCGGAGATGGCACTCCTATTGGGTCGCGCCGCCGCCCATGTCTTCCATCGCCGCGCGGGCGAGCGCCACCGCATCATCATCGGCAAGGACACACGCCTTTCCGGCTACATGTTCGAGGACGCCCTCGCTGCGGGCATCTGCTCGATGGGGGTCGACGTCATTCAGGTCGGTCCCATGCCGACGCCGGGCATGGCCTTCCTGACTGCCGACATGCGCTGCGACGCCGGCGTCATGATCTCGGCGAGTCACAATCCCTACCAAGACAACGGCATCAAGTTCTTTTCTCGGGACGGCTTTAAGCTGCCCGACGAGATCGAGGAGCGGATCGAAGAGCTCGTCCTCTCCGGTGAGCTCGACGCGGTGCGCGCGTCGGCCGATGACATCGGCCGGGCCCGCAGGATCGACGACGCCGAGGGACGCTACGTGGTGTTTCTCAAGAAGACCTTCCCCATGGATCTCACGCTGGATGGCCTGCGGGTCGTGCTCGACTGCGCCCACGGAGCCGCGTACAAAGTGGGCCCCACGGTGCTCGAGGAACTCGGAGCCGAAGTCTTCAAACTCGGGGTCGAGCCCAACGGGCGCAACATCAACGACGGCTGCGGTTCCCTGTTTCCGCAGAAGCTTGCGGCCAAGGTACGCGAGGTTCGGGCCGATGTGGGCATCGCCTTGGATGGCGACGCGGATCGATGCGTTCTCGTCTGCGAGAAGGGCAATGAGGTCGACGGAGACGCTCTGCTGGCCCTCTGCGCACGCGACCGGGTGGAGCGCGGTTCGCTGCGCGGCGGCGCCGTCGTGGGTACGGTGATGAGCAACATGGGGCTCGAGAAAGAGCTCTCGTCGCTCGGCCTCAAGCTGATTCGCACCCAGGTGGGCGATCGCTACGTCGTGGAAGCCATGCGGGCGGGCGGCTACAACCTGGGCGGTGAGCAGTCCGGTCACATTGTCTTTCTCGACCACAATACGACCGGCGATGGTCTCATTACCGCCCTTCAGACGCTCGCGGTCATGAAGCGCAAGGGACGAATGCTCTCCGAACTCGTCTCCGGTTTCATCCGCTTCCCGCAGGTGCTGCTCAGCGTACGCGTCGCCGAGAAGCGTCCCTTGGAGGACATGCCGGAGATGCGAGACGCGGTGCGCAAGGTCGAAGCGGAGCTCGCCGGTGCGGGCCGCGTGCTCATCCGATACAGCGGCACTGAGCCCAAGGTGCGGGTCATGGTGGAAGGCGAGGACGAGAGCCGGGTGCGTGAGTTCGCCCAGCATCTGGCGGACTGCCTGCGCCGCGGGCTCGGAGGGTCTCAGTAAAAGCCGTGCGCAAACTGACCTTGGCTCTGGATCTGCTCTGCCTGCTGCGCGAAGCGGCAGGCCTGCCGGGCGGAGAACTCCTTGCGGCTTTGGCGCTCGGCGAGCTGGCGGGAGCGGATTCGATCCGTCTTGGAATCAGTGAGGATCTGCGGCCGGTCCGGGAGCGTGACGTACGGGATGCACGCCACGCGGCACGCAGCTTTGAGCTTCGCATGGCGCCCGCGCAGGGTCTGCTCAAGCTTGCCCTCGAAGTGCGTCCGGACCGCGTGGTTCTTTCGGGCGAGAACCGGGAAACGAGACAGCCGGCCGGGCCCCTCGACACCCGGACGATGGCTTCTGGACTTACACCCTTCATCCGAGCGCTTCGTGAGGGGGGGATTCCCGTCACTGCCATCGTGATGCCTGAGCTCGATGCCGTAAAAGCCGCCCACGCCGCTGGGCTTATGGGCGTCGAGCTCTACACCGGTGGCATCGTTGACCTCCCGTCGGGCGAACGCGCGGCAGCGGCCGAGCGCCTCACCGACGCGGGGAGGCTCGCGGCAAAGCTGCGCCTCGGCCTCGTCCTCGGTGGAGGCCTCGGCTACCACACCCTACCCGAGCTTCTCGGTGCGGTGGCTGCGGCCGAGCGCGTGACGGTGGGTCGTGCATGCCTTGCACGGGCCACGCTCGTCGGCCTCGACCGCGCCGTGCGAGACATGCGCGCGCTCGTGGCATGATGGCTCGATGATCGTGGGCACAGGCGTCGAGCTCGTCGACGTTCCGCGCTTTGAGCGCCTGATGGAGCGTCACGGCGAGCGAATCGCTCTGCGGGTTTTCACGGCGGGCGAGCGAGCCTATGCCGCACGCAAAACACCCCGCAGCGCTGTCCAGAGTTTGGCGGTCCGTTTCGCGGCCAAGGTTGCAGCCCGCCGCGCTCTCGGCGCGCGGGGCATAGCGCTGCGCGACGTCGAAGTGGTGCGCGCTCGTGGGGCGGCACCCACCGTTCAGTTTCACGCCGGCGCGGCAGCCCAGGCCCGCGCGCGAGGGGTGAAGCGCGCGGCGCTCACCCTGACCCACGATCCCTCCTTCTGCATGGGCCACATCGTGCTCGAGGACGAGCCGTGAAGGGGATCGCTCCCGCACCGGGCGTTTGGCACTTGGTGACTGCGGCCGAGATGCGGGCCCTCGACCAACACACCATCGAGACCCTCGGTGTACCGGGTGAGCTCCTCATGGAAAGCGCGGGCCGCGCTGTCGCGGAAGCTGTCCTCGAGCGGCTCGAATCGGGTGCTGAGGTCGTCGCTGTGTGCGGCACCGGAAATAACGGTGGGGACGGACTTGTTGCGGCGCGCCACCTCCACCTTCTGGGCGTCCCCGTGCGGGTGGCTCTCGTGGGCGACCCGGCAGCCCTGACCAAGGATGCGGCGGCAAACCTTTCACGTGCCCGTGCGCTGGATGTCCCGATCGGCGACGGCTCCTTCGAGCCTCCGCGGCGGGGAATCGTGATCGATGCCGTCTTCGGTACAGGGCTTTCGCGACGGGTCGAGGGCGCGCCCGCGCTCGCGCTGCGGCGCATGCGCGCGGCGCGGGAAGAGTGCGGCATTGTCGCGGTCGACCTGCCCTCGGGACTCGATGCGGACACCGGACAGCCCTGGGGCGACGTCCCCGAGGCAGACGTCACGGTGACCCTCGGGCTCCCGAAGCTCGGTCTCGCGCTCGAGCCGGGTCGATCCCTTGCGGGCGCGGTGCGGGTAGCGCGGATCGGCATCCCGGACGCCGCGCCGGGCGTTGAGCCGGCGGCGGAGCTGTGGACGCACGCGGCAGCAGGCGCTCAGCTCCCGCTGCGCCCGGCGACGGGACACAAGGGAACGTTCGGACATGTTCTCGTGATCGCCGGGTCCCGCGGCAAAAGCGGCGCCGCTGCGCTGGCCGCGGAGGGAGCGGGCAGGGCGGGTGCTGGGCTCGTCACGATCGCTTGTCCGGTCTCGATTGCCGAGGTCCTTGCCGTCAAATGCACGGAGGCGATGACGGCCCCGGTGCCAGACACCGCGGAGCACTGTTTTGGAGCGGCTTCGGAGACCCTTCTCCTCACGCTTGCGCGGGAACGCGACGTGGTGGCGCTTGGCCCCGGAATCGGGACCGCGGGAGAGACGCAAGCCTTGGTGCGGCGCCTCGTCGGTGCGCTCGATCTACCGCTTGTCCTTGACGCCGATGGGCTCAACGCCTTGGGGGGCACTCCTTCCGTGTTGAAGGGCAGAAGGGGGCCCTCTATTCTGACCCCTCACCCCGGCGAGGCGGCTCGCTTGATGGGCCTCACGGCTGCCGAGGTGAATCGCGACCGTGTCGGGGTGGCTCGCGCGCTCGCGCGCGAGAGTGGTGCGGTGGTCGTGCTCAAAGGTGCGGCCACGCTGATCGCCTCGCCCGAAGGCAGGATCGTGGTGAACGCGACGGGTGGCCCGGTGCTCGGGACCGGCGGCACGGGTGATGTTCTCACGGGCGTCGTGGCGGGGCTGCTTGCGCAGGGACTTGCGCCGCTCGTCGCGGCCGCGCTTGGCGTGTATCTGCATGGGTTTGCCGGTGATCGACTCGCCGTCCGCCTTGGCCCGTCCGGGGTGCTCGCGGGGGAGGTGGCGCGTGAGCTCCCGCGTGCGGCCCGGGTACTCGGGCGCCATGGCATGGGGCAGGGCGGGATTGTTTCGCAGCACCTTCGGGACGGGCGGGCGCTTGGCCATGAGCGAGGGCTTTCGATTTCGTTCCCATAGCCCTGAGCAAACCCGGGATCTCGCCCGCAGGCTTGCCCGTGCAATCGACGAGCGCGGCGTGGTCGTGGCCCTTGACGGTCCCCTCGGCGCTGGCAAAACGGTGTTTGTCAAGGGACTGGCTGCAGGGCTTCAGATCGATCCAAGCTCGGTCTCGAGCCCGACCTTCGTCATTGCCAGCGAATACGAGGGTCGTGCCTCGGATGGAAGCCGGCGTCTTCTCGTCCACGCAGACCTCTACCGTGTGGAGAGCGCCACAGAGCTCGAGGGTGCGGGATTTCTCGACTGGATCGCGCCGGGCCATGTGGTGGCGATGGAGTGGGCGGAGCGCGTCCGGGAGGCGCTTCCCCGCGACCGACTCTCGGTCACGCTTGTGGCGGGGGAGACGCCCGAGGGGCGGGAGATTGTGGTGATGGCACAGGGCGCAGTGGCGGAGCAGGCCCTGCGCCGGTGGCGAGAAGCGGCCGCGGGGTAGGGCGAAGGAGCGCGAGAATGGGGTTAGTCGTTCAAAAATTCGGCGGCACGAGCGTCGCGAACGTCGAGCGAATCGCGAATGTGGCGGCGCGCGTCGTCGCGACGCAGCTCGCCGGCCACCGCGTCGCGGTCGTGGTCTCCGCCATGGCGGGCGAGACCGACGCTCTCGTCAAGCTCGCCCACGCGGCCGGCGGCCCCGATCCAGATCCCCGAGAATACGACGCCCTCGTCGCGACCGGTGAGCAAAAGACCATCGCGCTTCTCGCGATGTCCATCCACCGGCTCGGCCAAAGAGCGCGCTCCTTCACCGGCGCCCAGATCGGTATGCGCACGGACGCCGCATACACTCGGGCGAGGATCCAGAGCATTGATACCGCACGAATCCGCGAGGTCCTCGAGCGCAATACGGTGGCGGTAATCGCTGGCTTTCAGGGAACGGACGACGAGGGCAACATCACCACGCTCGGTCGCGGCGGTTCGGACACCTCGGCGGTCGCAGTGGCGGCTGCTCTCGGTGCCGATGTGTGCGAGATCTACACCGACGTCGACGGCGTGTACACAACGGATCCCAACCTGGTCCCCGCGGCACGCAAGCTCGGTCGCATCTCATTCGATGAGATGCTCGAGATGGCGAGTCTCGGTGCGAAAGTCCTTCAGATCCGATCCGTAAAGTTCGCGAAGCAATACGGGGTGCCAATCCACGTGCGCTCCTCGTTTTCCGACGTCGAGGGCACCTGGGTCACGCGCGAGGAGGATGTTATGGAGCGGCTCGTGGTTTCCGGCGTCACCTACAACCGCAACGAGGCCAAAATTCGCATCCGTGGTGTCAAGGACCAGCCGGGCGTCGCGGCGCGCCTGTTTTCGCCGCTCGGAGAGTCGGGCATTCTGGTCGACATGATCATCCAGAACCTCGGGTCTGATGGTTCGACCGACATGACCTTCACCGTGCCCAAGTCCGACTATCGGCGCGCCCTTTCGATTGCGCAGGACGCGGGCCGCGAGATCGGTGCCTCGGCGGTCGAGGGCGATGAGGGAATTGCGAAGGTCTCGATCGTGGGCCTTGGGATGAAAGACCACGCGGGAGTTGCCTCGCGGATGTTCCGCGCCCTTGCGGACGAGGGCATCAACATCCAACTGATCTCGACCAGCGAGATTAAAATCTCGGTTGTGATCGATGAGAAATATACGGAGCTCGCCGTGCGGGCACTGCACGCTGCGTTCGTGGAGGCCGGATCGCCGCTTCCGGCGGCGGAGGCTTGAACGCAGCTGCGGCGAGCGGCCTCACTGTGCTGCTTCGCACTCATCCCACCCATCTCACCCCGTGTACCGAACGGCCGGAGTGCGCGCAGGCATGAACTGTGCCTCCGGATCTCGCGCACCACGGTCACGGAGCCCCGGGCGATCGGGACCGCCGGCGGGGCCGCAGGGTGTATGCGAGGCCGCCCTGCGGCAGGTGGTCTCGGGATCTCGACCGGGTGTCGGGGCTCTGTGCCCCCCCCAGTGCAGGGGCCGGCTCGCCCCCGATTCCCCTTGGCCGCGAGATTTAGTCGCAATGACACACGAAACCGGTTTACATTCGTGTGCGGCTCGCTAGCTTGGGGCCACTCGTGCGGCCTGGCGCCGCGTTAAAGGAGGGGAACGTGACGCTAATGCGTGTGATCGCGGCGGGGCTGGTGGCGGTGTTGATCTCCGCCTGCGCCTCGGGAGAGGCACCGAAGCCGTGGGTCTGCGCCCTCATCGGCGCGGGTGTGCTGGGCGGCGGTGGTGCGGCCATCGGCGCCGAGACGAAGCATGGACACAACGGTGGCGCGATTGCCGCAGGCGCTGCAATCGGCGCGGTGGTCGGAGGAGCGACGGGCTACGCCATCTGTTCGGCGTTGCAGAAGCCGCCGCCGCCGCCGCCGCCGCCGCCGCCGCAGAAGGCCGCTCCGGCTCCGCCTCCGGTGAAGGAGAAGATCGTTCTTCGTGGCGTGAACTTCGACTTTGACAAGGCCACGATCCGCCCCGACGCCAAGGTCATCTTGGACGAGGCTGCGGCCATCCTGAAGCGCAATCCCGATACGAAGGTCAATGTGGATGGCTATACGGACAGCATCGGCACCAAGGAGTACAACCAAGGGCTCTCCGAACGCCGTGCGACGTCGGTGGCCGACTACCTTGGCCAAGCGGGAGTCACCAGGTCGAACCTCATTCCGAGAGGCTTCGGCTTGACCAATCCCGTCGCCTCCAACAAGACCGCGGAAGGGCGCGCCAAGAACCGACGCGTCGAGCTCCTAGTCCTCGGTCAGTAGGCCCTCGATTGCTCCGGGTCCGCGGACGGGACCGCGGACCCGGAGCAATCTGCCTGCCGGCTTCTTCTCCCGTACGCGCTCGCAGCCTCTGGTTGCGATGCCCATGCCCCGGGACTAGGGTGGCCCAGGCACCCCATGGCAAGGCGCATCTACCTCGACCACAACGCGACGACGCCCCTGCGCGAGGAGGTGGTGGAGGCTTGCACCCGCGCATTTCGCAGCTTCGGAAACCCTTCCAGCACGCACTTCGAAGGTGCAGCGGCCCGTGCCGAGCTCGAGCGCGCACGCACGCGCGTGGCGTCTTTGCTTGGAGC
>DATGZK010000026.1:0-23256 GCA_035489755.1 Myxococcota bacterium
GCAGAAGATGCAGATCCCGATCCAGCAGCCGGTGCTCCAGAACAACGGGGGGGACTTCATGACGCGGGTCAAGTACGACGGCCTGACCTCGATTGCGGAGCGCAACGAGCTCTCGTTTGTGCTGCGTTACACGTTCTAGTGACCCTTCTCGAGCTCCGCGGTGCCGGTCATCGCACGCAGGTCCTGGCCTGCCATCGGCACCGAGGTCACGTCATACGATTCGCGGCGCCAGCCCGTGCCCCCCTCCTCGGCCGTGAAGAAGACGGCGGCGACGGGATCGAAGACGAGAGCCCGTGATCCGTCGGGCCACGAGGGGTAGTCGGCTCTGTCGCCGCTAAAGCGGTGGACGAGGATCCCCACGTCCTGCAGCAGGCCGTCCGGCCGGCGTGAGATCCAATAGAGGGGCTGCGCCGTTTGGGCGTCGACATAGATCTGGACGCGCTGCGTATCGTCTTGATCCCGGCGGGCGCGTCCCTCGATCACGACCGCGTGTCGCACATCCCAGCGGTCGCTCGCCACCGAGAGCCCGCTGGGTCCGTAGTTGCGCTCGGGGTTCTTCGGCCAGCCGACCTGGTCTCCGTTGATGGGGGCGAGGACGTCGCGCTCGCCGACGAGCGTCCATTCAAAGGCGTTCGGGCGGAGCGCAAGCCCGATGAATCCCCGGCGCATGTACTCCGACGACGCCGCCGAAATCCCGGCGGTGGGGGAGATCGAGCTCGTGGGTCCATACTGGCTCGAGCCAAACGGCACGGCGCCGCCGCCGCTATCGCCACCCGTGGTGTAGCGGGGCGTAAAGTATCCGTTCACCCACGCCGTCGCGGCGCGGCGCGGCTTCCGCATGGTCGGTACATAGACGAAGATGGTGTCCACCTCCTGGAACGACGCCTCGGTCGCAAGGGGACGGATCTGGCGCCAGGCGAGCCCTCGGGCGTTGAACGGCTCCTCGAACTTTCCTCCTCCCACCCAGTTCACTTCCTTCGTGACGGGGAGGGCGTAGGCGCTGTCGGCGAGGTCGGCACGGTGCGCGGTCTGCAGCAGGTAAAACGTACCCTGGTACACCTCGACGGAGCCCACTCGGCTCGGGAAATCCGTGAGGCGGAACTTCCCGGCGGGGCCTGAGCCACGATGGCGCATCTCGAGATTCCACGCCCAGCGCGTCGCAGCATCGGGAGCTTTCATGTCGATCGTCTCGGGCGGGAAGGGGAGGCCCGCCTTGTAGTCCTTGAGATTGCCGGAGTCATCGAGCTTCGGCTCGCCGGTGAAAGCACGCGTCGCCTCCTCGTACGCGGGCGAGGCCGGGTAGATCCGGAAACAGCCTCCCAGCACCATGCGCATGCCCTCAAAGAAGAACGTCTCGCGCTGCTGCCAAACCTCAGGAGGAAGGAGGGTGCGGAGCGCAGGCAGGTTCTTCTCCGTAAGGATCATCCCCTCCTTCAGCCGGACCGCCGAATCGGCGTCTACCCGGACGTGCCCATCGATCTCGTTCAGACCGGGAACCGAAGGGCAGCTCCCCTCCGCCCCTGCCGGCGGGGCGAACCCCCCCGAGGCCACAAGGGCGAGAAGGCAAAGCCGCAGAAGAGGGATTCTCGGCACGACAGCCCCACACCAGAAGGTTTGCCACTATCCTAGCGAGCCGAGGGGGATATCGAGTGGCCCGTCGCTCCATTGGTTTCCCGCTCACGATCGGAATCGTGCTCTCGCTTCTGGCGATCGCCCTGCTCGTGGCCTGGCAGATCCTTGTGGTCGGGGATCTGCGGCCGGTGGAGAAGGGCCTTACTGCCCTTCATTGGGTTCTGCTCATCTTCGGCACGCTTTTCTTCGCGTTGATTATCGTGGGTCTTGGCCTCCTGTGCGCGTGGCTCATCCGAGAGATGCGCCTCAACCAGCGCCAGCAGGCCTTCCTCGATGCCGTGACCCACGAGATGAAGACGCCCCTCGCCTCGCTGCGCCTTTACCTCGACACCCTGGCCCTCCACGATCCTCTCCCGCAGGAGCGGCGGGAGTTCCTGGCACGCATGGGCGAGGACGTCGAGCGCCTCGATCGCACCGTGCACCAGGTCCTCGCGGCCGCCCGCGCAGAGGAACGCATCCGAAAAGCACAGCTCGAGTGGATCGAGCTCTCGCCGCTCCTCGAGCGCTGCATCAGCGAGATTCGCGCACGCCACGGGCTTGCGCCCGAGGCTGTGCGGCTGGAGGCCGGCACGAACGCCACGGTGCGGGGGGATCCGGCCGAGCTCGGTCTTGTCTTCCGGAACCTGCTCGAAAACGCAGTCAAGTACTCGGAGCCGCCCGTCGACGTTCGCGTGGGCATTACGCTTGGCATCGACGAGCGGGTTCACGTCGAGATCGTCGATCGGGGGATCGGCATTCCCCGCAAGGAGCTTCGCAAGATCTTCCAGCGCTTCTACCGCGCCGGGCGCGACGTCCAGCGCAAGGCCGCGGGCCTTGGTCTTGGCCTATTCATCGTGCGAAATCTCGTTCGCCGGCAGGGCGGCCGGGTGGTCGCCCGCAGCGAGGGCTCCGGGCGCGGCAGTCGCTTCGTGGTGTCGCTCAGGGCGGACCCCGGAAAAAGCGCCGCCGTGGCAAGCGGCGTACGCTTGCGCCAGGCGTAGGCATGTCGCGGATCCTCGTGGTGGAGGACGAGGCCCACCTGGCCGAGGGCCTCAAATACAATCTCGAGGCCGAGGGGCACGCGGTTGAGGTGGCGTGTGACGGCCCCGGGGCCGTGGAGCGCATCGCCGATTCCCAGCACCCCCTCGATCTCGTGATCCTCGATCTCATGTTGCCCGGTCTGCCCGGCTACGAGGTCGCCCGACGGGCGCGGGCCGCCGGAAACTACGTCCCGATCTTGATTTTGACGGCCAAGGACGACGCCGCCGACGTCGTGCGGGGCCTCGAAGAGGGTGGGGACGACTATCTGACGAAGCCCTTCCGACTCGAGGAGCTCTTCGCCCGGGTGCGCGGACTCCTGCGGCGGCGACGCTGGGACGGGGTCGCGCCGGACGGGGAGGGTCCCCGGATCTTCCAGTTCGGCGACGTGACGGTGCATTTCGACCGCCTCGAACTCGAAACGCCGCGTGGGACGCAGCGCCTCACCACGCGGGAGGCGGGGCTCCTGCGCGCCCTCATCGAACGAGAAGGCGAAGCCGTGCCGCGAGGCGAGCTCCTCGAGACCGTGTGGGGCCTGCGTCCGGAAACGCGAACCCGCGTTGTCGATAGCTTCATCGTGCGCCTGCGGCGGTACGTGGAGCCGGATCCGACCCGGCCCAAGCACATCGTGTCGGTGCGCGGGCATGGCTACCGCTTCGTACGCTAGGACCGCCGAGGCGTCCTGCGAAAGCGCGCCGAAGACGGCGCAGCCCCGCGGGCCCGTGGCGAAACCGCACTTCGCTGTGGAACCCTCGCCCCCATGCGAACAAAGAAGCGCAGCGTCGCGGAGCTCATGAATCCGGATGTCGTGTGTCTACCGCCGGAGGCGACGGTGCGGGAGGCGGAGCAGACGCTCGTGAAACGGGGCGTCAGCGGGGCGCCGGTCGTGGATGCCGGCGGCCGTCCGATCGGCGTCATTTCGCAGCGCGATCTTGTCCGTCATCTCTCCGAACGCGCCACCGCCGGCGCGAGCGGACGATTCTATAGCGACGTCGAGGACTATCAGGAGATCGCCGAGCTCAAGGTCGACCGCTCCTCGACCCCGGTCTCGGAGCTCATGAGCGACGAGGTCTACAGCGTGACGCGGGAGACAGGCGTCGCTGTCGCCGCGAACATCATGCGCGAGCGGCGGATCCATCGCCTCATGGTGACGGACCGCGGGCGCCTGGTCGGCATCGTGACGTCACTCGATCTGCTTCGGATCGTCGAGGAGCTGGGTTAGTACAAGTCCTCGCTTGGGTCCCCTTGTCACGACCGGTCAGACCGTGCCAACCTTGTGCAGTGCAGGATGCGCTCCGCATGCACGTGCAGCCGACGCTGCGCGAGCCCGCGCTGCTTCTCGCCTTTGACGGCTGGAACGACGCCGGTGAGGCGGCGAGCTCGGCGGCGCGCTACGTGTCCGACGCGCTTCAGTGCGTTCCCCTTGCCGACATCGATCCCGAGGAGTTCTACGACTTCACCGTGCGCCGGCCGTGCGTGAAACTGCTCGACGGGGGGGTGCGCCGCATTGAGTGGCCGAAGAGCGAGTTCCGGTTCGGAGCGATGGATGCGCTGCGCGACATCGTGATCGGGATTGGTGCGGAGCCGCATCTGCGCTGGCGGAGCTACTGCGATCACGTCCTGCGTCTTGTGCGCTCCATGCGCATCCGCCAAGCCGTGCTGCTCGGTGCCTTCCTCGCCGACGTCGTCTACTCCCGCCCCGTCCATGTCACGGGCTTTGCGACGCGGACCGAGGAGCTCGGCCGCCTCATGGTGCAGCCCTCGGCCTACCAAGGGCCGACGGGAATCGTGGGCGTTTTGGCCGAGCGCTTGGAAGAAGAGGGGGTGCGCGTGGTGAGCCTGTGGGCCGGGCTGCCCCACTACATCAGCACATCGCCCAATCCGCGCGGAGCGCTGGCGCTGGTGAAGCACCTGTGCGAGTGCCTCGGCTTCCGGATCGACGAATCCGATCTCACGAAAGCCGCGGCGGAGTTCGAGGAGCGCACCACGGCCCTTGTGGCCTCGGATCCCGAACTCTCGGACTACGTAAAACAGCTCAAGCGCCGCGAGTTTGCGCAGTAAGACAAGCGGGGTCGGCTTCAGCGAATCGTGCCGGCCCTTGGGTGAGCTAGACCTCGATCGATTCCTCGACCAGCATCACCGGGATGCCGTCGTCCACGACGTAGACGACGTGACCATCCTCGCGCAGCAGGGCCTCGCTGATAGGCTTCGCCACGGCCTGGCCCCCGCGGTTGCGCAGCTTTTTCTCCGCGATCTGCTGATTTAGGCGGGCGAGCAGATCGCCCGGTGCCACCCGCAGCGGCTGTCGCGTCTCCGGGCAGACCAGGATTTCGAGAAGGTCGGAGGCAATCGGCATGGGTTTCGTTCCTAGCGCAGCAGCGACGACGAATAGTCGAGGATCCGCCGCGCGACAATGAGCTGGTTGATCTGCTGGGTGCCTTCGTAGATGTCGTTGATCTTGGCATCGCGCATCCACTTCTCGACCAAGAGCTTCTGCGAGTATCCGAGAGGGCCGAGAATCTCCACGGCCTTCTGTGTGATCTTGGTGACCACGAGTCCCGCCTTCGCCTTTGCCATCGACGCCTCAAGATTGTTCCGCTTGCCATGGTCCATCATCTTGGCCGCACGCCACGTCAAAAGGCGCGCGGCTTGGAGCTCGGCCTCCATATCGATGACATCGCGTTCGATGGCGCTGCGCTCATGGGCCGGCGCGTCGTAGCGGATGGAGATGCCTTCGCGTTCGAGCTCCTCTTTTAGGAAATCAAGCGCCGCGCGTCCGACGCCGACGGCCATGGCCGCAACAATGGGGCGGCTGGCGTCGAAGGTCGCCATGGCGCCCTTGAACCCCTTGTCGCCCGCTTGCATCGGGTTGGCCTTCTTGACCTCCGGGCTTCCGAGCAGGTTCTCCTTTGGAATTCTGCAGTTCTCGAAGACCAGCGTCGCCGTGTCCGAAGCGCGGATCCCAAGCTTGCGCTCAAGACCCACGAGCTTCATGCCCGGCGTCTTTGCCGGCACCACAAAGGACTTGATGCCGCTACGGCCCGCGCTCTTGTCGAGTGTCGCCCAGACCACGACAAATCCTCCGTCAAACGTCGAGGCCGCTTCGCCGGAGGTACAGAAAATCTTGGTGCCGTTCAGCACCCACTCCTCGCCGTCCAGCTGGGCCGTGGTTTGGATCGCTGCGGCGTCGGAACCCGCTGCGGGCTCGGTGATCGCCATGGCGCCCCATTTGGGTGCGCCCTCGCGGAAGGGGGTCAAAAATTTCGCCTTCTGCTCGTTCGTGCCGGCGGCGGCGACCGCCGAACCGCCAAGGGCCGGGCTCGGAATGCGCAGGTAAAGCCCCGCGTCCCCCCAGCAAAGCTCCTCGGCCTGGACGCAGACCTGCGCGAAGCCGTCGCTGGGCCCCGTGAAAGAGCCCGGCGGGTTTCTCCCCTTCTCCCACATGAAGCGCACAAACTCCCACGGCATCTCGTGTTCCTGATCGTCGTACTTGCGCGCAATCGGCCGCATCTGCTCGCGTGCGATGCGGTTGTACATCTCTTTGGCAGCGACGGTATTCGGGGCGGGTTCGAAGGAAATCGCCATCTCGTCGTGCTCCGTTCAGACCAGACTGAGCGCTTCGAAGGTGCAGAAGCCGCGCGCATTGCGCAGGTGCATCTCCGGCAGATACTCGCGAATGTAGCCGTGACCTCCCAGCACCTGGACCGCGCCATCGGCAACCTCGAGAGCGACACGCTGCGCTTGGTGTCGGGCGATCGTGGTCTCTCGCGTGGCGTCCTGACCCTCATCCATCTTCCACGCGGCTTCCCAGGCGAGAAGGCGCGCCCCGTCGATCTCGATCGCCATGTCCGCCAGCTTGAATGCGATGGCCTGCCGTGTCGCAATCGGCGCCCCGAAAGTCTGGCGCTCCTTGGCGTAGTCACGTGCGATCTCGAATGCCGCACGCGCGACTCCGACCGCGCACGCGGCGAGGGCGACGCGCCCTCGGTTCACGATCTCGCGCACTGCGACGTCCCCTTTTGCCCGCTCGCCCCCGAGCTTCGCCGACGCCGGGACGCGTACCCCGCGCAGCCAAAGCTCCACCGTCGGGAGCGCACGGATGCCGAGATTCTTCTCGCGTGCGACCGAGATCCCGGGTGCACCGCGGGGCACGAGAAACCCTTGAGCCTCGCCGTCCTCGGCGGCAATCACGAGGACCGCTTCCCCTCCGTCCTGCCAGGGCACGAAGCATTTCGCCCCGTCCAGCACGTACTCCTTCCCGTCGCGTTTGGCGGTCGTCGCCGGTTGACGGGGATCGAAGCGGAAGGCGGGCTCGACAAGCGCGAGCGAGCCGGGCAGGTAGCGCTCGCCGGCCAATCGCGGGAGCCAGGTCTTTTTCTGCTCCTCGCTGCCAAAATCTGCGATCGGGAGGGCGAGGAGTGTGGGCGAGAGCACGGCCAGCGCGATCGCCAAGTCGCCGTAGGCGAGCTCCTCTGCCGCGAGCGCCCCCGTCACCGCGCTTCGCGCGCCGCCGCCTCCGTACGCTTCGGGGAGGGCGCTCGATACGAGGCCAAGCTCATGCGCCCGCTCGAGCACCGCAGCCGGCAGGGCAGCGGCTTCGTCTGCCTCGCGCGCCGCCTTGCGGATCTCGTTGGTCGCAAACTGACGAACCGTCTCGACGATCAGCTGCTGCTCTTCGGTGGGCTCGAAGTCAATCATGGCGGCCTCTAGAGGCGCTCTAGGATCGTCGCAATGCCCATCCCGCCTCCAATGCACATCGTGACCAGCGCCGTCGTCTTGTCGCGGCGCTCGAGCTCGTCCAGCACGGTCCCGATTAGCATGGCGCCCGTGGCGCCGAGGGGATGACCGAGCGCGATGGCCCCGCCGTTCACGTTCACCTTGTCGGGATCGATCGCGAGGTCGCGGATCACCTTCAGCGGAATCGCGGCAAAGGCCTCATTGATCTCCACAAGGTCGATGTCCTTCATGCTCATCCCAGCCTTCGCAAGGCAGCGCCGCGAGGCCGGGACCGGCGCCGTCAGCATGATTACCGGCTCATCCCCCGCCGTCGCCATCGCCCGAATCCTGGCGCGGGGCCTTAGCCCATGGCTCTTTGCGTACTGCGGAGACGCGAGCAGCACCGTCGCGGCACCATCCACGATGCCCGAAGAGTTGCCGGCGTGGTGGACGTGATTCAGCTTGCTGACCTGCGGGTACCTCTGCTTCGCCTTCTGGTCGAAGCTAAGGGTGTCGCCCTTCTGTACGTAGGTGCCGAGGCCCTCGAACGAGGGCGTGAGCTTCGCGAGGCTCTCGATCGTCGTTCCCGCGCGCGGGTGTTCGTCGTGATCGAGCACGACCTTTCCGTCGGGGTCGCGCACGGGGATGAGGCTCTTGTCAAAGCGCCCCTCCTTCTGCGCGATCGCCGCCCGCTCTTGGCTGAGCGCGGCGAAGCGGTCGACGTCCTCCCGCGAGAAGCCTTCGAGGGTGGCGATGAGATCCGCCGAGATGCCCTGCGGCACGAGGGGATGGAGCTCCCGCAGATGCCGGTTGTGACCGTCGAGGCCTGCTCCATCGCTTCCCATCGGCTGGCGCGACATGCTCTCGACGCCACCGCCGATCACGAGTTCCTGCTGGCCGGCCATGACGCCCATCGCGGCGAAGTTGACCGCCTGCTGACCCGAGCCGCAGAAGCGATTGAGCACGACGCCCGTCGCCTCATGGGGCCAGCCCGCAGCGAGGACCGCCATGCGCGCGATGCAGCCGCCCTGCTCGCCGGCCTCGGAGACGCAGCCCACGACGACATCCTCCACGTCGCGGGGATCGATTCCCGTACGGGCTTTTGTGGCGTTCAAGACCTGCGCCATCAGCTCCTGCGGGTGGACCCCAGAGAGCGCCCCGGTGTCCTTCTTGCCCTTGCCACGGGGAGTGCGAACAGTGTCGATAATCCAGGCTTCGCCCATCGGGGGGAACTCCTTTGCTCGAAAGGTGGACGCGCACGGAGGCTCGCAAGCCAGTGGGCAAGACCGAGTCTACCAAGCCGGCAGCAGCCTTTCAGCCCATCTCCCGCACGGCGGCCAGGACGTCCTCGACCGAGAGGAGGTAGGCGTCCTCGAGAATGGGGATGAAGGGCACGGCGCAACGCTGCTCGTGTTGCACGGTGTCGGACATGCCGCGATGCTAGAAGCGCCGGACGACCTGAACCCTGGACTCCTGCAGCATCTCGAGGCGACGGAGGGTGAGCGGCATGGGTGAGGCTCGGCGTGTGGAAAAGCCCTGGGGCTATGAACTCATCTGGGCACACACCGACCGGTACGCCGGGAAAATCCTGGTGATCGAGGCGGGCAAACGTCTTTCTCTCCAGTACCACCGCACGAAGGACGAGTCGATCTTCGTGATTCGGGGCCGCTTGTGTCTCGAGCTCGAGGGGGCGGACGGTCGCCTCGAAGAACTCGAGCTCGGACCCGGTGAGCATCGGCGCATCCCCGTCGGCAGGCGCCACCGCTTCAGCGCGCGAGAGCGGACCGAGCTCGTCGAGGTCTCGACGCCCGAGCTCGACGACGTGGTGCGCCTGCAGGACGATTTCGGTCGCAGCGGGAGCTCGACTCCCTGACTCTCCCTTGGTACGTCCGTCAGAAGTGGCGTTCGCCTACGCTTCTCCGCCTTGACGCGTGCAGCTTGAAGAGGTAATGAAGCGCCCGTTCGTCATTCGTACCCCTCGACGCGGCGCCTCCGGGAGCCGTCGGCTGCTCAGAAAGGGCTCTCGACTCGCCCATGAGCGAAACCGCCCCGGGCCATCGAATCGCACTGCCCCTTCTTCTGTTCGCCGTCGTGATTGCCATCGTGCTCGGCCTTCCCGGTGCACGCGAGGTGTCCGCACAGGCGAAGCCCTCGGAAGCGGCCCTCGAGGCCCAAAAGCTGGCCTGGGACGACAGCTTACCCGGTCCGAAGCAGCCCATCCCGTTCAGCCACGCGATCCACGCCGGCCAGTACCAGATTCAGTGCCTGTATTGTCACACCGGCACCGACCGCTCACGCATGGCCGGCGTTCCCTCCGTCGAGAACTGCATGGGCTGCCACGCGCAGTTTGGCGGCGACCTCGAGGGAGTGCAGATTTTGAAGAAGTATTGGGAAGACAAGAAGCCGATCGAGTGGCAGCAGATCCACCGCCTGCCCGAGCATGTGAAGTTCCGACACAACCGGCACATCCAGGCTGGACTCGCCTGCCAGACCTGCCATGGGCCCGTGCAGGAGATGAACAAGGTGTACCTCGTGCCCGAGCGCGGCTGGATGAATGGCGTACCGGTGGCAAAGCTCGAAATGGGCTGGTGTATCAATTGCCACAACAAGAACAAGGCTTCGATCGACTGCCTCACCTGCCACCACTAAAGGCCTAGGACGAACGAATGCCCGAGCTTGATCGTCGTGATTTCCTGAAGCTTGTCGGTGTCGGCGCTGGCGCCGCCGCTGCCGCGGGCTGCTCGGATCCCGTAGAGAAGCTCATTCCCTACGTCATTCAGCCAGAAGTGATTACGCCGGGAATTCCGGTCTATTACGCGTCGACGTGTCGCGAATGCTCTGCGGGCTGCGGGCTGCATGTGAAGACCCGGGAAGGTCGTCCGATCAAGCTCGAGGGCAACCCCAGCCACCCGGTGAACAAGGGTTCGCTCTGCGCGCGCGGTCAGGCGGGGATCGGCTGGACCTACCACCCCGACCGCTTCCCCGGTCCGATGCTTCGCGGCAGCGATGGCAGGCTTGCGCCGATCTCCTGGAAGGACGCGACGGAGCTGCTCGCCACAAAACTGCGTGGGGGCGCGGGGAGTGCTTACCTTCTCGGCTCCGATCTGGGTCTGACCGCGAGCGGACTTCTCGACAAGTGGGTTGCGGCCGTCGGCGCGGGCGGACGCATCGTGTACGAGCCTTTCGCGCCCGAGGCGCTCCTGGAGGCGGCCCAGCTCGTCTTCGGAGCCGCCTTAGAGCCGGTCTTCGATCTCTCCAAGTCGGACCTCGTCGTTTCCTTTGCGAACGACTTTCTGGAGACCTGGGTATCCCCGGTCGAACACGCGCGCCAGCTCGCTGAGGCCCGGGACATTGGCGCTCACCCCGAAGGCGGAGCGCGGTTCGTGTACTTCGGCCCTCGCCTCTCCATGACCGCCTCCAGTTCCGACGAGTGGATCCCCGCCCGGCCGGGGAGCGAGGGCATCCTCGCCATGGCGCTTGCGCGGGTCGTGCTCGAGAACGGGGCCGGTTCGGCATCGGAGCGGGCGCTGCTCCAGGGCGTGCTCGACGGCTTTGACCCGGAGCGTGCGGCCGCGCGCACCGGCGTCGATGCAAAGACGATCGAGCGGGTCGGCAAGGCGCTTGCCAAGGCGAAGGCCCCCGTTTCCCTCCCGCCGGCCGGAGGCTTTGCGAGCAACCGGGCGCGGGCCGCGACGGCCGCGGTGCTCGTGCTCAATCAGCTGACCGGTGCCGTCGGGAAGACGCTCGCGCTACTCCCACTTCCGAGCGACGGCAAGCGCGCGAGCTACAAGGAACTGCTCGCACTCGTCGACGCCATGAAGTCCGGCAAGGTGTCGGTCCTGCTCGTGCACGGTGCCAACCCCGCCTATTCGATGCCGACGACCACGGGGTTCGCCGACGCGCTCGCGAAGGTGCCGTTTCTCGTTTCCTTCGCCTCCTCGAAGAACGAAACCACTGCCCTCGCCCATCTCATTCTGCCCGAACACACGCCGCTCGAATCCTGGGGCGACTCACAGCCGCGTGCCGGAGTGCGTTCCCTCGTGCAGCCGACCCTCCGCCCCCTGCAGGACACGCAGGCGCTCGTCGATGCGCTGTTCGACGTGGGCCGCGCGATCGGCCCGGAGGTGGCTGCGAAGATCCCAACGGGGAGCTTCCGAACGCTGCTCGAGGCCGCATGGTCGGACGTCGACTTCCGCCAGGCGCTGCAGCACGGGGGAGCGTTTAGCGAGAAGTCGGGCACAGCGAGCGCCAGCCTCGCACCGGCCGTCGCGAAGCTCGAGGTCGCAGAGCCTCTTCTCGAGGGCGAAGGAGACTATGTGCTCCTCGCCCTTGCTTCACCGCTGCTCTACGACGGGCGCGGCGCGAACCTGCCTTGGCTCCAGGAGATTCCCGACCCGGTCATGAAGATTGTCTGGCAGTCCTGGGCCGAGGTGAGTCACGAGACTGCCCAGAAGCTAGGGGTCGTGGCCGGCGACGTCGTCGTGATTGAGACGCCAGGGCAGCGTCGCGCGGAGGTTCCGGTCGTGCCGCGCGGGGGCATCCGAAACGATGTGGTGGCGCTCGCCGTGGGTCAGGGTCACACCCAGGGCCTCTACGCCTCGCGCGAAATCGACCAGGGTCTAAACGACGCGCAGGGAATAAGGCTGCACCCCTCACAGGAGAGCGACGGTCGCCAAGGTGCGGCGCGCGGCGTGAACGTGATTTCTCTCCTCGCTGCGGCGACCGACGAGGCGGGCGGAAGGGCCTGGCTCACCACAAAGGCGAAGCTCTCCAAGGCCGGGCACTCGGAGCGGGTGGCGTTCACCGGTGCCAACGACAATCTGCGGGAGCGCATGCTGGGTGAGGCGATCGTGCTCACCGATCTCGTCGCCGGCAAGAGCGTTGTCGATCCCGAGATGCTCGGTTTTGCGGCATCGGTCAAGGAGCGCGTCCAAGACGCGACGCGAAAGGGTGAGACCGCGGCCCTGCCCGTCGAACTCCCGCCCGAGGCGCTGAGCCGCAATGGCGAGCTCATCGCCTACAACCCGACCGACGACGCAAAGCCCGGCTCTCCGTACCGCTGGGGAATGAGCATCGACCTGGACCGCTGCACGGGCTGCAGCGCCTGCGTCGCCGCCTGCTATCTCGAGAACAACGTCCCGATCGTCGGTGAAGAGCAATCGATTCGCGGCCGCATCATGTCGTGGCTTCGGATCGAGCGCTACGTGACCAACGGCGACATCGACTTTGTCGGCGGGCGCCCGCCCCACAGCGACCTTGAGCACCTGGGCCGCGTGGAGGTGCGTCACTCGCCCATGATGTGCCAGCACTGCGGCTCGGCACCCTGCGAGCCGGTCTGTCCGGTCTTCGCGACGTACCACAATCCCGAGGGTCTAAACGGGATGGTGTACAACCGCTGCATCGGCACGCGCTACTGCTCCAACAACTGTCCGTACAAGGTGCGCCGCTTCAACTACTACGACTACAGCCTCGAGAAGTGGCCGGAGTCGATGAAGCTCATGCTCAACCCGGACGTCACCGTGCGCTGCCAGGGCGTGATGGAAAAGTGCACCTACTGCACGCAGCGTGTCGAGGTCGCGCGCCAGCCCGCCAAGAACGAAAAGCGGCTGATCCGCGACGGAGAAGTCACCCCGGCTTGCGCTCAGTCCTGCCCGACCCAGGCCATCACCTTCGGGAACCTGAAGGACGCCGACAGTCAGGTCGCGAAGAAGGGAAGTGACCCGAAACGTGGCTACCACGCCCTGCACGTCCTCAATACGCGCCCCGCGACGACCTACCTGGCGAAGGTGGTCCGCGGACCCGTCGAGGTCTAGCCGATGACGCCGCCGCCTGCCGCCTCCGTTGCCGACATGATCCGCCCCATCCCTGTGGTCGCAGACTCGGAGGTGAACCGCGACATCCTGGCGGTGATGGACCGCCCGACGATGCCGTACTGGCTGCTGCTCGGGTTCTTGGTGGTGTTCGTGCATGCGGCGGGCGCGGTCTGGGTCTACCAGGTGTACAAGGGCCTTGGCATCGCGGGCTATGCGCACCCCATCTTCTGGGGTGTCTACATCGTGACCTTCGTGTTCTGGGTCGGTATCGCGCACGCCGGCACGCTGATCTCCGCCATCCTCTACCTGTTTCGTTCGAAGTGGCGGAACGCCATCAACCGCAGTGCCGAAGCCATGACCGTGTTCGCCGTGCTCACGGCGGCGCAGTTCCTCGGCATCCACGTCGGGCGGATCTGGAAGTCCTATTTCATCCTTCCCTACCCGAACCAGCGCGGTCTTTGGGTCAATTTCAAGAGCCCGCTGGTGTGGGACACGTTTGCGATCTCCACCTACGGCACCATCTCCGCTCTCTTTCTGTTCGTGGGACTCATCCCCGACTTCGCGATCGCGCGGGATCGGTCCACAGGCTGGCGGAAACTCCTCTACACCGCCCTCGCCCTCGGCTGGCAGGGAAAGTCCAATCAGTGGAAGGCCTGGAATCGGACGGTGCTGCACCTCTCGGGTCTTTGCACCCCTCTTGTGCTTTCCGTGCACAGCGTCGTGTCCTGGGACTTCGCGATGTCGATCGTGCCCACCTGGCACGCCACGATCTTTGCGCCCTATTTCGTGGCCGGTGCCATCTTCTCCGGGTTCGCCATGGTGCTCACCATGATGATTCCCGTGCGGCGCATCTTCGGACTCGAGGCCTACATCACCGACTACCACTTCGACAATATGGGGAAGTTCATCCTGCTGACCTCGCTGATCGTCGGGTACTCCTACGTCATGGAGTTCTTCATCGCTTGGTACAGCGGCAACGAGTTTGAGCAGACGGCCTGGTGGTATCGCGTGTTCGGGCCCTATTGGATCTCGACCTGGACGATGCTGGTCTGCAACACGATGATCCCTCAGCTCCTGTGGTTCAAGCGCGTACGGACCCACGTCCCGACTCTCTTTGCAGTGTCGATCTTCGTCAACATCGGAATGTGGTTCGAGCGCTACGTCATCATCGTGATCGGTCTCTCGCACGAGTACGACCCAGCCGTGTGGGGCATCTACACGCCCCGTCCCGCGGAGCTCATGATCCTCGCGGGGAGCTTCGCGTTCTTCGCCATGTTCTTCGTGATTTTCATCAAGCTCTTCCCGGTGATCGCGGTGTCGGAGATGAAGGAGCTCGCGATCCACCGAAAGAGCCACGCGCCCGAGGGGGCGCACTGATGCCGCTCCTGCTCGGCGTGTTCGAGACTCCGCACAGGGTGGTGGAGGTCATTGGTCGGCTGCGCAACCGCGGCTACGAAGATCTCGACGTCTTCTCCCCGGCCCCGTTTCCGGAAGTCGAGAACGCCCTCATTGACCCGCCGAGTCGCGTGCGCCTCTGGACGCTGATCGGAGGCCTCGCCGGTGTCACTACGGGCTTTGCGATGACGATCTGGATGTCCTTGGACTGGCCAATCGTCGTAGGCGGGAAGGAACTCGCGTCGATCCCCCCCTACGTCGTCATTGGCTTCGAGCTCACGATCCTGTTCGGCGGACTCCTCACGCTCGTTGGACTTGCCGTGCACGCGGGGCTCCCGCACGGAAAGTTCGGAAAAAACGACGCCGGCTACAGCGCCCGCTTCTCCGCCGAGGACTTTGGCCTCACGGTCCGGTGCAAGGAGCGCGACGTGGTCGAGGTGGACGCCTTGCTGCGCGCCTTCAACGCCAAGGAGGTGAGCCTTGTCGAGCCGTAGCCGCTCTCTTCTGCGGTGCGCGGTCGGGGGGGCCTTCCTCGCCTTTGCAACGACCGGCTGCTGGGAGCAATGGTCGCAGGCGTGGTTCCCGCAGATGAAGCGGCAGCCGAGCGTTCAGGCGTTCGAGTACACGGGCATCCCCGACCATCCGCAGGGATTCACGCCCCCCGAAGGCACGGTCCCCCTTGGCGGAGGTGACCCGCGCCTTTCTGAGGTCGATCCGTGGGTGCTGACGCCGAACCCTCCGGGCACGGTGGGAAGCGACGCAGACGCAAACGCCCTGGTGAACCCGACGCCTGGGGACTTCAAGTCTCTCCAGAACGGGAAAGTGCAGTACGAGACGTTTTGCGCGCCGTGCCACGGGACGACGGGCCTTGCGGACGGTCCGGTCGCCAAGGTGTTTGTCGGGGTGCTTCCCCTGGTCGGCGTGGTGAAGGCCCGCAGCGACGGGCATATCTACACCACCATCCACCAAGGCCGACGTCGCATGCCGAGCTACGGCCGCATTCCGGCCCAGGATCGCTGGGACATCGTGAACTACGTGCGGTACCTGGACCAGAGGGGAGGCAAGCCGTGACCTCGAGTGCAGGCCACGCGCCGGTCGAGCGGGCCCATCCGCGCGGGCTGTCGGGTGGCCTCGCCATCCTGGCGGGCGCACTCGCAGCGGTCGGCGCTCTGGCCTTTGTCGTGGGGCTCGCGCACAACCCGGCGAGCGCGTGGCGCGCCTTCCATGTGAACTACCTCTTCTTTGCAGGGCTCGCGCAGGGGGGGGCCGTCATCTCGTGCATGCTGGTCACGGTGGGCGCCCAGTGGCCCGGGCCCGTGCGCCGCATTGCCGAGGGCCTCGCCGCGTGGGTGCCGATCTCATTTGTGCTGGGCGTCTTCGACTTTCTCGGTCGCCACCACATCTATCCGTGGATCGCCGAGCCCATCGCGTCGAAGGCGAAGTGGCTCAACGTGCCGCGTGTGGCCGCGCTGGACCTCGGGATCCTCGGGATCCTCGCGATCCTCACGACGGTGTACCTCTATCACTCCATCCGCCCGACGCTCTACGGCGTCGCCGCAACCGCGCAGGGCCGCGCACGCAGCATGTTCGAATGGTGGACCGCGGGCTGGCGCGGGGATGCGGAGGAACTCGAGCGCTCCGCGGCTGCGACAAGGCGCATCGCCCCGGGTCTGATTCTGCTCTTTGCCTTCGGCTTTAGCTTCCTGGCCTTCGACCAGGTGATGTCGCTCACTCCGACCTGGTACGCAAACCTGTTTGGCGCCTACTTTAGCTGGGGGGCCTTCTTGTCCGCGATCTCGGCGACGGCCCTGCTTTCGGTGCTCCACCGCAACGCCCCTGGACTCCAAGGCGAGATCACCAAGGCGCGCATGCACGACCTCGGGAAGATGATCTTCGCCTTCTCGATCTTCTGGATGTATCTGTTTTGGTCGCAGTACCTCGTGACCTGGTACGGCAACCTGCCCGAGGAGACGCAGTTCTTCGAGGCGCGCCTGGGTCCGCAGTTCATCACCGAGCAAGGCAACGCCGGCTGGTACTGGAACTTCTCCTGGGCGCGCATGAGTGCCGCACCCTACGGCTGGCTCTCGATGGTGGTCTGGGCGTGCTGCTGGATCATCCCCTTCTGGGTGCTGCTCGGGGAGCGGCCGAAAAAGACCCCATGGATCCTTGGTGGCGTGGGTTTTGTGAGCGTGCTGGGCTTCTGGCTCGAGCGAAACCTCTTGGTGTGGCCTTCCCTTGCACCGAATGATGGGGGATCCTGGGTCGGGCCCATTCAGTTTGGGATCGCAGCGGGCTTCCTCGGCGCCTTCAGCTTGGTCTATCTCGTCTTTACCCGCGTCGTTCCAGCGCTGGCCGTCCCAAGCCAGCGCTAATGCGCCGCGAACGCGGCTGCGGAGCGCGCAGATCTCGGGTCTTCGGGGCCCTGCTAGTCTCTTGGAGGTGAGCGCTCCCTCGCTGCTCTCGGCCGCGCCTGAGACGTTCGCGCTGCGGCGCGGGCGCGGAGTCGTTTCACTCCACGCGACCGGCGTTCGCCACCCAAGTCAGTTCTCGGGTGAGAGTTTCACTTCGTACCCGGACATCACGCAGCTGATCGATACGGGACGCGCCTTGCGCATGGGGACGCGCAGCTCCGTCTACCGCTTTCCCCGCACCCTCTTCGTCGATCCACAAGGCCCGGAGCGGCTCCAGCGCGCCCTTGCCGAGCGGATCGGCCGCGAACCCGGCGGCGCCGAGCAGCTCGCCCGCATGGCCGACCTGGATCGGCTCTCGCGCTCGCCCGCCCGCGTGCGCGCAACCCTCGTCGTCGCCGTGGCCTGCATCCTGGTGTACGGGCTCCAGCGCCGGTTCGATCCTGATCTTGCGCTCGCCGGCATCTTCAGCACGACGCTCTTCCGGGCGGGGGAGTTCTGGCGCGTCCTCACCGCCAACCTGCTCCATGCCGATGTCCACCATCTTGTCGCGAACCTCCTCTTCATCGTCGGTCTTGGCAGCCTGGTCGAGGTTGCGCTGGGGGCGGCGCGCACGGCTTTCGTGATGGGCGCCTCGGCCCTTGGTGCCATGGGTGCGTCTCTCGCCACGGGTTACGAGCAGGCGCTCGGCGCCTCCGGGATCGCCCTCGGGCTTTTGGGAGCAGCGCTTTGGCTCGAGATCCGCTGCGCGGACCGCTTGCCGGCGACCTGGCGTATCCCTCGCCGGCTGCTCCTCGCGCTGCTCGCCTTCGCGGCAGCTGGATCCGTCGTCTACCCGGGCATCGCCGGCGCAGCCCATCTGGGAGGCTTTGTGATGGGGACTGCCGCGGCCGCCGCAGTCGCCCCTTCGGCGCTGCGGCGCGAGCCTGCGCGGCCCTGGCTCACCCTCGCCAATGCAGCGCTCGGCCTGTGCGTGCTGTTTTCGATTGCCGCCGTGGCGCGAGAGGTGGGGGGGGATGCCAATCTGCTGGCTCGCCGCGGGTCGCGACTGCTGCAGCTCACCGACGTCTCGCCGCTGCTCCTGAACAACACGGCGTGGATGATCGTCACGAGCAAACGCCCGACCGAAGAGCAGGTCGGAGTGGCTGTACGCCTCGCCCAGCGTGCGGTGGAGGCCACAGACCACCAGGACCCGAATCTGCTCGACACACTGGCGGAGTCGCAATTCGCGGCGGGCCGCTCCGAAGACGCCGTGGAGACGATTGACGAAGCCATCGCCCTGCGCCCGGAACAGCCCTACTTCGCTGAGCAGCGCCGACGCTTTACCGGAGAGCGCAGCCGCGACGACCGCCCGGCTCCTCCTCCGGAGGAGGAGCCCCCGCTGCCGCCGCCGCAGCATCCGCCTTCGGCGACACCCGACAACCCTGAGGTCAGCGTGTGATCTCGTCGCCGTCGGAGGCGACGATCACCTCGCCGCCAAAGCTCGCGCCCACCGCGTGCTGGAACTGCCACGCGAAAAGCGGGGGCGGCCGCAGTCGCACGAGCACGAGGGTGCGAACGCCCGCGCGGTTCGCGAGCACGCCGACCGTTTCGAGGGAGGTGTGCAGCTCTCCTTCCCGTCGCAGCCGCTCGCCTTCCTCGCCGCCCGCCTCGATCGCGGCGTCGAGGGACGGGCGGTGGAGGGCTTCGTGCACGAGCACAGCGGCACCCCGCGCGAGGCCGACCACAGCCTCGTCCCCGAAACCCGTGCCGGAGATGACGGCGGCCCGTCCCCCCGCCTCGGCGCGGTAGGCCAAGGCGGGAAGCGGGCCGCCCGGGAGCAGCGCTGCACGCACGGTGAGGCCGTCGCGCTCCTCGCTGAAGCCGTCCCCGATCTCAAGCACCTCGAAGCGCCCGCCCTCTGGCGGGAGAGCGAGACCCTCCGCGAGGGCTCCCGCACCCCGCGCGTAGGCGCGCTCGAGCGACGCGGCGAACTCACGCGTTCCTTCGGGACCGATGAGGCGCAGGGGCCTTTTGCGGGGCGCAAGCCAGCCCGTGAGCAAGACGTCGTCGAGGCCGAGTGCATTTTCCGGCAAGAGACTCGTGAGGTAGACCGTGTCCGGCTGGTCCACCGGGATCCCCGCGGCGCGCAGTCCCTCGGCCGCGGCGCGCCCCGCGTCGACCAGCACGATCCGCGGCCCGAAGCCGACGGCGATGCACGGCCCGCGGCGCTCAGGGTTCTCGTGGGCGCCTCCCGAGCCCACGACAACCAGCGAGAGCGTCTTGAAGCTTCGCGGATCGAGCGCCGCAACAGCGGCGACGGCGCTGCGCACCCTCTGGCGGGCGCAAAGGGTGATCGCGCCGACCAGCGAAACCAGGAGCATCAGGCCGAGCAGGACCGCGCGCGGGATCACTCGAAGACCACCGTCTTGTTCCCATACACCAGAATGCGATCTTCGAGATGCCAGCGGACGGCGCGCGCGAGGACCGTCTTCTCCACGTCGCGACCTTTGCGAACCAGATCCTCGATCGAGTCCCGGTGGTAGGCGCGAATCACGTCTTGTTCGATGATCGGCCCCTCATCGAGGTCGGTCGTCGCGTAGTGCGCGGTGGCCCCGATGAGCTTCACGCCCCGTGCATGGGCCTGGTGATAGGGCTTTCCCCCGACGAAGGCGGGCAGGAAGGAATGATGGATGTTGATGATCCGTCCGGGCAGGCCCCGAACGAAGTCGTCGGAGAGCACCTGCATGTAGCGCGCGAGCACGACAAGATCGATCCGCAGCTCTCGCAAGAGATCAAGCTCGCGCTTCTCCTGGGAGTGCTTGGTCTCCTTGGTCTTGGGGAAGACGCGATAGTCGACCCCGAACTGCTCGGCCACGGGCTTTAGATCGGGGTGATTGCTCACGATCATCGGGATGCGGCACGGCAGCTCGCCCGCGCGATGGCGCAGCAGAAGGTCGTACAGGCAATGGTCGTAGCGTGAGACGAAAATCGCCACGCGCTTTTCGCCGGCGGCATAGGACAGACGCCAGTTCATCGAGAAGCGCTCGGCCACTTCGCGGATCCCTGCCTCGAGGCTCACCCGGTCGCCGTGGAGCTCGGCGAGATCGAAGCGGATGCGTTGGAAGAACTGGCCCTCGGTGGCATCGATGTGCTGGGCAGAGTCGAGGATGTTTGCCCCGTGGCCGTAGAGCAGCTGTGCCAGGGCGGCCACGAGGCCGCGCCGGTCCGGGCAGGAAACGAGGAGGGTGGCGATCTGCTCGTGTTTTGCTGGGCTCTCGCTCATGCGGACGAGTGTACCGGCGGGTCGTTCGGGCCGCGCGAAGCGGGGCCTCTAGACCGCGCGCGCACTGTCCGATACGGTGGATGAGCCTGAGGGGATCTCACTCATCCCCAAGTCTCGCGCTGGACGACGCGGTGACCCGCAAGGGTCGCGCGGGCATCCGGGCGGGGCGACCCGGGAGCGGCGGTATTCGGCGACCACCGTGACCCGGGACCCGGAAGCGGGCGCTGGGGCTCGCTGGGTGTACCCCAATGCCGAGATGGAGGTGATTCGGTGTCGAAATGTTCCCCTACGGTGAGTGAGGTGGCGGCGTCCTAGGACTGCCAACGCACCGAATCCTAGTTTCGTCTCGGTGCAGCGGGGGACGCAGGTTCCCAGCGCCACCGACCCCGGGAGCGCGGACGCCGTAGCCGCCCACGGGACGCGAAGCCAAGGCCTCGCGTCTACTCCCGGGGTTTTTGCTGTCCGGATTTTGCGGTCCGGAGCTCGGCTTGCGCGGAAAGCTCGGCTCAGGTCTGCGGCGACTTCTTGGCCTTCGACATCACCGCCGCCCACTGCCCCTCCGTGACGGGGAGAACGGAAAGGCGCGGCAGCCGCACGAGCTCCCAGCCCGCGAGCCCTTGGTCGGACTTGAGCTCAGCCAGCGCCACCGGCCGGGATAAGGCCGCGCCTGCCGCGAGCTCCACCTCGCCGCCGGCCGCTGCCGCAACGCGTGCGGTTCCGACGACCGCCTTCTCGCTGCCGGTGTGATAGACGAGCACCTCGTCGCCGCGTGCCATGGCGGCGAGGTTTTTGCGCGCCAGCGGGTTCGCGACGCCGTCCCAGCGCGTGCGCTCGTCGCGCAAGAGGTCGGAGAAGCTGTATTCCGAGGGCTCGGTCTTCACGAGCCAGCGCTTCCCCACTCTGCCTCCTGGGCCTTGTCCGGGCCTTTTTTCGCGGCGCGCGATCTTCACGGACCTGCGCGCCTATAATGCGCGCCGCATCGGGGGATTTCTATGACCTTGCCCGTTCACCTCGACCCGCTCTCTCCGCTCGCCCTTCTCGAGCGCACACTCCGCGTCTTCCCCGAAAAGACCGCGCTCATCTATGGCGATCGCCGCGAGACCTGGTCCGCCTTCGGCGCGGAGGTCGGCCGCTTCGCAGGGGCGCTCCTGCGCGCCGGCGTAGGGCCGGGCGACCGGGTCGCGTTTCTCGCGCCGAACGTGCCCGAACTTCTGGTCGCACATTTCGCGGTGCTGCTGGCCAAGGCGAGCCTTGTCGCCATCAACACCCGTCTCAATGCCGATGAGGTCGGCTACATCCTGAACCACTGCGGAGCCAAGGTCGTGCTGGCGGATCCCGAGCTCGCGCCCGCCGTTCGGGACGCGCAGCTCGCCGCAAGGCCCCTGCTCGTGAACGTCGAGGACCCCGTGGCGGGGGTCCGTGGTACGCCGCTCGCGGGGCCGAGCTTTGCAGAGTTTGTGGCGGGTGCCCCCGTCCTGCCGGTCGTGAACTGCATCGACGATGAGGAGCGCCTCACCTCGATCAACTACACCTCCGGTACGACGGGCCGGCCCAAGGGCGTTATGTACACGCACCGCGGCGCGATGCTGAACGCGCTCGGCGAGATCGTGGTGCATGGACTCGGGCGCGACTCGGTCTACCTCTGGACGCTGCCGCTCTTCCATTGCAACGGTTGGTGCTTTCCGTGGGCCGTGACGGGCGCTGGAGCCACGCACGTGCTGCTCCGGCGCGTCGATCCGGCGGAGATTTTGAAGCTGATCCGCCAGCACCGCGTCACGCACTTCAATGGTGCACCGACGGTCTTGCTGATGATCGCCGAGCATCCGGCAGCCCAGGGCGTGCGTTTCGACCCCGAGATCCGCGTCGCGACCGGAGGTGCGCCGCCCTCCCCGACGCTGCTTGCCCGAATGGAGCAGCTGGGCGTGCGCGTTGCGCACATTTATGGCCTGACGGAGACCTACGGCCCGCACGTGGTGTGCGAGCTGCAACCGGGCTGGGAACGGCTCGACGTCGAGGGACGCGCACGAATGCTGGCGCGGCAAGGCGTACCGTATCTCACCTCGACGCATCTGCGCGTCGTCGACGATGCCATGCGCGACGTCGCGGCCGATGCGGCGACGATGGGTGAGGTCGTGATGCGCGGAAACAACGTGATGAAGGGCTACTACGACGATCCGCAGGCCACCGCGCGCGCCTTCGAGGGCGGCTGGTTCCACTCCGGGGACCTCGGGGTGGTGCACCCGGATGGCTATATCGAGCTCAAGGACCGCAAGAAGGACATCATCATCAGTGGGGGCGAGAATATTTCGACGATCGAAGTCGAACACACCGTGGTGAAGCACCCGGCGGTTCTGGAATGCGCAGTCGTGGCGGTTCCCGACGAGAAATGGGGCGAAGTTCCGAAGGCCTTCGTCTCACTCAAGCCCGGAGCGCAGGCTTCGAAGGACGAGATCATCGCTTTCTGTCGCGAGCGTCTGGCCCACTTTAAGTGCCCGAAGAGCGTCGAGTTCGGAGAGCTGCCGAAGACCTCGACCGGCAAGATTCAGAAGTTCCGTCTGCGCGAAAAAGAGTGGGCGGGGCGGGAAAAGCGGATTCACTAGCTGCGCCGGGGAACGCAGTCCGCCGCACTCCAGGCCCGCGGAGCCCGGAGTGCGGCGGCAGGTGGCACCGTTACTTCGACGGTGTCGTGGGGGCCATGCCGCCCGACGCGCCGCCCGTCGTGCCCGAGCTCGTACCGCTCTCGGTCGACTTCTTGTGGTGATGCGAGCTCTTGTGGTGCTTATGCTTGGTCTTGGCCGTGCCCGTATCCGGGGCGGCCGCGCTGCCCGAGCTTGTGCCCGTGTCCGCCGCGAGGGCCGGCGAGGTCACGAACCCCGCAACCCCGGCGATCAGTGCTCCGAATGCAAATGCCGTGAGAAGCTTCTTCACGAGGACTCCTTTTCGAGGGACGGAGGATCCGCCCCTGAGAGTTGGGCGGCAGGGGACCGAATTAGATTCGTTTTTGCACGAG
>DATGZK010000027.1:0-5959 GCA_035489755.1 Myxococcota bacterium
CCGGTCCGCTCATTGACTGCGCAGGCTCGTTCGTTCACCGGCATCTCCCACTCCTTCGCGCGCACGCGGGCGCGGCGTCCTTCGTTACTTGACCCCACGTTCACGGATGCGCACGGCCAGGTTGTCGAGCAGAGCGCCCCACCAATTCGATGTACGTCTGACCTTCGATGCCGCCTCATCGACGAGCTTCGCGCATGCCTCCCGCTCCTCCCGTGCGGCGATGGGGTCGCACTTGTGCTCGAAGCCGATACCGACTCCGTTGACGCCGCAGGCAAGACACGTCAGCACGTCGCCCCTACACGTGGGGCATCGCTCACCGCGGCGCAACAGGTGATGGGGCCTAGGGCACTTCTCGACGGTCACGGTATCCTCCTTCCCTTCGCGCGCATGCGGGCGCTAGTTCTTCGTTACATACTCGGTGGCGGCACCACATCGGGCGCAAGGTCGTTCGCGTCGACAAACTCGCCAATCGCACCGCATCGCATAGCGTGGCGATGCCAGCGTTGTCGGGAGACGCGCGCTCTTGTTGCTCACGTATGAGGACTTCGCACGACCGAACGAAGTCCGCCACGGAGCGGTCCAACCTACGCCCGGCGACCACGTCTTCCACTTCGACCGTCATCGCTTCACCCTTCCTTCGTTCCGACCTGAGAGGCGCGCACGCGGGCGCGCGGTTGTTGGCTACCTGCTCCCACGCAGACGCTTCAATTCTTCATGCGCCCACGCAATACGACGCTTGCTTTCTTCGGGCGAGCACCGTCGTTCCAGATCGGCCAACAGTCGTTCCGAGTCCGCTTCAGATAGCGCGAACGAGGCAACGGCTTCCAATATCCGCACGCGTGCGGCGAGGTCACGAATGGCCTCCTTGCGTCCCTCATCTGGAAAGGCGTGAACGATTGTGAGAATCTCCTCAGAGGCAAGCATTGCTCGTTACCTTTCTTGTTTCCAGATCGCCTTCGCGCGCATTGTTTTGACCGTTACGAATGCGCCTGTTGTGGATGCTCGTATGCCCACCCCATAGACAGGTCTACCCCTTCCAAACCGCCAGCGTCGGCCAGAAGTAGTGCCTTGACGAGCGCCTTGCGAGGTCCAGTTGCGATGGCCTCGAAACGGGGCCCATATGTCGTTTTGTTCGACACACTCGCGACCCAGTTGCTACCGTTGCGCCGGATCGAAACCCGCACCTTGCGTGGGTCTGCACGGAACCTCGTCAACATCGTCACATCTCCTCTCTGTCGACTCGCCTCGCGCGCACGATCAGGACTCCGTCGCTCGCCGTTTTTGAATCATCTCAAAGACCTCCTCCACTGTCCGACGGGTCCCGCACTCGAGGCAGAGCGACGCATTCGGGTAGTCCCCGCCTGCCACAATCGTAGCCAGTCCGACCGGCTTGCCGCACGCAGCGCACGGTCGACGCTTTCGTTCGGCGTCGGTCATTCCTCTTCCTTCGCCTGGTCCACCGGCACGAGGAGCGCGGCCGGCTTGCCGGATTTCGTCAGGAGGTAGCGCTTACCCTCCCGAGTGACGGCGCGCACGTACTCTCCCGGTTGGGTTCGGAAGACGGAGAGGGGGAGCGGCTCGGGCTTGCTGCGACGGGGCATAAACCGGACAATCGCACGATTGGGCGGTCCGCGCAAGCCTACCCGACGATGTTCGGGTACTCGCCGCTCTCGATGGCATCCAGGATCTCCCGCTTCTCCGGATCGTTGAGGAGGTTCGGCCACGTGCTGTACGCGGTCTTGGCGAGGATGCTCCGCCACAACGCTGCGTGCGCGGAGGACGCATCGAGGTACCGGAGGTTCGCGCGTGCGAGCGCGACCATCTGGCCAGTCGTGAGCAGCGAGATGGGACCGAGCGGCATCGGCATGGCGCTTACTCCCTGCCCTTCTTTTTTCCAGGGTTGGGCGTCTTCTTCGCGTCCGGGGTGCCAGGGTGGGTCGGGTGCTCGTCCGACTCGAGCGGCACCGACCGCGCGAGGTCGCCGACCCGGTCGAGGGGGATCTGCCAGTGCGAGTCAAATATCGCTCGCATCGACCCGCACTTGCGGCACCAGAGCATCCTGGACGCTTCGAGGTGCCCGCTCCCCGTACTCGATCCGGTCCGGGTGGCCGCTTCTACGCTGCTGGCCGGTCGGTGCCAATTGGATACCCCACACACGCACGTGTCGGCGAGCGGGACGTCGGGCATGGCGATCCCAACCTTAGAAGAACTTGACCGCCCGGGCGAGCACGGGGCACCCTCGCCGGATGCTGAAAACCACACTCCTACTCGGACTCACCCTCTGCCTCGCGGGGCTCGCGATCCCGCTCACGACTCCCGCCGTCCACGCGGACCTCTCCCGGGCCCCGCTCGACCTGTCGCCGGTCGCGATCCAGCCTGCCGCCGCGCCGCCACCGAGCGACCTCGCGCCGCTCGAACCAGCGTTCGACCCGGCGCTCGTCAGTTACCTGCTCACCGTCATGAGTGACTGGCCGCCCGCGCTGAAAGCGGTGCCCGCGGTCCCCTACCGCGACGTGGCCGAGAGCATCGCGACCGTCACGCACGATCCCGACGACGCGGTCCTGCTCGCCGCCCTCGGGTACTTCGAGGGAGCCCGCTACGCCGAGTACGTGGACTCCGGCGACTGCAACGACCGAGCGTGGGTGAAGTCGGCCGAGGGCAGACGCCTGTCGCGCTGGGGGACCTGCGACCATCTCATTGCGCGGAGTCTCTGGCAGATCCACCCGCAGGACGACCCCATCTCACCGACCCGCGGGCTCTGCTCGACCGAGGCCATCTCGACACGGGTGGGTGCCGCCCGCTGCGCGCTCGACATCGCGCGCCGCAGCCTGAAGGCGACCGGGAACCTCTCGTACTACACCGGCGAGTGGAACGGCCCGCACCCGAAGGCTGACGAGCGGCTCGAGTTCGCGCGGCGGGCGCTGAAGAAGCACCCGCCGCCGACCGGCGCGAGCGCGCCGTAGTCGCGGGCCCCGCCCGGACAATCGGTGTCCGGGCGGGTTTTTCTCGGGGCTTCTCACGGTCCTCGCGGAGTGCGGTTGACGACGCCCCCGGCCTCCACCTGCGCAGCCGCTGGTCGCCGCTCCTCTTTGGCGCGGCGCTCTTCGCACGCCGCGCAGAGCCGCTCCCGGCCGACGGGGCGGAGGCGGTGGCAGCGCCGGCAGATCGACGAAGTCTTCATCCCCCTATGGTAGCCTCCCCGAGCGCCCATGTACCAGATGAAGCTCGCCACCTGTGCGGCCACGAGCTGCCAGAACAACGCGAACCGGGCGACGGTCATGTGCTGCAGCGCGTGCGGCAAGTGCGGCGAGGACTCCTTCCACGACGACTGCACGGCCACGAGCGGCATGCGCGACGCCGTCCTCGGAGTGTGCGGCGAGGACGACTGCGCGAACGCGGCGAGCGGCCTGTCGGTGCTCGTGTGCAGCGTCTGCGGGCAGTGCGGGGACTGCAGCTTTCACGGACACTGAATGCACGTCCTCATCATCGACGACAACCCGGACGATCGGGAGATGCTCCAGCGAGCGCTCACGCAGCGCGGCCACACAGCGTGCTGGGCAAACAACGGGCGCGTGGGCCTCGACATGATGCGGCGCGAGCCCGTGGACGCGGTCCTGCTCGACCTCGACCTCGGGCCGGGGCTCAGCGGGTTCGACCTCCTGCACCGCCGCCGACCCCTCCATCCCCCGCATCCCGATCATCGTGATGACGGGCATCTCCCGCGAACGCGTGCTGTCGATCCTCTTGGAGGACGTCCTGTTCATGACCAAGCCCGTCGACGTCGACGTGCTGATGGAGCGGATCCAGAAGCTCTGACTTTAGGCGGCCGATTGCCGTTTCCGGCCGCCGGCCCGACCGATAGCGGCCATGTGCGCGCGGTCTCGGCTGACGATCTCCCCGCCCTTCCTCCCCGCGACGCGCGCCTCGTCCTTCGAGAACTCGTGCGCGCGCCCCTGCGCGTGCGCGGCTACGCCGCCCATGCGGGCGATGGCACGCTGCTCTGCGGCGGACATGGAGGCGAACCCGCCCTTCTTCTTCGGTTGGTCGGTCATGGATGAGGACGTTTAGGGTGGCGGCACGGAGAAGTCAATGGTCCACACTCTGTCAGATTAGATCCCTCTCGCGCGTCTTCTCCACATGACGGACATGATGTTGATCGACTCGATCACCTTCACCGAGGACGAGGCGGCGGACCTCGTCCGCGTGCTCGAGTGGGCCATCGAGGGGGGCGTCGGGTACGGGCACGGCAGAGCCGCTTCACGGAGTCCCAATAGTCCACCGCTCGCCGGGCGGCACTCCCACGACCCGCGGCGTCTCGTGCCAGAGGCTCGGGCCACGCATCCCGTCCTGGCGCAGGTCGCCGACGACGTCGATCGACGGGGAGACCTGCCAGTCCGTCTCACCGACGCGCGCGAGGCCCCAGGTCCACCGGCCGCTCGGCCCGACCTCCACATACGGGCCGTTCGGGTTGACCGGCACCGCAACGTAGAAAGGCTCGCCGGTGTCCGCGCGGCGGACCCGCGCCCAGAGCTGCCACCACGCGCGCTGCTCCGCGCCCGCAGCGCTACGGATCGTGCACTCATCGAGGGCGAGGTCTTCGATCCAGCGGACGGTGCGGTAGGCGAGGTCCACGCAACCACAGGTTGCCACGGCCACGATCGGCGGGTACAGTGAAGTCTCCTTCCTCGAACGGTTCGGGGACCTCCTCTGTGTTTCGGGCACGCGCCGGAGCCGCCGTAAGGCGGCTTCGGTTTTTTGTAGCCCTTGCGCGCCGCTAGCAGGCCGTGCGAGGATGGGCTCGACAAGAAGGGAGCTACGGCGAATGACCGCACGCAAGCGGGTCGTCGAGGTCGCGCACAAACGGACTGCACCGACGGTGCAGGCGATCCGCGTGCGTGTGATGACCGACGAGGATCCCGACACGTCGTACTTCGACGAGGACGAGTTCGCGGACCGGCGCGCGGAGTTCGAGCGCGGCGACTTCACGTTCGTCGGCGTCCGCGCGGAGGCGGAGGTCGCCATCGAGGGCGTCATCCAGACGCTGACGAGCGGGGGCCTCTGGGGCATCGAGAGCGACTCGGACGAGTCGTACATCGAGGACGTCGCGCTCGAGGAGTACGACGCCCTACGGGAAATCCTGAAGGCCGTTGGGGTGTCGACCCGCGAGGTGCCGGTCGGCGACAAGAAGATGATCAAACCGCTCATCAAGTGGGAGGCATGAGATGGCCAGACGAGGACCGGGAAAGTTCAGCACGAACCTCGACGCCTACGCGTACGAGCTGACGACGGACGGCGGAGCGGACGAGGAGGCGAGCTACGGCGAGGGCAACGGCTGGTATGGTCTCGTCTGGATCGACGCGGATGCACGCCGAGCGATCCGCGAGATCGCGGCCGGCGACGTCGCGCTCGACGACGAGGACGACTTGGTGCTCGACGGCAGCGGGGCGGTCATCCTCTTCGAGCGGTCCGACGGCATCGTCGAGTCCCACTGGTACGACGATGACCGAAAGGCCCAGTCCGAGTGGGAAGCGATCGAGGCCGACACAGCGGAGGAAGAGGAGGAAGACGAGGACGAGGACGACGAGGAGGAAGAGGAAGAAGAGGACGACGACTTCGACCTGGATGGTGAGATGAAGGAAGGTCTCGTCATTGGCGACGCTCGCGGAGGTAAATACTCGGTCAGCCTGGAGGGTAAGAGCCTCGGAACGTTCAGCGACTTCGACGAAGCGCTCCTCGCAGGCATCCAGAAGGCGAACGACGCGAACTTCTTCCCGAACGTCTTCCACGTGAACGACCACGGCAACGTCGACCTGCTCTCGGTCAAGACGGAGGTCAAACGCGGCAAGGTCGTCAAGGTCGATTACGAGATCGAAAGGAGCTGGGTGTGATGGCCTCTCGCAAGAAGAAGGTCGCCGTCGACTTCGATGACGAGGACTCCGTGCTCGCCGAGATGGGCCGA
>DATGZK010000028.1:0-12960 GCA_035489755.1 Myxococcota bacterium
CCCCCCGATTTGGCGATTCGTGTGCTGATTCGGTCGGTTGTGCCACCGCATCCTACCCGAATCAGACACACAATTGGGGCAGCGTTTGCGCCTATTTCCCTTTATCTTTCACGACTTCCGAGTTTCCAGACGAGAAGTAGCTAGCGAACGGGCGATCAAGGCGTTCGAGAGGAGGGCGCCCTTCTCTCCGCTACCGCTCGAGCGGCGCGGATCCGCAGCCCACCGACTCGCACCGGTCCTCAGAACGCAGAGCGACGCTTGAGAGCCCTCCTCGGCGCGGAGAGCTCAGCCCTCCCCACGAGGAAGCGCTCGACGCTTTGTCGAGCTCCCCACCCACTGGCGAGAGGGTCACTTCGTTCGGACGGGGATCAGTTCGGCGTGGTGGCGGATCCCGTCACCGGCCCTGGCAACTCCTCCGCGGTTCGCGCCTCTGCCCGGGCGAGCCGTGCGAGCGCGTGCTGCACGCGCGGATCCTCAGGGGCAAGCCCCTGTGCTCGCTCGAGCTGGGGGCGCGCTCGGTCGGGCTGCCCGAGGTCGAGCCAAGCTTCCCCGGAGAGAAGCAGCGCGGTCACGTGCGAGGGGTCTAGCTCGAGCGCGCGTTCGTAGGAGCGAAGCGCTGCCGTCGGATTGCCGAGCTTGTGCTCCGCGCTCCCGAGCCCGAGCCACGCCTCGACCGAGGGATAGATCGCGAGACTTCGCTCGAAGTGGTGTCGCACCGCCTCCCACTGCTGCGGCGTTGCACCCGTGCTTTGAAGGCGGCGCGCGATCTGCGCCCCGATGTCCTGCTCCACCGCGTAGCTCTCGCGACCAATCCAGGCGAGCGCGTGGTTTGCCGCCTCGACCCGCACCAGGTTGCCGGCCGCGAGCGGCCGCCGCACGCCGAACTCCATCTCCCAGATTCCGAAGACTTCTGTGAAGAGCGCGAGAACCAGCGCACCCCACACGGCGCGCCGCGCCCAACCGGCAGCGGGCGTGCGGGGCTCCGCGGTCCGTTCCTCCCCGCCCGAGCGCAGGAGCACGCGGGCCACGGGGCCATCGCGCAGCCGCCAGATCACGCCGTCGAGCATGAAGTGGTGCAGGTTCACCACTGAGAAGAGCAGGGTCGCCAAGCCCGCCTGGTAGGGGAGTGAGCCCAAAAGAGGCGGCGAAAATACGACGGCTGGAAGCGTCGTGATGCCCACGCCCGCCAGCACCGTCTTGGCGAAGTAGCGTGGAAGCCCCGCGTCCTCCCCTGCGCGCCGTGCGTAGTACGACGAGATCCAGAGGTACTGGATGGAATGCGCGATCGCCAGCCACGTCGTGGAGATGAAGAGGCGGCCCCCCTCGACCCCGCCCGTCAGCTGGAGCCAAGCCGGTACCGAGAACCACACCGCCTGGGTTGCGACAAGGAGCACTGACGGGAGGAGGTCGCGAGGCGACCGTGCGCGCCGCAGGAGAAGCACCCCTGCCGCGAGGAGGGAGGCCACGTATCCCGCGCCGCACGCCACAAGGCCCACCTGCACCATGGGTGCAGGCAAGCCGAGGGAGACGAAGTCGAAGGTTCCGCCCAAGAACTTCGTCGGCACCGGCGCGACACCGAACGAATGTGTCGGCCCGTGGATGGCCAGGAGCGTCAGGGCATACGAGAACACGAACGAGGCGTAGAGCAGACGCTTGAGCACGAGCGGAACGTCGATCCCGCGGCGGCGCAGGAACATGAGCGAGAGCCCGTAGTTCTGCCCGGCGAAGTGCCACGGGCTCCAGGTGATGTAGAGCGTCACGAGGAACGATCCCAAGGCAAAGAAGTGCAAGCCGGCCACGAACAGGAGCCAGATTGCAGCGCTCAAGTAAACGGAGAAGAGGAGGTAGCGCCTGCGGTCGGTGGCGCGTTCATAGACACGGAGCAGCGTTGCTCCGTAGTGCGGTGTGTTGGTGAGGAGGCCGATGATCGCGACGCTGAAAGTCTCCCATGCCGACACCGAGGAATATGCGAGCAGCCAGGGCAGTGCGACGAGCGCGACAAGGTAGATTCCGCCACAGCCGAGGAGAAGGTCCGAGGTCGGTCCGTAGATCCAGCGCTGTGCGGTCGGAGAGGCGGCGGTCATCGCTCGGCACCCGAGGACCCGGATCGGGTCCTCGCTGAATGGGCCCCCGGCACCACGGCGGCCCTGCGCCCGGGCCAAGAGAGGGACGACTGGATTATACGAAATCGGACGGCGGTTCGGACGCGCGACGGCCCTGCGCGCGCCGCCTGCGAGCGGCAGGAAGGCGTTGCAAGTCCTCGTGGGGGTTGTGGAGTACTTCTTCGATGGGTCGTGGGGCCTCCGAGCTGGCGTTCCTTCTGAATTCGATGCCCCTCCTCCCGGGTCGCAGGGCGGTTGGGGACCGAACGCCAGCTCTCTAACCTGGCGCGTTAGGAGGGGTCGGGAGAGAGCCCGGAGGGGCTCGTCCACGGGACCTGCGCTGTCGGGTGAGGCGACGTGTCAAGACCAGTCTGCTGCGTCGCCAGGGAGTGTGCACTCGGGATGGATCGGCTCACCCTCTTTGGCCTCTTTGCGGTGACGGCGATGTTGGTGTGCTACGCGCTGGAAAAGCGCAGCCGCTGGTTCACGTTGGCGTTCGCCGCCGCATGCGCGCTCGGATCCGTCTATGGCTTTCTTCAGGGTGCGTGGCCATTCGGAGTCGTCGAGGCCATCTGGTCTCTCGTGGCAACGCGGCGCTGGTGGCGAGAGCCAGCGGGCTGAGCCCTCTCGCAGAGGGCTCGCGCGCTCGGAGTTGCCGAGGGAAAGGTCGGCGGGCTCACGGGCAGCAGAGCGGGGTCGCGCGCGGAGGCGCGGGCGAACCTGCGGCCGACCGCCCCTGTCTCCTCGGACCCGCTCGGGAAGTGCGGCGGCGGCTACCGAGCCGCCTGCCTCCCGTCCCGGGGAGCCAAGGCCTCGCGAAGAAGAGAAGGCGCAATGCAGCAGCCCTGCCTACTATCGCTCTGGTGACTCATGTTCCGCCGCGCGTCCATCGCGATCGGGAGCTCCTGCGCACTGGGCAGAGCACTGCCAGCGACGCAGTGACGGCGCACATTCTCGGGGCTTCGCCCGAGGCTCTCGCGAGTCTCACGAAGAAGCGGGTTTCAGCCGAAGACAAGACTCCGGAGAGTCATGGACCTTAGCGTTCGCGACGTCGCCAGACTGCTCAATGTCTCCGAAGAGACGGTCTATCGCTGGGTTCGCAGGGGCTCCTTGCCCAGCCATCGCGTCCACGACCAGTACCGATTCAATCGTGTCGAGCTCCAGGAGTGGGCCGCTCTCCACAAGCATCGCGTATCCCCGGATCTGTTTGGTTCCAGTGGAAACGCAGAGGAGTGCCCGAGCCTCCGTGACGCGATCGAGCGCGGAGGCATCTTCTACGGGGTGCCCGGCGAGCGAAGGGAAAAGGTGCTGGAGGCCGTCTGCGAGCTCCCGGGGATTCCCTCCAAGGTAAACCGCCGACTCCTGTATCAGCTTCTTGTCGCCCGGGAGGCGCTGGCATCGACCGCTGTGGGTCAGGGCATTGCCATTCCACATCCCCGGGATCCGGTCGTTGTCCGTATGGATACGCCAGCCGTGCTGCTGTGCTTTCTGAGCGAGCCGATCGACTTTCAGGCGATGGACGGCCAGGCGGTACGCGTTCTCTTTACGCTCCTCACCCCATCCGTTCGCGTCCACCTCCAGCTCCTCGCGAGGCTCGCCTTTGCGCTGCACGACGAGACGCTGCAGGAGCTCCTGCGCGCGGCCGCACCCAAGGAGGCGATTCTCGAGCGGATTTCTGCCCTCGAGAATGCCAAGCCGCCGGTCTCCGCAGCGAAAGAGTCCCGGGAAAGTGAAACGGCCTCAGAACCCAAAACACGATGATGCTCGGAACCATCCTTTTCGCCATCGCTCTTCTCATTCTCAGCGCCTTCGTCAGTGCAGGTCTCACGCGTTTTGATCGGGCGTCTCTTGCCCTTGGAACGACGGGGAGCGTGATCGCGTGTCTTACCGGGGCAATCGGCGCACTGATGGCCCTGGTGCGTCCGGAGCCGTCCTCGTTCCGGGGCGCGTGGTCGATGCCGGTCGGCGAACCGCACGTCGCCATAGACGCATTGTCGGCGTTCTTCCTGCTCTGCGTGTTTGTGGTTTCGGGGCTGGCCGCACTCTACGGGAGCGGATACCTCCCCGCCTACGTGGGGAAGCGGCGCCTTGGCCCGGCGGTCGCGCTCTTCAATGTGCTGATCGCTTCGATGGCCGGGCTCGTGATTGCGAGGGACGGAATCTTATTTCTCATCGCGTGGGAAGTCATGTCCTTCGCTTCGTTTTTCCTCGTCACCTTTGAGAACGAACGGGAGGACGTGCGACGCGCAGGGATGACCTACCTCATCGCCTCGCAGTTCGGCGTTGTTTTCCTCTTCGTCTTGTTCGTCCTTCTCGGACGCAGCTCCGGTACCTACGATTTCGACCACTTCGCCGCGGTGGGCGGTCTCGCCAACGCCTGCTTCCTCCTCGCCGTCGTCGGGTTTGGCGCCAAGGCGGGTTTTTGGCCCTTTCATATCTGGCTTCCCGAGGCTCATCCGGCGGCGCCGAGCCATGTCTCGGCCTTGATGTCTGGGGTCATGATCAAGATGGGGATCTACGGGCTCCTGCGAACGCTCACGTTTCTCGGACCCCCCGCAGCGTGGTGGAGCACAGTTCTGCTCTTGCTCGGCGCGGCTTCGGGACTCATGGGCATTGTTCATGCGCTCGCTCAGCGCGATTTGAAGCGGCGCCTCGCCTACAGCAGCGTCGAGAACATTGGGCTGATTGCGCTGGGAATCGGCCTCGGCCTGCTTGGTCAAAGCCACGGCAATGCGATCGTCAGTTTCTTCGGATATTCCGGAGCGCTTCTGCACGTGCTCAACCATGGACTCATGAAGGGCCTCCTGTTCCAAGGCGCGGGAAGTGTGATTCATGGGACAGGGACCGGAAGTATCGAATCCCTCGGCGGGCTGTATCGGAGGATGCCGACGACGGCTTTCAGTTTTCTCGTGGGCAGCATCGCGATCTGCGGCCTCCCACCTCTCAACGGTTTCGTCGGCGAATGGCTGATCTACGTCGGCGCCTTCCGCGGCGCGGCGAGCCTGCCGGCGACGGGGGCCGTCTCGGCGCTTGTCGCGATCCCTGTTCTCGCCCTCGTCGGCGGCCTCGCCGCGGCCTGCTTCGTGGGGACCTTCGGCACGATCTTCCTGGGCGAGCCGCGAATGCAGCTCCCTCGCGCGCACGAAGCGGGTATCGCGATGCGAGGCACGATGCTCATTGGTTCGCTTCTTTGCGTCGGCATTGGCCTCTGGCCCGCGGGAGTATTGCGCCTCGTCATGCCGGCCGCCGCGCTCGCCGGCCACATCCCGGTGGGGCTCTCTGACGCCAGTGGTCCCTTGCTCGCGATGAGCCGCGTCGCTTTCGTCCTCGCCTTCCTGATCGCCGCCCTGGCGCTCCTTCGCTCCGCGCTCCTTCGCAGGCGCGAGGTGACACAAGGAGTCACGTGGGGTTGCGGGTACGCCGCGCCGAGCCCAAGGATGCAGTACACCGCCAGTTCCTTCGCACAGCCTCTCTTGGCTCCCTTTGCCCCGATCATCCGTGTCCGTGTCCATGAGGACGGGCCGTCGGGTTATTTCCCAGCGAGGGCGAGCTATGAGGAGCACATTGGCGACGTCGCGGGCGAGGGGTTTTTGATCCCAGGAACACGAAGGGTGGCTCGTGCGCTTTCCCAGCTGCGCGTGATCCAGCAGGGTCGCGTGCAGCTCTACCTCGTCTACATCGTCGTGACGCTGGTAGCGCTCCTCCTCTGGCAGCTCATGGGAGCGGCAGAATGACGTTGGCGTGGGACGTCACCCTTCATGTGGGGCTCCTCGTGATCGCGCCACTGCTGCTCTTGGGCGTGATCCAAAAGACCAAAGCCTGGTTTGCAGGAAGAAGCGGGGCCCCCCTTCTCCAGCCTTATTTCGACGTCTGGAAGCTCCTGCGCAAGGGCGCGGTCTACAGCCGGACGACCACCTGGCTTTTCCGGGCCGGGCCGATCGTTTCTTTGGCAACGGCCCTGTGTGCGGGCCTCGTCCTCCCCCTCGCCGAAAAAAGCTCGCCCCTTGGATTTTCCGGAGACGTCATCCTCTTCGTCTACCTCTTTGGACTCGGCCGCTTTTTTACGATGGCTGCCGCCCTCGATACGGGCTCGAGCTTCGAGGGGATGGGCGCGAGCCGCGAGGCCGCGTTCTCAGCCTTTGCAGAACCCGCGCTCCTGCTTTGTCTTGCGATCCTTTGCGTCCCAGCCCGCAGCGTGAGCCTCGGGGACGCCCTCGGCGCACTCCCTGCTGCGCCGCTTGGCCTTTCCCATCCCGCGTACCTCGCCGCGGCGCTCGGCCTTTTTGGCGTGCTTCTCGCCGAGAACTCCCGCATCCCGGTCGATGACCCGAACACGCATCTCGAGCTGACGATGATTCACGAAGTCATGGTGCTCGATCACGGGGGACCAGACCTTGCCTTGGTCCTCTATGGCAGTGCCGTGAAGCTCTTTGTCGTGGGCGCGCTCCTCGTCCAGGTGGCTCTGCCTTCGCCTGCGCAGGGCGGCTGGCAAAGCGTCGGGCTCTTCTTGGGGGGACAACTTGGACTCGCGGTCGGGATAGGATGCGTCGAGTCCATGATGGCGCGGCTCAGGCTTCCGCGTGTGCCCCAGTTCCTCGTCGGGGCCTCCGTTTTGGCCGGGATCGGACTTGCTGCGCTTCTCTATCGAGGGGCCCCATGACGGGGTCCGCGGATTTCATCCTGTTGGTCGTGGTCGTCCTCGACCTCTACATCGTTGCGACAAGTCGCCTTGCAAGCTGTGTGCACGCGTCGGCCTTTCAGGGGGTCGCCCTTGCGCTCCTCCCCGTCGCGCTCTGGGCTCCTGGCTACGCGGGGGGCGCGGACGTCCAGGTGCTGCATATCGCCCTCATGAGCGTCGGCACCTTAATCGTAAAGGCCCTCGTCATCCCGCAGCTTGTGCTCCGCGCCATCCGCGAGGCCAATGTCCGCAGGGAAGTCGAGCCCTTTGTGAGCCTCCACGTCTCCGTCCTGATCGCGGCTGCGCTCGTTGGTACCTCGTTCTGGCTGGCGACCGTCTTGGTTCTGCCCATCCCCGCACCGACGACGCTCTTGGTACCCGTCGCCTTCGCAACGGTGCTTGTGGGATTCTTGGTGCTCGTGAGCCGAAAGAAGGCTGTGACCCAGGTCGTCGGCTACTTGATGCTCGAAAATGGCATCTTCATTTTTGGGCAAACGCTGGTTCGCCAGATCCCATTTGCGGTCGAACTCGGCATTCTCTTGGACCTGCTCGTGGGCGTCTTCGTGATGGGGATCGCCATCCATCACATCAGCCGTGCGTTCGATCATATCGACACCGAACTCATGTCGGCTCTGAAAGACTAGCGCCGATGCTCTCTTTGCTCGTGATAGTTCCGGCGATCTTGGGCCTGCTTGCCCTTTACAGCAAAGACCTGCGGATCGATCTGGCTCTTCTCCTCGGAACCGCGATCCTGCACCTTTTGGTAACCGCTTGCCTCTGGGCTGGACCCTCGGGCCCGGAGCTCGGCTCTCTGCTCAAGCTCGACGTCCCGGGGCTTCTTTTTCTGTCGATCACGAGCGTCATTTTTTTGAGCGCTGCCCTCTACACCATTCCCTACGTTCTTCACGGCACGCACGACAAGCCGGCGGCGCTTCAGCGATTTATCCCCTGCCTGCTCTGGTTCCTCTCCGCGATGACCTTGGTGGCAGTGACGCAAAACCTCGCGCTCATGTGGGCTGCCGTGGAAGGAACAACCCTCGCCAGCGCTCCGCTTGTGTACTTCTACCGCCGCCGCGGAGCGCTCGAAGCCACCTGGAAGTATCTTCTCGTGTGCTCGGTGGGAATCGCGTTGGCGCTCCTTGGGACCTTCTTCCTTGGCATCGCGGCTGCCGGCAGTTCGGTGGGAGCCTCGGACCTTACGCTCTCGGGTCTGAGCCGTGCGGCGCCGTTCATGGCCCGGCCCTGGCTGAAGGCCGCGTTTGTGCTGGCGCTCGTGGGCTACGGCACAAAAATGGGACTCGCACCGCTCCACACCTGGCTTCCCGATGCCCACAGTGAGGCACCCTCGCCGGTGTCCGCGCTGCTCTCCGGGGCGCTACTCAACTGCGCGTTTCTTGCGATTTTGCGCTTCTATCAAGTGTGCTTGGCGTCCGGCGATTCACAGTTCGCCCGGACCCTGCTGATCGTTCTTGGCATGGGCTCTTTGCTGCTCGCGGCGGCCTTCATGGTGAGCCAGCGCGACTACAAACGCCTCTTTGCCTACTCGAGCATCGAGAATATGGGGATCATGGCGGTCGGCGTGGGACTCGGTGGTGCGGCCAGCTACGGGGCCCTGCTCCACGCCGTGAACCACTCGCTTTGCAAGGCTGGACTCTTCTTTCTGGCCGGAAATGTCTTGCGGTCCTTTGGAACGACGGTGGCGCGAGATGTGCGTGGCGTCCTCGGGCGCCTGCCACAGACCGGGGTCCTCCTGCTCGCGCTTCTTCTCGCGATTGGGGGTGCGCCGCCCTTCGGACCGTTCTGGAGTGAGTTCCTGATCTTTCAGTCTGCGCTGGGGGGAGCCCACGCCTGGCTCGGAATTTCCTTTGTTTTGCTCTTGGCGGTGGCTTTCTTAGGAATGGCCGGCGTTTTGTTGCCGATGCTTGCCGGCGGAGGCACCGCAGACCGGCTCGCGGAACCGCGGCTCTCCCTCCTCTCGCCGCTTGCGCTGGCAAGCGGGGCACTTGCGATGGGCCTCTACATCCCATCCTTTCTCGCGGACGCCCTCCACCGGGCAGCCGGAGTGCTCGGAGGCTGAGCCATGGTCGAGGCGAGCGAGAACCAAGAGCGCCGGGAAAGTCAGTCACCCGGCGGCCCTCTGTGGAGCAAGAACGGCATCCGTCTGGAGCTCGCGGAGCTGCCCCAACTCCCGCCCCTCCCCTTTAGGAGCGTCTGCTGCGGCGTCTGCTCGGATGGCGGCAGGCTCTTGGCACTGTGTGCCCTCCCTCCGCGCGCTGGTGCGCTGCCCGATCTCCTCGCCGTACTCGGCGACGATGCCCGGTCGCGGATCGGGTTCGTGCGCATGGAGCTTCCAAAGACTCGCAGTTATCCCGCGCTCACCTCGGATCTGCCCCAGGCCCAGGCGTTCGAACGCGAGCTGTTTGAGGAGCACGCGATCCACCCGCAAGGACATCCCTGGCTAAAACCCCTGCGTCAACACGCGGATCTCGCCCCGCGAGGCGAACGGGAGGAAATCGCGGTCCGCCCCCATCCGTTCTTCCGTGTGGAAGGGTCTGGCATCCATGAAGTCGCTGTCGGCCCTGTGCATGCCGGCATCATCGAACCCGGCCATTTTCGCTTCCAATGCCACGGCGAGATCGTGCGGCACCTCGAGATTCAGCTCGGCTACCAGCATCGCGGTGCGGAAACTTTGTTGCTCCGGTCTTCGCCGGGGAGGCGGCTTGTGGTCGCCGAATCGATTGCCGGTGACACCTGCGTCGGTCACGCCCTCGCCTACTGCAAGGCCATCGAAGCCCTCGGGACCACGGAAGTCCCGCTCTACGCACAGGCGGTGCGGGGAATCGCACTCGAGCTCGAGCGCGTCGCGAACCATGTCGGAGACCTTGGCGCTTTGTGTAACGATGTCGGCTACCTGCCAGGGGCATCGTGGTTTGGGCGGCTGCGCGGCGAGTTCCTGAACCTGCTGATGGCGTTGTCCGGCAATCGCTTCGGACGAAGTCTGGTCAAGCCCGGGGGGGTCCGCTTCGGACTGCGCGCCGAGCAGCGCAAGGACTTTCTCGACCGGTTGGCAAGGGCCGAGCGTGATTTAAAGGATACGGCAGAGCTGACCTTCGACACCCCGACGATCTGTTCGCGCTTCGAGCACACGGGCGTCGTGGCGCACGAGGTCGCGCAGACGCTCGGCCTTGTGGGGCCTGCCGCCCGGGCAAGCGCCTGTGACCGAGACGTCCGTCGCGACCACCCCTTCGGCATCTACCGCTTCACTCACATTCCGGTAGCGCTCGTCGACTCCGGCGATGTCATGGCGCGCGCGCTCGTGCGCTGGCTCGAAACGCAGCGCTCGATCACATTCTTGCGCGAGCAGCTGACGGAGCTGCCGGAGGAAGTCTTGTCCGTGGACAGCGCGCCTCTTCGCCCGGAGTGCGCTGTCGTGTCGATGGTGGAAGGCTGGCGCGGAGAGATCGTTCACGTCGCCATTACCGGCGGTGACGGCGAGCTCGCCGGATACAAGATCGTCGATCCCTCCTTCCACAACTGGTTCGGGCTGGCGATGGCACTGCGCGGAAACCAGATCTCGGACTTTCCGCTCTGCAACAAGAGCTTCAACCTCTCCTACGCGGGGCATGATCTTTGAGGGTCGTGGAAAACCCCCCTTTGGATGCGCCGAGGCAACGCGTTCGGTGCGGAGGGATCCGAGGTCGCGTTGCGCCGCGGAATCCGCGCCCTGGCCCCGGAGGCTAAGATGTGGAGGCTCCTGCGATCGCGCCTGCGCCAGGGATACCAGACGACGAGCGTTCCTGCGGGACCGGCTCTGCTCCCGGCGGGGTTCCGCGGGCGCCCGATGCTGGACGCGCCGAAGTGTCGAGACGGCTGCCGCGCCTGTGTCGAGGCCTGCCCGACACAGGCCATCACGCAAGAGCCACTGCAGATCGACCTCGGTGCGTGTCTCTTCTGCACCCTCTGTCAAGAAGCCTGTCCGGAGCAAGCGATCGTTTACGGCACGGACCATCGGCTCGCCGTCCGTACCCGTGAACACCTCCTGGTGTCGGACAGCGAAGCGCGTCTCGCCGAGGCGCTCGACCTGAAGATGCGAAAAATCTTCGGTCGCTCGCTCAAGCTCCGCCAAGTCTCGGCGGGGGGGTGCAGCGGCTGTGAGGCCGAGCTCGTGTCGACGGGAAACGTGGTCTTCGACCTCAGCCGCTTTGGGGTCCAGTTCGTGGCCTCCGCCCGCCACGCGGACGGCCTCGTCATCACAGGGCCCGTGACCCACAACATGGAGCGAGCGCTGCGGGAGACCTATGCGGCAGTCCCGACACCCAAAATCGTGATCGCAGTGGGGGCGTGCGCAATTTCGGGTGGGCCTTTCGCCGGTGCCGATGCTTCGGGAAGCGGCGTCCCGCTCGATATTCCCGTCGACCTCTACGTCCCCGGCTGCCCGCCCCACCCCCTTACAATTCTGGACGGCGTCCTGCGGCTCCTGGGTCGAATGGAGAGCAGCGCAGAATCGAGCGGCCCCACCGTCGACTTGCGGGCGAGTCCGCAGGAGGAGCGACCTGGCACGCGGCATCGACACGACGCCTAGGCCCATCCAAGTAATGCCGAATAGCGGGGTGCGGGGGATCGGCACCGCTTGCGAGCGGTACCTCTCGCCGCCGGGGTGCGGTTAGGTCATCCGTGAGATCGAACATCGCCGGGGCAAACGCGAGACATGGGCCTTCCCGCCCTCGCCGGGTCGGAACGCAGCCGCGGCGGCGGCGGCCCGCGGATGGGTGCGCGCCCACGCGCTCGGCTCGCGCGCCACTCCTGTGGCGGAAAACTTTTTCTAGGCCGACGGAACGCGCATTCCTTTCCCTCAAAGGGACCACGGTGGCGTCGCGAGGAGCCGTTGCATTTCGTAAGGAAGCCGAGTGCTTGCAGGTCGCATGGATTTCGGCGCCGCCGGGCATGCGACTTGCTGCGTCAAGGAAATCGATGATGCAGGCCTCGAGAACATGGGGGGTGGTCTTCGCGATCGCGCTGCTTGGTGCCGTGCCTTGCCACGCCGTCCTCATCGCGTCGGGCGACGGTACGGGGAACACCAGCGCTCCTGCGGACGACCCTGGCTGGGCAAACGTGGGTACACGCACGACGGGGCTCACCGTCATCTACCTCGGCAATGGATGGGTCCTCACGGCGAACCACGTCGGCGCCGGGGACGTGATCCTCGCCGGACAGACCTACTCGGCGATCTCGGGCTCGGAGCACCAGCTCGTGAACCCGGACTCGACGCAGGCCGACCTTCTGCTGTTCCAGATCAATGGTCTACCGTCGCTTCCGTTTCTCCCCATCGCGACAACGCCGCCGACAACGACATCGGTCGCGACGGAAATCGGAGCGGGCCTGAACCGCGGGGCAGCGACGTCTTGGAACGGGATCAATGGCTTTTTCTGGGGAAGCGGCACAACCATGCGCTGGGGAACCGCGCCCGTTTCGCAGGTCGGCCTCGATATCTCTCTAGGTGGAACCGTGACCCGCACCTTTGTCACGGAGTTCACAGACGTGGGGGTGACCCCGTTCCCCGCGCAGGCGGCCGAGGGAGATTCCGGAGGGGCCGCATTTGTGAAGGTCAACGGCAGCTGGATGCTCGCCGGCGTCCTTGACGCCATCGACGACTACAATGGCCAACCCGCCGGGACAGCCTTGTTTGGTAACCACACGTACGCAGCCGATCTGTCGTTCTACCGCAACCAGATCGTTCCGCTGGTCACACCGGGCTGTGGACTCGGCGCCGAGCTGGTGCCCATCCTGCCGCTCCTGGTGTGGCTCCGTGGACGGCGGCACCGACGGAGGGCGTAGCGTTCGGCTCATTCTGTGAATCGACTACGCGCCGGCTTCCGTCGGGGCGTTGTCGTATGTGCGGACCAGTGCCCTCTGCGGAACTCCCCATCGCTGAGACCAGGACCCCCAGCTCCGTTCGGCCCATCGCTCGCACTCGCTTGAGTGATTCGAAAATCGCCAACCTGAGGAATCTCTGATAATACTGGCGTCCCTGGACCAGGGCTCGGGCTCCCGCACAAGCCGAGTGTCAGTGATGCCCGAGGGGAGCAACGCAGTCGGCTCCCGGTTGAGAAGGACCCGCACGCCGGGGTGGAGCTGTAGGAGCACGCCATGGGTCCGACCGAGGGAAGGCACGTGGCGGCA
>DATGZK010000029.1:0-122000 GCA_035489755.1 Myxococcota bacterium
GGATCGAGCCCGGGGATCGCGATCTTCAGCACCGCTTGCCTTCCGTCGGCGCTGACGGCTTCTGCGACGAAAGCTTCAGTTCCTGTGGAAAAGGTGCGCCCGATCGAAAGGTCCCATTCGCGTTCGAGCTCGGCGACGAGCCGCCCAAGCCCGGCAAGCCACGCCAGACCGCCCTCACCGTGCGCAAGCGCCGTCCGTCGCACTTTGTCGGGAATGATGACGTCTTTCATCGTATCGTCTATCGCCCTTTAAGGCCGATGTTGTCGATCGAATAGGTCAGCTCGGTCATTAGCTCACGAAAGCGAGTCGCCCCCACCTTTGCACGAAACCGAATCATCACCTTCCAGGTGCGGTCGAACTTGGCGGTCAGGAAGACTCGCCACTCGCGCTCCGCGGCTTCTTTTGCGAAGCGGCGAGCTGCTTGTGCCGAGGCGCGCCGGAGTTCGGTGCGTCTGGTCGTTCTGCGCTGTCCGCTGCGGGGTTTAGACTTCATCATGTGGGCTTCGTAACGCGGATCATCCGGCTTGTGTATTGCTGCACCCGCTTGGCGTCCTCGGCGCGGCCGTCGCGAAGGAGGAGCGGAATCACCTCTTCGACAGTGAGCTTCGGATTCGCGCGTTGATACGGGTCAAGAATCGCGGCAATCGCGTCGAACTCTGCGAGGTCGGCCTGTGCCTTTGCTAGCGCCAGCTCGGCGTTCGTGAGCTCCTTCTTCCTCATCGCTTGCCACCCTGCCCCGGAGGCTCACCGCGCGACTCCGCGAGCACTGCCGCCAGGCGGTCGAGGACTTCCCCCCGTGTGAGCGGGCGAGCGGATACCGTCGGCTCAAGGAGATGCTGAGCGACGGAGCGCAACCAGGAGAGTTCCTCGTCTGAGGTGAGTAGGTCCTGCACCTGCTCCGTGTTCATCGGCTCGACGATCTTCCGCCACGCCTTCCTCGCCCGCGGAGCGCGGTCGCTCACGTGGCCCCCTCCGGCCCGTCCGCACGAGCCGATTGCCTCTCGCGTTCCCCGACCGACTCAACCCACACTTCCGGTGCGCGATTTCCCTGGATCCGGCGATACCGGTCGTCTCTCGCCCGGGCGTAGTCTTCCTCGGCTCCGCGTTGCACCACGTTCGCGGAAGCCGTCGGCGCCGCGAGCTCGCGGGGGCGTCTTTTCGCCATTCAGGCGCGCCTCGCTGAGCTGCGGCGTCGGCTCGTTTTCTTGGCACTCCGAAGGCAGGGCCGACCTCGCTGCAAATTCCCCACTGCTCGCCCTCGAGCGGCGTATGCTCTTCGAGGCTCCGCGTTCACCATCTTCCGCGGAGCGCCGGCGCCGAGAGCTCGCCAAGCACCGAACCCCCGACCACGACGGGGGGCGGCTTGCCGCCGAGCTTCGGTGCCGGTCCCGTCACGCGGAGTTCCCTACGATCGGCACCCCGGCGAGCCATCCCTCGGCGCTGACCTCGGCCCCGAGCACGATGGCTCGCGCGTAACCGAGCCGCTCCGCGCTGAGACGCGCCTCGAGCTGCACCGCGAGCGCGAACGCTTTTCTCTGCGCCGCGCTTTGAACGGGATCATCTTGCCCATTACGCGTCGCCCTTTGCCTTTGCCTCCGCGCGCCTCTGCTCCGCGAGCTTCTCCGCCCGCATCGTCTCGGCCATGGCGAGCCACCTCCACACAACCACGTCCCTTCCACGCCCTCGCGCGCCAGCGACCTCAATCATAAAGGCCTTCCAGCGCTCGGCGCCGAGCACGAGTTTGAGCTGCTCAATAGTGTGATGGCTCACGCCCATCTTCTTTCAACCGCATGCCGCATCTTTGGGCTCATCGCCTGCAAGTAGCAAGTCGATCTCCGTGTCGGTCAGCATACGCTTGCAGTCGCGGCCGCCGTCGGCCGCCAGGATGCGGTCGGCGCGCTCGAGGAGGATGTCCACGACGGGGCCGTCGGGTAACGCGCCTTGTACGTGGCGCACAAGATCGGCGAGGCGCATAGCTTTGGCTATCACGCGACGCTCGAGCTGTCTGTCGTTCCCGTGAATCTAGTCGGTCGGAATCATTGAAGCACTTCGGCACGCAGGATCAAGAGAGCTCTCGGATCTGCTGCGGCAACAGTGGCACGTGGGACAAAGCGCCTCGGGCTCCGTTGCGCCGCCTGGCCGCGCGAAAAGATCCCACGCAATCGACAATCCGTGAGACACTGTGCGCTCCGGTGTGTGAGGGTGGGATGATTGCGGTCCCGCCCAACCACACGAACAACCGCGGCGGCTCGATCTTCCCGCCCCCCACGTCGGTTCGCGTTTCCCCATCATTTCGGCGCGCCCCAGGCGCCGGTGCGGCGGACCGGGCTTGGCTTGCTCCGTCACGAGTTTGGGTTCACGTACGCTTCGCATTGCATGGAGCGGAGTTCCGGCGGTGCGTCGCGGGCATGGGCTTTTGGAGCTTCCAATCGTTTAGCAACCGGTTTCTCCCCTTCTCTCGGTGGAATAGGACTAGAGTGGGCCGCATGGGGTGAGAAGAAGGGATGCGCGAAATGAAAGTTATCAACACAACTCAGTGGAAGCTCCATCCTGGTACGCTTGCAGAGTTCCTGGCTCTAGCGAACGAGTACAAGAAGACGCACGAGCGTCTCGGTGGGCGGGTGCGGATGTGGGTGCCGCTTGCCGGGGGCCAGCCGAGCAGCGTTCTCTACGTCATCGAGCACGAGGACATCGCGGCTTACGGCGCCTTCATGAAGAAGCTGACTGTGGATGCGGAGTACCAGAAGCTCGCGAAGGCGACACTCGAGCGGCAGCGGGTAAATCCGATCGCCGAGATGACCGCGAGCACGGTGCTGTCCGAACCCTGGATACCGAGCTAGAGCTGCCCCCGTAGCTCGCGCGGAAACACGCCTTGACGTTCGACCAAGGCATCTCCACGCGTGGACTTTGCTCCCCACGCAGTGGATCGGAAGAGCAACGAGCATCGGCCGGCGCCGTCGAGCCGCGGAGCGACTTGTTCCCATGGGGGGGCGCAAGAACGCTCACAGCGGGCTTCGGCGCCGGCTCGCCTAACCTGCGAACGATCTTTCCGCCCGAAGTGTCGCCCCACCCAAATCGGTGGCGTCGGCGGCGCTCCCCCCACGCCCGCGGGTGTCGGCCACCCCTTGTCGAGCGCGCGTCGCGGCACGTGTCGCGGCGAGGGCCTCGGATGACGCGCAGGCCAAGCGCGGGCCTCGCAGGCGTTGCATCAGACTCTAGGGCTTCGAGCGCAGTCCTCCTGGTAGAGATCGTCTAACACTATACAGTGTATACACTAGGTGAAAAGTTCTAGTTATAAGAACCCCCTTTCCACCCCGCGCACCCTCCGAGGGTGGGTCTACCCCGCCCCCGCCACGGTTCGCGCCGCGCGTTCGAGATTGACGAGATAGACTTCGGGTGCGCCACGAAGTCGACATTGGCATCCTAGGGGTCCGTATGTCGCACACGCGCCGACTGCTGAGAGTCACCATCATCGTGGCAGTCTTCCTGGCCGCATCCTTCGGGGCATTCTTGGTCCTCTTCGGCAGGTCGCCTTTACCGCAGCCACCGCCCTTGACCGAACCGATGCCCTTTGCTGCCCCGCCGCTGGGGATGGCCGTGTTTCAGCTACCGACCGGTATGACGCACAGGAGCGCCGCCTTTGCATACCAAGGTGGTTCGTTCTTCGATAAGCGCGACTTCGCGATGACTGCCGTTCTGGTGAAGCATCCTCGGGGTGATCTGCTTATCGACACGGGCTTCGGCCGCGACATCGATGCCCAGCTTCGGCTGATGCCGGCTGCCTTCCGTGCAATCACCAGTTACGAGCGGGGCACTTCCGCAGCCGACCAGCTCGACGCCAAGGGTTACGATCGCCATGCGTTGCGAAGCATCGTTCTCACCCACGCCCACTGGGACCATGTCAGTGGTGTGCCGGATTTCCCAGGTACGCGCGTCTGGGTGACCCCCGAGGAGCACCATTTCATCGTTGACGATGGAGCCCTCTCGGCGGTTGCCCGGAGCTTCACCAGCACTCAGTACGAGGAGTACGGTTTCGAAGGTGGCCGCTACCTTGCTTTTTCCAGGAGCCACGATGTTTATGGCGACGGCTCTATCGTGATCGTCCCCGCACCCGGCCACACACCCGGATCAGTGATCATTTTTCTTGCTCTCCCGACGGGTGAGCGTTACGCGCTGGTGGGTGATCTGGTGTGGCAGCTGGAGGGCATCACCGAACGACTGGAGCGACCCTGGCTCACCCGCTGGCTGACCGAAACGGACCCGAGTGCCGTTCGGGAAAACATCTTGCGCATGTCAGCGATCGCGGCACGATTCCCCGAGCTGATCATCGTGCCAGCTCATGACGCTCGTGGCTTCGCTCAAATGCCGAGACTGTGACATCGAGTGGGTGGATCTGCTCGGCCCACCCGCCAGGTGGTGGACCGCCGGCCCCCAGAGGTCCCTATACCCCTTGAAACGCTTGCAACGGTGCAACACCCACGCTCGCGTAACCGCTCGCGAACTAGCTGCTGTGCGCTCTCAGCTGGGGTGCCGGGGTGGGGCCCAGAGGCGCATCCTGCTCGGTCGCCCCGGCCAAGCTATTCCCCCCAGGGGACACCATGGAGTTTCACAGTCTATTTGCGCGCGAGGTATACGCGCGCGAGTTGGCCGTGGGAGGGGTGGTACACGGGGGGTGGAGCGGTCGCGCACACGGCGCCGACGCGACGCAAAGCTACGACGCGCTTGGCAGCGGCAGCTGCCCCGTGAGGGGCCGTCTGGGGCCGTGGGGCCGTCGTGGATGCCGCTCTATGCCGCCAGGTGCAGGCCCTTGCAACGCGGCACGTGCAACCTCACGTCACTTCTGACCCTTCTTGGCTTCTGGCAGTCTTGGGGTCGGGGGTTCGATTCCCCCCAGCTCCACCAAGAAATCCGAGGGGTTGGCGTGACGCGCTGACCCCTCATTCTTTTGAGGAGACGGATAGAGACGTCGAAAGACGCTCTCCTGTGTTTGTTCGCCGAACTCCGCGAACGCGAGATCCGCCTCCTCTTCGGGCATCGCGTGCACATAGGTGCGTAGCGTGAACGCAGCCGATGCGTGACCGAGCTGCGCGGCGACCCACCGGATGCTCTTGCCAGCCGCAAGCGCGAGGCTGGCGTAGGTGTGGCGCGCCACGTGGAGCTTGAGGGGCCGCACGCCGAGCTTCGCCGCACGCCGGCGGATCCGGCTCCACGAGCGGGTGACGTTGCGTTCGTCGAGGTGCGTCTCCGCGAGGGAGCAGAAGACCCACTCGGACACCTCGCTCCCGAGCCGAGCCACCGGCCCTGCCACGGCCGCCCTGCTCGCGGGCGGACAGGAGATCGAAGAGCTCCGCCGCGAGCTCGTGCGGCATCGCAACCGTGCGCCGCTTACCGCTCTTTGGCGTCGTGAGCTGACCGGAGGTGATCGCCCGCCGGATCCCGATCCGCCCGTGCGCGAAGTCGACATCCTCCCACAGACGGTCCAGGTCGCGCGCCACCGCGAGGAGCGTCGCGCGTCCAGGCCTCCGCCTCGGGCACTTCGTGGGCGGCCACCCCCTCCGACGTGCCGACGTTGCGAGACTTCGCGCCCTTGCGCGTGGGCTTCATGCTCACTCATTCGCCTGCGTCACGATCCGGTCCACCTCTTCGCCTTGCAGCGTTCCATGCGCGAGGAGCGCCGACGCGACCGCGTGTACGGCATGCCAGCGCGTACTGAGGAGGCGCAGCGCGTCGTCCCAAAAGGGCTGGAACCAGTGCTCCGTCCCAACCAAACGCGCGAGCAGCTTGCGGTCGCCTTCGGACGCCTCTTGCACGAATGGGCTCCCTTCGGGTCCGAGGGATTCAAGTATCTGGGCCTTCCAATCTTCCAGAATCGCGAACGGGGCGCAGCATTCGGCGACGACACCCGCATAGAAACCAGTGCAAACGGCGCGACGGTCGGCGCGCTTCCGGCGCGGACTGGCCAGCGCGGTCCCCCGGTACTCCTCGTAGTGGAGAGTGACCAAGACCACCGCTCCACAGCCGAAGAGGGTCACGTCCGCGACGGCGTGGCCTCCCTCGTGGATCGCGACCCTGCGGGCACCCTTCGCGAGAGAAGCCGTTTGCTGCTCGTCAAGCTTGGCGACGCAGCTCACCCCGAACGCAGAGAACCGCTCGTCCAGCGCGGCGCGGCTCTTTGCGAACGCAAGGAGCACGGCGTCGGAGGCCCGGGGCAAGGGGGCGTAGGTCACGTTGGCGCGGTCGATGCTCACGCCGCGCCTGGCTCATCGCCGGCAAGCAGGAGGTCGACTTCGGCTTCCGTCAGCGCACGGTTGCAGTGGCGCCCGCCGTCCGCCGCAAGGATGCGCTCGGCGCGCTCGAGGAGGATCTCCGCGAGATGCGCGTCGAAGGGGCCCCGCCAACGGTGCGCACGATGTAGCAAAGGTGCCGCCCTCTGGCCGCCCCGCTCACACCGCTCCCTCCGGCCCGTCCTCACGCGCAGGAGATTTGACCATGATCGCGATGGGCAGATCAGCCGCTAGGCGCTGACGCTGTCCTCGTCGACAGTCATTTCGACCTGTGCGTAGCGGAAGTTTGAGGCGAAGAACTCCTTAGCCCCCGCCGCGCCGGCAGCTTCTGGAGTGCGACCTTGTCGCTCGACATTGATTCGGGGAACCATGGGACTCTTACGCAGTCCTAGTTGGCAGCGGCCATCGCGATCGCAGACAAAGGTCCAAGGCATGTAGCGAAACATAGCGCACTCTCGTCGGTGCAGATGCTTCGGGTTGAAACACGATCTGGACATCAGTGGGACAAAAGCGCCTCGGGTTCCGTTGCGCCGCCTGACGCGCGAATAGATCCCACGCGCTCGACGATCCGTAGGATACTGTGTGCGCTTCGGCGTGCGAGGGCGGGACGACGGCGGCCCCGCCCAACCACACGAACAATCCTCGCCCCGTGTGGTGCGATCGCTCACGTTACCCTTCGGCCCGTCCGCACGAGCCGATTGCCTCTCGCGTTTCCCCGACCGACTCAGCCCACGCTTCCGGTGCGCGATTTCCCTGGATCTGGCGATACCGGTCGTCTCTCGCCGGGCGTAGTCGTTCTCGGCTCCGCGTTGCACCACGTTCGCGGAAGCCGTCGGCGCCGCGAGCTCGCGGGGCGTCTTTTCGCCATTCAGGCGCGCCTCGCTGAGCTGCGGCGTCGGCTCGCTTCGTGGCACTCCGAGTAAAATCGGGCGCGCCAGGAGCTCGATTCCGTAAAGGAAGCACCGACGACCGCGACGGACTGTCCTTGGAGGGAGGCGACTCGTGCGGTAACTTGCGCTCTGTCCGGGCTTCATACCACCAGGCACTCGGACACAGTTGCCAAGCGGCCCACGCGAAGAGGCATTCCCTCCTTACCGTCCCTCACGATTCACCAGATCCCAGGACCGCTGCTTTCCGGAAGTCGCTCCCCAAGAAGCCCCGCCCGCCTCGGTCGCGCCGACATCCGGCGCGCAGCGAGGAGGGATGCTCGAACGAGGCGACCATGCAAGAGAGCGAAAGCGAAGAGATTGAGCGCGAAGCGTCGCTACTCGTGAGCTGTACCCTGTGCGACACGCTCCATCGACCTGAAGATCCACTCGAGTTCCACCCCGTTTGTCCCGCCTGTGCCAGGAGATACCCAATGGCACCGTGGGGCATGCGCGGAGCACTCTCGCTCATGCACGTGACGATCGATGAGATGGTACTGCGGACGTCGCCCGGAACCTTCCAACTCGGCTACATGGATGGCACTACGTTTATGGCGTTCTACGTGGGCCGCTCGGACTCCGACCTAAACCACTGCCTGCACAACTGGGTTGGCATACCGAGCCGGTGCAAGACGTACGCGCCCTCCACCAGGGCGGCGTGTGGGCTTCGACACCGGGGACTGCTCTCTCTCGACCAACCGACACTCTATCGTGTTGGTAGTCGCATGGATAGCGCCTATTCCCGCTTCGTGTTCAGCTATGCCCCCTCGAGCAATGCGGCGTTCGATAACGAGTGTCGCGATTACCACGACTTAGGGGGTCGCGACGGCCTCGATAATGAGCATCACCCTTTACCACCCCCTGGCAGCCTGTGGCATTGCGTCATACACGGCCTTTGCCCGTCGAATCTCTAGACCCGCACGACGGGCACACGAGATGAAACAGGCGGTGTACTCGCCCGCTGCAGGGCGATATGCGCCGAAGCGAATACGAACGAAAATGCACATAGCGAGAGACGGGATCATCGAACAGAAAGGAATAGAGTGATGCGGTGAGATTCAGCATAACTCCGGAACACGAACTGTGCCTCGATGGTGAAACGATTCCTGGACAGACTTTCCTCCTCGTGAGTCGCGACAGGAAGTCGCGAGACCGCAAACTGCTGGTTGAGGTGCGCTTCGACGATTCAGCAGACGAAGCCCGCCGCTGCCAAGTGTTCGCCGAGCAAGGGAAAGCCTACTCGATGAATGGCGAGCGCATACCTTACCTCGTGGATGCGCTCACCGAAGGCGAAGAAACATACGGTCGACCGTGGCGGCACACGCTCTGGCTGCGCATACCGACGCGAGACCTCGCTTACGTAGGGCCTGCGTCAAGTGTTGGAGCGATTTCAACTAAGAGACGATAGAACGTAGAGTCCGAGGCGGACGGGTCCTTCCTGAGGCCCTGGCGCGGCGGATTGCGTGAGGTGAAGGACTTCACTGTGGCGGCGATCGAGCCCTCTACGATGGATAACATCGACAGCGATCCGGGCGGCGTGGCTGAGTTCTTTGTCCTCCTCGGGCCGGAGCACTTTGCAGCGTACCAGGCCGGGCTGGTGGAAGCGCTTGAGGCGGGGAGCGACCCGGGAGCGTTCTGGGCGAAATGGATTGACGTCGTGGTTGAGCGAACGCCGCCTGGAGGCCGACGAGCCGAAGAAGCCCCCATGAAAGAGGAGTCGTCGGACGGCTCCTCCGCTTGACCTATCTCTATTTTCTGGCTCTGTAAATTTCGTCCAATAGCCTCGGAATGTCCGGCCTTGCATGAGAACGGTCTGCCAGAGCGAGACCGGATTTTGCTGTGTGATGAGGTTGGTGCTTGCCCCGAGGAGAATGAAGCCAAGGACCATGCGTGCCGCGAGCGCAAGCTTCGAGTGGGACCAGGATGAAGTCGAACCCGTGTCGATGCCGACGTCGTGGTGGATGAACTCACGCCGGCCTCCTCGCTGCCCTGGATCGCGGGACCGCGACCCACTCGCCGCTTCACGGCGCCTGAGCGGGGCGTCTCTCTCCCGAGTCGCGCAACCGCGCTTCAAACTTCTACTTGCAATAGCACCTCCGCACTCACGAGGGATGCGCGGAGAGAGCGCGTCGGCTCACGGACGGCGAATCATGAACCAGTTGTCGACTCCCAGGACGAGACCTTCGGCCACCACGGTGTATCCAAACCTTTCATAGAAGCGGACGTTTTGAGGTTTGTCCGTCTCGAGATACGAGAGCGCGGCGCACTCGTCCATTTTCGCGCAGAATTTCGTCAGCATGGCGCCCCGATTCCTTGCCCTTGCAAATCAGGATCCACCGCGACCGGGCCCAGATGCCAATGCGGCTCCGCCGGATCGCGCCGCGCCCACTGACCGGTCCAGCGCAGCACTCTCCACGGAACCCCGATCGTATTGCCGAAGACAACTGCGGGCAGGATGCCCAGCTTCTCGCCGATGGTGGGCTGGCAGCGACCGGGCGGCGCCATCGCGCAAACTCCCACCATCGTGGTGCCGCGAAAAGCCCCGAAGGATCGTGCCTCGCGCGTGCAGACCACGAACCACCGGCTCGAAAAACCGCACCATGGCCCTTCCGCGACGGTCGGTTTGCGGACCGAATGCCCGAATGTTCACGGGGTTGTCGCGCATGCCGCGGCCCAGAAGTTGGGCCGCCTCTCTCAACTCAGGGCGGCCCAGCTCACGAAGCGCAAAGTCAGCCATTCCCACCCTCTGCGATTTGCCTCCTAGTCGGCGGTGCTGTTCCCCTGCTCGATCGCGCTGCGGAGTGCAGCCGCCAGCTCCTCGGGCTCGAAGGGCTTTTGCAGGAAGGTGCAACGCGCGTCGCTCCGGATCCGCGCAGCGGCATAGCGCTTGCTAAATCCGCTCATCAACACGATCGGTGTATCCGGGTGGGTGTGCCTCAACGCTGCCAGCACTTCGTCTCCACCGAGTTCTGGCATCGTCATGTCGAGTACCACCGCGGCGATCCTGTGGCTGCTGGCGCTAAACCTTTCGAGAGCCTCGCGCCCATCTGCCGCCGTCGTAACTTCGAAACCGAGATCGCGGAGCATGTGCTCCGCTACCTCGCGTACATCTGGGTCGTCATCCACCAGCAGAACCGTGCCGCTGCTCTTCCAGGTTTCACGAGCGGGCTGCAACCGGCGCGCCGCCGGTTTCGTCTGGCTCTGGGGGAGTAGGACGCGGAATGTGCTCCCGAGACCCGGGTTGCTGTGAACCCAGATCGCGCCGTTGTGACCTCCGAGGATCCCGAGCACGGTGGCCAAGCCGAGTCCTCGCCCCGTGAACTTCGTGCTGAAGAAGGGATCAAAGATCCTAGACTGAGTCGCCTCGTCCATCCCCGTGCCTGTGTCGTTCACCTCGAGGAAAACGTAACGACCCTCGGCCAGATTCTCGCCCAGGCACGAGTGCAGGAGATCGCGGCGTGTGCAGTCCATTTGGCCGGTGCGAACAACGATCGTACCGCTCCCCTTCCCGAGCGCCTCGGAGGCGTTCGTTACGAGGTTCAGCACCACCTGGCTGAGCTGGCTTCGATCGCCCTCCACCGCGGTCATGCGCTCCGCGAGCTCCCATTGAAGGGTCGCCTTCTTCGATACCGATACCGTCAGCAGCTCCATCATTCCTCGAATCAGCTCCGACAGATCGACGGGTTCTAACGTGGGGGGCACATGGCCCGCGTAGGCGAGAAGGAGTCCCGTCAGGTCCGCGGCCTGCCGAGCGGTATCGCGGATCCGCTTCAGATTGGCCTGCGCCGAAGAATCGGGCGGAAGCGCCTTGGCCGCGAGGTGTACGCTCCCGAGGATCGTCATGAGCAGATTGTTGAAGTCATGGGCGATTCCTCCAGCGAGCACGCCAAGACTCTCGAGCTTCTGAGCCTGCCGCAGTTGCCCCTCCAGCCGGACCTGCTCCTCCTCGGCGCGCACGCGCTCCGTGACGTCGGTCGATACGCCGAGGACTCCTTCGACTGCTCCCTCTTGATTTCGAACGGATGAGTAGCGAGTTTCGAAGACTCGCCCCCTAAACGTGACCGTGTCCGAGAAGCTCTCGCCTCGCAGTGCGCGAAGCAGATTCTCCCGGATTTTCGGGGAGTCCGGGAAGGGCTGCGACGCGGAGCGCCCAATGAAATCGCTGGGCTTGAGATGGACAGCATTCAGGCCCTTCCCTTCGCAGCGTGTGATCACGCCGCTGCGATCGAGCTCGAAGAGCACAACCGGCGCGTTTGTGACCAGGCTCAGCAGGTGCGCCTGCGCCAGCGCGAGGGCCTCCTCGACCTGCTTTAGCTCGGTGATGTCGAGCATCACGCCGCGGCAGCTGACGGGGCCCCCGCGCTCGCTGATCACCCGGACGATGTCTCGCACCCAGACGATGCGGCCGTCCTTCGCGACGAGGCGGTACTCGAGCTGATGGTCCTGCCCAGCCGCGGTGAGTCGCTGGCACTCGGCCAGCACGCGATCTCGGTCCTCGGAATGGAGCCGCTCCGTAAAGAATTTAGGCGCCTCAAGCCAGGCTTGGGTGGGAAACCCCAGCAGCCGCTCGGCCGCCCCGCTCACGAACCGGAACTGGAAGGAGTCGGGATCGGCCTCCCAGATCACGCAATCGAGGCTGCCCAGCAGGTCTTCGTAATCTATGGTGGTTGGCCGGGATGAGGTGGGCAACGTTGCCCGCGCGTCCTCGCCCGTCCGCTTTGACAAGTCGGAGATATCCCCCCGTCATCAGGATCAATCGGATCGCTTTCAGGACCAGCTTCTGAGGCAAAGCCAGTTTAACGCCTGCGCACCGCTTTCTCCAGGTAGGGCATAACAGCCGGCTCAGCAGGGCCTGCACGAAACTACGCCCCTCTCAAGAGAAGAATACGGTCGATGGGGGTGGTGTTGAGTCAGCAAGAAAAGCCTTTTCGGGGTGAAAGCGAACCGCCGAACACCAGGTCCAGAGAGCCTGTCGATGCGTTTGACACCTTTCGTCTGGCAGGTCCACTTAGCAGTTGTCGGTGGAAGCATATGGCGCCATCGGGCGAACCTCTGCGATTCCTGGGAGTCAATTTGTGGCGATTGCCGGGTCGACCGGGAGATCCCTTCTCGGGATCGTGTCCGTTTGGGTGGCTCTCGCCTCAGGAGGTGAACGAGCCGCGGCCGCGACCCTGGTCGGGATCACATTTGGGGACACGGGCGCTGCCGTGTTGTACAACCTGAATCCCGCCGCCGGCTCCACGAGCAACCCGCGAAGTACGGGACTCTCCGATGTGGCCGGTATCGCCTTCTCGCCCGACGGAACACTCTTCGGCCTGACGACAGTCGCGTCGCAACCGTCTGTCCCGAATGCGCTCTACAAGATCGACCCGACCACCGGGACACCGACCTTGGTGGGAGCGACGGGGTTCCAGCCTCCCGCTTTTATCGCTGAAGGCGACCTCGCGTTCGATCCCATTACGGGCAACCTCTACGGCGTCCAATCCGTACCAAGCGCGGGATCGGGTGCGCGCGATCTCTTCGAGCTCAACCCATCGACCGGCCAAGCAACCGTGATCGGTTCAGTCAGAACCACCGGCGGCGACCTCTCAGCGATGGCTTTCGATAATTCCGGGAACTTGTTCATCGTGGACACCGAATCAGCCACTCTCTTAAGGGTGGACAAGAGCACGGCCGCGATCCTCGGGAGCGTCGATCTGAGCGTCCACTCGCTGGGGGACCTCGCGGGGATGGCCTTCGATCCTCAAACGGGCACGGCGTATTTCGGAAATGGCATCCGCGTGAATGGCATCAGCACGTCTGGCAACCTGTATACGCTCGACACATCCACGGGCGCTCTAACCTTGCTTGGGCCGAGCGTTGCATTGGCTGGACTGTCATTCACGCCCGTCCCGGAACCGGCGACTCTTCTCCTTTTTGGCTTCGGCCTCGCGGGCATCTGCGGGGCGAGGGCTGGTCGCCATTGCGTGTAGATCATGATCAGTGGCAAGGGCTACGCTCGTCACGCCAGAGGTAGATCGAATTGGCTTGGGTGGGGGTCAGGGATGGCCGACCGACTTAGCCTCGGAACGTCCGCGGCGGCGGTGGCCCAGAGCCCGGCACCCCCAGGCTTCCACGAGCCTCGCTAGAGTAACAAGGCTGAGCGTGCCGCCGGTCGCTCCCGATACGCCCGATCCCAACGCGCAAGCGCATGGAAGCTGGGATCGATCTCCACGCCTCCGAACCGCGCGAACTGAAGCGCCGCGGCCATTGTGCAGTCGGCAATCGTCGGCAGCGCGCCGGCGATAAAGGGCCGGCCATCGGAGATCCGCTCTTCGAGCACCGCGACCGCCCTCGGCAACAAAGCCCGGTAGTGCGCAGCGACCTCCGGGTTGGCGGCGACCCGAGCGGCGAGCGAGTGGCGTGCACGATGCGCGCGATAGGGAGCATCACTCCGAGTTCGGCGATGCGCTCGAGCTCGTGGACACGCGCTCGCGTGAGAGGGTCGCTGCCAATCATTGGCGGGTCCGGATGGAGCTCTTCGAGATACTGAATGATCGCGAGGGATTCCGTGAGATGGGTGCCGTCCGGGAGCTCGAGCACCGGGAGCTTGCCCAAGGGATTGCGCGCGAGGTGCTCGGGTGTGTGCTGTTTTCCCTCGCGAAGGCTCACGATCACCTCCTCCAAGCCGATGCGCGCGCCAGCAGCGCGCTTTTCGGCGAGGTAGAGGCGCACGCGCGTGGGATGCGGCGCGACCGGGAAGACGTAGAGCCTCATCATTGCTTGGATCGCGCTTGGATTCGGCAAGCTGGACCCTATGGAGCGACCGGCTCCAAGGAAAGGATATCACCTACCCGGTCTCATCAGGAGACGATCTACGGCCGCTGTCGCTTCCTTGGGAGCCTCAGGGCTCGTGCATCCACAACTCAGAACCAGCGATAGCAATGCGTCGGCAGAGGCCGCGCGAAGCCACCGCGCTCTCGCTAGCATGCAACGAGCAGATTGAATTCTCGGAGGTCACTCCATGGCGAAGTGGGCGGTCGGGATCCTCGTGGCCATCGCCGTTCTCTTTTGGGGCTACACGTGGCTTGTCCTGCATTGGAGCTACTCGAAGGGCGAGAGAGCGGGCTATGTCCAAAAACTCTCGAAGAAAGGCTGGATCTGCAAAACTTGGGAAGGGGAAATGGCGCTCGTATCGATGCCAGGAACGGTCGCGGAGAAGTTCTACTTCACTGTGCCCACCGATTCGATCGCGGACGAGATCAATCGGAGTATGGGCAGACGCGTATCGCTAACGTATGAACAGCACATCGGAATACCGACCAGCTGCTTCGCGGAAACTCAATACTTCATCAGCAAAGTCGCGCCGGTGGATGATGGCCGAACGCCCCCAGTCCTGCCAGGTGCTTCGGGCGCTCCGATGGGTACTCCGGGCACCACTCGATGACGCGCCCTCTCGGGGCGACACCCTGACGTCCTCTCCCGCCTTCAGACTCATTCGCGAGTGCAGCCTCGGTCGGACGCGGCCTCGCTCTCGGGAAGCAGCTCCGGCATAAAAATTCTCCCGCGCTCCGAGCGCACGAGAATCCGCGCCCTCGCGAACTTCCGGGGCAAAGCGCGCCTTCCCCCGGCACGAGCCTTAGTGCGGCTTGGGTTTCGGTCTTTGATACGCGAGCGGGGAAAGTACCAGTCCTTCGGGCGGCGGATCCTCGCGGAACTCCCCGAAGAGCTCGTTCCTTCGATAGAAACGATCGAGGAAGGTGCCCATCACGTCGACCTGTGTCTTGTAAACGTGGAGCACATGGAGCTTGTCTGCGGACTCTGCTGCCGTCAACGGAAAGGCTACCCAGTCAATGGGCGCCTCCGACAGGTCCGCGGGAGGAGTGAGCGGCAACGGCGGCTCCCCGGAGGGTCCGGGCCAACCCGGCCAGTGTACGAGATACGTGAGAACGCGTGCGCTCGGGCGCCTCTCGTCTGCCTGGGCGTAATCGTGAAACGCCTCGAGCGTGAATAGACCGGTTGCGCTGTGGTCCCCATGTTGGTCGCGCGGGTCTGGCAAAACGATTAGTGTTGGCTTGAGATCATGCAGCAGCTGGCGCAAAAGGCCCTGGAGCTCGATGCCCGAGTACGGCGCACCGGGCTCGACGGAGTGACGATAGGGAACGTGTGCGGCCGCCGTGGTGCGTGATTCGTAGGGATGCTGCTCGGAAAAGTGTCGCTCCCAGATGTCTCGAAGGCCTCCATCGGGAAAGCCCAGAAAGTGCGCGCGCTTTTCCGACAATCGCAAGAGAGTCAATACCGCGACGGATTCCCTGCGTCGCCACTCTCCGTACTCGACGAAGAGCTCCGGTTTCGGCTGCGACTGGCGAAGCTCAAAAACTACGCCCTCGACGTAGCCATCACCTTCCGTGAAGTAGACGATGTCGACTTGCCCGCCCTCGGCAAGGACGCGGTGGATTAGACCGCCACAGCAGATGATCTCGTCGTCGGGGTGCGGTGCCATGACAACGAGGCGCTCGGGAGAATGGAGCTCGAACGTGGGCAGCCCCTCGCGTCGAGTGAGCCGCGGGAGATGGAACGAGCAGCCCGGGAGGACCGCGAGCAGGAGTGCGGCGGCAAAGAGCTTCACGCGCTGGGCCAGACCAGGCAGGCCTCACCGGTCGAGCTTTCAAGGACCGCGGGCGCCGCGGAAAGACCAAGACGGCGCCCATCGGCGCTCTTCCCGCTTTGCAGGTCAAAGCGGTAGCCGTGCCAGGGACAGACGATGCACCCCTCGGCGTCAGGCATCGCGTCCTCGAGAGGTCCTCCTCGGTGAGGACACACCGTCGCGTGGGCGCGAAGCTCACCGGCGATTTCGACGATGCGGAAGCGTGCACCATACGCATCCACGACGCGCGGGAGCTGGGCGCGGAGTGCCGAGGCGGGACCGAGCGGAAAGGGCCCTGCATCGGCGGTCACAGGAGCCCCTCGCGCATCCAGCAACGCCTGCCGGCGGATCATCATGCCTTCGTCCTCATTCCAAAGACGCGTGTAGAGCTGGGTATACATGGTCCCCAGGTCCCGCTCCCGCGCGCCTCGGGTCGCTGTGACTCCCGGTAGATGGAACTCGACCGTGATGTGGGTCGCTCGATCCGCAACGGGATTGAGACGGGTCCATATCTCCGTGCCCTTGCCCAGGCCCGCGAGAGTCCGGGTCACGTACCGCAGCTGCGCTCGATCGAGGCAAACCTCAATCCAGGCCGGGCTCGGCTCTCCAGGCTGCGGCAAGAGGACACATGCGCGCCAGCCCTCCGCGCCGGCTTCCACCTCGCGGATTCCGACGAACGAGTCGCGATGGAGCCAGGGTAGGTGCTCCCAGTCGAGCACGTTCTCCCAGATCCGCTCGAGGGAGGCCGCGACTTCGCGTTCGTATACCGCCGCCAGGGTCACCCCGGCGATTTCGATGGACACCCGCCTTCCCCCGCTGCTCGCAGCCCCCCGCCCGCTCCCCAAAGGCCGGTCGGCCGGCAATGTACCGGTCCCCGGTGAGGTGCGGGAGGTCTGCGTCCCAGGAGGCGGCTCCGTCTCCGAGGAAGATGACTCGCCGCCCCAGACGCATCGGCTTGGGACGGACGGACGACCGCCTCCTACCGCCTGGCCGAGGCGCTGGCTCACTTGCCCGTCAGTCCGGCGACGCTTCGCGCTGCCGAGGCTTGGGCACCTGCGCTCGATCTCAGGCGCGTCGAAGGGTCCGTGCTGCCCGCAGCGGACAGCGAATTCGATGGGCTGCTTCTTCTTGACGTGGTCGAGCATGCGTCAGATCCGCATGCGCTCGTCGGCGAAGCGGCGAGAATTCTAAAACCCGGCGGTCTCCTCCACGCGCACGTGCCTTGCCAGGGGCTCGGTGCCTCTGGCGTTGGCTGCCCTACCAACGAGGACCCAAGGCCTAGAGCGAACTCGCCGGACACGAGTAATGATTCCGCTTGAGCGCAAAACCTGATGAAACATGGGGAGATGCGACCGCCAGGCGCAATCGAGATCGGCTTGGGGATCGAGAGAAGTAGCTCAAGCCGCCCAGTCGCTTCCCACCTCAGCTCGCTACGCTAGGGTGCCAACGACGTTGAGCTCCGATTCGTTGAGCCTGGCCGATGGTCGACCGTCCCATCGCAAGCAGCTCCCGTGAGGGTCTTCGAGTTGAGCGGGCCCGCGTCACCGCAAGAGCGCGAGACGAGGTTTGAGCTTACGGTGGGCGCCCCACGGGCGGCCGACCGAGGGCCCAACCCTCCCAGCGGCGAGGCCATGCGCGAATCGATTTCAGGTGATGGGAGGGGGGAGGCGCGCCGCGGAAGATTGGCTCTGCGGCGAGCCCTCGGCGCCAGCCTCTTTGTCGGCCTCTACCTCGTGGTGGGCGTCTTCGACCATGAACTTTGGCCCCCGATCGAGCAGGCGGTCGCTGGTGTCACCTGGGAGATGTACACATACGGTGAGATCGCTGTACCCAAGATCAACGGGATCCCATACCTCGAAAAACCACCCCTTGCCTACGCGCTCTCATGGGTGAGCTGCAAGATCGCAGGGCGCCTCAGCGCAGGCTTCGTACGCCTCCCGGCCGCTCTTTGCGGTCTCCTCTCGCTCTCGATCCTTTTTTGGATCAGCCGACGCCTTTACGGCGAGGCCGTCGCATGGATCTCGACCTACCTGTGCGCGACCACCTTCACCTTCTACGACATGATGCACCGGGCGTCCTCCGACAGCGTGGCGCTCTTCTTCATCATTCTCTGTTTCGCACTCTTCCTGCGTACATTGCACGGGGATTCGCGCGGCCAAACGACCCCTGCAGACGGCAACGCACCCAGAGCCGCGAGCCGCGCCGAACAGGCGCTCACCTCCCAAGGTCACGAGAAGGCCTCGGCCACGCCGCCCATCCAGACACAGCCGCGCTCGCAAGGGCGCTGGCTTGAGGATCTCCCTTTCTGCCTCGCCCTTGCCGCCTCTTTCTACGCCAAGAATTTCTACACCTTCCTGATCATCGTTCCCCCCGTCACCGTCTTTCTTCTGATGACACGGCAGTTCTATCGACTGTTCAGGATCGGTGCCACCGCTGGAGTCGCTCTCGCGCTACTGGTCGGACCTTGGTGCTATGCGCTCTACGTCAAGGGTGGCCTCGAGTTTCTGCGGATTGTGTTCTTCGACAATACGCTCGGCAGATTTTTCACCTTCCGTGACACCACCGCGCTGCATATCGGAGAATTGAATGACGCCTTCCGAACGGTGAAGACTCGGCCGCCTTTCGGCGTTGCACGCTGGGTCAGCGCCGACATGCTGCCATGGCCCTTGATTTACCTGGGCGCGCTATGGGACCTCTTCCTAGGGCGGAGGGTCTGCCCGCGCCGCCTCTTCTTCAAGATTGCGTTCATTGCGATCATTGTCTCCTTGAGCCTTTCCTCCTCGACACAGATGACTTACTTCCTGCCGATCGTTTTTGTGCTGAGCCTGGTTTCGGCAGAGTTCTTCCACGACCTTTTCGCGCAGGGTGCGCGCTCGACTCGAAGAAAGCGGCAGCTCGTCGCTCTGAACCTCGCGCTCGTCGTCGTCGGCTTTGCGCTCGCGCCACTCGGCGCCGGGCTCGTACTACACAATCAGACACTTGTGTGGCTCTTTGCACCGAATCTTGTCGCGGCCGCTGTGCTCTTCGTCATCCTGAAGGGACGATGGCACGAAGAGCTAGCGCTTTGGATGTGTGGCGTCGTCATCGCGTGCTCGGCGTTGTTTACACTCGCCTTCGCCATTCCTCTCATCGACAACCTGCGATCTTGGCGCCCGTTCTTCGATCAAGTACGCAGCGAAATCGACGGCCGGCGGATCTTCACACCGCTCCTGAACGACCGACGCCTGCCCGCGATGAACTTCTATCTGGATCGAAGATTGGAGATTCTGAAGGATCCCGATCAAATTCCTCTGCTTCTCGGCTTGCCCGAGAAAGTCGGCATCGTGGTCTCGGTCGATGACTACAATGAGCAGAGAGATCGGTTCGCCACGATTCCCCACCGTGCGATTCGCGCGTCGAAGGGCGCAGATCTCTTTGTGTTCCTCGAGAACCCCTGAGCCCGTCCCCTTCGATCGTCAATTCCACCCGACACCCGAAGGGGGTGGGCCCAGCAAGGCGGGCCTCAGAGGACAATCGGGCCGCGCGTTTGAGGGGCAAGATTCCTCGGGCGTCGGCAGAGAACACTCGACGGATATGCGGCCGGGGGGCGGTCTACGATGTGCCCCCCTGGAGACGCGAGGGGAAGGGGGCCTAAATCAGGAGGATGGCGGCGCGGCTCCACCCGCAGCAGGAGCTACCGACTCAGCCCGGTAGACGCGGGCGTGCTCGGCGATCTCGCGGGCCAGGTCATCCTGGCCCCCTCGGCGTGCCAGAGCCAACGCTTCATTCGCCGTCGCAGTGGCATCTGTCAGTCGTCCTGCGGATGCGTACGCGGCGGCGAGGGTATCGAGCACTGCTGCGTTGCCTCGGCGCGTGACCATTGCAGCCTGCTCAGCCAGCTCTACGGCCTCAGCGGGGCTACGCACGGATGGGTCTGTGGCGGTTGCGAGGAGCCACGCGAGGTTGTTCATCGCTTCGAGCTGGCCGGGACGGAGCCGCAGCGCCTCCCGCAAGTGCGCGATAGCTTCGGTGTTGCGGCGCTGACGCTGGAGATTTTCGGCGAGTTCACCCTGGATCTCCGCCGTCTTAGGCGAGAGCGCAACTGCGCGCCGCAGTGCCTCCTCGCCCTCGGCGAGTTGACCGATTTGGGTGAGCGCGGCTCCCAAGTTCGCGAGCGCGTGGACAGAGTCTGGCCTCCAGTGAAGCGTACGGCGATAGTGCTCGACCGCTTCGGCAACCTTCCCTTGACCTGCGAGTGCCTCGCCCATGTAGAGCTCGATCTCAGCCTCGCCCCCTTCGGGCCCCGCGGCGAGGGTCTGGGATAGAAGTGTCAGCGCCTCCGTGTGCCTCCCCATGTTCGAAAGAATTTTGGCAAGGTCGATCCGCGCGGCGTCGAATCGTGGATCAAGGCGAAGCGCCTGACGCAGCTCCTCGCTTGCCTCTTCGTGCATCCCATATCTTTCAAGCACGAGCCCAAGGATCCATCGGGGTCCCGGAGCGCGCGGATCGAGCCGGATTGCTTCGAGCGCGTGCTCGCGTGCTTCTGGGGCTCGCTCCTTGATGTAGAGGGTGGTCGCGAGGACTGTGTGTGCGGCGGAAGTCGGGGCGGTGACCCTCAGCGCGTGCTCGCCCAGAGTGATGCCGTCCTGCCACACGCGAATCTGAAGCTCTGTTGCGACCAGGAGAAGCGCCAGGAGGGCGAGGGCCGCGGCGCTGAGCCGGGCAGCCGGGATGCGGAACCGGGCAGCGAAATCGTGCGCACCCCACGCAACGGCGAGTCCGATGCCGACGAGGGGGAGATAGGTGTACCGATCCGCATAAGCCTGCGTGCCAACCTGCACGAACCCGATCACCGGCACGAGCATGCCCAAGAACCAGAGCCAGCCCACGGGCAGATAGGGCGCGCGCCGGAACAGTGTGACCGTACACAAAGTGATGACACCGAGCGCCGCCCCAGTGAGGCCGGCGTTTGAGAGGGAGAGCGAGCTCCGAAGGAGCGGATAGTAGAACGCGAGGCCGACGGGCCAGAAGATCTTCTCTACGTACGCGGCGTAGGCCAAGGGTATGTTCGCAAGTCGCAGGACAAGAGGCACTTGTTCCATCGTCTGGATCGTGCCAGCGGCCTCCTGAACGCGGAAGGTGATCACACTCGAGACCGCGGACAAGAAGAAAAGTGGGGCTTTCTCGAGTGTGAGTCGCGCGACGGCCGCGGCAGCCGCGCGCGCATTGCCAAGCGGAACGCGACCCAAGGGCCAAAGGTCGAGCAGGAGAAGCACAAAGGGCACCGTCACGAGCATGGGCTTCGCGAGCAGGCCGAGTGCGAGGCAGAGAGCCACCACCCCGTAGCGTGTGGCGCTTCGATTCTGCGCGTAGCGCGCGTAGCAGCACAGCGTCGCTGCGAAAAACACGCCTGACAGGACCTCTTTCCGCTCCGCAACCCAAGCGACGGCCTCGACGTGGAGGGGATGGAGAGCGAATAGCCCCGCGACGAAGCCGCTCCGACCGAGAGCCCCAGTCATCCGTGCGAGAGCGAGGAAGAGGAGCGACGCTGCCGTGGCGTGGAGCAGCAGGTTCGTCAGAAGATAGCCGCCCGCCCATAGCCCGTGGAACCGGTAATCAACGGCGTAGGAGAGTGTTGTGAGCGGCGTCCAGTTTGCGAAGTAGCGCTCCGTAAACGCGCGTACGAGCCCTTCGCGTGTGAGGCCGCTCGCGAGCCGCCCATTCTCCGATACGTATTGCGGGTCGTCGAACGGAACGAAGTCGTGTCCGAGAATCGGCAGGTAGGTTGCCGCAGTCATCAGCCACAGAAAAAACGCCAGCCAGAGCTCGGGACGGCGCCATCGCATTGCGGGAAACCACCTCCCCAGAGCGAGTCAACGGCAGGATAGCCCTTCCCAGAGGACACAGGATTGCGCCGAACTGATTGTGAGCGCGTTGCCGGTGGGGTGTCCATTCAAATTGGGTGGCGGAAGCCATATCGTCGGTGAGACTTCGGGCCAGAGGCCGCGCGGCTCCCGACCGGCCGGAGCCCGAGGACCGGCAACCGCGTTGGCGGGCGCGGCGGCGGGGTTCGGGGTACCCCTGTGATGAGCGTTATTTCAGCCGGATGTCACCGGTACGGTGGCGTCGGACGGCGAGGCCACGATTCCCAAATGACAACGCCCCGACGAGACCAAAGAATGCGTGCCTCGACTCGTGCCGGAGCCACGCCCTAGGATCTGGAAAATGGCGACCGTGGCCTTTGCGATCAGAGCCAGCGGGCTCCTCGCGCTCGCAACGCTTGCGGGTGCGACGGTCGCAGCGCCCGCGTACGCTCTCGTCGTCGTCTCGGACCGCGGCTCCGAAAATCTGACAGCACCTAACGACGATCCGGGGTGGGCGAACGTAGGCACCGTCTCGGGCCTAACAGGCACTTACCTCGGAAACGGCTGGATGTTGACGGCGAGTCACGTCGGCGCCGGCCCGGTCGTCCTCGGCGGTCGCACATTCAGCGCGGTGCAAGGCTCGACGGTACAGCTACGCAACCAGGATGGGAGCCTGGCAGACGTGATCGTCTTTCGTATCCAGGGTGCCCCCCATCTCCCGAGGCTGCGGATCGCGACAGCCACGCCTAAGACGGGAACGCCGGTGGTGCTGATTGGGCACGGGGGAAACCGCGGCGCTCCGACGTCGTGGTCCGGACACGAGGGCTTCGCGTGGGGAACGGCCTCGGCGCTGCGCTGGGGCACGAACACCGTGTTCAAGAACGCCGTACGGGCCAACTCGACCGAGGCGTTCGCAACCGAATTTCGCAAGGACGGCGCGACGCCACACGAGGCACAGGCGGCGGTGGGCGATTCGGGCGGCCCAGTGTTCGTGAAAGTGCGGGGGAAATGGCGGCTCGCGGGCGTGCTCTACGGGGTTGCCACATTCGAGAAGCAGCCGTCCGAGACTGCCCTGTATGGAAACTTCACCCTGATCGCCGATCTCGCACGATATCGCACGCAGATCGAAAAGCTGACGGCCAAGCCGATGCAGCGTAGCCCTGTGAAGTCGAAGGAGGACCGTCCGCGTTAGCAATCCTCGACATGGATAGGCACGCCCCAGACCGACCCCTGGGCGCATTCAGTGTTCTTGCCGATTCCTTGCTCGCGATCGCCTTTGCCGCTGCTGAAGGGAGTGGGGGTGAGGGCTCTCGGAGGAGCAGCCACCACGTACTGCTACGCTGAGGCGCGCTCTTCGCGCAGGCGCCTCGCGCATGGCGGTGGTCGGACGGCGAGGCGCCGAAAGAGTGCTACGCGGTCAACGCCAGCCTGCGGCGGGCCACCGTGAGACTCAGCACGCCTCCCATCACGAGCAGACCCGTACCGGGCTCGGGGACAACGCGCGCGTACTCGATGTTGTCGATGAAGATCCCGTCGTTGTCTCGACCGGGTGACGTGAACGTAATCGACCGGATGTCCGAAGCCGTACTGAGGACACCGACGAAGTACACATTCCCCGTCTGGAAGTTGTACCCATCTGTCTCGAATGAGCCCAGCTTCGTGCCGGTACCGGACGGACCAGAGTACGCGTTTAGGAACGTTGTGTTAACGCCGCCCGGGTTGAAGTAGTCGACCGTATCGAAGCCGACCCCAAGCACTGGCTGATCGAACGTAATCGACATTGTGTGGCCCCCTCCGGGAATGGAGATGTAATGCGATGTCTCGTAGGGCCCTTCGCCCGGCGAGAGGGGTCCCTCGTTACTCCCAGCCCCCGCCGGCGTGTTATTGATGTTGACCGCAGGACTGACGACGATATTGACACCCGGGTAGAACGTCGGATCGAGAGGGCCCAACGGTTCAGTCTCGAAAGTCAGCGTCGTGATGAGGCCCTCGTTTTCGGCCACGGCGGTCGCGAAGTTCTCGGAGTTGGCCGTCGGATTCAACATGAAACCCGTGACGGTTGCCTGCGCCGCGGGCGCGATGCAAAACCAGAGAGCCAAGGCGAGGAATCGCATACCGACCTTCTGTGGCAGTTCGCCCTACCTACGGGAACGACGGCACTCCAACCCCACCGAACAGATCTGCTCTACGTTACGTGGTACGCCGAGGCGGAAAGTGTCAAAGAAATGTCCCGAGGTGTCGCGCGGGGTGACGACGCGCAGGCAACGCGAAACTCTGCGCCCGGGCGCGTAGTCCGACGCTCGGGGTTCGCTAAAGTTTCTCGCAGGTGCCGCAGAAGGAACTCGCGTGCGTGAAAAAGATGCTGGCGCAGTTCTATACCTGCGAAAGGAGCCCCAAATCACTCCCGACGTGAGGGAAGAGGCGCCCGATTTTGAGCTCTTCGATTCGACCGGGGTCGCGCACAGCCTGGCGTCGCTCGTCGCCAGCCGACCTCGCGTCCTGCTGTTCTACCGCGGCCATTGGTGACCGTTCTGCCTCCGCCAGTTGGCGGAGTATGGCCGCGCTTACGGGGCGATCCGCGCCGCCGGTGCGGACGTCGTCGCGCTTTCGGTCGATAGCCAGGCGCGCTCCGAGGCGGTGCGCACGCAACTCGTGCTCCCGTATCCGATCCTATGTGATCCGGCTCGCGTCGTTGTGCGCGCGTGGGATCTCTACAACCCGCGCGAGATGGGTGGGATCGCCGTTCCGGCCGTGTTCGTGATCGGACCCGATCGGTGCGTGCGCTACCGCTCGATCGACTCGCCGCGAGAGCGAGTGGCCACCGACGGCGTGATGCGCTTCCTGCGAGGCGAGGCGCGAGGGGAGGTGCTCACTCGGGAGCGGGTGCGCGCGGGACTCGGCGAGTTCAGCCGCGCGGTTGCCAACGCGGTGCGCCGCGGGTTTCGGACTCCGCACGAGTGACGCTCGCGGCTCTGCGTTGCTTGGGTTCCCGATCCCGGTTATACGCCGAGGCGCGTTTCCGGCCGAGGCGCCTCGCGCACGGTGGCATCGGACGGCGAGGCCGATGCCGACCGCTGCCTGAGAGTTCATTGTGGAATCTGCGACCTGTGGGACACGCGGCCACCGCGGCCATGCGGGACCCGATCGTTTGTCATGACGACCGAACCGAGGCGCTGCGACGTACGGGGAGCGTGACGCCGAAGACCGCTAGGTCACGTCCGATCCGCAGCATCAACTGACGGCTTGCCGGCCCGTATTTCCGCGCGCACTATCGACTACGCCCAGGGGCAGGCATCTCGGCTGGATCACTTCAAGAGGAGGGCCATTTGAGCAAACTATCCACCAGGTTGAAGGAGGAGTTCCTCGCGATACTTCCCCCCACGATCTTCTTCTTCATCGCCCTCCACATTGTGGCGTTCATCCGTGTGCTGATGGCCAAGGGAACGGGCCTCCCGGTGATGTCTTCGCTTTCAGTGGCGATCGCTGCCCTCATCCTGGGCAAGGCGGTCTTGATCGCCGACATGCTGCCCATCATCAATCGCTATCCCGAAAAGCCGCTGGCCTACAACATCGTGTGGAAGACCACGATCTACCTTCTCGTCGCTGCGCTCGTCCACTATCTTGAGCGCCTCATCGACTTCTGGCGGGAGACCGGAGGCCTCATCACCGGCAACGAGACGTTGCTCAGAGAAATGATATGGCCTCATTTCTGGGCCATCCAGATCCTATTGTTCGTGCTGATCGTTATGTACTGCACGATGCACGAACTGGCGCGCGTGATTGGAGGGGCCAAGATGCGACAAATTTTCTTTGGGCCGCTGACGACTTCCTAGCAACGCGGCAGGAGCCACGCCCTCCCCGTCATGCAGCCACCGCCCCCCTCGCTCCAAAGCCCGCAACCAGCGTTCGACGGCTTTGGGGCGCGTGCGGTTTTCGCGCTGCGAGCGTGGCGGGGGGACGCTACAGAAATGCGCGCTCTTCGAGTGAGGCGCGGCGGCGGAATCGATGAGTGCCGGGCTCATGGCGGATCGCAGTCATCTACACTCCGGGTCCGCAGCAGTCCGGCAGGATGACAAAGGTGCCGCCCACAGTAGCCGTACAACCGGAGCTTCCAGCACCGACCGTGTCACCACCCCGCACCGCCCGCGCAAAGTAGGTTTCCGTCTTGAAGGTCGGAGAAGCGGAGCCGTGGTCGACGAATAGAGGCACGCGTGACCCCGGGCATACTGTGCGGAGGTTCACACGAAGACGAACACCAAAAACCGCTAGCGATCGTCGGTCCGAATATGGGGTCAGAGACCGCGTGAACCGCTGGACGAAACGGCTCGAGGAAGAAGTAGCCAAGACCCCGGCAAGAGGACGATGACGGCAAGAGTCCGCGCCGCGATTCGAGAGGGAAGGTTGTAGTATTCCCACCCAGGGGTGTGCGGCGGAGCCACGAGGAGGAGCATGTATATGCGATCTGACATTGTTCCGGGCGCTATCTTCCCCGACTATGAGCTCTCCGACCACACTGCGAAACGCCGGAAGCTCTCCGAACTGCAAGGACAACATCCAATGGTTCTCGTCCTCGGCCGCGGAGGTTTCTGCCCCAAGGACCGCCGGCAAGCTGAAGGGCTTGTTGAACTCCATCGTGAGCTCGAGGTTGCCTATTGCCGGCTTGTCACGATTAGCACCGACAATATCACTTTGACCAATGAATATCGCAGCGGAGTCGGTGCCCACTGGCCTTTCCTCTCCGACGCGGGGCGTATCGTCCAAAAAGATCTCGACATTGCCGAATACACTGATCCTGTCAACAATCCCATGATCCCCCACGTGATTGTCCTCGAGCCCGGTCTTGTCATCTATAGGATCTACAACGGCTACTGGTTCTTCGGCCGGCCCACTCTGGAAGATCTCCGCCAGGACCTACGTGCTGTTACCAAGAAATGCCGGCCGGACTGGGACATCACAACGCCAGAACTCAAAGCGGCTTGGAAGGAAGGTCGCAAGGAACTCTTCTATCCGTACGGTAAAACGTACGTCCAAACACTCGGTGAACAGGATTAGGAGCGCTATCGCCATCAGCTGCAAATCACACCTTCCTGGAGGGGGCGTCTAGCGAGCCGGGTTCATCGCGCTTAGCTCCGCAGGCCGCGTGACGCGACCGAGATTTGATTACTGCGTTTGGTTCGGCTGAGACCGGTTTGCAATGTCGGAGCGAATCGCGAGAAGCTCCTTGTTGACTGCATCCGCGTCTTTCGTGCGACCCGACCCTCGGAGCAGTGCAACTAGGTGATCGAGCACAGAGACGAGCAGCGAATCCGTTTCTGGGCGGAAGCGGCGGAGAATCACGATCGCGTGTCGGTAACCCCGTTCTGCCTCATCGCGTCGACCGAGCTTCTGTTCGACTTCGGCGAGCGTATCCAGACTGGCCCCGAGTTCACGCGGCTCCGGACTCATCTTTGCGAACGCTGCGACCGAACGCTGCGCGAAAGGCTCTGCGTCGCTAAATCGACCTTGGTGCAGGAGGCACCACGCGAGCTCGTTTAAAGCGGCACCGACCGATGGGGTGTCGGAACCGGTGGCATCGATCTGCTGCTCGAGGACACGGCGCAGGCCAATCTCCGCATCGGCGAAGCGGCCGGCGGCCATAGAGACACTCGCTTCGACCGAGACCCAGTCCAGGACGATCGGCGAGTCGGGAGCATGGTGTTGTGCCGCGTCCTCGTACCCCTCTGCTGCCTCGGCCAGCGCCTCGTCGAACCGCCGCTGCTGCGTCAGGCTGTTCACCAGGGATTTGCGCGCGAGCAGCCGAACACGTGCATCAGTAGACGAGCGGACCACCTCGGTGTCCAATACGAGACGGCTCACGCGTTCGAGATCCACCCAATGCCCGCTTTCCTCGTAGGCTCGGCCCACACGAAGTAGCCAATCGACGGACACGCTTGCGCGAGGGTCTCGCGGCCCACCCGCCCGTACCGCGTCGAGCGCGTCCGTAAAGGCCCGCTCGGCTTCACCGTTCTGGTGAGCCGCCAGGCGCTCGGATCCCTCATGCTGGCTCTGAGTCCAACGAGCACTGTCTGCCGGCGAGACCCAGTGCACCACAGGTGCTGGGGAAGGCTGCTCAGGGCTTGCGCATCCCAAGGCAACGGATGTGACGCACAGGATCGCGACAGCGCTGGCCTTGATCTGCCTCACGACCCCTCCGACCGGTCCTTCTTGGCCGTTCCTTCGCCGCTGCATCCTAGAACGGATGCGGCGACCGTGTCCGGTGCCGGTTGCCCAGCACCGGTAGACCCATCCAAACACCCTCGCGCGCAGAAAGGGGGCTTTTACAACCAGACAGCTGGTATGCACCATAAAGTGACAGACATTCCCTACCGGGGGGACCATCGGAAGCCGCCACAGCGAGAAGGCGCACGGCGAGTACCAGACGAAACTCACGATTCTCTGATCTTCCCCGCGCCGGTCTCAGGTCACGCGATAGACCTTGTACTCGACTGCGTGCGGCATCATGCGGCCTTCCGCGACGAACACCGTGTGGTTCAGCCAGCCGTGGCGCGGATCGCCGGTCTCGAAGCGTGGAGTCGTACGGAAGTACTGATCCCCGTAGTCGGTGCTACCGCCGGCCGTGATGGCACGTTGGACCTTCTCATTCATCTCGAGCAGGCCGGAGTACGCGGTGTAGATGGCCGCACCGTCATCGGTGAGGAACTGGATGCGCACATCCAACCGTCCCCATCCGTCGGGACCGACGAGGACCCAGTCTGCGCCTCCGGTCAACACCTTCCCCTTGAGGCGCTTTCCGTCCAGGCGGCCCCCGGTAACCTCGTAGACCAGGCGCATGCCGTACGGGCCTGCACCGATCTGCACCGGGTCCTTGAGCGTCAAGTTGCACGTGAACTCATATTCGAGATTCATGCGAATCCTCCTCTGCACCAGGATGATACGGAATGTGGCGTGCCGGAAGGGATTCGAACCCCCGACCCTCAGGTTCGAAGTTCGAACTCGCACCAGAAAATGACGCGGGGTTGCATCAGCTGCATTGCAAGCGCATGCAAGGAGCGGCACCCGCTGCCCCGTGGCGGCTCCCGGCTCTATCCGGCCCCAACCGTGGCTCTCGCCGCGTAGCTGGCGCCGCGGGAGCCCCATAGCCGTGTACCCTGAGCGGCGCGCCAAGAGGCAGCCCTTGCAGCTCTCACCGCCCTGCCCCAGCAGCGACCATGAGAGCTGCGGTACGATGCCTTCCACGAAACACTCAGGTCTCCCGTGTGCCCTTGCGACGCTTCGAGCGATGGCTCTACCGCGGCCAGCGCCCCAATTGGTTGGCTCGGACACTCAACCGAGCCTGGGCAGCTGTGCATGCTCTGGGCGTTGCCCCAGACTACCTCGTCACGCTGGAGGTTACGGGTCGTAGGTCCGGACGCACGATCGCGTTCCCGCTCGTGATGGCTGTTCTGGATCAAGAGCGATATCTCGTTTCGATGCTCGGTGAGAACGTCGCGTGGGTTCGAAATCTCAAGGCAGCGGCTGGCCAAGCTGTGCTTCGCCACGGGCGTACTGAGCGGGTGCGGCTCGAAGAGGTTGCAGTGGCGAAACGCGGGCCCGTGCTGAAGGCCTACCTGCAGCGGGCACCCGGGGCACGGTCGCACGTGGCGATCGACCAGGATGCACCTCTCGAGATGTTTGAGGCGCTTGCCGACAAAATCCCTGTGTTCCGCGTTCTGGTTGCTGACTGAACGATCTAGCAGCCATCTATTGAGGTGCCGGCGGCCTGCTGCCCATCGAGGGGGGTGGGGTAGGTAGACGCACCCACGCACTCTCGCGAGCGCGGGAACCGTCTGGTATCTGGGTACTCCTCGAACGGGTCGAGTCGCCTGAAGCGTGAACTCTCGAGCCGCAGCTCGAAGCGCCGATTGAGAGCGCGTGCAACGCAAATGGGCCGAGCGGCTTCCCTTCGTTCAACGACGCAAGGCTGAGCTGTGGGCCTCACCGTCCGAGCCGTGCACAAGGCGCCTCGCTGGAGTAACGCGTCGCAGGGTTGCCACGCCCCCGAACCCCGCCGCCATGCCCGCCATCGCGAGCACTGCGCCTCGAACTATATGCACGCAGGCCGTGGCGCTGTCAGGATTTTGCACTATCGGATCGGCCCAACACCAGTTGCGGATTCGGGTCCGGGTCCATTTACACCGTGCCGGCCGGTAAGCGGTTGGGGATCGAGTCAACCAACGGCACGATTACGCTGCCTCACGGGCAGGTGCCGCTGGCAGTTTCCCTCTCTGTGACTACCGGTGGCTTTCCTATCGTGCTCTATATTGAGGGCCTCAGTTTTCACAAAAACGTCAGTGGGGTCGATTGTTACTACTTCGAGTCAACGTCTCGCGCCTATCTCGATCCTGGTAGTTTCCCTGCATTCAGCTTCGACCGTTCACCCGACTCGGTAGGCAGCGCGACCTTCAACGTCACAGTTTCGGGGCACCCGGAGGACATCCAATAAGGGGCAGCGCCCCGGTCCAAGGGTTGCGGGCCCGTGAACTCGAGTCGCGAAAACCGGCGGGCGGAGGAACATCTTGTAGGCGTCGTCCGATAGCGAGAGCGTAAGGCGCAGCTTTTCTCGATGGCGCACGCGAGGCTTCATCCGAGGCTGCGGACGCTACCCGCCACCCGAGCGAAGCGCCTCGCGTATGGCGCATTTCGTTGGCGATCAGAACGGCCGGCGTACTTGACAAGAACGACCGGTCGTGCTTTTCTGCCGCGTATGGCGAATCCAGCAACCTCAACGCGTGAACGAATACTGCATCAAGGGTTGGCTCTGATCAGCCAGTCAGGCCTGGCCGGCGTTACGCTCGGAGTCTTGGCCGATCAAGTGGGAATGTCGAAAAGCGGGCTTTTCGCTCACTTCCGCTCGAAAGAGGATGTTCAGATCGAATTGCTGACGCATATGGCGGGGTTCGCCACGGCGCATGTTGTAGCGCCATCCATGACGGCAACCGAGGGCCTGCCACGCTTGCGGGCGCTGGTTCGCAATTGGTTCGGATGGGCGCAACGCGCCGACCTTCCCGGAGGCTGTCCAGTGGCGTCTGGCTTGTTCGAGTTTGATGACGTCGAGGGCCTGGTCAGGAACAAGATCCTGGAAATGGAAAGCGAATGGCGTCACATGCTGACCAGACTCGTTCAGCAGTCTGTCGCTTGCGGGCATTTGCGTCGGGACCTCGATGTCGAGCAGTTCGTGTGGGAGCTATGCGGCATCTATCTCGGTCACCACGCGGCGCATCGTTTTCTTCGGGCCGCAGATGCCGACAATCGGGCGCACGCTGCGTTTCAAGCCCTTGTTGAACGCGCGACGCCACCAAGCAGCAGGCATAGAGTCGCGAATCGCGCGAAGCCAGAAAAATCTCGGGAAAGGCGTAAGGCTTCCCCCGACAAACGCAAGGCTTCCAAAAAATCCCGGCACAAAAAGCTGACCGGCGAGCGCGTTCCATGACTGGCCAGGTATGGCGTAATGCAATCAACCTGGTCTTTACGCTGAAGTGGGCGGCCCACCACTCGAGTAGCAGCAAAGGATCTGAAGATCGATGGACATACATCACGTTCCCGAATTTCACTCATATGACGCGATTCCGCCCCTCGTCATTGCCGCGGTATTCGTCCTGCTGTCATCGCTTCTGAAGGAGCCCAGCAGGAGGAACTTCAACGCGATCATGATCGGCGGTGCTGGTGCCGCTTACCTGAGTGGAGGCGACCTCGGCATCTGGGAGTTTGCGTTCACCGCGGTAGTGACCTTTTGTGCATACAAAGGCCTTCAATCCTATCGGTTCATTGGTATTGGCTGGTTGCTGCACACCGGCTGGGACGTAGTGCATCATTTCTACGGCAATCCCATCGTTCCGTTCGCGCCGCTGTCGTCGGTCGGATGTGCCATCACTGATGCACTCATAGCGATCTGGTTCTTTGCTGACGCTCCGTCGGTCTTTGACTCTTTTCGCAAGTTAAGAGTCCAAGCATGACCACAAAGTGCAGACATCCGTGCATCAACTTTCGCCATCGTGGGGTAAATCTGCTCCTAAAGCGAGCGTAACCACCAGGAACCTTCCACGGCGCTCTCTCGGTTTATGAGCCAGCCGTGGGCCGCACGATCTCACTCGAGCGCGTGGCCCTGTACAATGCCGCTTGCGCGGCCTCGTTCCTTACGAACAGAGCCCGGACGCGCCCCGAGGAACGCACCGCTGGGAGAACGCTCGCGGAAGACCTGCGCTGGACCACGTACGCGGTCTCAAGGGCGCTTGCAGTCGGACCGGACGTTAAACTCGGATCATGAAGGCACAACTATGTTTTCCATGCCCCGGGCGAATTGCATCGAACTCCCGGGAGGGCTCCCACCTCCAAGTCAGCGCCCATGCCGGGCGCACTACGACAGCGCCCCGACCGAAGCCGGGGCGTGTCGTGCAGAGACCAGACAACCGTAAGTTAGTTCCTGCAGATAACCGGAATCGAGGTGGCCCCCTCCAACTGGCACGCCACCGAGGAAACCGTAACTGTCGCTTCAGCGGCGGACGGTTTCCCGTCCGTCGGCTGTGTGCAACTGACGCCGAGCGTCGCAGCATTGTTTAGTTCGGGTGATCCACCTTCCACGGTTGTGGTCTGGGTGTTGGTGCCGCTGGTCAAGGTGAGCGTACCGGTTCCGGTGACGGCGCCAAGCGTCGCTGTTATATCGCAGCCAACCGGACTGGTGTTAGTCACCGTAATGGGCGCGGTCCCCGTGGTACCGTTCTCGATCAACTTAATGAAAAAGGGAGCAATACTGACCGAACCCGCAGGTACGTTCGCGAGGTGGATGCAAGTTGACATCTCGCCCGGCGGAATGAAGGGGAACGAAGTTTCAGTAAGACCGGTCACGATCGCGAAGGCGTTGCTATCGTCGGGGCCCCAGGCCACCTGGCTGGTAGTGAATCCGCCGCCGGCCGATTTTGCATTGGTGCAGGTCGGGTCGGTGGAAGGGCTGCTGATGCTGCTCAAAAGGTTACTCGTACCGTCCGCAAATGCGGCACGCCCATCAAACGGATCGAGCACCTCCGTGAAGTCGCAGGCTGTGTTATTGGACGGAGGCGCCGTGCTCCCGCTGACCTGAAGGTTATCATTGCTATTGAAGCTGAGCAGGCCGCCAGCCTGACCGCTTGAGAAGATTTGCACCGAACCTACGGCAGTGCCGTAGCTTCCCGCGACTCCGCCGGACTGCGAATTGGAGATGTTCGCGATCAGGTCGTCATCGTTAGCGCCGTAGCCAGTGCAAATGATTGCTGAATTGCCCACGTACGGAGCTCTGCCAAAGGTCGTGGGTACAGGGCTAAACTCTGGATCCTGCTCCTGCATCGTCAAAGTCAGAACCGGTGCGGTCGGTGATGGAACCGTGATCCCGACCAGCGTGGAGTCGCCGGCCGTCTCATGGATCGTGAATGCGAATGGCATACTGCCCGTTGGGGTGGCTCCCAGGCCAAAGTCAAAATAGTTGAAGTTGGCGGTGAATTGCAGCAGCGCCATCCCCGGCGGCACTCCGGCGGTCGTGACACTTCCATTGGTGAAGTGATTGGCACCGTCGAAACACGGCAGACCCGACAAAATCGATACTGACGAGTAGCAGGCCGCCGGGCCGCCGGTAACGCCGGCGGTGCCGCCGTTTCCGGCGAATTGGATGTCGCCGTCATTGTAGATCAATTCGCCGCTGATTGACTTACAGCCTCTCGAGAACTGGATGACGCCAAGGCCAACGATGGCGGTCAGTGCTCCGGGAAATCCTCCTGGTCCGGTTGTGTTCCCCGATCCAGTGGCGGGATTGAGGTTTGGTTCGGCTCCCGTCATCAGCATCGCATAGTTGTGTCCGCAAAAGCCGTGTGGCGCGGTGGCACTCACGGTCGCACTGGTGCTCTGGCACCATGCTGCGCTGGAGAAAAAAAGAATGCTCATTGCGGCTGTGATCAGGACCGAAGGCGTACGAGCAGTGAGGATCTCAATCAGCCAGCCCATGGGGGGCTCCTTTCGTGAGTGACCTCTATAAAAACAGAAGAAGAAGGGATTGCTCTACAAGAGGAGCTGCTTCGTCCGTCACAGACCGCTCGGGAAGGTCCAGGAAGTAAAAGCGATCGTCGCGACTCCCGGCTATGACAGCCGAGCGTGTCGCACGCTTCGCGCTTCCGAAATATGGCCAGACGAGAGAGAAATCTCTCTGGAGGAGATCCGCGCATTGCAGAGGACCTACCTGAGGGCGGCGTGGGCGTTACGGGTTAGACTCAGGTGGGCGAATCGCTGCCCCTCGTCCTTATCCCACACTGCGACGGCGGTGTCCATCAGAATCTACTGGGGTTGAAGCACCGTGAGCGGCCGCGCCCTGGGGGTCGCGCCGGCGGGGTTCCCCGAATCCGTCTCCAGACTGCGCTCGACGGTGATGTGGATTCGAGGGAAGCGCCTAACCCCTTCAGGCGCCAGCAGGGTGAAAGAGAAGAGACCGTGAAGGCGCGCGACTTCGTGCTGGCGCTCGTCGCGTTCGCGCTGGCGGTCGCCGCTGAAATGAGAGAGGTACCGTCCTGCGCGCCTTCGACCACGCGCCGATCACCCACCGCGACGGGTGCCGCCGCGATCACCCGCGGTAACGACGCTCGTCCGAAGAAATCCTATGCCGAGCCAGGGCCAAGCCAAGCAACCCGAACACCATGAGCGTCATCGATGCGGGTTCGGGTACAGGCGCTCCAGGACGCTCATCGGCGCAATTTTTGTGCTTGTGCCGGTCCTCTGGATTCTCGGGTATCCGGAAGAGATGACGTATCAGTTGGAATTACACGAGGGTCAAGACCCTTAAGGCAGAGAAGACCGCAATCATGCAAAGTGAGTCGAGGGCGACGGGCTACGGGGTCCCTCAACGCTGATTGGTCCCGTGGCTGTCATTTGGCTGTCAAATCTGAGAGCCTCGGCGTGTTCACGTCGCCGAGTGTCTGAAAACTGCTTTAGGTTCGCGTTGTTTTTGGTGGGCCCCCGGGACTCGAACCCGGGACCCTCTGCTTAAAAGCTGCTCCCGTCGTCTTCGAGTGTCCAGCACAGTCTGCCGAATAATCCCGATGGCACGCACCCTCGCAGTCTTCCATCCACTGATGTCTATGAGTGTGCGTCAGCGTCTGACTCAGGTGATGGCTACAAACTTGCTACAACACGCGGACGTGTAGGAAGGGACCTGGGAAGTGAGGTAGTGACTGCGCGGGGTTACTGGACGTCCAGGTCCTGAGGAGTATCCGTGGAATCGGACCACTCGGCATCGAAGAGATCTCGTATTCTGTGGAGTACCTCGGCCTCATTGCGCCCCTCTTTGGCGTAAGCCTTGGCTACGTGCCGCGCGACATCGACGAGCATAAGACCCCACGCCCCGGGGTCCTCCCACTTGGTTCGCAATGACACCTGTTGAGGACCGTCTGGAGCTGCCCAGACCCGAAGTACCTCGATCGCTCCGCAGTCTTCGCCCGCGATGGGAGGGGGCTCCAGTTGCTCCTCAGACCGTTGACTTCGGAACATCACGACTCCTCTCGCCCGCCCAACCAACCAAGGCTCAGGCGGGCAGACGCTTGCGGGCAGCTAGCTTATAAGCCCAAAAGAGTGAGCCTTGGTGGACAGGGGCAAATGAGCGCCCGCTCTCTTAGCAGAGGGTCGGGCATAAGTATTTGAAATCGCGCCCGCTTTTGCCTGCCTGTAGCCACGATGTAGCCGCGATCAGGCCCCTAGGATCTGCACGTGCGCCGCACCCTCTCGGAGGATCAGCACACCGGGCGCCTCAACCTCACCGAGCCCAAGACGAGTCGCAGTCGGCGGCGTGTTGATCTTCCGGCCCGCGCTCTTGAAGCGCTCCGCGCGCATCGGGAACGACTCGGTGCGGTTCCGCATCCCGAGCGACTCATCTTCACCGACTCAGAGGGCGGGCCCAGCGTGCTCGCTCCAAACTCCACATCCGCCCAGCGCAGACCGAGCAGTTTCGCCTTGCCGCAGCCCGGTGGTCGGGGCAAGCACGTAGAGCGCTTCGAGTCGATCGCCCCTCGCGGCTTCGAGGAGCTGGCGGCCCTGCCCCACGTCGAGCGGCTTGATCTCCGGTCGCGGCGCTCGCGGCCGATCCACGACTTCCGCGGGGTTGCGCGGGATCATGTTCCACTTCACCGCCTGCCGAAGGGCACGGCGCAGCACGGCGTGCACCATTTGCCGGAGTCGCGGTGATACGCCGTCCCGCTCGAGCGTCGAAAGCAGGCCTTGGACGTGTGCTGGCGTTAGCTTCAAGAGCGCTACGCCGGCTCACCCCATGTACCACCCCTCCCACGGACGACGCGCGCTCGTATAGGCTGCTCGCAAATAGACTGTGAAACTCCATGGTGTCCTCCGGGGCACCGTTCGGGCTCGCGTCATTTCGGCGATCTAATGGCGAACGCGGGGCTCAAATCAGAGAAGCACTACGCAGCAAGCGAATCACTGGTGTGCGTGCCTAGACGATTGCCGCGTGGGCGATTTGAAGGTGTCTCGCTGCGCAGCGCGCAGGCTACGCGCTGATGCCCGCTCTGCGGCGGCTCGCCCCCAGGCCGAGAAGTCCCGTCAGCACGCAGACCCGTGCCGGGCTCGGGGACGAGACTGGCGACACGAAAACCGAAGACGTCGGACTCGGCGTACGGGAGGTAGGCGGCTGGGTGCGACGCGGCGAGGTAGCCGGCGACGTGGTACAGGTCCCCGGCCCGCTCAGAATGGAAGCCTGACTGAGAGCACTGCACTGTTGTGATAAACGGGGTTTCGGGTCACTGCGATCTGCCATCCAAAGCCGACCGTGAGGCCCAAACGCTCCCAGAGTGGGATTCGGCCCACGACAAGCCCTGGCGTGATGAAGAGCTGGTTGTTCCCGTGTCGATCTCCATTCGGCCAGTAGGTGTAGTTCAGCTCCACCTCCGGCCAGAAGAACCGCTGGACGTGGTATTGGAACGCGAGGTTCGCGAGGATCGGGGTCCCGAGAGAACCGGGCGCGTTGTCGGGAAGTGTGGCACCTACCGTCCCCTGCACGTCAAAGTCACCCCAGCCCTTTCCGAAGGCGATCGTCGGCGAGAACATGGCGTGGTCCATCGAGTTGGTGCGGGTTCCGGTGGGTGCGCTGAATCCCATGAACAGGGTGAGGATGTAGTTGCCGTTCTCCTCGTTGGCCGACAGTACGCGGTACTTGAGGAGGAAGGTCTCGTCGGCCCACCCATCCGTATCTTCTGGATGATTGCGTGACAGCCAAGCGGGTATCCCCAGGATCACCTCGGTCTTTTCTGTCGGGATCAGCTCTAGCCCCTTCCCTCCGCCATAGTTCGTGAGTCTTTGCCCTTCCGGACGCGACTGCCAGAACTGGTCGTAACGGAGCTCCTGTTCTAGACGGGGCGTGACAGTGACGAGGGGCGTGATCCAGTGAGGCTGCTCGGCCTGCGTTTTGGACACCATGGCGAACCAGTCACGGAAATAGTCGAGGACCGGGGACGCGGAAGACTGGGCATCTGCAGGAGGGCTCGGCTCCTGCGCATGACATGGCTCGGCAACGGCGAGGAGGTGGAGGCCGGCGAGAAGACTCGCCCCGATGGCGGCGCCGGATCGGACGATGCGTCGCCTTGGAAGCATGCGCTTCTCAAGGATCGAGTGGATTCGCCCGAGCTGCTTCTCGGGGTTCGCCTCTGCCATCACCATCCTCATCGCTTCACGGCTCCGTTCCTAGAAGCCGCTCGCAGGATCGGGAAGCTCCACGGAGCGATCTGCCCGCTGAGGCCCAGCGGCTTCTTCAGGGGGTAAGCGCAGGTCGTGTGGTGCATTTCGCCGATCGGACCCTCTTGGGCGCGGATCGCCCCGCCCAGATGCTCAGCGTGTGCGTTATATATGGGAGAATATATCGTTGTCTATACCTGAACACTCCAGGGAGCCAAGCGGAGCGCCCAATACTATGCCCGGCAAGCCAACCCGTTCGATCAAGGTGTCCAGTCAGAAGGCTCACGCGCGCTCCGACACAGCGGTCAAGCCCGTCGTCAGATTCCGCCTGCGAATCACTGCCGGCGATGTGATTACGATCGGTCCTGGCAAGGTCGAACTCCTCGAGGCCATCGACCGGACCGGTTCGATCACGGCTGCGGCCAAGAGTGTCCACATGTCCTATCGCCGAGCCTGGATCCTGCTGGATATAGTGAACCGCTCGTTCCGCGAGCCTGCGGTCGATTCGGCCAGAGGTGGGCGAGATGGAGGCGGCAGCGGGTTGACCGAAGCCGGACGACAACTCGTCCATCTCTATCGCCGGATCGAGTCAACCGCGGCTTCGGCTTGTCAAAGCGATATCAAGCGTCTCCTAAGTATGCTGGCCCGTTGAGCGGGCAACTACCACTGGCAGCCGCCACGCCGAGGCGGTCTGTGCTCCTCGTGGCGAAGGACCCAGAGGACGAGGAGCGGCGCGTCCTGGCGCCCGTGAAGTGCAACCTTTCCCAGCCAGCGCCCGCGCTGGCTGGATGTGGCGGCCGTGCCGGACGGGGTAGCGGACCCCAGGAGATACTCGGCGACACATGAGCGGCCGCAGCTGAGCCAGGATCCGTCGGACGATAGGAGGAGCAGCGTGCGCACAAGCCATGCCTCAGCGATCCCTGTGGCTCGCCTGTTCGGCTTGATCGTTGGAATCTTCTGTTCTGGCATCTCCTGTGGGATCCTGAACGCAATGCTTTATCGAGCAGCCGACATGGGCGCCGATGGAATAGTCTTAAGTCCGCCACCGAACCCGGCAGAGGATGTGACCGGGAGCAAAGGGGAGGTGCAGGTGGATGTCCGCGTGGGCTGGGCCGCGCTGATCGGCAGTAGAGATCAGCGTGCGTACCGGGCTCAGGCGATTCGCTTCGGACCCTGACTGGAATGAGCTGCCCACCGCCGCCGATGGCCCACTGCACGGGAGCATAGAGATTGAAAGCGAAGCCTCCAGACGTACGGCGCAGAACGAGCAAACGGACAGAGCTGCGGCGTGCCTCGGCACAAACGGCGCGCCGCCAGGCGAAAGAAGCCGCGGAGCGCGAGTGGCGGGTGTTCCTCACCGCGAAGTTCGACCGCACCTGGAAGGCGATGATTCGGTTTCGCGCAAAGGTGGGGCGACTCGCTTCCGCAGGCTGATGGCCGAGCTGACCTCCACGATCGATAACATTGGCAGCAGCGATCACGCGGCGTCAGCCGGGCTTCCCGTCCACCCGCGGCTGCAGCAACACCTGAGCGTAGCCGGCGAGGAAGACGGCGAACGCGCCGGACCAAAACGCGCCAGCGAGCGTGAGCACGAGGAGGTGGGCTTTCGGAAGCGCAGCGATGCCTGCCGTGCGCAGCAGGGCCGCGCTAGTGACGAGGACGTAGGCCACCCGGGCGCTCGGCGGTGCGACGAGCGGACGCCCCGTGTGGCCGAGCGCGACGCGCGTCATCACCGCCAGGATCATCGTGCCGAATCCTCCGGCTGTGAGCGCGTGCACCGCAAGGCTGCGGGACGCGCCAACGCCGAGGTCGGAGGCCGCGAGACTCGCGAGCCCGACCACGATCCAAGCGTGCCCGAGATGCAGTGATCGCAGCAACGGATCGCGAAGCACGCGAAGACTCCGCCAGCCGGCCATGCGTGCGGCGAGAACCGCTGCGCTGAGAGCCGCCGCCACGCCGCTCCAAGGTGAGGCCGGAAGGACGACGTCAGCTGCAGCGAAGAGGAGAAAACCGGGCACAGCCGCCTGCTCGACCCACGCGGGTGTTTGAGCGTCGTATCCGACACCCGTACGGCGAAGCGCGCTTGTGGTGAAGCTCGGAACGATGCGCCCGCCGATCACTACGACCAGGAGCGCGACAAGATCGACGCCCGCACGAAGTCCAATCGCCGCGGTGTCCGCGCGCAGACCGAGCGCCTCGACATGCACCAACGCGTTCGCGCACGCGAGCGCGAGCAGCACAAGCGGGAAGCCGAAGTTCCTGCGCGCCCCGGCGCGGTATATCGCCGGGCCGATCGCCGCGGCGAGCGCGGGGAGGAAGGCGAAATCGACGATCGCGCTTGAGATCGGGGCGCAGTCCGCGACCAGCATTGCCGTCCGTCCCGCGAGCCAAAGCACGACGAGCGCCCCGAGTCGCGGGCCGTTCACGGCGGGCGTTCCCGTCCACACGGGAACAGAAGTCAGAAGGAATCCCGCGATCGCAGCGGTGCAGAACCCAAAGATCATCTCGTGGGAGTGCCAAAGGGTCGACCCTGCCCACGCATGAGTTGGACCCCAGCCGTTCAAGACGGTGATCCAAAGCAGCATGAATACGACCGCCTGAGTTCCCGCCAGCAGGAAGAACGGGCGAAATCCTCGCGCGAAGAGCACCATCCCGATCGTGAGCGTACCGCGGGGCGCGAGGCAATGTGTGGATCGCTGCGGTCTCCGGCGGCAGGAAGGAAAACCGGACTGGTCCCCTCGACGCCTTCACGCGCGACCTTGCGCACGGCCGGGGTACCAGATTCCGCCCGCGATACTGGACGCTTGCCTGCCGGGGGCACGACGTGGCGTTTCTGCTCGGAAACGGGGTGTTCCTCTAACCGGCTCTTGTGTTCATCGCAACGAAGGCGAAAGCTCCGCGACGAGCTCCATCAGACGCTAGGACGCCTTCTTGTCCGTAGCGGCACTCACTCGTCTTCCGGGAAGGCAAGAAAAGACGCCCTGGCACGACGGATGCATCACGTCTCGGTACGTTGAGAGGAGGTGCAGATGTCCTTCCGCGACGTCCGGCTCGAGATCCTTCAAGAGCATCGGGGCCTGCAGCTAGCGCTCGCGACCGTGGAGGTATTGTGCGTACGGCTCGAGGGTGGCGACCCGGGGGCAGCACAGGCGCTGTTGGACTCTGGGCGGGCCCTCTATCAGCAGTTCGCTGCGCATCTAAACTTGGAGGATCAGATCCTCCTCCCGACGTTGGAGGCCGTGGCGGGCTCTGCGAGCGCTTCACAGCTCGCCGCCGAGCATCGAGAGCAACGCGAGCTGCTCGCGTACCTGCTCGGCAGGATGGGCCATCCGGGGCGACCGGCGCTGCTGCTCGCGCGGGAGCTGCGGCAGTTTGCGGCTTTGGTGAGAGAGGACATGCGCGAAGAGGAGGAGACTCTCCTGGTTCTCGACGCTCCCGCCGAACGGCCGGCAGGTGTGGCGAATGCTCTCATCAAGTGAGTAGTTCCGTCACGCCATGAGCCTGGCAGGCCGGCTGGCCCTGATCCGTGCGCTGCACGTCGTAGCGGGGTTGCGTTCGTGACAACGGTGCTCCTCCCTGCGATCCGCCGGGTCGTCGAGCCGGCCGAGCGCGTGTCGCTCTTCGAACGCATCGAGCGGCGCTTCGCGTGGCAGGCACGCGGCACCACGCTCCTTGCCGGCATCACCGGCTTCGCGCTCCTCCACGGCCTTTCAGGTTGGGATCGCTACCGCGAGGTAGGGTTCTGGTGGATCCACGCGATGACCCTCGTCTGGGCACTCTTCACGCTGATGCTCTTCGTGCTGGAGCCTCTGGTACTCCATCGCTGGTTTCGCGCCCGCGCTGCGGCGGACCCGGAAGGCACCTTCGCATCGATTGAGCGCCTGCATCGGATCCTTCTCGCCGTGAGCGTCGTCACGTTGCTCGGGGCCGTGGCAGGAAGCCACGGTTTCGCGGGGATCGGCGGTTAGGAGCCAGAAGCAGAAATTGGGTTGAAAAGTTGGGATTGATCGGCGTTGGGTTGAGTCGAGATGCGATCGCTGAGTCCGGTCTGCTCGGATCGGTGACGCGCGCCGGAGCCTCGATTCCGGTGCGTCGGGAGGAAACGATGTCGAATGGAATCGAACGCGTGGGCGCGCCGGAATCTCCGGTCTGGCTTCGCGGGCTCGGCGCGTTGCTGCTCGTCTTGATGGGCGGTGCGATTGGCTGGGCGCTATGGATCGCCGTCCAGAACTTCGGACGGATCGGGGTCTAGCGTGCCGCGCTCCAAGACGGAAGGCGCGCTCGTGCCCCTCGTGCTCGTCTCGGTCGCGCTGGCCCTCGTCGCACCGGTCGCCGGCCGGGCGGGTTGGGAGCGCACCGCCGACCTGTGCATGGGGCTCGCCGCCAGTGCAGGCCTTCTTTCATTCGGCGTTGCCACCACCCATACGCTTCGCGCCGCGCGCCAGCGTGCCCCCCGGCGCTCCAGGAGGGAATCGAGATGACGCGCGCCTCCAGCCGCCGCTTCTTCTTTATCGGCACGGCGCTCTTTACGCTCGTCTTTATCGGCCTCACGGTGGATACCCACCGGCGTCTGGGCTCCCAAACGCACGCCGAGAATATTACGCCCGAGGTGAGTCGCGGTCTCCGCGTCTGGGGCCGTTACAACTGCGAGAACTGTCACACGCTCCTCGGCGAAGGCGCCTACTACGCGCCCGATCTTACGAAGATCGTGGCGCAGCGCGGGCAGCCCTACCTTGGGCTCTTCCTCGCCGATCCCTCGCGCTTCTACTCAGAGGCAAGGAACGGACGGCTGATGCCGACCCTCGGGCTCTCGCCCCAGGAGATTGCCGACGTCCTCGCCTTCCTCGGCTGGGTCGGCCAGGTGGATACCAACGGCTGGCCTCCTCGACCCATCATGGTGTCGGGTGTGGCGATCCGGGACGTGCCGGGTGTCTCTGGCAGCGCCGCGGCGGACGATCCCGTGAGTCGGGGGAAGGCGCTCTTCAACGGCAGCGCCGCCTGTTCGAGCTGTCACTCCATCGCGCCCGGAGCCGTGCTTGTGGGGCCGTCGCTCGCGGGCGTCGGCGCCCGGGCGGCCGCACACGGCGAAGGGTACCTGCGGCAGTCGATTCTCGAGCCGAGTGCGTACCTCGTGCCGGGGGAGCGCTTCGCAACGCCGCAAGGCGTCTCACTCATGCCGGCCACCTACGCGCAGACGTTAACTCCGCAGCAGGTGGACGATCTCGTTGCCTACCTGAAGACGCTCTAGTCGGGAGAACCGTCATGACGTACCCCTCGCAGCGTGTTGCCTACGGCTACTTCCTCGCGGCCGTGCTCCTCTTCGTCCTGCAGATCACCTTTGGTTTCGTGATGCTCGCAAAGTATCTAGGGCCGGATCCGCTCCTCAACACGTTGAACTTCGCCACGGCCAAGGAAATCCACATCGACCTCCTGCTCGTCTGGCTGCTCACGGGCTTCATGGGCGCCACATATTTCATCGTTCCGGAAGAGTCGCGCACGGAGCTATGGAGCGAGCGCCTTGCTTGGCTTCAGCTCACGCTCTGGCTCGCCATCGGAGTCACCACGGTCGTCGGCTTCCTGTTCGGTATCACCGAAGGCCGAAAATTCCTGGAGATGCCGCTCCCGCTGAAGTTCGGCGTCGTGGTCGTGATGGGGATCTTCCTCGTGAATATCTCCATGACCATCAAGAAGGCCGGCCGCTTCACGGCCACGGAGGGCGTTCTCGTGGGTGGGCTTGCGGGTGTGGCGCTGCTCTTTGTACCCGGCCTGATCCACTTCGATAACTACACCCTTGACCGCTTCTACCGCTGGTGGGTCGTGCACCTTTGGGTCGAGGGCGTGTGGGAGCTTGTCCAGGGTGGAATGCTCGCGTTCCTGCTGATCCGCCTCTCGGGCGCGGACCGCGAGGTGATCGAGAAATGGCTCTACGTGATCGTCGGGCTCAGCTTCCTCTCGGGCATCCTGGGCACGGGCCACCACTACTACTGGATCGGCACGCCCTATTACTGGCTCTGGGTCGGCGGGATCTTCTCAGCCCTCGAGCCGCTCGCATTCCTCGGCATGGCCATGTACGCATACAGCATGCTGCGTCGATCGGGTCTGTCCCATCCGAATTCTCTCGCGCTCCACTGGACGGTGGGCTCCGCTCTGCTCTCGACTGTCGGGGCCGGCGTCCTCGGCCTTGCGCACACCTGGCCGCAGGTGAATCAGTGGACGCACGGCACCCACATCACGACGATGCACGGCCACCTCGCGTTCTTCGGCGCCTACGCGATGATCAACCTGGCGATGATCACGTACGCGATGCCAGCACTTACCGGGCAGCGCGATGAGGCGCGGCAGACCACGCTCGGTTACACGGCCTTCTGGCTCATGGTCGCCGGTATCTTCGGCATGACCATGGCCTTGGGCGCGGCGGGCATCGTCCAGACCTACCTCGAGCGCATCCTCGGCTACGGCTACCTCGAGACCCAGCAGAAGATGCAGGTGCACTACCTGATGTGGCTCTTCACCGGGACGATCTTCGCCGCCGGTGTCGCGGCATTCACGTGGGACTTCGTGACGGCCGGTGTGCCGAAGGGGGTAGGGGAGGCGCGAAGGGCCGTGAGCACCGCGGGGGCCGTCGTTTGAGCAGCACGCGTGAAGGAGGACGCATGGCGCTCGCAATCGATCGCATACCCCGGGAAGACCGGGCGCTAGGCAGCGTCCTCGAGCCGCCGCCGGGCGAGGAGCCGCATTATGTCTCGGTCGCGGATGAGGTCGCGCTCTTCGAGGCCGCCGCGGGGAACCGCCTTCCCATCCTGCTCCAGGGGCCGACCGGATGTGGCAAGACGCGCTTCGTGCGCCACATGGCGTGGCGGCTCAGGAGGCCACTCGTCACTGTGGCGTGTCATGACGACCTCGCAGCCAGCGATCTCACGGGCCGCTTCCTGGTCGAAGGAGGCGAGACGCGCTGGCATGACGGCCCCCTCACCCAGGCCGTTCGGGCTGGTGCCATCGCGTATCTCGACGAGGTGGTGGAGGCGAGACAGGACACCGTCGTAGTTCTTCATCCGCTGGCCGACGATCGTCGCGTGCTGCCCCTCGAAAGGGCAGGAGAGCTGGTGCGGGCGCATCCCGACTTCCAGCTGGTGGTCTCCTGCAACCCGGGTTACCAGAGCATGGCGAAGGAGCTGAAGCCCTCGACGCGGCAACGCTTCGTCACGATCCACTTCGACTTCCCGCCTCCGGACGTGGAGACGGCGATCGTGGCCACGGAGGCCGGGGTGCCGCGTGGTCTCGCGGCGCAGCTCGTGCAGGTGGCCTCGCGAATCAGGCCGCTCCACGACCGCGGTCTGGCCGAGATGCCGAGTACGCGCCTTCTCGTGCACACGGCACGTCTGATTCTCGCCGGCATCGCGCCGCGACGCGCGGTCGAGACGGCGCTCGCGGCGCCGCTCACAGACGATCCGGAGCTCCTCGCCACGATGCGAGAAATCGTGGCTGGCGTGCTCGGGTAGGGCGAGCGAGTAGGCCTTGCCCGAGGCGGAAGACGTCGTCCTCGAGGCGGTGGAGCGTACGGCGCTCGCCCTGCGCTCCTTGTGGGAGCGGGGTGTGCTGCCGGAAGAAGACGCAGCCGCCCGCTTCCCGCGGGAGCGCCGCCGTCTCGACGCTTGGCTGCGCGCATGCTTCGGGAGGGCATGGCCGCTGGCACCAGCAGACGATCCGCTGCCACCCCGCCGGCTCGCGCGTATGCTTGGCGGGCACGCACCGTGGGCGCGTGTCCGGGTCGCGTCTGCCACCACCGATGGCCGCACGATCGTGTTTCCGCGAAATCCGCCGGCCGAGAGCTGCGGCCTCGAAGCCCATGATCTGCGGTTGCTCATGGTCCTCGGTCTCGGCGCGCGGCTCGACCGGGAGAGCGTCGTCTGTTGTCCCGTCGATCCCGTCGCGCGAGACGTGTTCTGGAGCGTCGAGGGCGCGCTCGCAGAGGCCCGCCTCCTCCGCGACCTGCCGGGGCTGGGCGTACGTCTCAGTGCTGCGCGCCTGGGCGAGATGAACGCGCGGCCTGCGACCGCGCGGCTGCGCCCGGTCGAGCGCGCGGTCGAGGCGCTCGCACGCTTGCTCTTGGAGTGCGAAGCATCGGGTGCGCTCGGCGCGGTCCTCTCCAATGAACCTCCGGTCGAGGAGGTGCTCCACTTTGCGGAGCGCTTCGCGCTTGCGCTTCCCGCGGACGATCGCGCGCGCTACCGGGGGCTCGCTCCGGTCGCACACTGGGGCGTGCCGCGGCCCGACCTTTGTCGCAAGCGCGCCGCTGCACCGTCGCCTCCAACGGCGGACGGAACGTTGCCGCCGGGTCGCACGCGTAGGCTCTCCCGCCGCGTTGAAGCGCGGCATCCCGATCCCGAGGAGATCGCGAATCGTCCCGGCCCGTTCGTGCTGCCGTTCGGAGATCCGCAGCTCTCGGTGCAGGATCCGGCCGGCGTAGTCTGCCCTACCGACCAGGGCGATGAGCCCGATCTCGATGCGCTGGCCGACGAGCTCTCGCGGCTCGAGCGGGTGCCTCGCGTCGAGGCCGAGGGCGCCGTGCGCGAGGTGCTGGCTTTTGAAGAGGAGGCGAGGGACACGCGCGCGCCCACCGCGGCGCCTCGCGACCCGGAGGGCGCCGCATTCGTGTACCCGGAATGGGACTTCCGTCTGGGTGCCTACCGGGCCGATCACTGCCGCGTGCGGGAGATGGCGGCGCCAAGGAACGATCCGCGCTTGGCCGCGCGCATGGCCGCGGAGCGCGCGTCCGTCATCCGCCAACTGCGTCGGCGCTTCGAGGCGCTGCGCCCGCGCCGTGTGCGCCGACCTCGAGAGCTCGAAGGAGACGCCGTCGATCTCGACGCCTGGCGCGACGACTGGGCCACGCTCCGGGCCGGGCGCAGCCCGGACGGACGGATCTACACCATTGAGCGTCGGAAGCGTCGCGATATCGTGATGATGCTGCTCATCGATGCGAGTGGATCGACTGACAGCTGGGTCTCGGGCCGCGCACGGGTGATCGACGTCGAGAAGGACGCATCGCTCTGCTTCTGCGAGGCCCTGTCCGCCCTCGGCGACCGCCACGCCGTGCTTTCGTTCTCGGGCCACGGACCTGCCTCCGTGCGCGTGCTGCGCATCAAGGATTTCCGGGAACGGCTAGGTGACGTCGCGCGCGCGCGTATTGCCGGCATTGAACCCGACGGCTTCACGCGCCTCGGTGCGGCGCTTCGTCACGCGACCGCGCTCCTCCGCCGGGAGACGGCGCGGTCTCGCATTCTTCTCGTGCTCTCAGACGCAAAACCCTACGACGAGGATGAGTATGCCGGCGTATACGGCATCGAGGACTCGCGCCAGGCTGTGGTCGAAGCGACCCTCGCCGGTGTCCAGGTTTTCTGCGTAAACGTCGATCGAAGCGGCCCGGAGCATCTCACGCGAATCTTCAACCCGCGTGGCTACACGACACTCTGGAACGTGGCGCAGCTGCCCCGCCGACTACCGGAGCTCTACCGACACCTCACCGCTGGCCTCTGACACTCGAAGGGTTGACCGAGCTGGCCACCTTGGGAGAGACGGCTTCAATGAACGAGCCGCCTCCGTTATAGGTGGTCGGGTTGATGGTCAAGGTGATCGCGAACGTCTGCGTCGTACCGGTGCTGCTGATGGGACTCCCACTGTACGTAAGCTCGTAGATCGAGCCCTGGCAGGTGCCGTTGGGGCAAGAGAGAGGCGGAGGGCCAATCGGATTCGCGCCAGCAGTCGTCGCGGCGGCTAAGAGCCCAAGTCCAGCACAGGCAACCAAGAGGCGAACGCGCACGGCCGCTCCTTCCCAGGGTGGAGACAAGGCGAAGGCCGGCATCCCACATGCCACACATCGATTCTTCTCAAGTCTATGAAATCATTGATATTTCCTAGTGATTCGACATTCGCCGAGGGAACGCGCCTGCTCAATCGGGGAAAAAGTTTTCCGAGTGGGCCGGCGCCGGAACTGCTGCGGCGTGCGATTTCCGTTTGGGAAGGGGACTGCAGCCGCGACTCACGGCGCCGGCGGCTCCGAGAAAAACTTTCAGCGAGGCACTCGCGCGACAGTCCCATCAGATCGCCGAGGACTGCGCCCGTAAAACCCAAACGAAGTGTGCCGGCGAAGCCGCTGTTCAGTTCCGCCTGGAGGTTTTCAAGGGCAGCGATACAGGAAGCCCACATCGGGTGTCCCCGTGAATCGCTCTTGTTGGCTGCCCTCTGCACCTCCTCGAGCTGCGCGCTTCTAGGACCGTATGCTGCAATCAAGACACCGAGCGTTCCCTGCAGCAGCCTTGAAATGTCTGTCACGTGATAGGGTTAACGGGTCTCGGCACCCGCGCTTCCGCTAGGATTTGCTCAAGACGGGCTTTCAGAGCCGCCTCATCTATCTCGTCCCTCGGAATCCGCACACTATCTGCACACAAAGGCATTTAGAGGTCCGCGGCGTCAAAGCGGAAGCAGTAAGATTTATCTTATTAAATAGCTTCTTAGGTGGTGGGCCCCCCGGGACTCGAACCCGGGACCCTCTGCTTAAAAGGCAGGTGCTCTAACCAGCTGAGCTAGGGGCCCCGGGGAGGTGGGTACCACCGAGGGCTCCAGCTGTCGAGCCAGCCTTGCTGGGGGTTGTGCGCGCGCCGCCCTAGGCGCGGAAGGGATCGCTGCGCACGATGGTTTCGTCGCGCCCGGGACCGACTGAGAGGAGTTCCACGGCAACGCCGACCATCGCTTCGACCCGTTCGACGTAGCGCCGTGCGGCATCCGGCAGGTCTTCGAAGCGGCGCACTCCCGAGAGGTTCCCGTTCCATCCGGGTTGCAGCTCATAGACAGGCTCAGCCCGGGAGAGCTCGCCGAGGGTCATCGGAAACTCCCGGGTGAGCTTGCCATCGATGCGGTATGCCGTAGCGATCGGAACCTCTGCAACCCCCGCAAGGATGTCGATCTTGTTCATGGCGAGACCAGTAAGTCCGTTCACGGTAACGGCCTCGCGCAGCATCACCGCATCGAGCCAGCCGCAGCGGCGCGGTCGCCCGGTTGTGGCACCAAACTCATCTCCCGCCGCGCGCAGCCGCTCACCAATGGCTCCAGTCTCTTCGGTGGGGAATGGTCCCCCGCCCACGCGCGTCGTGTAGGCCTTCGTGATGCCAAGTACCCGGTCGATCCGCGTGGGGCCAACACCAGCACCCGTGCATGCTGCACCGGCAACACAGTTTGAGGACGTGACGAAGGGATAGGTCCCGTGGTCGATGTCGAGGAAGGTGCCTTGTGCACCCTCGAAGAGTACACTCTTGCCCTCGCGCAGCGCCCGCTCCAGCAACCGCTCCGTGTGATCAACATAAGGCTCGAGCTTTCGCCCCCACTCGACGGCCGACACAAAGAGTGCATCGACATCGATCGGCTTCCACTTGTAATATTCGGTGAGCTCGAAGTTTTTCGCTTTCGCCAATCGGCTGAGCGACTCGCGCAGGCTCGGAGGATCGAGCAAGTCCGCTACGCGGATCCCGCGCCGAGCGATCTTGTCCTCATAGGTAGGCCCAATCCCCCGGCCCGTCGTCCCGATCGCATCGCCCCTTGCGGCTTCCTCGCGCGCCTTGTCCAAGGCCTTGTGCCATTCGAGAATGACGTGCGCGCGGCCCGAGACGCGCACTCGCTGCGGATCACGCAGCACGCCACGCGCCTGTAGGGCGCTTAGCTCTGAGAGCAATACCTCGGGATCGACCACGACGCCGGGACCGATCAAGTTCACTGTGCCGGGGTTCAATACACCAGCCGGCACGACGTGCAGCACGGTCTTCTGACCGTCGACCACGAGCGTATGCCCAGCGTTGTTGCCGCCGTGGAAGCGCACTACGAGATCGGCGCGCGGGGCCAGCCAATCGACGATTTTGCCCTTGCCTTCGTCGCCCCACTGGGCGCCCACGGCAACTACCGTGGTCATGGTCAGAGCTCGACGAGCTGTGCAGCGATCATGTTCGGGAGGTTCCGCAGCCTCTCCATCACACGCTCGTCCGGACGCTGATCCACATTGACGAGCATCGCTGCCTCGCCGCGCTCCCGGACAAGGGCCAGCTGCATGCGGGCAATGTTAATCCCCTCCTCCCCGAGGATCGTGCCGACCGTCCCCACTACACCGGGGCGATCGTGATTGTGGAGCAGAAGGGTCGGGCCGTCGGGGATGACTTCGAGCATGAAGTCGTCGATGCGCACGATGCGCGGCTGACCACCGTGGAAGATCGCTCCGGCGATCAACCGATCGACGCTGCTCCGCACTCGGGTCGTAATCGTGCTCGCAAAGTCGCGCGGTCGGCTCGCTTTGGATTCTACCACCTTGATACCACGCTCCTGCGCGATGACCGGCGCATTCACCATATTCACGCGATCGGAGACAGACTCGAGCAGGCCTTTGAGCACGGCGATCGTAATCGCCGCGACCCGCAGCTCCGCGACCTCGCCAGCGTATTCGATCTCGATCTCGTCGATCGCGCTTGGACACAGCTGCCCTTGGAATCGCCCGAGCTTCTCCCCGAGCAGCACGTAGGGCCGGATCTGATCGAGCACCTCCGCAGAGACGGAAGGCACGTTCACGGCGTTGCGCACAAGACCCTGCAGCAGGTAGTCCCGAACCTGCTCGGCGATCGCGACGGAGACGTTGAGCTGGGCCTGCTCCGTCGATGCACCGAGATGCGGCGTGCAGATGACGCGGGGATGCATCACGAGGGGAGAGTCGCTCTGCGGCGGTTCCTTCTCGAAGACGTCGAGCGCAGCGCCGCCGACGCGGCCCGCGTTCAGGGCGTCGAGGAGTGCAGCCTCATCTACGATGCCACCCCGCGCCGCGTTGACGATCAAAACGCCCCCTTTTGTCTTGGCGAAGGCGTCGCGGCCAAGCATGCCGGTCGTGTCCTTGGTCTTGGGTACATGAACGGTGATGGCGTCGGCGCGCGCCAGCAGCTCATCGAAGCCGACCAGCTCCACGTCGAGCTTTGCAGCCACCTCGGGGGTGATGTGGGGATCGTAGGCAATGACGCGCATTCCGAGTCCTTGCGCCCGCTGTGCCACGATCCGACCGATGTTCCCGATTCCAATCACGCCGAGCGTGCGGTTGTAGAGCTCCATGCCCGTGAACTTCGTCTTCTCCCAGGCGCCCGCCTTCATCGAAGCAGTCGCCTGCGGGATATGGCGGGCGAGAGACACCAGCAAAGCGATCGCGTGCTCAGCGGTGGTGACGTTGTTGCCTTCAGGCGTATTGAGAACAGCGATGCCACGCGCAGTTGCCGCCGGCACGTCTACGTTGTCGACGCCGATCCCCGCGCGGCCGATCACCCGCAGCTTGTCGGCCCGGCCAATCAGGTCGGCCGTCACCTTCGTCGCGCTGCGGATCACGAGACCCTCGATGTCGGGAATCAGTTCACCAAGTTCGCCCGGCGACACGGAGTTGCGCAGGATGACCTCGACGCCCCGAGCGCGCTCCAGAATCTCGACCCCCTGGGGCGCAAGGCCATCGCTGATCAGGACCTTCGGCACGTTTCGCACCTCCCGTCGAGCAAGGATCGCGAACCTACGGGCGGCCTGGCCGAGAGTGAAGGGACCGGCCGGCTTCCACGACCGCCAGGCAGAGCCGCTCCCCATCGAAGCGGGTAAGCCTTGGTGTTGGTTCGGGAAATCGTCGAGCGCAGGGAGTTTGCCCAAGCGGCCGAGGGGTGTCAACGCTGGCGACGGCCGATGCTAGGCTCGCGGCGCTCCTCTCTTGGAGGTGCCGCAAGCCAATGACCCGCGCTGAGCCCCCGGTTCTCTACAGTGTCAAGGATGGGATCGCCCGGCTGACACTCAATCGCCCGGAGCAGCGCAACGCGCTGTCCGCCGAGCTGATGGCGGCCCTGCGAGATGCGCTGCTGCGGGCCGGAGCGGACGCAGATGCACGCGTCGTCATTTTGACCGGTGCGGGCGACCGTGCGTTCTGCGCGGGGGGCGACCTTGGGGGCAGCGGCTTCCAAGGCAAAGGCTTTACCGAACGTCATCACGACCGGGGCCATTTCGCAGACCTCTTCCGCGTAATGAACCGGCTTGGCAAGCCCCTGATTGCCCGGGTGCGTGGATATTGCCTGGCGGGCGGCCTCGGCCTGGCCCTCGGCTGCGACCTCGTGGTCGCGAGCGACGATAGCTCTTTCGGCACACCCGAGATTCGGCGCGGCCTTTTTCCCATGATGATCATGGCCACGATCTTTCGGAACATCGGCCGCAAGAAGGGCATGGAACTTCTGCTGACCGGGGACCGCATCGACGCGCGCGAGGCAGAGCGCCTCGGGCTCGTGAACTATGCCGTGCCTGCCGCCGAGCTTGACGCCAAGGTGGACGAGCTCGCACGCAAGATCGCAGCGCTGTCTCCCGCGGTGCTGCGCCTCGGACGCGACGCCTTCTACAGCATGAGCGACATGGAATTCGAGCGCGCGCTCGACTATCTGCAGAGCATGCTCACGATCAACCTCGGCACCGAGGACGCGATCGAAGGTGTGCGCGCGTTTCTCGAGAAACGCGAGCCGGTCTGGAAGGGCAAGTAGCCGTTGGTCGCACGTGCCTATCCCGCCGAGCTCGCGATCCGACCCCGGGGCCCGCTCGCGGCCACGCTGCGGGTTCCCGGATCGAAGAGCATCACGAACCGGGCCGCGGTCTGCGCAGCGCTCGCGCGCGGCGAAAGCCAACTCTTGGGCGCGCTCGAGAGCGACGACACCGAGGCGATGCGCCAAGCGCTGTGCGCCCTCGGTGCTGCGATCGACGTCGACGGTACGACTTGGCGCGTGTGCGGAGTCGACGGTCATGTGCGCGCGCCCGCGACGCTCGACGCACGGGCCTCGGGCACGACGGCGCGCTTTCTGACCGCGGCCGCGCAGCTCGCCGACGGAGCTGTCATCGTCGACGGGTCTGCGCGGATGCGGGAGCGGCCGATTGAAGAGCTCGTGCGCACCCTGCGCGCGCTCGGCGCCTCGATCGAGATCCTTGGGACTGAGGGCTGCCCGCCGGTGCGCGTCGCGGGCGGCGGCCTGCGCGGCGGCCGGGCCCCCATCGACGCGCGCCGCTCGAGCCAGTTCGTCTCGGCCGTGCTCCTGGCAGCGCCCTATGCACGCGAGGATGTGGTGATTGAGCCCGTGGGAGGCGTCGTCGTCTCCCGCCCCTACGTCGATCTCACCCTGGAGGTGATGCGCGCCTTCGGGGCCGAGTGCGGCTGGGCAGCTGGGGGTCGCGAGCTCGTCGTGGCTGCGGGTCGCCACTACCGGGGGTGCCGCTATGAGGTCGAGCCCGACGCGTCAGCGGCCGCTTACCCCTTCGCCGCCGCTGCAATCGCCGGCGGGCGCGTATGTGTGGAGGGCATCGCTCCCGAATCCCTGCAGTCCGACTTCCGACTCGTGGACGTGCTTGCGAAGATGGGATGCACCGTGGAGCGCGGCTCCCAGTCCCTTGCAGTGTGTGGTCCCGTAGGCGGGCTCCACGGCATCGACGCGGACATGAACGATCTCCCGGATGCGGTTCTCGCCCTTGCCGTCGTCGCGCTCTTCGCGCAGGGTCCAACGCGCATCCGCAACGTTGCGAACCTCCGTATCAAGGAGACGGATCGGCTGGCGGCTCTCGAGCGGGAGCTCGGCAAGCTCGGCGCACGGGCTAAGACGGGGCCGGATTGGCTTCTCATCGAGCCAGGCCCTCTGCATGGGGCCGCCATCGATACCTACAGCGACCACCGCATGGCCATGGCGTTCGCCTTGGCGGGTCTTCGGGTTCCCGGGGTCGTGATTCGCGACCCGGGCTGTGTTGCGAAGACCTGGCCGGATTACTTCGAGGCGCTCGAGCGTCTGTAGGAGAGCGGGCCTTAGTCGAGCCTTTCGGCGGCGCGCAGCTCCTTCGGCGTCCGCTTGTGGAGGAAGCGTCGTGGCCGTGCGTAGAGCCAGGGCTCCGGGACTGCTGGCGGATCCGGTGCCAGGTTCGGGCGCCCTTCGGCGCAAGCGGTGCTGCAGTACCAGATGCCGTTGGCCTTCACGGCATCGAGCAGGAGCGCCCTGCGACACCGGGCGCATGATCCGCTGCTAGGACGGTGTTCGATCACGGAGGCGCAATGTACGAAGCGGGGATAGAGGGGGCAAGGCGCGCGGCGCGCGTCGAGGCGACGGAGTTGACCCGGCGCTTCGGGGCGCAGCTTGTGCTCGACGGGATCTCGCTCGCGATCGAGCCGGGTGAGACCTTCGCGCTGCTCGGCGCCAACGGAGCCGGGAAGACAACGTTTGTGCGGCTCGTGATCGGATACCTCGTCCCGAGCAGCGGGCGGGTGACTGTGGATGGATTCTCCCCCGACACGGCTGCACGGGCCGTGCACGCGCGCGTGGGTTACGTGGCGGAGACCTCGCGCCTCTATCCAGACCTGCGTGTCCGCGGGCTCTTGCGGTTCGCCGGCCAAGTTCGAGGGCTCGCGGGGCCTCGCCTGGACGAAGCCGTCGAGCGGATGCTCCTGCGCTTCGATCTCAAGGCCGTCTCTCGGCGTCTTGTGGGCAATCTTTCGAAGGGATACCAGCAGCGCGTCTCACTCGCTCAGGCCTTCATTCACGATCCGCCGCTCCTCGTGGTGGACGAACCGACGAGCGGCCTCGACCCGCTCCAGCAGTTTGAGGTGCGCGAGTTTCTTCGCTCGCTGGCCGGCCAGCGCACGGTGATTCTCTGCACCCATGACCTGCTCGAAGCACGGGCCCTCGCGACCCGCGTGGGCGTCTTGCGGGCGGGCAGACTCGCGGCCCTCGGCTCGGTCGACGAAGTACTGGACTCCGCGGCGCCTCTCGACCACTTCCGTGCAGCCAAGGCTCTCCCGGCGTGAAGGCGGTGGGGGCGCTCGTACGCAAGGAGCTCGCCGTCCTGTTCGGCTCGCCCATGGCTTATCTCGTGCTCGCCTTCGTCGGCCTGGTGACCGCCCTTCTCTTCTTTGATCACCTTCGCGTCTACAACCAGATCGTCTTCGTCTACACCAGCAGTGCGAGCGGCGGCTTCGAGCTCGGAACGCTCCCCGAGCGCGTGAACCTCGAGGACCAGGTCTTCTTGCCCCTTATGGAGCAGCTTGGGGTCACGCTCATCGGGATCGTGCCGCTCGTCACCATGCGGGTCTTTGCAGAAGAGCGCGCACGAGGGACAGAGGAGATCCTGCTTACGAGCTTGCTGACGCCGTCGCAGATCGTGCTCGGCAAGTTCGTGGCCACTTTCTGCTTCGTGACGCTCATGCTGACCTGCTCACTCGTGTATCCCGCGGCAGCGGTTCTTCGATCAGGGCTCGGTCTTCCGCACCTCGCCGCGGTGGCGATTGGCCTCTTAGCGCTCAGCTTCGCGCTCGCCGCGATCGGTCTTGCCTGCTCAGCCTTTAGCTCGAACCAGATCATGGCCGCCGTCTCCGCCTACGCCGTGGCCTTCGTGATCTACGATTTTGGCTGGCTCGAGCCCTTTACGAGCCCCGGCGCAGGAAAGGTGCTCGACGCGATCTCACTTCAGCCCCGCTTCGTCGGCTTCGCCGAAGGGATCGTCTCGCTGGCCGACCTTTCGTATTTCGGCGGAATCATCGCGACGGCGTTCGCCGTGGCACGCCTCGGACTCGACGTCGTGCGGGTTCGATGATGCAGCGTCTCGCGCTGCCGGGTCTCATTGCCGTAGTTTTCGGTCTCGGCTCCTATTACGCGACCGGCCAGCTGGGACCCTTCGGGATCGCAAATCTCGTGCTCGGCAGCAGCGCACTCCTGCTCTCCGGGATTGCGGCGCTCCGGCGCGTGCATGGTTTGGCCGAGGGTGCGGCGCGGCGCATCCTCCTTCCGCGTCTTGGCCTGTGTCTCGCGGTCCTGCTCGGCGCGATCGCCGCCGAGCGGGTCGCGGCGCGCTCGGCGCTTCATCTCGACTGGACGGTGGATCGTCGCTTTGATCTTTTCCCCGCCACAAGCAGCGCTCTCGCGACGCTGCCCGCGGAGCTCCACGCGACGCTCTATCACGATCGCGGCGACCCGCGCGCGCGGCGAACCCGAATGCTGCTCGAGGAGTTCGCCAAGGTCGGCCGTGTGCGCGTGGACGTGCGAAACCTCGAAGAAGCGCAGGAAGACGTCGACCGCTTCGGAATCAAGGGCACCAATGCCGTCGTGCTCGAACTCCGCGGCGCCTATGAGACCGTGGATCGACCCACGGAAGGTGGGCTGCTCGAGGCCATCCTGCGCCTGCGGGGTGCACCGACCCGCGTGCTCTACACGACGGTCGGCGAGGGCGAGGGGGACTCCGAGAGTGTGGAGCCCTCGGGCTACTCCGGCCTCGCGACGGCGCTCATGACGGAGGGTTATGAGCTGCGGGAACTCGTCACGGCCAGCGCCAACGAGGTGCCGGACGACGCGGCAGGGCTGCTCGTCATCGGCGCCCGGCGCGCGCTGCGCCCGGAGGCCGCGGCAGCCGTGGAACGTTACTTGGAGCGCGGCGGCCGCTTGGTCGCGCTGCTCGAGCCGGGCGTGCGCAGCGGTCTTGAGGGGACGCTCGAGCGCTTTGGCTTTGCGGTTCCCGATGCCCTTGTCATCGATCCCGCAGCGGGCCCCCTCGAGGGTGCGCCCGCGGGCGTCAATCCCGTCGTTGCCGCGTACGCAAGTCATCCGATCACGCGGGGTCTTAGCAGTCGGACCCTCACGTTCTTTCTTCGGGCGCGGCCCGTCGAGGCGGTGCGCAAGCCGGAGCCCGATGACCAGCTCGTGAGCCTTGCCTACACGAGCCCGCGCTCCTGGCTCGACTTCGATCCGGCGGCCGTCCACGGAACGAGCCTGCCCCGCCCGCCGGCGGGCACGGAGTTCCAGCGTTACCCGCTGGTGGCGGCGGGTCGCTACCCCCGTCCGCCCGGCGAAACGCGGATCGTCGTCTTCGGGGATGCGGACTTTGCCACCAATCAGTACCTGCGCTCCCTCTACAACCTTGATCTGCTCGTGAATGCAATCCACTGGGCGCTGGCGCGGGAGGATGCCATCACGCTGCGGCCGAAACTGCTCACTCCGAACCAGGATCCGCTGACGCCGCAGCAGACACTCGGGATGCTCTACGGCATCGGGCTCCTTGTGCCCGAGCTTCTCTTGATCGGCGCAGCCGTGGTCTGGCTGCGCAGGCGAGACGCCTAAAGGGAGGGATGGCGCGGGGCGCTAGCGCTTGTCTGCGGGACCGGGTGGCTTGGTCGCGAGGGCGATCCCCGTTGCCCCAGCTTGCTGCGCGATATCGAGGATATTCACGGCCTCACCGAGGAGCACCTTCCGATCCCCTCGCAGCACCACGACCTTTTCCCGCGAGCGGGCAAGAGCGGCCTTCAGCGCGGCGGGAAGCGCCTGCGGCTTCACGATGTCGTCGTTCACCTGGATCTCACCTTGGGCCGTCATCGTCACGTTGACCCCGGTCGGGGCAGACGACGCCACCGCCGAGCTCGGTAGATCGACGTTCTTGCCCTGCGTCGAGATCACGGACGTCGTCACCATGAAGATGATCAGCAGCACGAGAAAGATGTCGGTGAGCGGCGTGATATTGATCTCGGCGACGATGTCGTCACCGAGCTCTTCGCCGGCGCTAGGCAGGGAGTGGATGGCCACGGCGAGCCTCCGAGCCGACGGGCGGCGTGGGCGGTGTCGGTGACGAAGCAGCGGATGATTCGACGTAGAGCAGCGCTTGGATGAAGCGCTCACAGCTGCGCGCGAAGGTGGAGGCAATCCCATTCACGCGAACCTGGAGATAGTTGTAGAAACCGAGCGCCACGATGGCCACGGCGAGACCGGTGCCGGTGGCAACGAGCGCCTCGGAAATGCCCGCAGCCACAACGGCGAAGCCGCCCGAGCCCTGCACCGCCATCTCGTGGAACGCGCGGATGATGCCGACCACGGTGCCGAACAGGCCGATAAACGGCGAGAGGGAGCCGATCGTGCCGAGAATCCACAGCCCGCGCCGGAGCTCGCTCACGGCTTCTTGGCGCGAAGTGGCAAGCACGCGGTCGAGGTCTTCGAGGGCAATATTCTGCCAGCGCAGTCCCTCGACGAAGACTTCCCCAATCGGGTTCTTCGAGCTCGATGCCTCGCACAGTGCCCGAGCGGCTGCGAGATCTCGTTTGGCGAGATGGTCGACCACCCGGCGCGTCAAGTCGCGCACCTGAGCCTCGAGGCCGCGAAAGCGAAAGAAGCGCTCGATCACGATCGCGAGTGCGACAACGGACGCGAGCGCGAGCGGATAGACCGTGAGCCCGCCTTGCTGCAGGAGCCGGAGCAGCGTCGCAGCATCGAACGTCGTGGTGGTGGTGGCAGCCGTGGTGGCCACAGCAGCTTGGCCGACAGCGTCAATCGTGGTGGGATCCAAGACTTCTCCTCCGCTCTTTCAGGAGCTGGGCTTCCTCTTCGGTGGACCTTTGCGGGCGGCGATCTACGGCTCCTTTGGGGAGGGAGAGTGGAGGCATCGCCGCGTGCACGCGTACCTTACAGGATCGCACGAGAGTCCGCAGCAAACTCCGCGCCGTGCGCCGGGATCTGGCCCCATCGCGTTGACAGTACCCGAGCGTATTCGTAGGATTCCTGTGGGGTCAGGGGCGGATGTTTGCTGTTGAATCAGGTTTGCGCAACGACCGTCCGATGGGTGATGCGGCGAAGCTCTCGTGTGTCGGCTGTCTGGCCGCGCATGCGCAGCTTGCGTGCAGTAGTCTTTGCAAGCCGGCAGACCCACGTGCGGCATCCCGCCACGCTGCCGCTCGCTGAGCGGCGTGCGGAGAGGATCGGGGCATGAGCCAAGCGCTCACGATCCACAGGCGCCTACCCCGGCGCACCCCGATGCGCTCCCTGCGCTTGGGCGGGGCCTTGCGTGCGGCCCGGCCTGGCGCGCAGGCCTTCCCGGGGATCGAGATCAAGGAGCCTCCCGCTCGCGCGCGCGGGAAGGTGCTGAGCGGCGGCGTCTCGCTCCTCCTGCACACCGCTCTAATCAGCTTCTTGCTCTTCCTGGCCTGGCTTAACCCCGTCGTAAAGGAGCTGCCGATCCCGGTGCAGCTCGTGAAAGAAGAGGAGCCGGCTCCGCCCCCCCCGCTCCCCAAGCCGAAGGAGGAGCCTGCTCCGGCCCCCCGCGCACTCGCGGAGCGGCGTTCCCTCCAGTTCGCACCGCAGGCCCAAGCCGTTCGGCCCCAGGTCGTGAACCCGACCGTGATTGCGTCCGCTGCACCGGTGGTTTCGGCCCAGAAGATCGACCTGAGCGCTGTGGCCCAAGTGGTGGCCCCGAAAGATATTTCGCACGCAACCGTCGTCGCCGAGCACGTTTCCGCGGTGAGTTCGGTGGCGAGTGCCCAAGTCTCAAAGGTCGACCTTGGGAGCGCGGCCGCTCCGGCCCTGCGCGGACCGGCCGACGCGAGCCAGCCTGTAGGGCCGTCTGCGGGCCCGCGCCAGGTGACCGATGTGGGCTCCACGATCGGCACGGGCCCGGCGAGCGCCACGGGTCTACCCGGGGGCTCGTCTGTTCGCGAGGGCATTGCCTCCAATCGCGACGTCTTGGGCTCTCCCACGGGGCCGCGTGTGGCCAGCGTCAACACCCGAGTCGGAGAGGGGTTGCTGCGCGGGGACGGCGGGAACGGCCCGGGCGGAGGGGGGGACAGCGACTGCGATGACCGACCCGAGGTCAGGGCCTATACCGACCAGATCAAAACTCGCATGTACGCCCGCTGGATCCTGCCCACGGACGTCTCTCCGAACCAGGTGGTGCGCCTGCAGTTTATGATCGATCCCGCGGGCTCGGTGACGAGCGTCCGCCCCGTCGGTGGAGGCGACCCGCAGCTCGCTGCGAGTGCAGTTGAAGCGCTGCGTGCGGCTGCCCCCTTTCCTCCCATGCCGGACCGCGTCCGCTGCATGGCCCGGCGTCAACTCGTCGGCACCTTCCGGAACCCGCTCGGCGGCGGCTAGACCTTGAGGCATTGGATCACGCTGCTCGTGATCACGGCGTTCCTGGCCGTGGGTGGAGAAGCTCGTGCGCAAAAGAAGCCCGTCCTGCTCGAGTACGACAGCCAAGAGCGCCTCGCCAAGAAGCAGACCGACACCAACGGTGACGGCGTCTATGACGAGACCGTCTACTACAAGGACGGAAAGCCCGATCACGCCGAGATCGACTCGAACTTCACTGGGAAGATCGACCTTTGGGTGACCTACGCGCCCGATGGCTCGATCGCACACCAGGAGCGCGACACCAAGGGCGACGGCAAGGTCCACCAGTGGGTCGAGTTCGAGAACGGAAAGCCAAAGGTCCAGAAGGACGACAAAAATGGCGATGGCAAGCCCCACTCGTGGATCTACTTCGAGAACGGCGTCCCAGTCCGGGCGGAATCCGACGAGGACTTCGACGGCAAGATCGACCGCTGGGTGACCTATGCGAACGGGCAGCCCTCCGTCGTGGAGGAGGATCGGGCCCACAAAGGCAAGCCCGACATCCGCGCGGAGTTCAACCCCGACGGTACGAAGAAGGTCGAGTACCAAGACACCGACGGCGACGGCAAGTGGGACGTCACGATCTACTACGAGAACGGCAAGAAGGTCCGCGTGGAGGAGGACAGCAAGCACCGCGGCCATCCCGACATCATCACCACCTACAAGGATGAGGTGATCGTCCGCCGAGAGATGGATACGGACGGCGACGGCCGCGTCGACACGGTTTCGACCTACGAGAACGGCAAAGAGCGCAAGCGGGTTCAGGACATGACGGGCAGCGGGCACCCCGACCTTGTCGCGAGCTTCGACGCGAATGGGGAACTTCAGCGAGAAGAACTCGACTCGAAGAAAACCGGCCGCTTCGACCTCGTGCGGATCTACCAAAACGGCAAGAAGGTGCGCGAGGAGCAAGACACCAAGGGCAAGGGCAAGCCCGACCTCGTCACCTTCTTCGAGAACGGCGAGCCGGTGCGGAGCGAAGCCGACATGAACGGCGACGGCAAGCCGGATACCTTCCTGACCTACCGCGACGGAAAAAAGGTCAAGCAAGAAGAGGACCGCAACGGAGACGGCAAGATCGACGCCATCTACGAGTTCGACGACAAGGGGAACGTCACAAGCGAGCGCCTGGACACTCATTTCGACGGTCGCTTCGACACCATCGCGGAGTACAAGGACGGCGCGCTCGTGCGCCGCACCGTCGACTCGAAGGGTCGAGGAACACCCGACCGCATCGAGTACTACGGCGAGGGTCATCTCACCCGCGTCGAGCTCGATGAAAATGGCGACGGGAAGATTGACCTGTGGAACTTCTACGATCCGATGGGGCGGCTCGAGAAGCAGGAGCAGGATTCGAAACATGAGGGGCGAGTCGATACCTGGGTAACGCTGGACCCGGCGACGGGCAAGGAGCTGCGTGTCCTCAAGGACACCGTGGGAGACGGCAAGGTTCATTCCTGGCGCACGAATGACCCGTCCGGCCAGACCGTGCGGCTCGAGGAGGACAAGAACGGCGACGGTAAGGCCGATCGCGTGGTGGAGTTCGAAGGCGGAAAGCCCGTGCGGGTCGTCGAAGATACGAACTTCGATGGCAAACCGGACCTGCGCCAGCAGCTCGACGCGAATGGACAGGTGGTGCTGGAAGAGCGCGACACGAAGGGCACGGGAGTGTTTGATCTGCGCGTTACCTACTCGAACGGGCAGAAGACGAAGGAGGAGCGCGACACCAAGGGTGTAGGCCGCTATGACGTCGTCACCACGTTCGAAAACGGAGTCCCGGTCCGGCAGCAGCAGGACACAAAGGGTACGGGCAGCTTCGATTCAACGATTGTGTTTCAGAACGGAAAGGAAGCGCGCGAGGAGCGCGACACTAAGGGAACGGGCAAGAGCGACCTGGTCGTAACCTTCGACGCCCAGGGCCGGCCCGCGCGCGAGGAGATCGATACCAATGGCGACGGCAAGCCCGACGTCGTCAAGATCTACGAGAATGGAGTCCTGGTGCGCGAAGAGGCGGACCGCGATTTCGACGGCCGCTTCGAGCTCGTGACGTTCTACAAGGACGGTATCCCGGTGCGCTCCGAGGCCGACACCAACGGCGACGGCAAGCCCGACGTGATCGTCGAGTACGAAGGCGGGCACAAGGTGCGCGAGACCGAAGATAAGAACTTTGACGGGAAGCCCGACGTTGTCACGACTTTCGATGCGTCCGGCAAGCCCTCTCGCGTCGAGGCCGACACCACCGGCCAAGGCCGCTTTGACACGGTCACCTACTACGAGAACGGTGAGATCGTACGGACCGAAAAAGACACGAAGGGGGATGGGAAGCCCCACCTTTGGGCCTACTACCAGAACGGGAAGATCGTGCGCCAGGAGGAGGATACAAAAGGAGACGGCGTTCCGGACAAGAAGGTCAGCATGAGTGCGGCGGGGACGCAGGTGCAGGAATCCGACACGAACGGCGTCCACACCTGGATCACTGTCGACGCTTCGGGTCAGGTAATCAAGAAGGAAGAAGACCGCAACGGCGACGGGAAGCCGGACGTGGTCGTCGAGTTCAAGAACGGAAAGCCCGTGCGCCTTGAGCAAGACACGAGCGGGCACGGCTGCGTGGATCTCGTGCAACTCTACGATGGGAGCGGGAACGTCGTCGAGGAACGCAAGGACACCAACGGCGATTGCAAGCTCGACACCTTCACCATGCTCGAGAGCGGACGTGTCGTTGCACAGGCCCAGGACACGAAGGGGCATGGAGCCCCGGACGTCGTCACTCTCTTCGACGCGCAGGGCCACCCCGCCGCCCAGGAACTGATGAGCGAGGGCAAGCGCCGGCCGGACAAGAAGCTCCTGCTCGGCCCGAACGGCGAAGTCGTGGCGCAGTGCCTCGACACCAATGGGAGAGGTGCCTTCGACGCCCGGGCTAAGGTCGAAAATGGGGTGGTGACCGAAGTGCTGATCGATACCAAGGGCAAAGGCTTCGCCGATCAACGCGAGATCTACCGCAACGGCCAACGCGTGGAACTCCAGGCCGACACCAACGGTGATCACAAGGTCGATGTGATCCAAGTCTTCGAAAACGGAAAGGTCGTGCGCCAGTTCGAGGACACGAAATTCAACGGGAAGTTCGACCGGGCCTTCGTGAACGGCCAGCCCGCGCCGCTCTCCGATCCCCCGAGCCCGCCGCCCCTCGGCGAGCTTGGCTGCGGACACTTCAGCGAGCTGTGGAAGGCGCCCTAGGAGTGCGCGCTCGAGCTGTTCGCGGCTACGGACGCGCAGCGCTCGACCTTTCGTCCAAGAGTCTTCGTCGCTCAGCCTCAACGTCGCTCAGCGGAATGCGCCGCAGCCGCCCGACTTCCTCCGCGCGATAGGGCGAGAAGTCCGCGGGGAGTCCGCTGGGATCGAAGCGCAACAGGACCCAGTTGAGGAGCGCCGCGAGTGCGGCATCGTCGAGCGGCGACTGCGCGACCCCGGGGACGCGGACTAGGTAGACACGGCCAGCCGGCACGCGGGCGAAGCGGCCGAGCGAGCCAGCAAGGGCCGGGACACGCCCGGGCGTCTCGCGACCGTCGCGCAAGTGACAGCCCTGGCAATGCAGCGCGTAATCGACGGCCGGCGAGCCGGCCTGCGCCCGGACCGGGAGGGCAAAGCTCGCCACCGCGAGGCAAGCCGCCGAGATCGCCCGCACGCGGGCACTACGCCTCCGTCGCGATCCCAAGCACGATTGCCGTGGAGCAGTTGTAGGCCGTGCTCTGCGTGCCGAAGCACCAGACGATGTCGTTGTTCTTCGGCGTCACGTAGACCGGCTTCTCGCCCTCGTTCCGGTTGCATTGGCAGCGGCCACAGAAGCTCTTCCCGCAGCAGTCGTTGTAAGAAATGATGTAGTCCTTCCCATCCCCAGGGTGGCGGCAGGTCCCGATCCAGGTAACGCGCGACATCTCCGTGCCTGGCGGGCAAGCGTTCTGGGTGCCCCCGCAGCAGCTGCAAAGCAGCCCGTCAATCGCACAGTGGCGCCAGTACTGGCAACTGGTCGGGTCGGCGGCCTCCCCTTTGAGGCTCGATTCGTCCGGCGCGGGAGGGCGTGAGGAGGTACCCCCTGCGCGCGCGACGGGAAGCAAGGGGAACGCAGCGGATCCGAGGACCACAGCCGAGAGCCGCGCCAGAAAGCTGCGCCGCGAGGTGCGCCGCGCCAGAAGGCGCGCTTTGCGTTCAAGCCAGCGATCGATCATCCCTTCAGGGTTCTCCACGGCTAGGCCGCGCCCGTGTGGTCTTGAGCTTGCTCGAAGAACTCCTGGATCGATGCCACTCCTCGCTCCTTTGCTTCGAACAGGCTCTCGAGGTGCTCGCGCGTGTTGACGAGGCCCTTTGAGCGGATGATGCCTGCGGCATCGATCAGCACTGCATACGGGAGTTTTCCCACCTGATAGGTAATTCCGAGGGTGGGGGAGATCACGTACTCAAAACGCTCGAGCCGCGCCTCGCGCGCGAAGGCCTTGTGCTCCTCGAGCGGGCCATCGCCCGCAAGCAGCACCCGGAGCCACGCCCCCTCGCTCCGCGATATCGAACGCAGGGCAGGCAGCAGACCTTTGCACACCGGGCACGTCGGCGAGAGGAAGAAGAGCAGCGTGCTGCGGCCGTCGGAGGCCGGGCCACCGATGGCTTGACTCTGGCCGTCTAGATCGAGGGCGCTCTCCGCCGGGGCCACCTCCCCTACCTTCGGGCCTTGCTTCAGCATGAGCGCCCCAGCGGGTGCAATCCGCTCGTGGAGCACGCCGAGCTGCCGCACCAGTGCAAACAAGACGCCGGAGAGGAGAACCACGACGATCCACAGCAGAACGTTCGAAACGAGGAGCGCGTTGAGCATCAGGAGCCTCGCAGACGCGCGAGGGCGGGGGCGTTCGCGAGCATCCGGTTCGACGCGGAGTAAAGTGCGGCGAGGACGGCGACCCCGCCGAGCACGCTGACCGAATCGACCCAAATAAGTGTTCGGTCCCGCACGGGAACAAGGCACGCCGCGGCGATGCCGGCGAGCACTGCGTTTCGCGCAAGAAGCCAGGGCGTGAGCGGTTGGCGAAACGCCGGGCCACTGCAACCGCAGTCAATGTCCCGTCGGCCGCGCACGAGGTTGAGCGCGATGGCGAAGCTGTAAGCACAAAGCAATACCAGCGCCGCGCCGGCAGCGGCGAGGCGCAGCGGCGCTGCAAGGAACGCAAAGCCCGTCGTAAGCTCCCCGGCCACCACCGCCGCCGCTGCTGCCGTTGTGGCACGCCCGGGGACGAGCCGATAGTCGGCGAGCTGGGCTCGGAACGCCGCTGGGGCGCGCAGTTTGTGCGCCGCAGCCACGAGGAAGAGCAGCGTGAGGGCAGTGCCGAGCGTTCTGTCGACGACCGGGTCCATCGGCTTTCGCATTCTCCTCGGGCGCCGGTCAGGGCGCCGCGATCACGCTTCCCGCAACGCCTACTTCTGCAACGTCTCGCAGAAGGGCTCCACTCCGCCCGTCGTGCACTTCCAGCGTCGAGGGAAAGGTCGTGCCCGTGACCAAGACGGGTGCCTCATCCTGCGTCACGAGGATGCGATCGACACCCGGGTTCGGGAGCACGGCATAGAGCAGCCAGCTTGCGATGCGTGCGGTAAGGCTCCCGTCTGTCAGGCCGAGCTGGCGCCGCAGGAAGCCCGCGATGGGGCTCTTGAGCGCGATGCGCTGCACCCGCTCATGGGTCGCGAGATCGAAGACCCAAACCTCGGTTCCAGGATCCTTGTGCGTGTCCTTCCCGCCTTGATGCATGAGCGCGTACAGCCGCCCGGACGGGGCGTGAACGGCGAGCTGCTGCGTCCCTCCGATCCGCCAGGACCCCCGCTTGTCCTCCTCGCTGACGATCGACCATGCCTTTGCGAAGCTTGGCACGTCACCGGAGATATCGACGGGATGAAGGACTCCGGCGAACGAGATGAAGAGCCACTGGTTCCCCGCCCGCGCGGCCTTCTCGGTCACCGGGTCCGCGTTTGGATCGAAAAAGGGCGCGCTGCGCTCCTTCGTCTTCTCCTGGCCCGCATCGTCCAGCGTGACGCTCATCAGCGAGCCGTCACCGCAAAGCATGAGGAAGCGGCGCGGGCCGGCCGGATACACGAGGCTACAGCCGGGCGTCGCGATTTCCGCGGTCAGGCGGCGTGCCGCGAGGTCGACGACGCTGATCGATGTGGCCGGGGTCAGGTTGAAAACCGCGAGGAAGCGGCCGTCGTCGGTGATCGCATTCGATGCGACGCCCGATGCGTGGTCCGCTCGTTTCGGAGGGAGCGGGATCTCGGCAATGGGCGCCAGGGAGGACGCGTCGTAGACCGTCACGATGTCGGTGCGCTCGCCCCGTGTGCCCCGTGAGTAGTAGGTCTCCGCAAGGTAGATCTCGCGGTGGTCCGGGGCGAAGACGGGCGCCACGATGCCCATCCCCGCGGAGAGCATCCCGAGCATGTTTCCCGTATCTGTGTCGAAGAGTGCCGTCCGCTGGAGCACGAGGTCACTCACCCAGATCCAGTGCGGCCCTGGCCGAGGGGGTAGCGAAAGCACGCGGCCAAGAGGATCGGCACCCTCGTCGCCTCGGGCCACACCGACCAGCAGGACGAGGGCGAGGAGAAGGCTCATGAGCCAGGGCTGCACGCCGCCCTTGTACCATATCGAACTGCGCGCAGGCCTCATTTTGCCGGCGCCGCCGGCTCGATGGTCAGCAGCGGGGCCTGCTCCTCGAGCTGAAAGGTTGTGTGCTCGATATCGAAGCGGCGCTTGGCTAGATCTGAGAGTGTGTGCAGCACGGCGTGGGCGTCGACATCCATGCGGACGTCGACGTGGGCACTCATCGCGTGGTAGCCAGACGTCAGCGTCCAGACATGGAGGTCGTGCACTCCCAAGACGCCGGCCACGCCGCGGATGGCGCGCTCGAGTTCGCCTAGCTTGACGTGGCTGGGTGTCGCCTCCATCAGCACGTCGACCGATTCACGCACCAGGCGCCAGGAAGAGAGCAGGATGAGCGCTGAGATCGCGATCGCGACGACCGGGTCGGCCAGGCGCCAACCCAAGAAATGGATCGCGAGGCCCGCCGCGATCGCGCCGAGGGAGCCGAGGGCGTCGGACAGAACGTGCAAGAAGGCCGCCCGCAGATTGAGGCTGTGCTCGCGCCCCTGGAAGAGCATGGCTCCTGCGTAGAGGTTCGCGGCAAGGCCGGCCGCCGCAACCGCGAGCATGAGCCCGCTCTTCACCTCCGGCGGGCTGCCGAGTCGCCCGACGGCCTCGAGGGCGATGAACACAGCGACGACGCCGAGCGCCGTGCCATTGGCGAGGGCAGCGAGGATCTCGGTGCGGCGGTAGCCAAACGTCTTGCTCGCCGTGGGCTCCCGATCCGCGAGATGCAGTGCGAAGAGCGCAAGCGCGAGAGACGCCATGTCGGTGGCAAGGTGTCCGGCATCCGCGAGAAGCGCCAAGCTTCCCGACGCGATGCCCCCCACCACCTCCATCGCGAGCAAAAAAGCCGCAATCGCAAGGGCACGCCGCAGAGCCCGGCGATCGCGGCCGCGCTGCTCGCCCGCGTGGTCGTGGTCCATCCCGCTCAGGTGAGCCAGCTCCGACGCTCCGCGAGTCCTTCTCGGATGAGACCGCGGATCGCGTCCTTCACCACCTCGACCTTCTTCTCGACGGCCGCATCGTCCTCATTCGAATCGCCCTCGAAATGCAGCGGCTCGCCGAAGCGGATCCGGAATTTCACCGGCAGCGGGATGAAGCCTCCAAGACCAAACCAGGGGAAGGTCAATGTGATGGGAAACGCTGGCGAGCCGAACAGGCGTCCGATCCAGCGTATGTTGGCGAGGCAGGGCGACTGCTCTTCGGCCCCGACGATGCCCACGGGCACAATCGGCGTCTCGGTCTCGAGGGCGAGCCGCAGGAATCCCAGACCAAAGCGCTGGAGCTGATAGCGCTTGCGATAAGGCTTCACAAAGCCGCGCTCCCCTTCAGGAAACACCATGATCGCCTCGCCCTGCTCGAGAAGCTGCTCACAGTTCGAAGGGGTCCCCACGACCGAGCCCATGCGGTGCATGAAGACATTGAACCAAGGGATCGTGGGCAGGTAGTACTCGCCCATGCCGCGTACGACCCGGGGCGGCTTCGCCTCGAGGAACATGGCCGTCGCGAGCATCGCACCATCGTACGCAAAGGTGTTCCCCGCGTGATTGCCGATCAGCAGAACGCGGCCCTCGGGAACTCGCTCGATGCCGTGGGTCTCGACGCGCAGCCAGTAGCGGTAGACGAGCGCGAGAGACAGCAGCAAGCCCCGCCCGTAGCGGGGGTCGTATCCAAAGGGATCAACTCCGAACTCGTTAAGTCGCGTGGGGAGCTGGGCTGAGCGTTGATCGATCTCATCGCGCAGCGAGCGCAGGGGTTCGGGCATGGGCCAGCGGAAGCCCGAGGCATGGCCAGCGCGCGTGTGCAGCCGGACGGGGAGCGCGCGCGGGTCGTCGGGCGGTCCGCCGGCGGACCTTCCAGCCTTGGCGCGCCTCGCGCCGGGCGTCACCCGAGTTCCTGGCGTAGGAACGCCAGCGTGTCGGCCCACGCGGAGGCGGCGGCGGCAGCATCGTACACGTCGGGCCGCGTGTCGTTGAAGAAGGCGTGGTTTGCGCCCGAAAAGATCCGGATCCGGACGCGCTTGCCCGCGCTGCGCAGATCGGACTCGAGCTTTCGTGCGGCCTCCGGAGGTACAAAGGAGTCTCGCTCCGCGAATAGGCCAAGCACCGCCGCTTGGAGCTGCGAGAAGTCGAGGGTGACGCGCGGGTGGATGCCGTAGAAGTCCACCACCGCGCCGATTCGTGGATTGCGCGTCGCCGCGAAGAGCGCCAACTGGCCGCCCATGCAGAAGCCGATCGCGCCAAGGCGCGGCCCCGTCACCGACTGGTGTCCGAGCAGCGCCTGCGCCGCCGCCGCCAGGTCCCGCTCAGCCCGAGGGATCTCAAGATCCAGCATGAGACGCCCGGCGGCGTCGGGGTCGCTGGCGCGCTCGCCGTGGTAGAGGTCGGGTGCCAGGGCAACGAAGCCCTCCCGCGCGAGGCGATCGCACACGTCGCGGATGTGATCGACGAGGCCCCACCACTCCTGAACGACGAGCACGCCGCGGCCGTGTCCCAAAGGCGGAAGGGCGAGGTAGCCGTGCAATGCCGGAGCGCCCTCTGCGTCGCCCGGAAAATCCAAGTCCTCGCCGGAGCGCCGCGCCGCTCCCTTTCCCGAGCGAGATGCCTTCTTCGCCAACGCCGCCTCCCTCGAAGGCCCTGCCTAGCGCAGTCGCTGCAGCGGGGCTACGGGAAGCGCCCTTCGAGCGACTAGGGTCTCACACCCGGCGGGAGTCTAGAGATCGGAGGCTGCTCGATCACCGTCGTTCGCACCGTTGTCGGGATCGGAGGCGGAGGCGCGAAGCAGAGGCCGGCTGCAATGGCGCAGGGTTCGATCACCTTGGGCCCCTGCGGGCCCGGTCCCGCGGGGCCGGGCGGAGCCGCGGCGACATCCGTCGGGTTGAACCGATCCACCGGGTTCCCGATCAGCCGGTCGAGGGGAACCGGGGCTGCAGCGACGGGAGGCACCGTTCCGGCGCAGTCACCCGGCGGCGCAATGCGTCCTCCTCCTTTTCGCAGGTTTGCGACGTCGAGGCGGCGCACATAGGCATGACCCTTCTCCACAACGACGGTGGGGGCTCCCCCGGGACCGCGACCAAGCCGCACCTGGGAGCCGCCCGTAACCTGGGCGAAGACGTCGCCGGCTTGGATCCCCGCTCGTGCTCCGGGACCCGTCACGAGGACGTCTCCTTCCGCCAGGGCGTCTCCACAGGCAAGCGCGTGCTGCGCAAGACCCGGGTGCTCCACCCATGCATCGCCATCGAGGGCGACGACCTTGCCGACCGGCGCTGCATCGGCAGCCCGCGCGGCACCGGAAGAAAGTGCCGCGAGGGCGCAGACTGCGACGGCGGCCCAGACCACCGATCGGGATCGGGAGTGCAAAGCCATGGTTCGTCTCCTCTCTTGCAGCGGCTGCTGCTTCTGCTCAATCGTGCAAGTACAGCGTGAGGTACCCGCCCACGATTTGGCGGGTGTAGCGATAAACATCCGTGTTGGAATCGTTGTCGAGGTAGTTGTATCGCACGGAGACCGAGAGCCAGTCGGTGATCTTTCGCTCGAGGCCCACCTCGACCTGGTAGGCGTTGTCCCGCCGATTGAACCCATTGAGGCGGTACGCCGTGTTCTGGAGCTGGCCCAACGTCCGCGCCGATGAGTTGGGAAAGACCGACGGATTCTCGAAGGGCCGGTAAGTGTACGAGCCCACCACATACAGGCGCACGGCGAATGGAAGATTCGTATGCACGCCGAGGTGGAGCTCGTGGCCGGTGTATTTCCACTCGCTGCCCTCGGAATTGTAGAACTGGTAGTTGTACCCTCCATTCACGATGGTGCCGTTCCACCCGAAGGCAATCGCGTGGTCAAAGCCCGTTGTGGCGCCGAATCCGTCCGCGTCAAGCGCCTGCTGGGTGTTAACCCCGACGGGGGCGCACCCGATCATGCAGTTCGCTCCGGGCGAACCTTGGACGGGCACCTGCTGGCGCGGGAAGAAATAGTTATTCCAGACCGCTTGCGTCGAGACGACCGTGGTACCCGCATCGCCCCAGTTGTGGAGCAGGGAAAAGGTGGTGGTGTTTCCGGAGAGGTAGGGATCCGCACCGCCAACCCATGCGTAGCCATAGTCGTACTCAAGGCGCAGGTTTGTGCGGTCGTCGACCCTGTGGTCCACCCAAAACCCTGCGCCGGGATATTCCTCGTTGAACTCGTGAAGCGTGCCCTGCGCGTTGCCGTAGTAGTGGGCACGCACACCCCCTGCCCAGTTCTCGGTGCGCAGGACTTCGGCCCCCGCGTCGGCCCACCAGACGGCGCGCACGTCGCCCTGGTGACTGATGCCTTGCGGGAGGACGACGCCGTACCCAAGGAGCGCGACGTTCGTATCGTATTCCGCACCGACCGACATCCGCAGCCACTTGCGCGGACTGCGGTTGTCGATGTCCTTGAGCGCTCGCTGGGCGGCCTCTGCCCAAGGCGTCCCGGGCGCCTCCTCGATTACGCGGTTGAGGGATGCGCGGGCTTGGGAGCGGTCGTCGAGACTGCTCCACGCAAGGCCGGAGTAGAAGGAAGCCACCGGCTCGACGCCGGGATCGGCGAGGCGCGCCCGATCGAGAGCCGTCGCGGCATCCCGAGTGTCGGCTCGCTGCAGCAGCAGCAGACCGTCGTAAAGGTCGAGCTCCGCGCTCGTCTCGCCCTTGGCGCGAGCCGCTGCGAAAGCCTCCCGGGCGCCGTCAAAGTCGCCCGCGTGGTAGCGGGCGATGCCAAGAGAGAGGTCCACGTTCGGGAGACTCGGATCAAGGGCCCGCGCGCGTTCGAGCGAGGCCTCGGCCTCGGCGTAGCGCTTGAGGCGGATCTGGCACTGGCCGGACAGCAGCGCGAGCTTTGCGTCATCGGGAGCACCCGCCTTCGCGACGACCTCGAGCGCCTCTTCGCAGCGACCGCTTGCGGCGAGGGACTCCGCGCGCGCGCGGAGTGCACTGAGGTCATCCGCCGATGCACGGAAGGCGGCCAGAACGGCCAGGCTGAGCGCGGCGGCCAAGGCCGACCACCGAGCTGCGCTCACGCGCATCGACGCCTGCCAGCGGCGGCGAAAAGGGCAAGGCCACTCCCCAAGAGCACGAGCGGACTCGGCTCGGGCACATTGATAAGAGCGGCAACGGTGAACGGCGGCATCACGAGGTTGGCTCCGTTCAGGGGGAGTGCGCCGGCGACGATATAGCGGACGCGGATTTGTGTCGAGTCGTGCGCGGTCCCGAATCCGCTCAGCGAGCCAAGGGAGAGCGCCCCGAAGAAGAGCGGCGTCTTCGCGCCTGGGTACGTGTACTGGACGATCGAAAAGAGGTTCTTGTCGATCCCGACCTGGATGTCGGGATAACCCCCCGGCACCAACGTCGTCGGCGCAAGAGAGACGGCTTCAAAAATGAGGTAGGCGTTGTTCAGCGACCCCTCCGTGTTGTTCGTGACCGTCCAGAGCGAGTCGGCGACGAACGGGGTAGCGGCAGTCGGAGTGCCTTGCGGTCCCGTCGGATTCATCGAATTCGAGGGAAATTGCGGATTTTGCAGAACCGGGGTTTGGAGGTTGATCTGGATGCTCAGATCCTGGCCCGGGCCGACCAGGCGCCAGTCGTTCGCGGAAGTGGCGGAGAAGTTAAAGGAGGGTCCCGTGATGAGGCCGAAGTTGCCGCCGGAGTTGAAGTAAACGGGATCGACTTGCACCCCCGCCGCGCCTCCGACCGTGAGGGCCGAAGCGCTGGCGGCCGCGAGTCCTAGCTCGAGGGCGGCCCCGAACGCGATCCAAACTCGAAATCGGCTCATGCTCCGCTGCACTCCGCAGGACCTTCCAGCCACGCTCCCTTTCGCCATCCCCGCATCCCTCGCGCCGCCCGCCGGGCGCCCTCGTCCTCTCGCTGGCCTGCGGCAAGGGGCCGCCGACCGGTCTTGCCGGTCCGCCCGGGAGACCTCTTCGGGGTGTTAGTGGCTCTGAAGGCGTGAAAGGTGTCACAAAAGCTCCCCAGAGGCTCCCGAGCGGTGCCTCGCGCGCCGGCCCCCTTGTCCCATGCCACCCACGCCCTCGCTCCGCGAGCGTCCCCCGCCGGCGGAGCGCTGGGCGAGAACGCCCTCAAAGGGATCTCCCTCCGGAAAGCCGGGAAGGCTTGGGAAGTCGGGCCCGGGAGGGGCGGATTCGAGCCGGGCGAGTGCAACGCTCGCGTGTGTCGCTTCCTCTTCGACGAGGCGCGCGAGCGCTCCCCGCATCGCACGGTCGTTGCGACACACAAGGAGCGTTCCTCCGGGGACGAGGCGCCGCAGCGCAGACCCGACAAGGGGCGCGAGATCTCGACGCACCGACCAGAAGCGTCGGCCGGCGGCGGCGGCCGTCGGCGGGTCGATCACGATGCCATCAAAGCGCTCGGCTGCGGGCATGCGAGCGAGCACACGCCGGCCATCGCCCCGCACGGCGCGGTGGCGAGGAGAGCTCAGGTCATTTAGGGCAAGGTTCTCCTCGAGCCAGCGCAGGTACGCGGCCGAGAGGTCGACGCTCACCACCTCCTGCGCGCCTGCGGCGAGGAGCGCCGTAGTAAAGCCACCCGTATGGGCAAAGAGGTTGAGCCAGCGGCCTCCCGCCCTTGCGAGCGCGGCAAGGCGCGCGCGGTTCTCACGCTGATCGAGAAAGAGACCCACACCGGGTGAGGGCTGCTCGGGCCGCGCAAGACCCGGTTCGATCCAGAAGGAAAGGCCGCGCTCGCACACGCGCAGGCGCTCCGCTGCCAACGGCTCCGGGCCAAGCGGAGGCCGCTTGCCCCGGATGAGCTCCACCGCGCGAAGCGCACCACTTGGCCCCTCGCGCAAGTGCGCAACGCGCACGACCGGCGGATCACTCCCCAGCTCGGAGCTCATGGCATCGACCACGGCATCAAGAGCGCGGTCTTCGAAACCTTCGCACGACCGGCAGGAGGCGACGACGCGCAGCAAGGGACCGAGCCGGTCGATCGCGAGGCCGGGAAGCCCATCCGCCTCCCCGTGAATCAGACGGAAGGCGTCCGTGCGCTTTGCGCTTGGGAGCGGGGAAATCAGCTGTGCGCGCCGCCGGAGTGCGCGCGCCACACGCGCCTCCACACTCGGAGCCTCTCGCGGCTTGGCGACATCCCGCGCCCATACCCGCGCGGCAATGCTTCCCTTCCCCTCGATGCGCGCGAGCGTGCTCCGCGTCGCCCGCGCCCCGCCTTCCGCTGCTCGAATCCACACGAGCGCTCCCGGACGAAAGCGCCCGGTGTCGCCCGTCTCGCTATCGGTGAGAATCCACGGATGGCCACGCGAGAGCGCACGAAGGCTCGCCTGCGAGACCTCGAGGCACGCCCCCTCGCCCACGCTTCCCGCGGACGAGAGCTCAGGGGCGAACACGGGCTCACTGGGCCACCAACCAAGGGGCGCGGGCTCAAGGGCGCTCTCTGGCAAGAGCGCGGGGCGAAGCCGCAGTCCGCCCTCGATCAGCACGCCGCCAAACCTTGCGTCACCGAGCAGCGGAAAGCCCGCCGCGGAAAGGCGCCGACGAATCGTCTCAGGGCCGCCCGCGGAGAGCTCGAGCTCGAGTTCAGCGACGCCGCCGCGCACCTCGCTCCGCCGGAACCGCAGCGTGGGCCCCTCGCGCGCGTCGGGATCTGTCAGCACACCCGCAGCCCACGGCGGAGCCGGCCCGAGGGCGAGGTAGCGAAGGTCCGCACTCCCGGGCGCATGGGGACTCGCCAGATTCTCATCGCCTGCTCCCATCGCTGGCGGATGGCTCCACTCGATCTGCGTTCCAGGCTCGACTCGCTGCGCGGGATCACGGAGTACGGGCCCCCCGGACGCTCGCACGCGTAGACCTCCTGCGCGCAGCTCCTGCGCCAGGGCATCGGCCTCGACAAAGGGGGCTGCGCGCGCGAGCAGTGCAGCAAGGGGCAGCGCGCGGCCGGGCGCCCGAAAGCGAAGTACGTCCACAGGGTCGGTTGTACCTCTGCCGGGCTTTTGGCGCCCGCACGCGCACGGGACCGGCACCGGCACGGCCGCCGGTGCTCAGCGGTAGACTCGCGGAATGAACCCCTCTGCGTCTTCCCTCGTCCTCCCCGAGGCGGCACTCGCCGCTATTCCGAGGCCGATGCTTGCCGTGTGCGAAGCCCTTGCCTGTGCGGGCTTTGAGACCGTGTTCGTCGGCGGCTGCGTACGCGACCTCGTGCGTGGCGCCTCGGTCCGTGACTTCGATCTCGCTACGGCAGCGCCTCCGGAGGTGGTGCTCGAGCTCTTCCCGCGCGCTGTTCCTACCGGGATCCGACACGGCACAGTGATGATCCCCACCAAAGCGGGCCCGGTCGACGTGACCACCTTCCGCGCCGGAGCACGTCTCGAGGACGACCTCGCACGACGCGACTTTACGGTGAATGCCATGGCCCTCGAGCCACGAACGGGCCGCCTTGTGGACCCGTTTGGCGGCTCGGTTGACCTTCGGGCCGGCCGCCTTGCCGCCGTCGGCGACGCGCGGGCGCGTCTCGATGAAGATCCCTTGCGCGCGCTGCGCGCTGCACGTCTCGTCGCGACCCTCGGCCTTCACCCCGCGCCCGAGCTGCGGGCCGCCCTCGGCGCTGCCCGTCGCGGCCTTGAGAAGGTGGCGCGGGAGCGCCTCCGCCAGGAGCTGACGCTGCTGTTCAGCGCACCGGGGCCCGGGGCCGCGGCGGGTCTTGTGCTGTTGCGAGAAAGCGGGATTGAAGCGGATCTGGCACCGGGTGCGGCAGCGGACGCCCCGGAGGTGCTGGCAGGCGTACCCTCCGACCTGGCACTCCGCCTCGCGGCTTGGCTGCGCGGCGCGCGTGCGGGAATGCTGCTCGCCCGTCTGCGGTTTCCGCGGCGCGTGGTCGAGCGTGTGTGCACTCTCCTTGCGATCCATCCTCTCGAGACGAATGTCGACGGAACGTCGGATAGCTCCGTCCGCCGGCTGCTAAAGCGCGCGGGCGAAGCCAACGTCGACGCGCTCCTCACGCTGCGCGAGGCGGAGCTCAGCGCCTGGGAGACTCGTCGTCCCGAGTACGTGCGCACGGTCCGCGGGGAGCTCCGTGTGCTCCGCGCAGGTCTTGCCCGCGTCCAGGCCGCGGGTCATGTCGCGCTCCAGCGCCTCGACCTCGCTGTCGATGGTCGGTTCGTGATGGAGGTGCTGGGGTGCGCCCCTGGGCCGGAGGTCGGAGGCGCGCTTCGCTTTCTCACCGATCGCGTTCTTGAGGATCCGGCGCGCAATACGCCCGAGGCGCTCCGCGCGCTTCTTCTTGGCTGGGCGGGTGCGAACGCGAAGAGCCGCTCCTCCCGTCTTGCGCGCTAGGCCCGCTGCTCGCAATCTGCGCGGAGTGTTCGTTCCGCAGGGCGACGAACGCGCCATACAGCGACGCGACAATTACCGCGCTCCCGAGCAGATGCGTCAGGCCTGCGAGCTGTCTGCAGTGGGAGAGAAGCCCAACCCGCGAGAGCAGCCAGTTCCAGTCGTGAATCTCACCGCCCACGAGGGGGAGTGCCATGGCCTGCGCGTCACCCATGTAGCGGGCCACATTCAACAGGTTCTCCCCCAACCACACTCCGCACACGGACGCGTCGAAAGCTCGGCCGGAACCAAGGAATTGAACCCCCGCCGCGACGGGGAAGACGAGCTGGCCGAGCGTCCCGCCCAGCATCCCGATGGTCTGGCCGAACAGGCCGAAGAAAACGTGTCCCGCCTCGTGGAAGAGAAGGTTTGCCCCGTCAAGAAAATGGTAGTCGTAGGCGAAGATGAGCCAAAGGGCGTAGGGAATCAGTGCGAGGAGGAGGAGCGCTCGAGCCGTCATCCGACCTCCCGGCGGCGAATGCCCCTCTATCGGCGAGCCGCGACGCGAGGCTGAGGGGAGTGCGGACTGGCCGAAGGCGCCAGGGCAAGCGATTGACATCGACCAGGAGAGCGTGGACTCTTCGGGGCGATGAGCTATTTCGAGCCCTCTTTTTCAACGACCCCGAACGCGGCGCTGCGCACGCCGAAGACGCGTTCCGGCTAGCCGGAAGGGCCTGTTCGACTTTCAACGCGAACGCCCCTCCGGCCCGGCCGGAGGGGCGTTCGCCCTTTCTGGGGCCTCGCGGCAGGCGCGTGTGAGACCCGGAGGAGACGAAGATGACCGATCCGCAGCGCAACCCGCGCTCTGTCGCGGTGGTCGGCGCCACCGGCGCCGTGGGCGAGATCCTCTTGGAGGTGCTCGCTGAGCGCCGTTTCCCGATTTCCCGCCTGCGGGCGCTCGCGAGTGAACGGTCGGCGGGAGCCACGGTTCGTTTTCGAGGCGAGGCCCTTGCGGTGGAGACCGTACGTCCAGAGCTCTTCGACGGCATCGATCTCGTCTTCTTCGCTGCGACCGGTGCGCTCTCGAAGGAACTCGCGCCCGAAGCCCAACGCCGAGGCGCCGTGGTCATCGACAAGTCGAGCACCTGGCGCATGGACGCCGCGGTGCCCCTCGTGGTCCCCGAGGTCAATCCGGATGCCGTCATGAAGCACCGCGGGATCGTGGCTTGCCCCAACTGCACGACGATCGGATTCGTGATGGCCCTCGAGCCCCTGCGGCGCGCGGCCGGGCTCCGAAGCGTGGTGGTGACGACGCTTCAGGCCGCAAGCGGCGCCGGCCGCGACGGCACCGATGAGCTGTCTCGCCAGATGGACGCCCTCGCCCACGGCCGTGAGCCTGAGGCCAAGGTCTTCCCTTCACCTCTCGCAGGCAACGTGCTCCCGTTGTGCGAGAGCTTCCGAGACGATGGCTATTCGACGGAAGAAATGAAGCTTTTGCTCGAGACGCGCAAGATCCTCGATCTTCCCGACCTCGAGGTGTCCATGACGTGCGTACGCGTCCCGGTCGCGGTGGGCCACTCTGCCACCCTTCTCGTCGAGACCGAGCGCCCGCTGGCACCTGCAGCCGCGCGCGCGGCGCTCGCCGGATTTCCCGGCGTGCGCGTCGTGGACGACCCGTCGAACAACGTCTTCCCCACACCAAGGGACGTCGCGGGCAGGGACGAGGTGCTCGTGGGCAGGATTCGCAAGGACCTTTCGAGCGACCGCCTTTGGCTTTGGGAAGTCTCCGACAACCTGCGAAAGGGCGCGGCGACAAACGCGGTGCAAACCGCGGAGCTGCTGCTTGCGCGCGGTCTTTTGTAGCCGATCGCGAAGCCTCGCACGCCCGGCGCTCCTCGTGCGGGTCTACCTCGAGCGCAGTGCCGCGAGCTCGTCCGTAATGCGCTCCAGCCTCGCGATCACCTCGCCGAAGCGCACATCCCCGGTCGAGGGGACCCGGCCGCGAAACGAGAGCGTGCCGCCGGGTTCGAGCACGGCGCGCTCGACCTCCGCGAGCGAGGCAAAGCCTTGGCGGCGCGCCGCGCTCTCGAGTTCGCCTTCGCTGATCAGCTCACGACGCAGGCGGTCTCTTCGAAGCTCTCCGCCGTCGATCAGCACGTCGGGAGCACCTTCGGCAAGACGCTCGAGCTTGGGATGCTCGAAGACGAAGCGGACCATGCCATAGTTCACAAGCAGCAGTGTTGACGCGGAGATGAGTCCACCCGTTACGCTGACGTCCTCCCCGATGATCGCGTTCTGCACAGCGTTGGCCAGTGTGAGGAGCACGGTGAAGTCGAGGGGATTGAGCTGCGCGAGCTCGCGCTTGCCCGCAAGCCGCAGGCCCACCACGAGGAAGAGATAGACGAGCACGGTGCGCGCGATCTTCTCGACCACGGGCAGCCCGAGGACGAACATGTCTGTCAGGATTCGAGAATCCAAAGTACCTCCCCTCCCCTGCTTGAACCCGGCGGCCGCGCCGGAGACGGGCGGATCGTAACGGCCCCGCGGATTGCGGCGCGATCCGAATCGATCGCCGCGCCCTTTCGGCAGGCTGCCCTCTAGAAAATGGGGCTCGATGGAGCTTCCGTTCCTGGGCTTTTGCTCGCGCCGCTCGCTCACGATGTCGATGGAGCAAGCCCCGCAGCACGAGGAGTCACTACGGCCCAGCGGGCCTGGGCCGCGCGAGCGTCCTCGCCGGGGCCGGGTCGTCCACTGGCTTCGCGGGCCGTTTCGACGACATCGCACTTTCCTGGAGTCCCGCGGTTCGCGCGTCACGCGATCGCGGATGGCGGCGTCTTGGTGGCATTCCCACCCGCCGCCCTGGATCGAGCACTCGGTCGATGGTTCTTCTCTTGAACCGAGAAGAGTGAAGGTAGGAGTCCTCTCGTGGTCCCTCCTTAACTAAAGGAGGACATTGCAACGGACGAAGCTTCCCTCAGATGCTCTCGAATCTTGCGCAGGCGGAGGACGGACAGCGGCCTGGGCGGGCGCTTTTTCGGGCTCCCTTCGCCACCCGCGAGGCACGTTCGGCTTTCCCCGGGAGCAGACCGCTTCGCCGTTCAGCAAGGGTCCGCCTGCGAACGGGCGGGACCGAGTTTGTCGCCCAGGGCTCTTGAGGAAAGAGTGTGACCCGAAGGCTCGAACAACTCGATTCGCTAAGGGGTCTCGCCGCGTTTTCCGTCGTGATCTGGCACTGGATCTACCTGTCGCTTCCGACGTGTCTTCCGGGAAGGGAACCGGCTGTTTTGCGGAGCGTCCTTCTCCAGCATGACCTCAGCCCGCTCGCCACACTCGGAGGGGTGAGGCTCCTTACGATGTCTCCGCTTCGGATCCTCTTCGCCGGCCGCGAGGCGGTAATTCTCTTCTTTGTCCTGAGCGGTTTCGTTCTCTCTCTGCCTCTGTGGGAAGCGCGCCGACTCGACTACGCGCCGTTCCTGATCAAGCGGGTCTTCCGCATCTACGTGCCCTATCTCGGTGCCCTGATCCTGGCTGTGGCCGGCAATGTCTTCCTCTCCACGGGAGGATTGCCGGACATGAACCAATGGTTTAATGCCTCGTGGAGGACGCCGGTGCAGCTGGCGGATGTGCTGGCGCATGTGACGCTCATTGGCGTCTTTAATGACAATCAGTTTAACCCGGCGTTCTGGTCCTTGATCCATGAGATGCGGATCTCCATCGCATATCCACTCGTGGTGCTCATGTTGCGGCGTTGGCCGCGGGCTCTCTGGCTGCTGCCAGTGCCGCTGATGGCTCTCGGAGGCTTTCTCCATTCGCGCTATCCGTGGGGACGCCTGTGTGAGTCGATCGAGGTTCTGGGGTTCTTTGTTGCAGGGACTGCGCTTGCCCGCTACCAGGATCGGATCGCAGCCCTGTACCATGGCTGGAGTTCATCTCGCAAAACTCTTGCCATCGCTCTCTTCGCCGGTCTCTACACGTATGGGTGGAGTTGGGTATTTCCGGCCTGGATGCTCGACCTGGGCACGAAGTATCAGGATATCTTCATCTGCCTGGGGGCTACCGGGATCCTAGGGCTCAGCCTCGCGTCGGCTTCGCTCTACCGGATCTTGATGAACCCCGCCGCGCGGTATCTCGGCAAGATTTCTTACAGCCTGTATCTGACACACGCGACCGTCCTGCTGGGACTGACGTATCTGCTGCGCGGAACACCCGGGTTCTTCTGGATCTACACCGCTCTGACACTCGTGGTGGCCTCCGCGTTCTGGAAGCTGGTGGAAGACCCGGCCATACAAGCCGGGCGGAGACTGACCCTTCGAGAGCCGCGTGAACGGGTCCACTTCGATCCCGAGCGCCGTCCACTTCCGCGCTTTGGCGAAATCGCGCGCGTTTTCGCCAAAGGCGCCTCCCGCGGTGCATATCCCGGGCTACGCGGTCCCGACGCCACCGCCCGCGAGACGCCTCGCTCGGGATAGAGCGCCTCGCCGAACGCTACGCGGCCGAATCCGCCGGGGCAATCGAGGGTGCTTGGGCTGCGTCGTGACCCATCCCTGCGACCCTCAAATCATTCCTGCTTCTTCGAAGACACGGCGGACCAGCGCTTGTGCTTCTTCGAGGATCTGACGCAGGTGGTCCTCTCCCCGGAAGCTCTCGGCGTAGATCTTGTAGACATCCTCGGTGCCAGAGGGCCGCGCCGCAAACCAACCGCTCTCGGTGACAACCTTGAGGCCGCCGATCGCGGCCTTGCTGCCCGGCGCCTCGGTGATCATGCGGATGATCTTTTCTCCCGCAAGTTGCGTCGCCTTGATGTTCTGCGGCGACAGTTGTGAGAGCAGCTTCTTTTGTTCCGGGGTCGCCGGCGCGTCGATGCGCGTAAATCGGGGTTCTCCGAGCTCCCGCGTGAGCGAATGATAAAGCACTGCGGGATCCTGACCGGTCACGGCGGTCATCTCCGCAGCGAGGAGCCCCATCACGATTCCATCCTTGTCGGTGGTCCAAACGGCGCCATCGCGGCGCAGGAAGGAGGCGCCAGCACTCTCCTCACCAGCGAAGCCGAGGGAGCCTGAGAGCAGGCCCTCGACAAACCACTTAAAGCCAACGGGCACCTCCACCAGGCCGCGACCCGCGCGCGCTGCCACGCGGTCAATCAAACTGCTGGTCACGACCGTCTTGCCCACCGCGGCGTCCGCACGCCATTGGCTGCGGTGGTTGAAGAGATAGGACACCGCGACGGCAAGGTACTGGTTGGGATTGAGAAGACCCCCGCTGCGACTGACAATGCCGTGGCGATCGTGATCGGTGTCGCAGGCCCAAGCCACATCGAACCGATCCTTGAGGCCAATCAGTCGCTGCATCGCGTAAGGCGAGGAGCAGTCCATTCGGATCTTCCCGTCCCAGTCGACGGTCATGAAACGGAACGTGGGATCGACCAGGTCACTCACCACGGTGAGCGCAACTCCGTAGCGTTCTGCGATCTTGCCCCAATACTGCACCCCTGCCCCTCCGAGCGGGTCCACTCCCAGACTGAGCTTCGCGTCCCGCAGGACCTCGAGATTCACGACGCTGGCAAGGTCTCCGACGTAGGCCTCCAGGTACTCGTGGCGGTGCGTTGTCGAGGCCCGTCGCGCCCGTTCGAATGGGATGCGCTTTACATGGTCGATGCCGCTCGTCAGGAGCGCATTGGCCTTTTCCTGGATCCATGCGGTCGCTTGGCTTTCGGCGGGGCCACCGTGCGGCGGGTTGTACTTGAAGCCTCCGTCGGGCGGCGGATTGTGAGACGGGGTGACGACGATGCCGTCGGCCCGCCCCCGGCTGCGGCGGCGATTGTGCGTGAGGATCGCATGAGACACGACCGGTGTCGGTGTGTAGCCGCCCTGAGCGTCGATCATCACCTCAACACCCCGGGCCGCCAGCACCTCGAGCGCACTGCAGACGGCCGCTTCCGAAAGGGCATGGGTATCAATCCCGAGGAAAAGAGGACCGTCGATCCCCTGCTCGCGGCGATAGAGGCAGATGGCCTCGGTGATCGCGACGATATGCGCCTCGTTGAAGGCATGGTCGAAGGCGGAGCCGCGGTGACCGGAGGTACCGAATGCGACGCGCTGCGCAGCCACTGCGGGATCCGGAGCCGTGGTGTAGTACGCGGTCATGAGCCGAGGCACATTTACGAGCATCGAGGGTTCGGCCGGTTTCCCGGCCAAGGGACTCACGTTCATGGGTCTTCTCCGTCCCGGCTGGTGAGAAAGACAGGGCTCCTTCTCCGCGCGGCAGAATGATTCTCGGCGGAAGGCGCGCTCTGGAAGTTGCCGGAGCGCGCGAAGAACCGCATGGGCGAGGTCGCAGCGGTCCAGCGGTAGGGTCCGGTCACGTCGGCATGGCCCCCGGCCTGGTCGCTCGGTCCGTCCTGCCCCATATGTGCGGCCGAAGGTCACACTCGACCTCCCCGTCTGCGCAGTCGAGGGACTTGGGGAGGTACGTACGTTGCATTCCCCTCTTTAGGACGCCCCGTCGATCCACTGGAAGAAGACAGGAAGAGAGGGAAGAGCATGGAAATTCATTGGAGCCACGTGGAGGAGATTTCAGAGGACGAGCGCCGTGCGATCGAGGCACGTCTTGCCGCGCTTGCGCAGGGCCACACCGACCTGATCGACCTGCGCATCGTGGGTCGGGGGAGCGGTCACCACCGCCACGGCGGAAAAGAGATCCGGGTCACCTGCCAAGTGCGCGGCAAGGAGATCATCGCCGTGCGCTCCGCGGATGAACTGGGTCTCGCGCTCGACCAGGCCATCGATGCCTTCGAGCGCGAAGTCCGAAAGCTCCGAGAGATCCGGAGCACGCATCGCGACGAGCGGCCGCAAAACCCACCCTATCTCGGCATCGTCGACCGGGTCCTGCAAGCGGCCGGCTACGGATTCATCGTGACCGATGGGGGAGAGAAGGTCTATTTCCATCGCAACGCCGTGCATGGCGGTCTTGCCTTCGAGCGCCTTGCAGAGGGAGACCGGGTGGCCTTGAACCTCGAGGCCGGTGAAAGGGGTCTCCAGGCGACGACCGTCGTCCCGGCCCCCCCGGGCGTCCCTGCCCCTTAGGTACGGATCCCGAGGACCTAAAGCGCTCGGCCGCAACGAGTCCTTGGCGGGTCGGCGGGGTGAACGCTCAAGGGAGCGTCAGAGGATTGTCGCGTGCCTGGGAGCTGCCCGAGATGGCTGTTCCCCGACCGAAGCCAGCAGCTCTGTGCAATTCTTCTCCGCCGAGGCTGAGGCCAGCGCGCCGCGAGGCGGCATGCGGCGCCGCAGCGCTTTGGCGCAAGGATAAGGGTTGGCAATGAAGCGACGCCCCGTCAGCAACGCGGAGATCGCCGAAAGGCTCCGCGAGATGGCGCTCTTTCTCGAGATGGAAGGGGTCGCTTTCAAGCCCCGTGCCTACGAGAAGGCGGCGTACGCCGTCGGGTCGCACGCAAGTCCCCTTGCTGAGCTTTTCGCCACGGGGGGTGTCGCCGCCCTGCAAGCTGTTCCGGCCGTCGGGAAGGGAATCGCTGAGCGAATTGCCGAGCTGCTGGAGCACGGCAGAATCGACGAGCTCGAGCGTATGCGCCGGGCCACTCCAATCGACGTGCTCGGGCTGACCTCAATCGAGGGGGTCGGACCAAAACACGCCAAGGCGCTGTACGATGCGCTCCGCGTGCGCTCCCTCGCCGACCTCGAGGCGGCGTGTCGCGGCGGGCGAGTCCGCGACGTGCCGCACTTCGGTCTGAAGAGCGAGCAGAAGATCCTGCGCGGCCTAGAGCTCCGCAAGCAGGAAAGCGGCCGCCATCCGATCGGTGAGGTGTGGCCGCTCGCACGCGAAATCGAGGCCCGACTCGCCAAGCTTGTCGGTGCACGGCGCGTTTCGATCGCGGGCTCACTGAGGCGCCGCAAAGAAACAATCGGCGACCTCGACTTCCTGGTCGTTTCCCCGGACCCCGGCCCGGTGATGCGCCTGTTCGTGGAAATGGCGGAAGTGGTCGCCGTCCACGCGCGCGGAGAGTCAAAGTCGATGGTTCGGCTTGCCAATGGCATGGATGCGGACCTGCGTGTCGTCCCGGCGGAAAGCTTCGGCGCCGCCCTCGTCTACTTCACGGGCAGCAAGGACCACAATGTGGTGCTCCGCCGCATGGCCCAAGAAGCCGGGTTGAAGCTGAATGAGTACGGCGTCTTCAAGGGCGAGAAAGCGATCGCCGGCCGAACCGAAGAGGACGTTTATGAGGCGCTCGGGCTGGAGTGGATCCCGCCCGAGCTGCGCGAGGATCAAGGGGAGATCGAGGCCGCGGGCGCGGGACGCTTGCCGAAACTGATCGAGTACGGCGCGCTGCGCGGCGACCTGCAGATCCAAACGGACTGGACCGACGGCGCAGCCTCGATCGAACAGATGGCCATCGCGGCAAAGGCTCTCGGACTCGAATACATTGCAATTACCGATCACACGCGCGATCTCGCCATGTCGCATGGTTCGGACGAGAAACAACTGCTTGAGCAGGCCGACGAGATTCAGCGCGTGAACAGCAAGCTGAAAGGCATTCGGGTGCTCGCCGGCGCCGAGGTAAACATTCGAAAGGACGGAACCCTCGATGTCACGGACGAGGCACTCGGGCGCCTCGACGTCGTGGGTGCGGCCGTCCACTCGCTCTTCGGCCAATCTCGTTCCGTCGCTACGCGCCGCGTGATCCGCGCCATGGAGAATCCGCATGTGGACGTGCTGTTCCATCCCACGGCGCGGCAACTCGGACGACGCGAGCCCCTCGATCTCGACATGGATGCCGTGATTCAAGCCGCAAAGCGCACCGGCACCGTGCTGGAGGTGGATGGCATCCCCGATCGACTCGACCTCAAGGATGAGTATGTCCGCAAGGCAGTGGACGCTCGGGTACCGCTGGTGATCGACTCGGACGCGCACCATCCCAGCCACCTGCGCTACGCAGATGAGTTTGGCGTGGCGGTCGCGCGGCGCGGCTGGGCCCGGGCGTCGGACGTCCTCAACACGCTCCCGGTGGAGAAGCTCCTCGACCGCTTGAAGGATCGGAGGAGACGCCGCAGTGGGTAGAAGGGTTATGGCCGCGCTTTGGCTGGCCCTCGCGGTGCCGATCGATCACGCGGCCGGGCAGGACACGGGCCTCGCGCTTCGCTCTGCCGCCTTTGCGCCGGGGGCCGATATCCCGAGCCGCTACACGTGCGAAGGCCTGGATCTCTCGCCGCCTCTTGCCTGGACTGAACCGCCCCCTGGGACGCAGAGCTTCGCCCTCGTGCTCGACGATCCAGACGCACCCGACCCGAAGGCGCCCCAGACAACGTGGGTGCACTGGGTGGTGGTGGGGATTCCCTTGAAGGTGCGCCAGCTCGCCGACGGCGCGGGCGGGGGACGGCTCCCCACAGGCGCACGGAATGGCCTCAATGACTGGAAGCGCGCCGACTATGGCGGGCCGTGCCCGCCGATCGGTCGACACCGCTACTTCTACAAGCTCTATGCCCTCGACACAACGCTCTCGGAGGTCTCCTCACCCAGCAAGGCGGAGCTCGAACGCGCCATGCAGGGCCATGTCCTCGCGCGGGCGGAGCTCATCGGGACCTACGAGAAAAAGCATCCCTAGCCCACCGGACCCATCGATCCCCTCGCGGCCTCCCCGCGAGTGCCCGAGGAGGCCGAAGAAGCAGAATCCACGTACCCTTGCAGTCGTCTTGCTACGGGGCCACACAGCAAAACGATGAAACCGCGTACAGCCGCAGCGCACGATTTTTTTAACCTGTACACACACAACTTCGTGCGCGTGGCGGTCGCAACCCCGGCATTGCGGGTCGCCGACCCTGCGTTCAACGTCGAAGGTACGCTTACCTTGATGGCCAAAGCGGCCCATGAGAAGGCCATCGTTTGCGTCTTTCCCGAACTCGGAATCTCTTCCTACACTTGTGATGATCTGTTCCACCAACAGGCGCTCATTGCGGGCGCGGAGGAAGCGCTGTCGGAGCTGCTTCGACGGACGAGGGATTTGCCCCTGCTCGCTCTTGTGGGCATGCCGGTGCAAGTGGACGGCCTTCTCTACAACTGCGCTGCTCTGATCTGTCGCGGGAGGCTTCTCGGAATCGCACCGAAGTCGTACCTGCCGAACTATCGGGAGTTCTACGAGCTGCGGCAATTCACTCCCGCAGATGTCTGTACCAGGAGCGAAATCACGCTTGCGGGTCAACGCGCTCCCTTTGGCAACCGCCTCATCTTTCGCTTGCAGGAGCAGCCCAAGCTCGCCCTGTTTGTCGAAATCTGCGAAGACCTTTGGGTCCCGGCGCCGCCCTCTTCGTTCGCCGCTCTCGCGGGCGCGACCCTGGTCGCCAATCTTTCAGCCTCCAATGTGGTCGTGGGCAAGTATCAATACCGGCGCAGTCTCGCGTCAAACCAATCCGCACGATGCATCGCGGCGTATCTCTACAGTGCATCCGGTCCCGGGGAATCGACGACCGACCTCGCGTGGGACGGCCACGCGATGATCTGGGAGAACGGCAACCTCCTCGCCGAGTCGCGTCGCTTCTCGCAGGTGCCGCAGCTCACCTTCGCCGAGGTCGATCTCGATCGCTTGTGGGCGGATCGCATGCGACAGAACTCCTTCGGTCAGTCGATGCAATGCCACCGGACGGAGATCTCGGGGTTTCACGAGATCGATTTCTCGCTGGCATTGCCCAAGGGACGTCTGCCACTCGCGCGACGCGTCGAGCGCTACCCGTATGTGCCGGAGGATCCCGCGACGCGGGATGCCCGCTGCGAGGAGGTCTACCGCATCCAGGTGCAGGGCCTCGTCACACGCATGCGTGCAACCGGCATGAAGAAGCTGGTGATCGGGGTCTCCGGCGGCCTTGACTCCACGCAGGCGCTTCTCGTGTGTGCGCGCGCGCTGGACGAGCTTGGACTCCCCCCAAAAAACATTCTGGCCTACACGATGCCAGGGTTTGCGACGACCGCGCGAACGAAGAGCCAGGCGTGGAGCTTGATGCGAGCCCTCGGCGCCACTGCCGAAGAAATCGATATCCGGCCCGCCTGCTTGCAGATGCTAAAAGCGCTGAATCATCCCTACGCGAAAGGAGACAGGCGCCCCCGGGTCTATGATCTGACCTTCGAGAATGTGCAGGCGGGTGAGCGGACAAGTCATCTTTTTCGGCTCGCCAATCGCTACGGCGCGATCGTCGTCGGGACCGGGGACCTCTCGGAACTCGCGCTCGGCTGGTGTACCTACGGCGTCGGCGACCAGATGTCACACTACAACGTGAATGTCAGCGTACCGAAGACGCTTATCCGGGACTTGATCGGGTGGGTGGGGCATTCGGGTGAATTTGATCGGGGCGTCGGACGGGTCCTCGCGCGCGTACTTGCGACGGATATCAGTCCGGAGCTCGTGCCGGGGAGTCATCGCGGGCAACCCGCACAGCTGAGTGAGAGCGTGGTGGGGCCGTACCCGCTCCAGGACTTCCATCTCTACTACACCTTGCGATTTGGCTACGCCCCGGCGAAGGTCGCCTTCCTCGCCTGGAATGCGTGGCGTGGCAAGGACGGCTACCGCCTCGCGGAGATCCGGAAGTGGCTCGGCGTCTTTCTGACCCGCTTCTTCCAAACCAGCCAGTTCAAGCGCAGCGCGCTCCCGAATGGTCCCAAAGTCGGCTCCGGGGGGTCGCTCTCGCCGCGAGGAGACTGGCGTGCACCCTCCGACAGTGTTGCAGAGCCCTGGCTCGAGGACCTAGAGCGCGTGCCGGCGCGCGACTAGCCGAGTTCGAGGCGACGCCTTGCAGCCCACTGTTTCGCCTTCGCAATGGCAATGCGGATCGCCCGGCCCTCGTCCATTCCTTCTTCGAGCAGCGCGTTAGCGATTTCGATCGCCTTCTCGCGCACCCGCTCGGGCAGCATCTCCATCGCCGGCGGATAGCGGAGGACATTCCAGGGCAAAGCATCTCCTGTGGTCTTGTGCCGCGTCTGCTCGGCTGCGCAACGAACGTACCAGGGCCATGCGCTCGGAGCAGGCCTTGCTGTCTACGGATGGACCCGCCTCTCGTTCGGCGCTGCTCCTTCACCCGAAGGCAACATCGAACGGACAGACGCCGGGAGCGGGTCTCGCTTGCGCGCGAGAATCAGTCGCTCATAGGCTTTCGCGATCCGTGTGCATACGGCTTCCAGCGCGGCAAAGGAAGCATCCGCCAAGGCCTCAGCCCCATTGTCCGCGTAGAGAAGGCCTACGATCCGGCCTTGAATCACGATGGGAAGGATCGCGATCTCCTGTACGCTGTCGCGCCCAAGCATCCCAAGGATTCGCGCGCCGAGTCCGTCCTGGGGTGGGAGCCCGCGCACAGGTTCGTGACTCGCAACGACCTCGGCAAACGGGCTCGTCACATCGGAGGGGAAGAGGAGCTGCTCCCCGCAGTTTTCGACTCCTTCCCCGCAAACGCCTTGAAGCACACCGCGATGGATTCGCAGCAGAGCCGCTGCAGACACGTACGCCCGGGCAAGGTGGACGGCGAGACGTGCCACATGGTCGCGATGCGTGGCGCGGTCGATCTCGGCTTCGAGCGCGGCCGCTGTCCCGGCCGACGGACGCCTCGTGGCTGCCGGAGCAAGCGACTTCTTCCCCTGCACCGGAGTCTCCCGTGTGCCTGCGAATGGATGAACCCGCGCTTCGGGGGGGCGGGGCGCTTCGGAGTTTCGCGTGGGCTCCGCCGCGACCTTCGAGTAGAGCGCGTAGAAGATTTCCGGGTCAATCAGCTCCTCTCCGGGGCCCAGCGGACCGATGCGCGCCCTCACGATTCGCTCGCGCTCGCGTCTTCCACCCAGCGCTGATACGCAGCCGGGGGCCCAATGAGATGGAGACCGACGCCGCCGGAGGACAGCAGTTTGAGGCTGTGCGGAATGTGGCGCCGGTTCGGCACAGAGGCCTCGAGGACGAACTGCTCTCCCGCCGTGGTGCGGAAGGCCACCACGGCGGCAGCGCCGAGAGGGAGCGCCGCATGAGTCTCGACGAAGAGACCGCGAGCCGAGAGATTCTGCACCACTCCCGGGTGGCGATCTCCATTCACCATCACAGCGCAGGGGATGCATTGCTTGACTCGGCGGGCTTCTCGCCGATCGAGCTCAGGAATGAACCGTCGCCGCATGACCGAGGCCTCCTGCGGGGATCGAGCGCCCCTCGATAGGTGGCCGCGGACCCCGCGGACGTGACGGGACCCGCAGGTGTGAGGCCGCGGGCGCGACGCGACACGCAAGGGTGGCTCCCCTAAGAGACCGCAAGTCTCCGAGCATCAGCGGCAGTCTCTTGGAGCTCCGCCCCGCCCTCATACCGCAAGGGGCTTTGTGCGCGCGCTCGCTGGAGAGGCCGCAGGCCCCCTTGGCAGAGGTCCTTGTGCGCAACTTCGAGCCGCATGGGCACGAGGAGCGCGCCTGGGGGCACAGCCACCTCGACTGTTGCGGCCCGACCGGGGCCGAGTTGCGTTGGGACTGCCAACGCCTTGCCGGCAACTTGTGTGGATGCCGAGGACGTGGTCCAGGAGACCCGGACTTCGGCGGGCTCGCCGCTCCCGCAGCGGAATTTCGTCGCCAATCCGGCAAAAACAGGCAACCAGCGAAGCCCTTCCCGCGCTCACGCCACGGGTCGGAGCGTCCTCGCTAATTGATTCCTAGGGTGTCTCGTCGAACTGGATCTCTCCGCGCCCGACGAGGTCGAGGAACACTTGCACCACCTTGGGATCGAACTGGGTGCCCGCGGCGTTTTGAATGCGAGAAAGTGCATCCTCGACCGAGATGGCTTGCTTGTAGGTAGCCTTGCTCGTCATGCTGTCGAATGCCTCCGCGACGCCGATGATGCGAGCTTCGAGCGGAATGTCTTCAGCGGCGAGCTTTTGCGGATAGCCTCTTCCATCGAACCACTCGTGATGGTGGAGAACAAAGGGCGCAAGGTCGCTCCAGAGGCGAACCGGCGAAAGCATGCCCGCGCCGAGTGCGGGATGCTTCTCGAACGCTGCTCGGACTCCGTGCAGATCGGGTTTGATCTTGAGCATGCCCACGTCGTGGAGCAGCGAGGCGAAGTGCAGTCGATGGAGCCGATCTTCGGAGAAGTCCAGGGCGCGAGCGATGCGGTTCGCGATGCGGGCGACGCGGCGCGCGTGTCCCGCCTGGACATCGCAGTGCGCATCAAGCGCAGCCACGAGCATTTCAGTCACGTGGGTGAAAAAGTTCTGCTGGGACTCCTGGAGATCCGCATTGCGAGTCGCGACGGCTGCGAGCGCGCTCAGCGTCAAGAGCGCACTCACCTCGCTTTCGCCCAAGCGGTGAGTGATCCGCGAGTATACGACAGCCAACGCGCCCATCGCTTCGCGCGGACCCATCAGGGGGACAACAATCGCGGCGGGCATCGACGGACTCGCTCCGCAGACCGCTGGTTTTGCGTCGCGAACCACCCCCTCGGCCAGCTTCTCGAGCTCGGCGCGCACCGCCTCTCCCGGCTGGCCCCCGCTTGCCGAGGAGACGAGCGACAACCGGGCTTCCTTGTCCGAGCGCATCCACAAAAACCCGGCGGCCGACCCAGTTACGGCCAGCGCGACAGCGGCCGTCACCCCCGCAACGTCATTGGCGTGCCTCGCGTTTGCGAGCTTCGCCGACGCGTCGAGAAGACCTTGCAGTCGCCCGTTGTCCGCGTCCATGCGTTCGAGGCTCTGGTGCGCGGTGCGTCGAATCAGGAGGAACGATCCAAGGGTGAGGACCGCGACAGAGCCGAGGCCTCCCAACAGCCCTTCCGCCACCGGTCCTTCCGGCAGAGCCGGTACGACGTAGCGCAAGGCCAGGAAGGCAAGGGCCACAAGGGGAACGATCGCGCCGAGGAAGTAGCCGGTCAGGATCGCCCGGTCGAGCCGCTGGGAAAACATGGACAATCGATGAGGGGATCGCACTTTGGCGGCCATTCGAGCAGCGGCGCCTCACTTTGGGTCTCCGGCTCCTATCGGCCGAGCGCAGCAGCGGCTGTAACCACCCGCTGCGGCAGTTGGCGTGATGAGCCTCCCCCCCACCGCAAACGCCTAGACCGACCCGCAGAAATCACCCAGGAACGCGCGCGGTAACTCGCATCACCTTTGTACGGCCAGCGGATGGAGTGATCTTCCAGCGGGGTGCGAGCCGCGGGCTAGTCCTCGGACCCGGTGCTGCACTGATTGAATCGTTCGTCCAAGGTTCGAGACGCAGTGCCCGCACCCGGGTTCCCGGCGTAAAACTCAAATTCGAAACGCGCATTGTCGGTCCGGAAGCCCACCGGTCCCTCGAGTGTCGCCATCTGGCTCCCGAGGGTTCCCTCCCAGACGACTCGGCCATCGGCGATGAGAGTGAGATCATCGCCGTGCAGTGAGGCACGGAGCCAGTGGGATTCGCCGGGCTGCACCTTTGGGAGATCCACGCTGCTGCGCGCCTTCATCGTCACGTAGCCGCCAGCGTGGCATTCCGCGTGCGTGTGCTTGTCGGGGTTGCGTTTGATGGAGACGGCAAACTTGGAATCGGGCTCGATGTGCCACATCGCATAGACGAGATTGCAGGTGTCCTGCGCTCTGAGCTTAAGGCCGATCTGACGGCGCAGCTCGCCGGACGCAAGCGGCTTTGAGGCTTTGGTCGGTCCTAGGTAGCGGAACCGAACCTCAGCGGTCTGGTCGGTCCCGACCCGGACAACAGCGCGCGAGCTCGGCGCATCGATCGCCAGACGCCCATCGGGAAGAGCCGAGACGATCCCGTTGGTCACACACAGCTGCTCCCCACCAATCCGCTGTAGCGGCGTTTCGGGAGCCGCTTCCGCCATGGCTCGTGGGAAGGAGCAAGACAAGAGCGCGATGAGCCCGCTCATGGCGAGGCCCTTGCTCACGGACGCGCCATTTCTCGGCGACGGCGGCCCGCTTCTCGATAAGCGGCTTCCAAACCTCTCTCGCTATGAAGCACTTCCGTCATGACGCGGGAGAAGGCCACGATGATCGATCCCCATGAGGTTCTTCGGTCGTAGGAGCGAAGCGGCTTGCGGAGGGTATCTTTGCAGAGGTCGGCCTGCCGCCCAAGGTTGACGGTCGCGGCCGCGGATTCGCTCGGAGGCTCGTCGTGACACAGCTGTCCCATCCCACCATCGCGTGCGATCTCGGCGCTCTTACGGCGGAGGAGCGCGTGAGCCGGGCCAGGCTCGCCGCAAGGATCCGCTCGCTTGCGGCTGAAGTGGTCGAACTCGAGGACGGTTATGCGCTCCGGCTCGAGTCCGAGCCCGAAGTGGCCCGTCAAGCCCTCGAATGGATTCTTCTCGAAAGCCGCTGTTGTCCCTTTCTTCGAATGGAGCTCTGCGTCGAAGCGGAGCGCGGGCCGCTCTGGGTTCGCTCGGGAGGACCCGCCGGAGTGAAGGAGTTTCTTAATGCCGCAGGATTCGGCGTGACCTCGGCGAGGCCACCTTGCGCAGGTTGAGGACGCTCCCTGGGGCGTGGAGCCGCCCCTCCGCACAAGCGGACGTCCCCTAACCCCGGACGGGGGTCTGGGCCACACCATCTAGTGCGGGGGTCTGGATCCGGTTTCTCCCTTCCGCGCCTTCGCCCCAGCGTCCTCCGCTCTGCCTCGGCGCGCAGCCTGAGAGCCGTCTCCGTCATCGCTCCGCCGATGCCGCACGTGCACGACCCGCCCGAGCGCGTCACTCGGCGTCGCGTCTGTCCGCCTCATCGGACTGCGTTCTAAGGACCCGCAAGCCGCGGGAATTCTTCGATCGGCTTTGCAATCAGCGAGTTGCCCGGCCTGCTGCGTATCCGCTTGGCAGCGCAGTCCTCCCGCCACCCAGCGATCGTTCCGTCGAGAACCGTGGCCTCCTTGCCGCACACGCCGATGTCAAGCAGCTGCACCGACGGCTCGATGAGAAAAAACGGGGGTGCGGATGCGCATTGCACTGGTCGTGGACGGTACGCGCGGCGATGTCCAGCCGATGCTCGTGCTGGGTCGTGCCCTCGCACGAGACGGTCACGTCGTACGCCTCTGCGCCCCACCCGACTTTCGAGAGGCAGCCCAGCTCACGGGCCTCGAGTTCCGTGCGGTCGGTACCGATGTGCGCGCCTGGCTCACGAGGCATGCACATGCCCTCGAGGGCAGACCCATTCATGCCCTGGGCGAGGCTGTACGCTACGCGCGTCAGTGTCTTCGAGCGCAATTCGATACTCTTCCCGAGGCCACGAGCGATTCCCAGTGCCTGATCGGAGCCGGAATCCAACTGGCTGGGCCTTCGGTCGCCGCGCTCCAAGGCGTTCCCTACCTCTACGTCGCCTATTGCCCGGTTCTCCTTCCTTCGGCCGACTACCCATCGATGGTGTTGCCGCACCAGACGCTCCCACGCTGGGCGAATCGCCTCAGCTGGCACGCCACACGAGCCTTCTTGAACCACGTGTTCCGAAAAACCCTTGCCGTCCGGCGCGCGGAGCTCGGTCTCCCCGCCGTGCGGGATGTTCTCGCTTACCTGGTCGGCGAGCGGCCCACCCTCGCGGCGGATCCGGAACTCGCGCCGCTTCCGTCCGACTGTGCGATCGGCGCGCGACGCATTCGAGCCCTCCAACCCTCCCCCGGCGATCCGCTGCCGCCAAAACTCGACTCGTTCCTCCAGCAGGGGCCCCCACCCGTCTATGTCGGATTCGGAAGTATGACGGACACCGACTCCGCCCGTACGACGCGCGAGATCGCGAAGGCCTTCTCTGCCGTTGGATGTCGCGCGATCGTGTCGCGCGGCTGGGCCGGGCTCGGCGGGGTGCCCCTTCCGGAAGGCGTGCTCGAGATCGGCGCAGTCTGTCATGTGCGCCTATTCCCAAGGCTCGCAGCGGTCGTGCACCATGGAGGCGCGGGGACGACGACGGCGGCCGCGCGGGCAGGGATCCCGCAGATCGTGGTGCCGCACGTCGCGGACCAGTACTACTGGGCACGACGGGTCGAACTTCTCGGCATCGGGCCACCTGCGATTCCGAGGAAGCGCTTTTCTGCTCGCACGCTGGAGGCGGCCCTCACCACCCTTCTTGAGAACGAGATTGTCGCAGAGCGGGCAAGCGAACTCGGTGCCCGCCTGCGAGCGCGCGCTGCCGTCGAGGTAGATTCCGTCCTCTCGTCCTAGATCGCTCTGGGCGGCAGGCTTGCCTCGAGAAGGCGATTTCTACGGATCTGGGGTATTCGCCGAATGAACGGCTCGCATTAGGATCGGAGCAGGGGTCGCCCGATCCTTGGATTTGTCCCCGCGCTTTTTCCGGCGGGTCGGTCGAGCCCGCGCAGACCTTTGGGGTGGTCGCCGCGAAGGCTGTTGTGCGACGTTTCCGGCGATCCAACCACCGAATCCGCTGCGACCGCCGGGAGTCGGGAGCAGGCAGCTCAAAGGGTTGAACCCAGAGAGGAAGGAAAAGAGATGAAAGCGAGGCGACCCTGCGTCCCCAATCCTAGAGTCGCGGCGGCTGCATGAGGGCGATTCCCATCATCTGTTTTTCTCTCCTCCTCGCCTCGTCCACGGCGTCTGCTCAAGTCGGGTTCTACAGCGGCAGCGCGCTCCTCGCGTCGTGCGAAGACCCGGCGCATCTTCCGGAGTGCACGCAGTACATCGCGGGGGTTCTTGACGTCCACGGATATGACTTATCTCGGTTTGGATCTCCCCGAGATTTCTGCACACCGGAGGACATTACCTTGGAGGAGCTCCAACGCGTCGTGGTCAAGTGGCTCAAAGCTCACCCCGATAGGCTGCGCGTCACGGCCGCCAATTTGGTCGTCCTCGCCCTTACGGACAACTTCAAGTGCAAGGGAGATCGGGGCTGAGATGGAACGATGCGCTTCGAAAACCGGCGGACCCTTACCCATCGTGGTAGGAGCGGGTCGCAGCCCCGAAGGGTCGTGTCCCTTGTCGTTACGCCTCGTGCGGATTTTCTCCACGCCGCGTCACGTGCTCTCGTAGCGCTGTCATCAGATCGCCCCACCAAAGACCAATCATGCGGCTGAACGCCGGGCCCTCGAGGCCGTGTCGGGCGGGATGACCGGCGCGGAGGGCAGCCCAGCCGCGGTGCTCCACGGTCACGATCGTGCCGCTTTCGGTCGCGTCGAATCTCACTTCGACTTCGGTTGTTTCGTGAGGAGCGAAGTTCAGATTGCGCCACTCGAACACGAGGCGCGATGGCGGCTCCCAGGTTCGGATACGCCCCACCTCGACGATCTGCGTGGTTCCCGTAGCGTCGAAGCGCTCGAACAGGCGACCGCCTGGGCGGGCTTCGAGGATGAGCGTACCCACACCTCTGCCGCTCGCGCGAAAGCGCAAGCCCCGTCGCCACCAAAGGTCGATCTCTTCGGTGAAGACCGCGAAGGCGTCTGCGGGCGAGACGCCAACCCGCACCGATACGCGCGCCTTGTCTCCGGGCAGCGTAGGGCTCGGGTTCATTCGCGCCGCTGCCCCCGCGTGCGCTCTGCGTGCCTCTTGAAGCCCGCTAGCTCTTCACGCCAGAACGCCTCGACCTCATCGAGCCAGCCCCGCAGTGCTGAGAAGGGCTCGGGACGGAGCCGGTAGATGCGAACGCGGGCATCATGATCGACCCCCTCCTCCTCGACGAGGCCCGTCTTGCGAAGAACGCGCAGGTGCCGGCTCATCGCAGCAGGGCTCATCGAGAGAGCTGCGGCGAGTTCGCCGGCCCGTCGCGGTCGCTTGCGCAGCAGATCGACGGCGCCGCGTCGTGCCGGATCCGCCAGAGCAGCGAGCGTACGGTCAAGCGCAGCGGGCGGCGTCACTCCTTGGGATCGCGCAGCCGCTGACAGAACCACCAGTGATGGCCCTCGAGGTCCTCCGCCTCGTATCCGCGATCCTCCCAATAATCCTCGCCATAGTCGGTATTTTTCGGCTCCGAGACGATGACCGCGCCGGTAGCACCTGCGCGACTGCAGTGCGAATCGACGTCATCGACGTACAGCATCATGTTCTGCGTGTTGCCCCCACCGATCGAACGCGGGCTTCTCCGGTGGGTAGACTCCGGATGGTGCGGCCCCGCTCTCTCATCGCCGACCATGATCAGCCCCTCGCCGTACGTGAGCTCCGAGTGCTCGATCCGGCCACCGTCGCCCTCGATCTTCAGCCGAAGCTCAAAGCCGAACGCACGACAGAGCCAATCGATGGCTTTGGCGGGGTCCTGGTAGTAGAGCGCTGTGGAGATGCGCGGCCATCCCGCGGGTGTGCTTCGCATGGGTACCTCCTCGCGTCTTTACTAAACGATTTGATTAACTATTGTCAACATTAGAAATTATTTTCGCGACCACGCGAAAAGCACAAGCGGCGAAGGGAGGTCCGTGCTTCGAGGTGCGAGCCGGCGTGGCTCGTCTCATCACCCGGCGATCGGAGTCCCCTGCGCCGAGACCAGCTGCCAAGCGCCGTCCGGACCCTTCACGAAGACGTGCGTGTACCGACTTCGAACGACGAGAGGACCGGAATCGAGCACCAAACGCATCGACGTACTCCCGATCACCACGGCCACGTCGCCATAGAAGCGGACCAGCGCTTGCTGGGGGACGGTCTCGATCGAATCGAAGACGACGCGGCGGGAGACGATTAGCTGGGGCGAAGTCCTGATCGGTGCCCGCGCAGGATCCAGCCGCGCGAAGCTTCAGCACCCACCTCAGCTGCAGCGTGCCATTCCGCCTCGGCTTCACTCCCGGATGTGGCCTGGAGCCCCGCGATCGCCACCCCGCCACGGCGTGTGCGTGGGGCGAGGTGGCATTCTTTGTGCACTAGGGAGCGCCCGCTTTCTCCGAGCACATGGGGAGGTTTGGCGTGGCGGCGGCAGCGTCAGCGGGCAGGCAAGGGTCTCGAGAGCTGTACGACATGGCGGTCGTCCGCGGTTTTGCCCTCTCCACCTTGGTATGGGGCATCGTCGGAATGAGTGTGGGCCTGCTGGCGGCCCTCCAGCTCGCTTGGCCGTCCCTCAACTTTCCGCCGTACCTCCACTTCGGGCGCATCCGGCCGATCCATACCAACGCCGTCATCTTCGGCTTCACGCTGGGCGTGGTGTTTACAGGCAGCTATTACGCGGTCCAGCGGCTATGCCGGGTGCGACTCTTCTCGGATGCGCTTTCGCGCGCCCACCTTTGGCTGTGGAACGCCATCATTGTGAGCGCAGCCCTCTCGCTCGCTGCCGGGTACACGACGTCTAAGGAATACGCGGAGCTCGAGTGGCCACTCGACATCGCCGTCGTGGTGATGTGGGTGATCTATGCCGTGAACTTCTTTGGCACGATCGCTCGGCGGCGCGAGAAACCCATGTACGTCGCACTTTGGTTTTGGATCGCGAGCATCCTCACGATCGCCATGCTCTACATCTTCAACAACCTCGAGCGGCCGGTCTCGCTGTGGAAGTCATACTCGATCTACGCGGGGGTTCACGACGCGAACATCCAGTGGTGGTACGGGCACAACGCCGTGGGCTTCCTGCTCACGACGCCGATCCTTGGCCTCATGTACTACTTCCTCCCCAAGCAGGCAGGAAGGCCGATCTACTCGCACCGACTCTCGATTCTCCACTTCTGGTCGTTGATCTTCCTCTACATCTGGGCCGGGCCGCACCACCTCATCTATTCGCCGCTGCCGGATTGGGCCCAGTCGCTGGGCTCGGTCTTCTCGATCATGCTGATTCTCCCCTCCTGGGGTGGGATGCTGAACGGCCTGCTGACCTTGCGAGGCGCATGGAACAAGCTCCGCACGGACCCGCTGCTCAAGATGTTCGCTGTGGGGCTCACGTTCTACGGCATGAGCACCTTTGAGGGACCGATGATGGCGATCAAGACCGTCAACTCGCTCTCGCACTTCACCGATTGGACCATCGGGCACGTGCACTCGGGAGCCCTCGGCTGGGTGGCGCTCACCTCCTTCGCGACTCTCTACTACCTCGTGCCCCGGCTCTGGCATACCGAGCTCTACAGCGTTCGCCTGGCAGAGACGCATTTCTGGGTCGCGACGCTCGGAATCGTGCTTTACGTAACGCCGATGTGGATATCGGGCGTAACGCAAGGGCTCATGTGGAGGGCGGTGAATCCGGATGGGAGCCTCGCTTACACCTTTGTCGACACGCTTGCCGCGATTCACATCTACTATGTGATTCGCGCGGCCGGTGGTGCGCTCTTCCTCTCGGGTGCCCTGATCATGTTCTACAATGTTCTGCGTACAATCCGGCAAGGCACATCAGCAATCCCTGCGCCGAGTGCAGCCGCCGCCGTCGCACTCGCGGGAGGCAAGTGATGGCCTGGGAGTGGCACCGACCGCTCGAAGCCAAGCAGCTCACCCTTTCCGTCCTCGCCTTTGTGGCCGTGGCGATCGGCGGGCTCGTGCTGCTGATCCCGCCGTACTTTCTCCAGGGCACGATCGAGCCGATCGCCGGCGTGAAGCCCTACAGCCCGCTCGAGCTCGAGGGCCGGGACCTCTACATCCGCGAGGGGTGCAACAACTGCCACAGCCAGGAGGTTCGGCCCTTCAAGACGGAGACCGACCGCTATGGACCGTTTTCCATGGCCGGCGAGGGGATCTACGACCGGCCCTTCCTGTGGGGTTCAAAGCGCACGGGGCCCGACCTCGCGCGGGTGGGCGGGAAATACCCGGACTCTTGGCACTGGATCCACCTGATGAATCCCCGTCAGATCGAGCCGCGTTCCAACATGCCGCAGTTCGCGTTCCTGACGAGCTCCGAGCTCGACACCTCGCTAACCCAGCGCAAGCTCGAAGTGCTGCGCAGCCTCGGAACCCCCTATACCGACGACGAGATCCAAAACGCCGTGGTGGCGCTGCGTCGGCAGTCTGACGAGGTTGCCGCGGCGCTTCGCAAGGATGGAGTGCAGCTCTCCGAGATTGGCGCTCGAAGTGAGGCGGTCGCGCTGATCGCGTACCTCCAGCGCCTCGGCCGCGACATCGGTTGGCGCGAGAAGCCTGTGTCGACTGCGAGCCTCGGAGGGGAGCCGTAATGGATGCCGTAGCGCTCTACAAGCTTGGGCGCCTCGCGGTGCTGGCCTTGGCCCTTGTGGGGATCGCGTTCTACGTGTTCTCACGAAAGCGGCGCAACCAACTCGAGCTGCCCGCGCGGCGCATGCTGGAGGAGGACGACGCATGAAGGCCGAGCGTCCGCCGAGCGAAATCGCAGAACTCCCTCGAGCTGACACCGCAGAGCATGATGGGATCGGCGAAGAGGACAACAAGATTCCGACGTGGTTCAACGCTGCCTTTCTCGGAACGATCGTCTTCGCCTTCGCCTATATGATCTACTTCACGACCACGGGCTGGAGTGCGCGCGGCCAGTACGAAGCCGAGGTGGCGGCGGCCAATTCGGCCGCACAGGCATCGCAGGCAAGCCAGCCCACCACGAATCCCTACCACCGGAACGCTGCGGCGATTGCCGACGGGAAGGTCGTGTTCGAGCAGATCTGTGCCGCATGCCACAAGCCCGACGGCTCTGGACTCGTCGGCCCGAGCCTGATCGATCCCTACTGGAAGTACGGCCACACCGACGAAGACCTGTTCAAGACGGTGATGTATGGACGGCCGGGGGGCATGCCCGCGTGGGGCACGCAGCTTGGTTCCGACAAGGTCTGGCGCGTTCTTGCCTATGTGGAGACATTGCCCAAGTCGAACCAGCCGGGCCTCGGTGCACCGGACTACCATGGGCCTGGGGCGCCGGCGGCACCCCCTCCGGGCGGTTAGGGAGCAGCAATGTGGAGCGCTCGTCCCGTCGAGGGCCTCTTCCGTCGCCTGCGCTGGGCGGCCGACGGCGTCCTGATCGCGATCCTGCTCGTCATCCCCTGGGTCGAGATCCACGGCGAGCCGCTGATCCGCCTCGATATCCCCGGGCGCAAGTTCCACGTCCTTGGCCTCGTGATTTTTCCTCAGGAACTCTACTTTCTGTGGCTGATCGTCGCGGGGCTCGCGCTCGCGCTCTTCTTCTTCACTGCGCTAGCGGGCCGTCTCTGGTGCGGCTGGGCCTGTCCGCAAACCGTCCTTACGGATGTGTATGCAGTGGTAGGGCGCTGGATCCAAGGCTGGTCGCGCAGCGGTACCCCCGCGCATGTGGCCATGTGGCGCACGCTCGCAACCCACCTCGTCTGGCTCTGCTTTGCGGCAGTCCTCGGCTTCCACTTGGTCGGCTATTTCGTCTCGCCCTACATCTTGCTCTCCAATGCCGCGTCGGGTGCGCTCACACCAACGACGACAAAGTTTCTCTTCGTCTCAACCGCGCTCGCCTATCTGGATCTCGCGTTCGTGCGGCAGACCTTCTGCAAGTACCTCTGCCCCTACGCGCGCTTCCAGAGCGTGCTCTTCGACCGCGATACACTGGTGATCGGGTATGACACGAAGCGCGGTGAGCCGCGTGGTAAACGCGGAACGACCACAGGAGACTGTGTCGATTGCGGCCTGTGCGTCGCCGTCTGCCCCACGGGCATCGACATCCGCAACGGTCTCCAGCTCGAATGCATCGCGTGCACACAATGCATCGATGCCTGCAACGCCGTGATGGAACGACTCGACCGGCCGCGAAATCTGATCGGCTACCGTTCGCTGGTCGCGCTCGAGCGAGTGCGCGCGATGCGGATCTTACGGCCGCGCGTCATGATCTACGGCGCGCTCCTCACAGCGATTGTCACCGTCTTCGTGGGGGCCGTCGCGGCGCGCGAGCCCCTCGACCTGCAGGTCGCCCACAACCAGAATCTCCTGTTCGGCTCAGCGGCGGACGGCCGTTTCTCGAACGCATTTGTGCTCCACATCCAGAATCGCGACCGGGAGGACCATGACTACCGCATCCGGCTCGACGCGCCGCGGGGCTTCGAGCTTGTGGCCGGTGTGAATCCCGTGCGCGTCCAAGCGACCAGCGCACTCGAGGCGCGCGTTTTTGTCCTGGCGCAGCGAGACGCTGCGGACAGTGCACCGCACGCGCTGGCGTCGGGCGAACGGGGACTCGGCTTTGTGCTGGAGCGGACGGACAATCCGCGCCAGCGCGTCGTCCGCAACATCAGCTTTCTCTACGCGCCCGGGAGCGTGGGGGCCGGCAGTGCGCGCTGAGGCTTCTGAGGTGAGCGCCCGGGAGAGCCGGGAGCGGCGCGAGCCGTGGCCGTGGGCGATCGCGGGCTGCTTGCTTGCCATGGCCGTCGTGCTGGCGTGCTTCCTGTGGGCGGCGGTATCGCATCCCGATCCAGTCCTCGTGAAGGACACCTACGCAGCCGGCCAGCGCTACAACGAAGAGCTGCGTGCCGCGGATCGAGCGGCGGCTCTCGGCTTGCGTCTCGACGTGCACGCGGCGCCCACCCCTCTTGGCGCGCGCGTCGCGATGCGTCTGGTCGACGCGCAAGGCCGCGTCCTCGGTTCGGATCACGCGAGTCTTCGCCGGGAGCGGCCGGCCGAGGGTGGCTTTGACCAGACCGTCGCGCTCGCAACCGATGGAGACGGCTTCGCCGCCGACGTTCCACTTCCGCTCCCCGGCCGTTGGTGGCTAGAGGCACGGGTCGAACACGAAGGCGCTGCGCTCGTGCGCCGCATCCCAATCGAGATGCCTCGATGACAACCGCGGCGCTCCAGGACGTTCCCCTCGCGGAGACTGGGCTCCAGCTCGACGGGCTTCGCTGTACGGGATGCGTGCATCGGGTCGAGCAGGCGCTGCGCGCCCTCCCGGGCGTTGCCAGTGCGTCGGTCAGCTACGCGACCCACCGGGCGTGGGTACAATACGAGCGCAAGCGCATTGACGCGCCCGCCCTCGTGGCCTGCGTTCAGAGCCTTGGCTACGCGGCAGCGCCCTACGACCCCGAGACGGTCGATCGTCCCGCGCGCGCCCACGCCCGGCAGGCGCTGATGCGTCTCCTGGTCTCCTCCTTTCTCGCTGCGAACGTCATGCTGGTCTCGCTCGCGCTCTATTTCGGCACAGGTTCGATCGACGAGACCACACGGCGGGCGCTGCGCTGGCTCGCGATCGCGCTCTCCGTGCCCTCCGTCACGTGGTGTGCGGTTCCCTTCTGGCGTGGCGCCTGGGCCGGTCTGCGGCGCCGGAAACTCACGCTCGATGTTCCGGTCGTACTCGGGTTCGGGACCTCCTTTGTGGTCAGCATCGCGGGGACGCTCGCGGAGACGACCCATGTGTTTGCGGACTCCGCCTCGATGATCGTCTTCCTCATTCTTCTCGGGCGTACGCTTGAGGGCAGTGCCCGTGCGCGAGCGGCGAGTGCCGTCGAGCGCTTTGTTCGCCTTGCGCCGGAGACTGCGCAACGCCGCACCGCCCATGGCCTTGAAACTGTGCCTGCGGCTTCGCTCGGCGTAGGGGATCTCGTGGTGGTCGCGCCCGGGCAGGCGATCCCGGCGGACGGACGCATCGCCCGCGGGGCGACCGAAGTGGATGAGTCGCTTGTCTCGGGCGAATCGCAACCTGTGGTGCGCAGTGTCACCGAATCGGTGATGGGTGGGACGCGCAACGTACTGGCGGAAATCGAGGTCATCGTCACCGCTCGGGTGGGAGCGGGTACGCTCGCGCGCATCGCCGCCCTCCTCGAGCGCGCCCAGGCCGAGCGTCCGCACGTGCAGCGTCTCGTCGATCGCATTTCTGGAGTATTTGCGCCGGCCGTGTTGCTTGCCGCCGGCGCGACCGCCGTGGCATGGGTGCTCGCCGGAGCTCCCGCGATCGAGGTCGCCCTCATCGCGGCCTCCGTGTTGATCGTGGCATGCCCCTGCGCTCTCGGCCTCGCGACACCGGTAGCGATTGTGGCAGCGATCGGTCGCGCGGCAGGATTTGGGGTTTTGTTCAAGAGCGGTGCGGCGGTCGAGCGCTGTGCACGTGTGGAGGTGGCGCTCCTCGACAAGACCGGGACGCTCACCGAAGGTCGGCTCTCGGTCGCCGAGATTGTCCCGAGCGACGGGATGGATGTCGCCAGCGTGCTCGCCGCCGCCGCCGCGGTCGAGGGCGCCTCTACCCATCCCATCGCTGCGGCGATCCGTGAGGCGGCCGAGCGCGCCGGCATTGTCGTGGCGGAGGTGACGCCACGCCATGTGGTTCCGGGCCAAGGCGTCGTGGCCGGAAGCGCGCAGTCCGACGCGCTCCAGCTCCTCGTCGGCTCGCGGGCGCTGCTCGCGGAGCACGGGATCTCGGTCGAGCCCGAGCTCTCGGAGAGCGCGCGCAAAGCGGCGGACCGCGGTGAGAGCCTGGCATTCATTGCCCGAAAAGGCGCTGGCGGCAAGCGTGCGCTTGGCTTGATCGGTCTGGCCGATCTTCCGCGCGCCGACGCCGCGAAGGCAGTCCGGCGACTCACTGATCTCGGTATCGAGGTGGCGTTGGTGAGCGGCGATCATCACGCGGCTGTTGCTGAGGCGGCGGCGCGCGCTGGCATCGGAGAATACCGGGCGGAAGTCTCGCCGGCGGCCAAGGTCAAAGAGGTAGGCGCACGCCGAATCGCGGGGACGAATGCCCCGCGGACGGTCCTCGTCGCGGGTGACGGCGTCAATGACGCCGCGGCACTCGCAGCGGCCGACGTGGGCGTCGCATTCGCCCGCGGGGCTGACGTGGCGATCCACGCCGCCGACATAATTGTACATGCGCCGCGTCTGGGTGCTCTCGCCGACACAGTCGAGATTGCGCGTGCGACCCTGGGCCGCATCCGTGAGAACCTCGCGCTTGCGCTGCTCTACAATGCCGTTGCCGTACCACTCGCCGCGATGGGCTTCCTCCATCCGCTCTCGGCCGCGATCGCGATGGGGCTTTCGTCCCTTGCGGTCACGGCAAACTCCCTGAGGCTCCTCGGCTGGCGTTCGAGCTCGTCGGACCTGGGGACGGAGCGGGCATGAGCTTTCTTGAGATCACCATCCCGGCCACCCTGCTTCTTGCAGGCGTGCTGGTCTGGCTCGTCCTCCGCGCCGTCCGGCGCGGCGAGTTCGACGATTTTGAGGGACCGGCGCAGCGCCACGTTTTCGACGACGACCGGTGCCCGGAGCGCCCGGACGGTCCGTAGGCGCTCGTCACCTTCCGGACTACCCGCTTTCCCTCGCGCCTCTTCGGACTCGGGACCTCAAGGCCCGCTCGCGCTCGGTGGTGTCCTCGACCTCATCAAGCCAGCGCAGGATCGCTTCCTCATACCGCATCCCGAACTGAAGGACCGCACGGCGGCGCGGGTGCTCGCGCGCGCTCCGAAGCTCCTCTTCGGCTTTGCGGTAGAGGGCCAAGCGCTCTTGGCGGACACGGCGCTGGGAATCGACGAAACGCGCGAGGCGGTCGGGGGGAAGGTGTTCTCCGAACCAGAGCGATACCAGGAGTGGGAAGCGGATCTGCTCGGGGCCGGGCTCCTCTTGAATCCATTGTGCGAAGGCCTTGCGGCCCTTCGCCGTAAGACGGAACGGGCGGCGGTCCCGCGGCCCGAGCTTACCGGCGACGATCAGCCCCTTTTCCTCAAGCACCTTCAGCTCCCGATAGGCGTGGCTCTGCGTCACATTCCAGAAGCGCCCGAGCCCGCTCGAGATTTCCTGGAGGAGCTGCCAGCCTGTCCTGGGCCCCTCGTGCAAGAAGCCGAGCAGCGAGGCTTGGGTGCCGTTGAGCTGCGCCACGTTGACATTCCCTTCTGGAAGGTTAGCCTGCTCCATGTTCCACAAGGGAATATGAGCGCAGTGCGCCGGGGAGCGCAATCCATGAGCAAAGAACCGCAACTTGGCTCCGTGCTTCAGGCCCTCGAGCGCGAGGGCTACGCCGTGGTCGAGGACCTTCTCGACAAAAAAGGGCTCGAGGCCGCGCGCGCCGAGGTTGGCGCGACTCTCCAGAAGACCCCCTTCGGCCGCGACCAGTTCGAAGGGCGCCGCACGAAGCGCGCGTATGCGCTCTTTGCCAAGGTCCGTGCGCTCGATGCTCCGGCAACCCACCCGCTCGTGCTCGCGGTGCTCGATCGTGTACTCGGCCACTACCAGCTGAACGCCCCCGCGGCGATCGAGATCGGTCCGGGCGAGCTCGCCCAACCGCTCCACACCGACGACGCGATCTATCCGCTGCCACGGCCCCACCCCGAGATCGTGATGAGCGTGATGTGGCCGCTCGTTGACTTTACCGAGGCGAACGGCGCAACGTGCGTCGTTCCGCAAAGTCATCGGCTCCACGCAAGACCCGACCCCGAACGGGCGATCTCGATCTCACTTCGGGCCGGCTCGGCGCTCTTCTACCTCGGTAGCCTGTGGCACGGGGGCGGTGCCAATCTCACCGACCGCCCCCGAACGGGCGTCGTCCTGAACTACGCAGCGTCGTGGCTTCGGCCCATTGAGACGCACGTGCTCTCGGTTCCCCCCGCCCAGGCCGCGGGTCTGCCCGAGCGGTTGCAGGAGCTGCTCGGGTACAACATCCGGCCGCCGTTCATGGGCTACGTCGATGGCGTCCACCCAAAGAAGCTGCTTCAGAATCGCACGCATCTGCACTCGGCCGGGTTGCGCGCGGAGGACGACGCCTAAGCGTGGGTCTCGAGACCGACCGCCCGGATGCGATCGTCACGAACGACCGTCCGGAGTCGCAAAGTCGATTCGACCAGCGCCCTTGAACTCCGGGCGCCTCGGAAGGCGACGACCCTTGGAGAAGAGGCCAGCGCCGGAACTCAACGGACGACACGAGCTGAGCTCGCGGCGCCGGCAGCCCCGCGGACTTCCCGGAGAACGCGGGAGCACTCGCACTGTCCACCCAGGGCATCCATTGGTCTGTGACCGAAGTCACCCCGCGGAGGGCGAGAGCCGGCGACCCGGCCTCGTGGCCCCGATCGAGGTTGTAAAGGAGTGCTGCGCCTGCTCAGCAGCGCTGACGATTCCGCGCATGCACGCCGCCACGCGAGAGGAGCCCCCGCATCCTCAAGCCGAGGCGACCGGGCTGGCTGGACAGCGGACTTTCGAGCGCGAGATAGAATCGCAGTTGCCCACGACCGTAGATCCATCAGGGAAGGTGCGGAGTGATCGCCGCCGAGGAGTAGCGCACTGGGCAAAATCGATCGACGTGGGGCGCGAACGGACTTCCACCACGGCCGGGTGCGCGCCGCGAAACGATGGCGGTCTCGCTGATGTGCGGACGCTTCACACTCAGCACCCCGGCAGAGAAATGGGCCGATCTATTCGACGTCAACCCCGCAGGAATCACGGCGGCACCCCGCTACAACATCGCTCCCAGCCAGGAGGTGCTTGCCGTCCGCGCGGCGCAGGATGGATCCGGACGTGAGCTTGTACCGCTCCGCTGGGGCCTCGTACCAGCTTGGGCGAAGGATCCCAAGATCGGGAACCGACTGATCAACGCTCGTGCAGAGTCGCTTACCGAGAAGCCCGCATTCAGTGACGCGTATCTCGACCGCCGCTGTCTCATCGTGGGCGATGGCTTCTATGAATGGCACGGTAAGCCAGGCACTCGGCAGCCCTACTACTACCGACTGGGCGATGGTGGGGTATTCGGGATGGCAGCGCTCTGGGAGCGCTGGACGCCTCGTTCACGGTCCGAGGGAGCCACCGAGAATGCACCCGTTGAGTCGTGCACCGTCGTGACGACGCAGGCCAATGGTTTGGTACGAGTCGTGCACGACCGCATGCCTGTGATCCTGGACCCTCGGGATTACCAGCTATGGCTTGGCGCTCTGGATCTAGAGGAGCTTTCAGGACTGCTCCGCCCGTGTCCCGACGACTGGCTCGTGTCATATGCCGTGAACTCGCATGTGAACGACGTGCGTCACGACGATCCGATTTGTATTGAACCGATCGGAACGGGAGCCGACGGGGCTGCATGAAACGAAGCCTTGTCCGCTCTCGCCACGAGTCCATCGCCGATTGAGTCATCTTGATCCGGGGCCGCGGGAGGGAGTTGAACCCGCGTTGGCTCGTCGGGCCCTACTGGGCGCGTTACGCGCCAGCGTCGGCGGGGGGTTGGCACTGGCTTGAGGGCGTCCTCGAAGCCGTGCTGTAGCCTCTCCAGATGGGTCGGATTACACAGCGGGTCGATGCGAGCACACTCGATGCTCTCGTCGAGCGCCCGCCCCGCGCTGCGATCACGTTCACCCACGGCGACGGCATCGAAGCCGTCCCCGTCGCTTTCCGCCGAGACCGCGGAAAGCTCTGGATCGGCATCGACCGCGGCTTGCCTGTGGGCAACGGGACACCCGTCCCCGCCGTCGTCGTGGTGGACGGCGGCCGGTATTGGTTCGAGCTGCGCGCGATCACGTGGCGCGGACGCCTCGTACCAGCGATGGCGCCCCCGGCGGCACTCGCGGCCGACCTCCAGTGGTTCGAATTTCTGGTCGACAGCGACGTCTCGTGGGACTACGCGACGCTCCACGAAGAGTCCTGAAGATGAGCCCGGACGACCCCATCGTCCTCGGCATTCAAGAGCATTCCTACGTGGCGAGGGTCGCCACACGATCGCGCAAGGGCCTCCCCGCTCTAACCCCGCTCTGGTTCGTGATCGAAGGCGGACACTTCTTCATGGGCACCGCGCGGACGGCGCTCGCGGCGCGTAACGTGATCGCGACCCCGGAGGTCGCAATTCTCCTCGACGGCGAGGCCGCTGGAAGATCGGAGTATGTGCTGCGGGTGCGCGGTCGGGCCAGAGTGCATGAGGGCTTACCAAGTTGGCGCATCCTCACCCGCATGGCGCTCAAGTACTACCTTGCGCCTGCGGCGGCTCGGGTCGAGCTCGCTCATGCCTCGCAGTGGCGGCTGCGACAGCGCTACTACGCCCAGGGGCGGGCCGCGGTGATCGAAGTGGTGCCGGAGAGTGCCGAGCTGCTACACCGACCCGACTAGAATGGAAGAGCCCAAGCCCCCGACGAATCCGCGAGCTCACGCGTGTGCGCGCCGTCTCTGGGCGTCGCGGTCTGAAAGGCAGTCATGGATAGGATGCACGGCAATACGTTCGCCCCAATCGCTGCAATCACGGGCGCCCTCTTCCTCCTCGCGGGTACGTACCTCCACCCGATGAATGCCGATCCCAACCTGCCACTGGCAGCTTTCGCGGAGTACGCGGCCGACCATAAGTGGGTCGCCACTCACCTGATGCAACTTTCTGGCATCGCTCTGATGGTTGCAGCCCTTGCGCTCCTTTCCCGAAGGCTCGCCGGTGGTCCCGCCGATGCTGAGGTGACGTTGGGAGCAGTCGGCGCAGTAGCGAGCTTGGCTGTGGCCGCCGCACTACAGGCCGTGGATGGAGTGGCGTTAAAGGCCATGGTAGATAGTTGGGCAGCGGCACAGGGGCGGGAAAAGGAGGTGCTGTTCCAGGCGTCATTCGCTGTCAGGCAGATCGAAGTAGGGCTCGCGAGTATGACCAGCTTGTTCTTTGGTCTTACCGTGCTGGTATACGGACTTGCGCTGCTCAGGGACTCACGGCTCCCAAAATGGCTGGGCTTCCTAGCGATCGCAGGTGGTGCTCCCATGGCAATCGCAGGAATCATGATTGCGTATTCCGGATTTTCTGAATCGGAAATGGCGATCATCATGCCGTCTAGTTCCCTGCTGCTCTTTTGGATGATCGCGCTAGGTGTCTGGATGTGGAAAAAGCCCGGACTCTAGGACTTATCCTTCCTCTGGCAAGCGGAATCGCTGCGGTGGGATCTCGCGCTCTTTCTGCTCTGGACTGACGCTAGACACACTCCGCGTCTTGGCGGTCGATAGGAGGAGCCCGCGACGAGCGCCCCTATCGACGTGGGGAAGACGCCGCGCGGGCTCGACAGCGCGGTGGCCGAACGCGCAGTGAATGCGCGGAGCTGCAATAACTGCCGACGAGGGGAAGAGATTCGTATAGCGCCTTATACCGGTCGGTCAAAACGACGCGGGGAGGCAGAGGGGGAAATTGGTGAACAAGCATGAGGCGATCGAAGTACTGGAGGACCTGCGCGCCCACTACGAGCACCTTTCGCGACAGTGGGGACTCACGAAGGACGGGGCTCTCTCGTTTGACCACCAGCACGGGATTCGTTGCGGATATCTCTGGGAGGTGGAAGCGCTGCGCATCGCCATCGTGGCGCTCAAGGTGCAGGAGCGAACGGAAGCCTGAAACCTGGTCTCCATCACCCGTGTCGCAGGACAAATCCCGGAGGTCCCTGAGGTTGGCCCCCGATCCCGATCATTGCGCGCCAGTCGGCGGATCGCCCGCGAGCAGCAGGTCGACTTCTGCACCCGTCAGCGCATGCTCGCAGTCCCGCCCTCCATCCGTCGCCAGAATCCGGTCGGCGCGTTCGAGGATGATCTCCACGACTGCGCTGTCGCGTGACGGACCTCGGACGTGGTACACGAGATCGGCGAGGCGCAGGGCTTGGGCGGCGGTCGCGCTCATTCCACCCCCTTCGGCAACGCGCTTGCGGCATTGGCAATCCGCGAAACTCCAAGTGGCACTGTCCACCGAACCACTCGAACTCGTCTGTGATGGGAGTCACCGCTCTCGGGGGGCTTGCTCGCAACAGAGTTCTTCGCCGGCTCAGCGCTCGATGGGGAGCCCGGCGGCCCGCCACCCGGACATGTCGCCCTTGAGATGTCCGACATTGGGGAATCCAGCGCTCACCAGAATCGTCGCAGCTTTCAACGCGCGCCCGCCTTGCTCGCAATAGAGGACCACACCCTCCTTCTTATGGGAGGCAAGCTCGGTTAATCGTTCCGTCACCTCACCCACTGGAATGTTGATCGCCCGCGGCACATGCCCCGATGCGTATTCTGTAGGCGTTCGGACGTCGACGAGAACGGGCCCATCGGCCTTTTCAGACATGCTTAGGATGTCCTGCGCAGAGACGTCGCTTACCGCACTGATCGAGGAATGATTGCACGCTACAAAGCCGAAAAGGAGCGCAAGAAGGAGAACGCTGGCTGCCCCCACAAACCGCACCGGTATCTGGCGATGGAACGACGACCGGTCCAATCCTTCAGACCCCGCACTCATCGACCTTCAAGCCTCCGTGTCAACCCGCTCGCGTGGTGCTGTCCTGCAGAGCCAGACTGATGGTAGAGAGCAGCCAAGCGCAGCTCTGGTTCGCAATGATAGACGCAAACCGCCCGAGCGCCCGGTCCAGGTGCGCTGGGCTACGGAGCGGATCCGAAGGGAATGAGCGCCCCCACGTAACCTGGCGCAAGAGGCTCCACACGGGCGTGGTAGGTCCGTGCGAGCGCTTCGAGTTCCGGCCGGCCCGAGTCGTGGGCGAGCGAGTCGTCGGCGAGCAACAGGAGGGGCTGGCTCCGGCTTGCGACCCTCGCCTTGAGCTCGTTCCCGCGTACCAGGGCCCGGGGCCATGCATCGCCCCGTTCGAGCGCGAACGGAATATAGTTGCTGGTGAGCTCGCTACCGGTTTCGCTCACCACGGTGATGGTGCGGCCGAGGTAAAAGGGCAGCGAGGTCGGGAAGCATCGCACGCATACGATCTCGGCCCCGGCCGCCCTGGAATCGACTGCCATGGCCAAGCACCGCGCCGACCGTCGCTCGGCCACCCGCATCCAAGGTCCGAACCCGACGATTACCAATATCAGCGGCAAGGCGGTGAAGGCTGCCAATGCCAGCCGCGCGCTTTGGGTTCTCCAGGCACCCATCGCAAGGACTGCCAGCAGAAAGAGCGCACCTGCGACGAAGAGCCATCGCTGTGTGAGTTCCTCCACCACCATGGCGTCGAGCGGGACTGCATGATGGCGGAGCCCAGGCAGAAGGACGACGAGTGCCAAAGCCGCTGCCAATCCCGCGCAGAAGATTCCCAGGACAAGGCTGGTGCGCCGAACCACGGCTGGGCTCGCTCCGAGGGAGCGCTCATTGGGCACGGAGTCGAAGCACTGAGAGGCCAGCAGCGCGACGGGCGCGGCCACGATGAGGAGGTAGCCCGGCAGCTTGGAGTGAGAGAGGGAGAAGAAGACGAGGGTCACGGCGATCCACAGGAGACAGAGGCGCTCGAGGCCCTCCAGCCGAGCGTACGCCCGCCAAGCTCTCGAGAGCGGATCCAGAAGAAATATGCTCCAGGGAAAGAAACCCGCCACGAGAACCGCTGGGTAGAAGTACAGGGGCTGGTTGCGGTTAAACGTGTCGGTCGTGTACCGAAGGATCGATTCCTGGACGACGCCGTAGTACGGGAAATCAGGGAAGCGGTAGGAGACACCCACGAACCAAGGGAGGACGATCGCGCTGAAGATCAGCAGATTGAGCGGCGCGAAAAGTCGCCGCAGCGCATCGCGTCGCCCCTCGAGAAGGAAGAACGTCGTCAGCACCAGAGCCGGCTCGACGAAGCCCACGGGTCCCTTGACCAGCGTCCCAAGCCCGGCCGCGACCGCGCCAGCCGCGTGCCAGCGCCAGCGCACAAGCCCGGGAAGCCTCTCGGCGCAAAATCCGGCCAGGACAGCGGCGGTGACAAAAAACGTGAGCGCCATGTCGAAGATCACGAGTCGTGAGTACATGATGTACAGCGGGCTCGTGGCGACCATGATCACGGCCGTGGCGGCACGTGCAGTCGTGTACTCGCGCTTACAGATGGCGAAAACGAGGCCAAGGGTCGCAAGCCCGAACAGAGCAGAAGGCAGCCGCGCTGCCCACTCGGAGTTACCAAGAAGGACCATCGAGCGCCCCACCAACTTGAAATACAGAGCGGGTTTGTCCAGATAGGGAATGCCGTCCAGGGTTGGAATCAGCCAGGAGCCGGACGCCTCCATCTCCCGGGCTATCTCCGCGTTTCGGCCCTCGTCCGGCTGGACAAGGGGGTATCCGCCCAGGCGCCACAGCAACGCCAGGCCGCTGACGACGACGGCTGCGATCCACCAGAGCTTTTGGGCGCGCGTCGCCATGGCTCGGTTCCGATGTCTCGCCGATTGTGGAGCTATGGTAAAGCCCCGCTGAAGAGCCTGCGTCCTGTCCCCGCTCGTATTGCTGAGGGGACGGCAGGACAGGGGTCGTGTGTTTCTGCAGGCGACCTTGTGCAGAGCGATTGCGGCCAGGACGATGGCTCGGTGTCATCGCTTGTCTGAGCACCACGCCACCATACGCTAGATTGCGATTGCCTTCGCTACTGATCTTCTACGGTCGTTTTCCCCGAATTTCCCATTGTTGAATCCCTTTTGAGGTCCTACGCCTCCCGCTCTTCATGCGGTGGTGGGAATGAAGAGAATACGCAGCCCCCGGCCCGCCCCGCGGACGGCGTCGGCGACGCGATCACAACTGCTCCGAGAGCCCTGTCCCTGCACTCCGGACCCTTTCGGCCTTCATTCTTAGTCCGCCCATCACGGCCAAGACCTGCGATCGGGAACAGGGAATCCAGCAATTTCGGGCGCGACATGCCCGATCGGCCCGAGTAATCTCCACGGCGCCGACAGGACGATTTCGCCGTAAAGACGATCTTTCCCGTGGCCTGCGGTCCCGCGCTGGATGGCGAAGGCTCGGCGTCATCGGCTAAAGAGATCGAACCATCGCTAGTCGATCGAGGCTCTTATGACACGTTCAACAATGATCCGCGCGACATTGGCTCTCTGCTGTTCGGGAGTGTCGCTGAGCAGCGCTGAGTCACCGTCGCTCGGCGGCAACTTCCGTCGCGCGCCGTCCTAGAGCGCTTGCCATGCGAACTGGCCGCGTCGCGGCGCTCCTGCTGCCCCCGACCGCAACGCCGGACGCAACCCGCCTCATCGCGGCACGCACAACGCGTGCGTTCGCCGACGGTCTCGTAAGCGTGCTGCTCCCCGCGTACCTCTCGGCCCTTGGTTACACCGCCGTGCAGATCGGCGGGATCGTGACGGCGACGCTGCTCGGCTCGGCCGCGTTCACGCTCGGCCTCGGCCTCCTCGCGCACCGGTGGCCGGCCCGGGCGCTCCTCCTCAGCGCGTGCGCGCTCATGCTCGGCACGGGGCTCGGCTTCGCCGCGGTGCGGGACCTCCTTCCGCTCCTCATCTTGGCGTTCGTGGGCACGCTCAACCCGAGCGCGGGCGACGTGAGCGTGTTCCTACCCCTCGAGCAGTCGCTCCTTGCGTCGCAAGTCGAGCCAGAGGATCGCGCAGCGCTCTACGCGCGATACAACGTGGCCGCCGCCGGATCGGCCTCGCTGGGCGCGCTCGCGAGCGCATTCCCGGAGCCGCTCGCGCGCGCGACGGGGCTCGCGCTCGCCGACGCCATGCGCCTCGCATTTCTCGTGTACGCGTCTGCGGCGATCGGCGCCGCCTTCCTCTACGCGGGCCTACGCTCCGCCGGCGTGCCGACCGCCGACGCGCCGCGCGTGCCGCTCGCGCGCTCGCGGGGCATCATCCTCCGGCTCTCGGCGCTCTTCACACTCGATTCGTTCGGCGGGGGCTTCGTGGTGCAGTCGATCCTCGCGCTCTGGCTCTTCCAGCGCTTCTCCTTCTCGCTCACGGACGCCGCAGGCTTCTTCTTCGCAGCGACCTTGCTTTCGGGTGTTTCGCAGCTCATGTCGCCTCTGCTCGCGCGGCGGATCGGGCTCGTGCCGACCATGGCGTTCACGCACATCCCGGCCAACCTGTTCCTCGTGATCGCGCCGTTCATGCCGACCGCACCGTTAGCCGTTGCGTTCCTGCTGCTGCGCATGACGCTCTCGTCCATGGACGTGCCGGCGCGGCAAGCCTTCGTCATGTCCGTCGTGCCGCCCGAGGAACGGGCGGCGGCGGCGTCGGTCACGAACGTACCGCGCAGCCTCGGGGGCGGCCTCGCGCCGCTGCTCTCCGGGGGGCTCCTCGCCGCGAGTTCGTTCGGCTGGCCGCTCGTCATCGGCGGCATGCTGAAGATCACCTACGACCTACTTCTCCTGCGCGGCTATCGACACCACGTAGCTTCGCGCCCAGGCTAGGCGGATTCAGGCTCGGGTGCGGGCAACTCACGCCCTTCGGACGGCTGTGCCTTCCAGAAATCCATCCTTCACGAGTCAAGCGCGCCCTCCACCGGAACCCGGACGCTGCAGAGCCGACAGGGCCAGCTGTTTGGAAGGCGACGATCCGCTTCGGATGAGGCTCAGCCGCCTGAGGGCGCTGGACCGAAGGAGACCCACTGCTCTTGTGCCATCGACGCTATCAGCCGACCGTCACGAGCGTGGAGCGTACGGCGAGTCCAGGCGCGGCCCGCGTGGGCGACGTCGGAGACCGTGGTGAGGAGCCGCCAGTCGTGCCACGGGTCGTCGCGGTGGATCCAGAGCATTTGATCCAGACTCGTGTAGCCGGTCGGCTCGAAGTGTGCGCCGAGTCGGCGTGCGACGGCCATGTGGGAGTGCATGTCGGCAAGGAAGGCCAGCGCTGCCGCCTGGAGTGCAGGGTCTTCGGGGAGCGGAGCGCGTGGACGCACCCAGCCTCGGTAGAGCGAGACCTCCCGGGCTCCTTCTGCTCGCCACGGCGCTCCGCCGACGAAGCGCCACTCGAGTGCACCTCCGATCGGGCCCGGCTTCTCTAGGTCCCATCCTTCTTCCCGCGCGATCTCCTCCTCACTCGGTAGCTCTTCAGGGGCAGGCAGCGGCGGACCCTGTGCCGGTTCCTGATACTCGAAGCCGCGGGCGGGCGCGGCGAAGCTCGCGACCAGCTCGCAGCAGATGCGCTCGCCGTCCCGCACCTCCACGCGCCGGTGCGCGAAGCGGCGGCCGTCGCGCACGCGCGAGACCACGAGCTCGACCGCCCGCTCCGTGGGTACGGGCCGCAGGAAGTAGACGTGGAGCGAGTGGAGCGAGAACTCGCAGCTGCGCGCGGCCGCGAGCGTTGCGCAGCCGAGGGTTACGCCGCCGAAGCCGGGCAGACGCACGCGGAAGACACCGTCGCCGATGGGCTCGCTTTGAATCAGTTCTGCGAGTGGCTGCGAGAAGGAGGGCGTAACGGCGCGGATCACGTCGACTCCATTTCCGGGGCGTCGTCAGCGATAGCGTCTGCACCCATGAGGAAGCTCAGGTACTCGTGCGGTCCAGGAACCACCACTTGCCTCCCGCAAGCGCCGTCGTGAAACAGCCCATCCTCGCCCGCCGCTCGCCTGCGAGGCAGGGGGAAGGCGAGCGGTCTTCCGCACACCCGGCTCTGGGCGGCTTTTAGGCGCCATGCGAGAAGCAGAGGGGGACCCGTCTGGATCCTGACCGGCGCGGTTGGGTTCTCGCAATGCGGCGAGCCGAGCGAGACGTCCCCCGAGCGGGGTCCGACCCACGCTTACGCCTCGTCATGACGTGAGCCTAGCGTAATGCTCGAGGACCCAGTCTCTGCAGGGCCTACAAAATCGCCGCGTGGGCGAGGCGGACCACAGCTGCGGTTTGTGCGAGAGATCTCTCGGCGCGCCCGCTTGTCAGTCCGAGCTACGGGACCGGTTTGCGGCTTGTTTCGTTTACCGGAGGGAAGGTGAACAGCAAATCCCTCGCATCGCGACCGGCGCCCAATCGCGAGCTCTTGATGAAGGCACAGAGGGCATGGGCTTTACCGTGATACCAACTGCAAGGCATCTGCGGCGCTCTACGCGGGCGGAACAATGGCGACGGCTGACTCGATCGCTGCAAGCTACTTCTCACAAGAGAACGCCAGGCGGAGCTGAAGCGGATCTACGAGGAGCCGCCGTACCCGCGCGGTCAGTAGTCGCCGCCGCTACAGCCGAGTTGTCCCAGCGGAGTGCCCCGGTCCATTTGGACCCCTCTTTGCGAAAGGTGACTCAAACACAGGCGCGAGTCAGGCGCAAAGCAAAACACACTGAAATGCGTTTAGCACTTCCGCGGAGTTAGCGGTGGAGGCGGCGGGAATCGAACCTTCCGCCAAATCGCGTAAGTCCGCGACACACAAAGCGTTCACGTCGCTGCAATCTTGTCGATGGTTTGTCGCTGACGGTCACCGAAAGACACTGAAAGTCGAACCCGGGAACGGCAGGGAAACGTCTCACTGAGTCTACGGACTTGGTAGATAGGAGATGCGGCTCCTAGGTAGCTCCAGAGACCTGGCCGCTTGCGCGGGGCCGGACCGTCGCGAGCTATGGCGGCTGCGGCACGGCGCAGGGGTCGAGATGCCTCACACGCGCGGTTCTTCCTCTTACTTACTCCGATAGCCGCCGCTACACGGACGCACCGATTCGCGGCGAGCGACGGCATTTCGACGCTTCCGCCGAAAAGAAAGAGAAGCATCATCCAACAGTACTGGAATGCGTTTCCTCCGATCGAGTCGGTACGCTGATCATAGGTGGGTTCGGAGTACGAAGATGCGGCAATCGGCTCCTTCCTGGTGCCATGGTCTGCGCGTCCTTGCGGCTGAGAAGCGATCGCGCTCGACGAAAAAGCTCGCCTTCTTCGCCGTCTATGTGAAGTTCGACGTTGTCCTTGAGCGTTTTGACCGCCGCCATCCATTCCTCAGTGTCCGGCGCAACAGCGCCGAGCGCATCGAGGAGATAAAGACCAATCGCATGGTCCTCCCGAGCCCATCCAACGAGTTCGCTCATCTCTGGGCTATCGCTGAGCGCGCCATAGAAGATGCGTTCCTCCGCTTCGGAGTCCGAAAGGAAGTCGTGTCTCAAGCAGTCGTAGAGCTCGCTGCGGGAATTTGTCGCTCTCCCCGCAGTCGCCTCCATACGCGCCAAGAGATCTTTAATGTGCGAGTGCTCAGCCTTCAGTACGTCGAAGACGAGCATGTGTGTCCCTCCCTCTCGTGGCGGCGATCGATCGCCGCGCAGGGAACGAAACGCTGTCAGATTCAAGAAGCGTGCCACCGCGAACCGGCACGGGGAATGCTCGCGGTGCTCGAGACGAAGCAATTTCTGCGGTGCGGATGTTCTCCGAGGCGTCACGTGGGTAACAATCCTCGGATCCAGGTAAATGGGCCACTGAGACTAAGAATTCGCAGGGCGCCAGGGCAGATCGAACCATTCCACCGCCGCGCCCCGGTTCCGCGCTATGTCTACAGTTCGCCGCCGAATCCGAACAAGACGACCATCGCGGTCATCAGCGAGACCGAGAGCATCAGCAACTCAAGCGGGTGATCCGTCAGCATCTCACACCTTCGGCCGGTCCGGGAAGTCGCCTCCGCTACACCGTGCGCCACGCACTCGACGCACGTGTCTCGGAGGTCTTTAGTCGCTGGCATGCTGGTTGGCTTCTACCCTGCGAAACACTTCGTAGAAGCCAAGTGTTCGGATGGGCATTTTCATTAGGTCGCCCTCGAACAAGATTCTGCGTGGCACCGTTTCTCCGGTGACCGGATCCATGCACTCGATTTCCACGAAGTCCTTCCCCGAGTTCACCAGGCGGTAGGGCATCCAGCTCGCATGCCCATCCACTTCGGAGCGCACCTTTCCGACCTCGTAGTGGATCGTTCGCTCGCCGAAGAAGCCCGGGCCAGACAAAATCTCACGTTGTTTCTCCGTGAGACTTGTCTTTTCAACCTCTAGTAGTGTCAAATGTTTATCTGAACGCCAAGTGCCAAGAAGTGGCAGGGGGGTTAGAGCCGGAGTCCGGCACCCAAGTAGAATGAGAACCCCAGCCCAGGCCAATCGTCTCAGGTCGACTAACCGCGCGGGAATCGGGACCGGGGAGTAAGGGCGAGCGGCAGTCGGCTTCATGCGCATCTTCGCGGCCTCCTCTAGCGACGTCCGTCCTTAGCCGAGTGTGAGTGCCGCACTTGAGCCCGCCAGTGACGTTTCAGCCGGCGGGCTGGGAGCGGGGCGCCGCAGTCGGCCCGAAGCTGTGCATCGCTGTCTTCGGAGCGCCCTGCGCGCCGCTTGCCGCTCGCGCCCCGCCCCTCGCGCCAGCGCGGGCACCGGGCCTCGGTCTGCCGGCGGGAAGCGTCATCCGGTACATGACGGAGGACGCTAAGAAAGGCGTTCGGATGGAACAGAAGGCGCAGGACGAATTGCACAGCATCGAAGAGCGGAGCGAGACCCACCCATCAGTTGAGTTGGAAGAGTACCGGCACCAAGTGGAACGGCGGCTTGAGTTGATCGAGTTCCGCTACTTCTTGCCAATGCCAGCATCAACCAACGAGTCCACGCAAACGAGAGTGTCGAATAAGATCCTTTTCTAGATAAGGCCGCACGTCTTTAAGGCCGCGCAGCCTCGGCGGCGCCAGCGTCTCGCAGAACAGTCGAGACGCAACGACAGTGCAACCGGCCTCAGAACTGCACGCCGTACCTGGAAAAGTGACAGCTGAACGCGCGTTCAGAAGACGCCGCGAGGCTACCGGATCAAGGGTCTTCTAGCTCGTTATCCGAGCGAGACACCTCGCGCACTGCGGCGTCGGACGGCGAGGCCAACGATGGCCCGTTGACCGGCGTTGCGGCCGATCGGCGGCGATGACGATGCGACTTAGTCCGCCGAACGGTGCCGGCGCCGAGCCGCCACGGCCATGATGCCCAGGCCGGTGCCGAGCAGGGTCCATTCACTGGGCTCCGGAACCGAGTTGACCGTCCACGCGGTGATCGACTGATCGGACGCGCCACCGCCGGTCGCCGCGCTCAGCCCGACCGTCATGGTCGGACCGAAGCGGGCAGACAGATCGAAGATCGCGTTCGCGGTTCTGGTGAACGAACCAGAACCGCCAGAGGTCGTGTAATTAAGCGCGATGTTTTGGGAAATGTTGTGAGTTGTCGGGTCGTAGGACACCGTTTCGGTTCCGGTGATCGTGCTTGCGGTGGAAAGGTCGATCGGCCCGCTGACAGGTTGTGAGTTGGTAAACGCATCGCCGTTCGCGTCCGTGTTCTGAACGATGCCATACGTGTTCCAGAACGTCTGCAGCTCGGCGGCTACCGCTCCGCCCGCGGTGGTATTGTTGGGCAGGTCAATGCCCAGATTTCCCCCGGCGCTGCCGAGCGCGCCAGTCCCGACATTCTGGAACACCAGCGCGACTCCGTCCGCGTTCCCAACCCCGCTGACATTCGTCAGATTGACGCTGAACGTGGTCGAGAACGCGCTGCCGGTAGACACCGGAGCCGTAAGCCACGCCGCGCCGACCGTGCCGATGCTCGACGGGGTAAGCAGGACATTCCCGGCGTTACTGCCGCTGGTCGGAATCTGGGCCGAGCCAGTGAGGTTCAAGTCGAGTCCGTCGAACGTCACCGCAGCCGCGATACCAGGACTGGCACACAGAGCAGCGGTCGCTGCCAAGGCAGCGAGTCGTCTCAGGTTAGGCATATTCACGGAATCCTTTTCAGGTACGCATCGTTAAGGAATCCCTTGCGCTGGGGAGTATGAAACGTGGGGTTTTCACCCCCTGGAGGAGAGAGTGGCCGCCGCGAGGCAAAAGTGTCAGCCAATCGTCGTACACCTGGCCTGAGGTTCGCTTGCCCTGAAAATATGCGTTGGCGGGCGTGGGCGGCTTTTGGCCGGGCTCCCCAGGACAATCGGTACGTCTGCAAGGACATCGGATTCCTACTCCTCGCGGAGCACGTGGCGGCGTCTGCCGCTCGCGAAAAGACCCGTCATTCCCGCACCGAGCAGGAAGAGCGTCATGGGCTCGGGCACCACAACGAAGCGCTGATCGACGAACGGCACGGCTGCAAAGACGCCGCTCTTGACCTGCAGGGTCTTTGCGACCGAGAGCTCGGAGACCGGTCCAAAGGACGCCGACGCAAGCGGGACCGTGCCGACGCCCGCCACGTCGTAGACGACCAGCGTGCCGAGGGGGGCGTTCCCGGGTCCAGACAAGCTCTCGGCGGCCAATGCCTGCGAGCCCGTCCCGACCGCGATCCCGCTCGAGTAGAGGGAAGCGCCCGTGATCACAGGCGCCGCTGTTGTCACATCGTACGAGAGCAAAAGCGTGCCCGTCTCGCCCAGCGTCGCGCTCACCGGCCCACTGATCCGAAAGCCGTCCGCCAACACCTGCACGGCGTAGTCGTCGAACATGGGATCCGTGCTTCCGGCGGCGGTGGCCTGGAAATGGTCAAAGGTGAGCGAACCGGTCGAAAATGACGCTCCCCCCACGAGCTGCCCGAGCGTGAGCGCGAGGGCCGCCGGGGCAAGGCCGAGAGCCAACGTCGCAACGAAGAGGAACCTGCATCCGAAAAGTCGCATCTATTCCTCCACGTGAGTGGTGCCGAGCGCGTCGCGCCTCCGTGTGGCGCACAATGCGGCGATGTCATGGAGGTTTCGGGAGCGCCCGTTCCGCGCTGCGTGACTCGTCTCACGGCACCTCGTATGCGAATCAGCGACAGCGAGTGAGCGTCGTCACCAGCGCGCTTGCGGCTGCAGCCCTCACCGTGGTCACGGGATAAGTCCACCGAGCAGCCGAAGCATGCGATCATGTCCAGTGCAATCAGTGGGAACCTCGCCGCCCTGCCTGGGCGCGCAACCGAGGCTGAGCGAACGCGCTACATCGGCCTCGGATGGCCTTCCAATTGGGTGATGATCGTCGTCGAAGCTCGCTATACGAATCGGGACGGCGGTGCGGCATGATGCCAATACACCGCCAGCGCGTCCCGGGAGGGGCGAAAGGGGGGTTAAGTGGCTCGCCCGTGCACCGTGTGCGGTTACCCGAACCGGGCCAAGATCGACGAAGCCTTGGTTATCGGGACAGCAATTCGGGACATAGCGGGACAACATCAGCTCGCCAAGAGCGCAGGACCGCCACCGCACTCATATTGGGACGGCATTGGTGTAGGCTGCGCAGCGCAAGGCCGAGTTCGAGGACGACCTTGGCGACAATCTGCTAGGGCAGGCCACGGCGCTGAAGCATCTTCTCGTTGCTTTCGGTTTTGGTCTCGCTGGGACCATCGGCGCCGCGTTCGCCACGGGAACCGCTCAAGCGATCGTCGCAACGCTCGTGGAAATCGTGAACCCAGCCGCCGCTCCGGTGCTCACCAGCAGCGTGAACGACCCGGGATGGGTTGCGTATCAATCCACGGTCAACAACGTCGGAAAGTGCTCGGGTGCCAGCTGCTCGTTCTTCTTCCCTTCCGTTCCGGCGTTGCATCGCGTCGTCGTCCAACACATCGGGGGGATCGTCGGTTTCAACAGCGTGCCGACCCAGGTCTCAGTTCTTATTGCCGAGGGTGGGTTCCTCTCCGCATTCTTTGCCCCGATCCCGACGCGAGGCCTCTCCAGCGTATTCGATCAGCCTGTGCTGTTCTACGTAGACTCGATGGGGAGCGTTTCGGTCGAGGTGTTTCTCCTCGGTGGTGCAGTATTCACAGGCGACTCCGTGAGCCAATTCGTGACCTTAACCGGCTATGAGCTGGACTGCAGCGCGGCTCCTTGCGCCGCGATCGCCCAGTAGAAGGTAAGCAGCCGGTGATCCCTCCTGCCTGCACTGCTTTGGCCGCGTGGTCGCCGGAGGCGAAAGCTGGCGTAGTCCGACAATCGATCGACACGACACGCCCTGGCTTCGGTCGGGGCGTTGTCGTTTTTGCGACGGGCATCCTGGGCCTCGCCGCCCGACGCCGCCATGCGCCGGGCACCTCGCGCGAAGAGCGCGCCTCGGTGTAGCGCTCAGGATGTGACCAACTGGCGCCTCCCTGAACCATGGGAAGCACTCGAATGACGCAAACAACTCCTCGCTACGAACGAGGAGCCAGAATCCGTGCTTGGAAACGTTGGTGACTTCAACGTCCGAAGTGGTCTTGCCACGCGCTGCGGATCTCATCCTGATGCCTCCGGACCAATATGCGTAATGGCGAGGCACAGTCGGACGCCGTCAATCTGATGCGAGCCGCGTCTACGCCGCCTGCCTCCGCTCGACGGTCAGCTTGAGGCCGAGCACGCGAAGGAGATCCATGATCGTCTCGATCTTCGGGTTTCCCCGACGCGACAGGGTGCGGTAGAGGCTCTCGCGACTCACGCCCGCAGCGCGCGCAAGGGCGGTCATCCCGCCCTTAGCCAGCGCCACATTGCGCAGCGCCTCCAACAGGACGGCCGGCTCGCCGTCTTCCAGCGCCGCGTTGAGATACGCGACGACGTCCTTCTGCGTCTTCAGATAGTCCGAACCTTTGTATGCAGCCGCCTTCATGCTTGCCTCCGATACTCTCGCCAATAGGACCGGGCTCGTTGGATGTCGCGACCCTGCGTGGATTTGTCGCCCGCGCAAAGCAGCACGACAAGAGTCGTTCCCTCTCGCGCGAAGTACACGCGGTACCCCTTGCCTTCGCGGATCCGCAGCTCGAACACCCCCGCACCCACCGCCTTCCAGTCGCCCGGGAGTCCGACACGCAGACGGTCGAACTGAACGAGAATCCGCGCTTTCGCACGCGTATCCCTCAGCTTCGCCATCCACTGATCGAAAGGAACCACGCCATCGGCACGGCGAAGCTTGCGGATCTCGATCACTGGCTGACCGTAGCCTGCAGGCTACGGTCGGTCAACCGCGAGCTCAGGGCGCCAGCCCTGGAAGCATCGGATGTTCAGGACGGCTGGCTCCATGTCACCAAGGCACTAAAGGGCCGATGTGCCAACGCGCCCGTCCGCGCGCCGAAGAACAACCGACGGAAGCGTCTGCCGCTGGACCCGGAGCTCGCGGCGTGGATCGAGTGGCATGTTCCGCGCGAGCGCCGCCTCTGCGGTGGCCTCCTGTTTGAGAACCCGGGAGCGTATAACCGCAATGGACGGTGGACGCCCACCTCGATGCGGCGGACGTGGGAAGCCGCCTGCGCCGCCGTCGGCCCGTCCCCGCTAGGAGAGTGACTCAGGAGTTGCCCGCCGATCAGAGGTGAGGGGCCTGGATCCGGCTTCGTTCGAAGGCGAGAAGTATCCCGCGTTGCAGACCCTCGGAGGGCCGAGGCGCTTGCGAGGCGCGGCCGCAGCCGGCGCA
>DATGZK010000030.1:0-4063 GCA_035489755.1 Myxococcota bacterium
GAGCAGCATCGGCGCACGGTCGGGCGCCTCGGCGACCTGGATCTGATAGAGCTGCGCGAGCGCATCGGCGGCCTGCACGAACTCGGCGCAGTTCCCGCTCCGGAGATCGTTCACGCAGAGCGCGAAGCCCTCCGCGATCGCAGGGCAGACGTCCTCCGCGGAGGCGGGATCGGCCGCAGCGACCCACGGATCGGCGGCCGCCAGCGCGACGAGCGCGCCGAGACGAGCGAGACGGCGACGCGCAACGCTCCGCACGGCGCGGAGGCTAGCCTGCCTCGTGCGCCGGCGCGCCCCTGTGCGGCGCGTGCCGGGCCGCTCGCGGCAGCTTCGAGCTCGCAGCCGAAGCCGGTCGCCACGATTGCCCCGAACATCCGAGCCTTCCTCGACTCCTCGCCTCCGGACGAGCAAACGGCGTTCTCGGCGAAGATCCGGGCAGCCAACTGCCGTCACAGGCATCGGCGTTCGGATGCCAGTGTCGCCACCCAACGAGGTCGTGGTCATCAGGTGACACACTCTATTGTGGGGGGACTTTTGGGAGGACCCTCGCGTCTTTTTTTGGCTTTCCGTGGCTGCGGCTGACTTTCTGATCGTCGTAATTTCGCGGACTTACGGGCCCCGCCGACCCGGGTCGAATGGCCGGGCCGGACTTACACCGAGGTCGTCACAGGTTCCATTACACGGTGCGCGGCTGCATGCCGCTGGGGGTCCGGATTCACGTCGGCACGGACCCGTCGAATCCATTCATCGTTCCCGGCGCGAGCGTCTATGAAGAGATGCGCCCGTCTGGGAGGAACCGGATTCAGCACGGAGGAGAACTGGATCGCGGTCACACGGAACGGAGGGATGCGCTCGGGGCAGCCGGCTAATGCATCAGGCACTACATATCGGCCGACACGATGTACTCGGCGCCCGGCCCGCGCGAGTCTGGCTTTCGGGAGGGAGAGGACGGTCAGGATGAAGCGGAGGTCTGAAGGAAAGTTGGAAGGCGACAGGCGCGGTGAGGACTGTTAGACCGAGAGCCTTGCGAGACGGAACACCGTACCCGAGATTGTTGAAGTAGCTGAAATGGCGCAAGAATTCACGGTCGCCAGTTTGGTTCCCAAGCTGAGGGTCGCGGGTTCGACTCCCGTTTCCCGCTCCATGATCTTACGCCTCCGCTGATTCGTAGCGGGGGCGGTCTCGTTTTTCACGACTCTATCAAGCCACTGTGGTGAGATGAACTTGTTGGGCGCGATTTCCAGAGCTTGCGCGGGTGCGCGCACGGATCTTCAGCTCGAGGATCCCGTTGCTGCCCCGATCCTCCCTCATAGACTCAAAGACGGTCTTCGTCTGCCGGCGGCACGCTTCGGACTTTGCGGAGTACTCGCTGGAATTTCCGCTTGCTACCCCGTCGCGCCCGCTTCTCGAGATGCTCCTCTGTCATGAGGGCGGCGAGCTTCTCCGCAACCGCCGTGCTGACAAGCTGGTTGATAGAGATTCCTTCTCGGCGAGCCAGTTTTTTGATCTCTTCGTGGAGAGAATTGGGCAGCCTGAGACTGAGTGTGCTCATTTGATAACCCCGATTGTTCGAAGGAATTCTTGAGGCGTGACGACACGTACGGGCAACGGATTCGTTGTTTCGAAGTCTCCCTTGTTGAAAGTAACGATGTACCGGCAGCTACCCGAAACCGCTGCCTCGAGAACCATGTCATCTCCTGGGTCCCGCAGGAGTGGCCGCCAGAGAAAAAAGATGGACTGTCGCCTGGCTACAGAACAGACATAGTCGAGAAAATCCGAGATGTCTCGTCGCGACAGGCTAAGGGACGGAGCGTGGCGCAAGAGCGCGGCCTCATACTCCAAGATCAAAGGAACAGAGACGCATAACTCGAAGAGGCCGGAGTCGATTGCGGAAAGGAGCCGGAACGACGCCCCGCGATTGGATCGAAGGCCAGCGATGAGAACGTTCGTATCGAGCACAATTCGGTGCACGGTTTGATGGTATCGTATTTGATACCAGCGTGGGGCTTGCGGAGTCAGGGAGGAGTCGAACCACGTTCGTGTCCTAACCCGTCCTATCTAGTCCGCTCCTGGCAAGGGTTAGCCGGAACGTGAATTCGCTAAGTGATCGAAAAATCGACCGAATCACTGAATCTGTAGATAGCTTCCCAAGCTGAGGGTCGCGGGTTCGACTCCCGTTTCCCGCTCCAGAAAACAGTCGGCCCGGCAAGCGCTCAGGCAGCCGGGCCGTTTTCGTTCGGAGCCTTCGTGTAGCGCTGGCCATCGCATCGCCATCACCCGACTCAAAGTCGCGTCGGCGGCGAAGCAACGCACATCGCCGTCCCGAAGCCATCCCCGGCCACCGCCTTGTGATCTTTGAAGGGGTGGGTCAGTACCCTCACTGCGAGGCCCCGGAGCGCTTCATTGCAGTGCTCCTTGACTTCATCGCGTCCACGAAGCCTGCCCGCCTTTCAGCGAGGTTGTCGGAGCAGCGCATCGAGTTCTCGAGATTGTAGGGCCAACAACAACGATCAAAGCTCGTAGATTCTGTCACTTTCAAGTGTCATTTCCACCACCGCTAGACTGCGTGAGGAGCACCCCCGGCCCATTACTGCAACAGTGCGACGGTGGTTTCGGGTCGGATCGCTCACAGCAGCTCCGCGATCAGCTGCGCGGCGCGGCGGGCGCCGTCGGTTTCGACGTCGAGCGGGGCGGTCTTGCCGGTGAGCTCGTGCGAGATCGCCGCGGCGATCGATTCGCGGGTCTCGCTCGCATAGTCCATGCGGCGGCCGGCCCGGTAGCGGTCCAGGCGGTGCGGCACGTGGAAGTTCTGCTCGAAGTGATGTGCGAGCGGAAAGTAGAGGAAGGGCCGCTTCGCGGCGGTCAGCTCCATGGCGGTCGTCAGTCCGCCCTGAACGACCGCGACGTCGCAGGCCGTCAGATGCCGATAGAGGTTGTGCACGTAGGGGACGATCTCGAGGCCGGGATGGCGCGGAAGTGCGGCGGGATCGATGCGGGGACCCGCGACCACGATCATGCGCAGAGCTGGCTCCCGCCTGCGCGATTCCGGGTAGGCGTCGATCACTCGCCGCAGCAGGTGATGGCCTACCCCGGAGCCGCCCACGCTCACGATGCAGACCTTCTCGTCGGGGTGATAGCCCAGCTCGTGGCGCAGCGCGGAGCGATCACCGAACGCCGCCGGGTCGAAGCCCGAGATGTAGCCCGAGAAGCTGAAGTTCTGCTCCGTCCAATCGCGGATCCCGGGCAGGTGCGGGCCGAACGGGTCGGGCACGATGTCCGCGGGATTACCGACGAAGATCGCGCGGTCGCGCACACCCGGCTGGCTCGCGATGTGGCCGATCATCTCCTCGTTGTAGTCGGCGGTGAGGAATGCCTCGTGGGCGCCGTGATTCATAGGCAGGAAGCCGATGAAGTCGGTGAGCCACACGTAGGGGGCGCGCTTTTCGTTCGGATTCTCGTGGAGGTAGTAGTCGACCTCCCATGCCTCGTCTCCGATCACCACGTCGTAGTCGTCACCTTGCACGACGTCGTGGAAGACCATGAAGTTGTTGATCTGGATCTCGTCCATGCGGCGGATCGCCTGGAAGCACTGGAGGTCGTGCTCGGCGGACTCGCTCTCGATGTGCTTCGATTCGCTCGCGAGATACCGACTCGCCTCGTGGATCGATTCGCCCTCCGTGGCCAGCACGCGGGTCACAGGGTCCTGGGCGAGCCAATCGATCTGGAGATCGGGGTCGATGCAGCGCAGCTCGCGGGCGATCGCCACGTCGCGTTGTGCATGGCCGAGCCCGATCGGGGACGAGATGAAGAGCGCCCGCTTCGGACCGCGGCTCCGGCGTCGCCGGGGCTTCACCGCGCGGTCGAATCGCGGATCGAGAAACTCGCGGATCGCGAGATTGACCTGGACTGGCTTCCTGACCGGAATACCGTGTCCGCTCCCGGCGACGTTCTCGAGCCGCGTGCCGAGGGCTTCGGCCAGCGCCTTGCCCTCGGCGAACGGGGTGACGCGGTCGGCATCACCGTGGATGACGAGGGTGGGGCATTGAATGCGCTCGCACAGTCGTCG
>DATGZK010000031.1:0-48972 GCA_035489755.1 Myxococcota bacterium
CCACCTCTACGAAACCGACCTGCCGACCGTCGAGCTCGTGCTGCGGACCTACAGTTCCGTGTTCGACCATGTGTCGGTGTGGTACACGATGCAAACGGATGTTCTGCTGCTCGGCTTCCAGTCGCCCGAGCATGCGCTGGATGTAGAGCGGATCCGGCAGCGCTTCGAGCGTCCGGACTTCAAGGAGGGATTCGCGCGAGCGGGGATTCAGAGCCTGCCGGCGCTGCTCAGCCACGAGATTCTGCCCCTCGATACGCTGGCAGCGGTGCCCCTCGTGGGCCCCGTGCACACGCTGCGCCATCCCATCCTGAGTGACTGGGCCGCGCGGGCTTTCTTCGTCGGAGCTATGGCGGAGCTGCCGCGGCTGGCATCGGGCGCGAGCGCCGAGGTGGGTGTACGCAACTCGCTGCTGCGCCGCTCGAGCGGCCTCGACGACGGCCCGGTACCCGAGGAGCTGCTCTTCGCGCTCGCCAAGGAGAGCAGCCGGCTCGGGAACGGGATCGTGTGCGCCGATGTCATGGCGCGCGCCGCGCGCGATCACTCCGAGTCCGATCGCCTGCGGGATCTCCGACAACAGCTCCTCGCGGCCGGCGGAAAGTGGACGCAGCTCTTGGGGGAAGATGAGCAGTCTGCCCTGGTCGAGCTTTACGGCGGTGAAGCGAAGCGGACGGCGGCAGGGGCTGTGAACGCTGCTGAGGTCGCGAGGCAGCTCACCGACCGGTTCGTGCGCTTCTTCTATCCTGCGATCCCATTCGATCGGCAGGTGGTGGAGCAGGCCTGGGAGCGTTGCGCGAAGGCAGATGCGAGCGGTGTCTGCGCCGCGGGCCGCGCGCAAGCCCGTAAACTTCTGGGTTTCGACTGAACCTCGCCATCAGGGCTGTGAGCGGCAAAAGACGTTCTTTGCGCCTCTATCCCGCGGATCCCTCACCAAGACTGGTACTTCTTGAAAAGACAGGGTTTTTGGTCCACACGCGCGCTTGCCCCACTGGGACGCCGCGCCCTTCTATGCGGCCCATGGGGGCGGTGCGTACTCGTCGAGAAGGACCGGCTCGTCTCGGCCGCAGCACCCCCGCACCCCAGGCGCACCCTGCTCTCCAAGAGCGCGCGCAACGCGAGCGCGCGTACTGAGGAAAGCCTAAGACACCGGGACGTTAGATAGCTCCCCGGAAAGCACGGAAAGGGGCGGCAAGAGCGGCATAGGCATGCACGGAGGACGGCCCCACGGCCCCCGCGTGCCGAGCTGCAGCGGCGGGCGCGCAGCGCGACGTGCCGCTATCTCTCCGCGCCCCCAAGGATAATCGGCAGCCCCGACTTCGGATTCCCGATCACGACGATCTTCGAGTTCGCGGAAAGCGCGAGCTTTTCGGTCGCCTCGATCCCCTTCCACTCGAGCAGCTGCGGGCTGATTCCGGACGCCACGATACGCTGGAAGTCCGCAATGCCCTGGGCCTCGATGCGCTTGCGCTCAGCCTCCTGCTGCTCCTTCTGCAGCACGAACTTCATCTGCTCCGCCTCCTGCTCACGCTTGAGCTTCTCCTGGATCGCATTCGAGACGACCGCGGGCAGTCCGACCTTTCGGAGCAACACCGCCTCCACCACGATGCCGCGCGCCTGGGTCAGCTTCGCGAAGAACTCCTGGATCTCGTGCGCCACCTTCTCGCGCTCCGAGGAGTAGAGCGCCTTCGCGTCGTAGGAGGCCGTGATCTCGCGGATCGCCGAGCGGAACTGCGGCTCGACCGTGACGCTCTCGTAATCGCGGCCGACCGTTTTGTACATGTCGGCGGCCTTCTCCGGATCGAGCCGGAACAAGAGCGACGCCTCGAGGTCCATGATGAGGCCCTCCTGCGAGGGAACTTCGGCGGTCTCCTTGATCTCCTGGGTCTGGATCGACATCACCACCACGCGCGTCATCGGAACCACGAGATGGACACCCGGTGAAAGCCCGTTCGGCGAAACGACCCCGAAAAGGTCCTTCACGCCCACATGGCCGGCGGGAATCACCTTCACGGGGTTCAAGAACAAGAAGAACAGCAACAGCAGGACCAAGGCGACGCCCATCCAAACGGCTCGGGCAGGAAGCGTATCGGGATCGTTCACGTTGAACTCCTTGGGCGCCATCGCGCCTCCTCGCAAGAGATCGGGAACGCGGCTTTGTGACGCGCAGTCTATCTTGCATAGGTGCGGTATGTCATCGTCGCGCAGCGCATACTGGGCATTATGACAGGTGTTATCGCCCGCACTTGGGGCGCGACGCCCGAGAATCTTCCCGGGCGACCGCACGGAAGACACCACTGCGGATCGGTTCTCGCGCGGAGTCGCTATTGAAGCACCGGGCGAAATCGTGTTCCGCTGGCCCGGTCAGCTCCGCGCCGCACCGTACGGCTACTGGATCGACAACGGCGGCCGGCGCAGTCCTCGCACGCTGACACCTGGGCTCGAGCAGCTCCTCCGAGGACAGGCCGTGATGTCGCTCTTCCGGCACGAGGACTTCGAGGTGCCCGTCCAGCTAACGCTCGCGTCGCCGCCTGGCTCGCGGGGCGCGCGCCTTTTCAGTGTCATGCGCGTCACCGACTGGGTACGCGGCACTGCCGTCGGTCGCGTAGCGGCCGCTCGTCAAGCTGCGCGTTCCATGCACGCGCGGACCCTGGGGACGCACTGCGCGCGGTTCTCGCTTGGGGCGATCTCGTGATGACGCGGCGGCTGCTGAACCTGAAGGCACTCGCGGAAGCGGCGGGCTAGATCGAAGGCTCGCGCTCGTCAACCGCCAGCTCGAAGCTTTGCAGGAACCGCACCCAATCGCCTGGTAGCCCGTGCTCGGCCGCGCCCTCGACCAGGAGGCGCATGTAGCGCGGCGACGGCCTGCGACCCACGACGGTGCGCGACGAGCGGTATGTGAAGGCGGCCACCGCCGCCTCCTCGGCATCGACACGGACCTCAACGGGGACGCGCCGGTAGACGCCCACGTGCACGCCTTCCGTGCGATCGAGGCGGTCGCAGTCCTCCGCTGCGAGTAGGTGAAGCACCCCGCAGGTGCGCGCTCCCGGCTCCGGCTCGAGGTTGGCGACGCCCCGCTCGCCGGGCCCGACGGGCAGGTTGAAAGCGAGGCGATGGTCGTCGAGCCAACCGACACAGCTCGATCGCGGGTGCAGGCCGCGGCGGCCGAGAAGGATTGCGCGGCTCATGTTGCTGCCGTAGCTGAAGTACCAGATCGGGTCCCGGATACTCACGCGTACATCGCCCCAATCTCCTTCGTCTACTTCTCGGCGCTCGGTAGGCGCCGCGTAAGCGGGCATTCGCGCTTGATGCATGGGCATGACGGGAAAGCCCCGCCTGGCGATCTTGCGTGACGCCCAGTGGCAGGAAGGTCGGGCGGGTGCCGCGGCCGAGTTCATAAGCGACCTGCAACCTCCGCGCGCGCCGGCCATGCAGCCATGGGACCTTCGGATCGCCTATGTCGTGGATCCATCCGGGGTGCTTTGGCACATTGGCGAACGGCGCGATGGCGCAATACACGACTAGGCAACGCCAATCAACGGTTCGAAACCCGCAGCTCCCTGCCACCCGCACGGGGTAGTCCGCTATGGCTGCGCTTCGAACACTAGATTCACCGGCGTCTGGGTAGCTCGTCGGAAGCGTGTAAACCCGCCCCCAGTGACAACCTCGCGAATGCGAAGCTCGCCGGCCTGGGCGCCGAGTGCAAGCCCGACCTCCTGCGATAGCGATGCAGGGGTGCAGACCTGCGTAGACGCGCTGTACATGATGCGACCTATGGGATTGAGATTCTCCTCTACGCGGTCGTTCGCGAATGGCTCGACGATCATCCAGCTCCCATCAGGTGCGAGTGTCTTCAGCACGTGCGACGCCGCACCCACCGGGTCGCCCATATCGTGCAAGCAGTCGAAAAAGGCGACCAGGTCGTAGCCTTCACCGGGATATTCCTGCGCTCGCGCGACCATGAACCGAATCCGCTCATCCACGCCCTCCTGCTTCGCCAGCTCTTGCGCGCGAGCGATCGACGCCGGGTGATAGTCGAAGCCAAAGAACGTAGAGCGTGGATACGCCTTTGCGAGAAGACGCGTCGATGCGCCGAGGCCGCATCCCACATCCGCGACGCGTGCACCCGCACGCAGCTTTTCCTCAACTCCGTCCAGCGCCGGAATCCATTCCGCGACGAGGTGGGCCGCATAGCCCGGCCGGAAAAAGCGCTCGGTGCCGGAAAAGAGATCGGTGTGGTGGTCATGCCACCCAACGCCCTGGCCAGTCCGGAACGCATCGAGCAGCTTTTCCTGTGCGCGGGAGGCGGCAACTGCGCTCTGGAAGCCGCCCGGGACGAAGGCTGGACTCGACTCATCAGCGAGCGCAAACGCTTGCTCTTCATCAAGCGAATATTTCCCGGTCGCAGCGTCGTAGTTGGCATAGCCGCTAGCGGCCTGCGCAGCCAGCCACTCTCGGATGTAGCGCTCGGCAGTGTTTGTGCGTTTTGCGAGCTGGTCTGAGGTCTGGGGGCCACCCTCTGCGAGGGCTCGGTAGAGGCCCAGCTTATCGCCAATGACGACCAGCGTGGCGTGGAATGTTGCACCTAGATCGGCAAAGACTTGGTTCATGAAGCGGTCGAGCTTTGTGGGGTCGATAGCCATCTAGCTTCTCCTCTGTGGAAGTTATTTAGCGCCGGCTCTTGCGCCCGAGTCAAGCAGTTCCGAGCGCTGAGTCCGATGTCGCTCGGACGCTGGCGCTCGGTGTGGCTACCCCGAGGCGCGCTCAACGAGCGAGGCGCCTCGCGCAAGGAGCGCCACAGTCCTCTTTCGTGTCGGAGCTGTGCTACTCGATTGCGAACAGGAAGACCGTCGCAAGCCAGCCCACCAAGATTGCGGTCGGCACGAAACTCTCGGGGGTCGCAATGAGGTGCCTCCTTCTTTCTGGAGGCATTCTGCCATGCGCGAGGCGGCGGCGCTGTGAACTACTTCACAGGCTTCTTCCCTCCCTCGTACATAATGAGCATCAATGAGACCCGGCTGCGTTCGGAGGATCTTGCACGAGCTCAGCCCTTCGAAATAGTCCCGATCAGTGAGACACCTCGCGCACGGTGGCGTCGGACGGCGATGCCCCACCGCAGAAACGACGACGCACAGACCGAAGCCGGAGCATGTCGATGCCGAGTGATGATGTGACCGCTGCAGTCGTGGGCGACGCGCTCCGACGGCCGTGGAGCCTGCGAGACCGGAGCCGAGGAGCAGCAGCTTCCCGGGTCTCCGGGTCGAGACGCTCTCGCTGTCAAGCCGATAGGCGCTTTCGACCGGCCAAGGCGCCCAGGCCTGCGACCACCAGCAATGCGGTGTTGGGTTCGGGGACGTACTGCGTTCCCGACATCGACGTCAGGCTGAAGTCTGAGACTGGATTGCACTGCGAGTCGCTGGATCCCGGCGAGGGTCGCGCCGAGGCTGCTATCGGCGGTGCCATAGGCCCAATCGAGCAGCCCCACGTTAAGCACCCATTGCTGACCCACCACCACCGGAAGCCGCAGGCTCTCGAATGTTCCCGAGCCCGATAGCTGGCCCTGCGACGTGGTCCAGCCGGCCGGAGGTGTTCCACCCAAAACTGAGCCGGTGCCGCCACGGCTCACGGTTGCGCTCATGATTCCGTAGACCGGCCCTCCGTTCATTGTGAGGGACAGCTGCCCATAGGTGTTGCCGAACAGGAACGGCCCCGGGGTACCCAGCGCCGAAAAGCTTCCGTTCACGGCGAAGAGATACTGCACGAAGGCGGCACTCCCGTTCACGAGCATGGGACTGGTCACGGACAGCGCGTCGGTGAAGAACGAGGCACCCTGGGAGTCGAACAGCGCGACTGGGCTCCCCGGGGTGCCACCCGAGATGTTGGCGTGCGCCCACGCGCTGAGCGACGCGTAGTTCGCCGTCGAGTTCGACGTGCCGTCGAAGTAGCCGCTGAAGCCGGGGTTGCCGAGGATGACGGGCGCGAGGCTCGCGCTGTTGGGGAGCGGGCCCGATGCGGCTGTGAGGTCCGTCCAGCCGCCGCTATAGCCGCAGGTTGTGTTGCCGCCCAGCACCTGCATCCCTAGCGACTGCGATTCGAACATCGGGGCGAGCTCTGCCGGCGGGCCGAAGGTGGTGCAATTGTTTGGAATCGACCCCGTACCTGCGCCACCGACGACACCGGCCCAAGCCTCAAGGCTCGCGGCGCGGGCCGACGTCACAGGGGACTCGACGAGCGTGGCGGAGGCAAGGACCATGGCATTGGATAGATACGACAGGGTTCGGTGCACGGCTTACTCCTAAGCGAACCGGAAGCGTCCGAAGCAGGCACCCGTCGCGGCTCCCCTTTGCGTCCGGGTCCGAAGGGTCCGAGTCCGCGGGCCTGGCGGAAACAACCCCAGCGACCTCTGAGGCATCGCAGGCCTCCAATCCCTCTGAACGGAGGGTGGCCACATTTCGTAGCGGGGTGGCGTAGAAGACTTCGTGTGTCTCAAGGAACCCCGCGGAGGCCGCTGCCCGGCCGGCGGACGTGGCGGCGGGGTTCGGGGAGCGTGAGGTGAGCGTCAGCGGATGAAGAGGTCGCGCGAGAGGCGGAGGTCGCGCGAGGACGCTCCTACCGAGACCTGGTACTTGCCTGGAACGATCCGCCAGCCCGCGGTGGCGGTGTCCCATATCGCCAGGGATTCCGAGTCGAGATCGACGGTCAAGCGCTCCCGCTCCCCGGCTCGGAGCGCCACTTTGCGGAACCCGACCAGGCGGCGGGGAGGTTCGCCGGTGGCTGCTGGCAAACGAAGATAGATCTGCGCCACCTCCGCGCCATCCTGGTAACCGACGTTGGCCAGCTCGAAGGTCACCCGCAGGCGGCGGCTCGTGCCTTTCCTCTCGTCCCTCTCCTCGTCCCCGTCCGAAGACACTCTCAAGTTTCGGTACCTGAAATCGGTATAGGAGAGCCCATGACCAAAGGGGAAGAGGGGCTCAATCCCCTTGGCGTCGTACCAGCGATAGCCCATGAAGAGGCCCTCCGCGTAGTCGACCTCGTTGGTGAGGCCGTACACGGTCGGTGGCGTGGCGCCGGTGGGCAAGTCCGCCTCGCTCTTCGGGAAGGTGATGGGGAGCTTGCCGGAGGGGTTGACGTCTCCGAAGAGGAGGGCGGCGATCGCCTGTGCGCCGCGGATCCCCGGGTACCACGCCTCGAGCACCGCCGGGACCTCGTCGATCCAGGGCATGAGGACCGGGCTTCCGTTCTCGAGGACGACGACGGTCCGCGGGTTGGCGCCCGCGACGCGCGCGATGAGGTCGTCCTGCCCGTCGGGCAGGGAAAGCGTGTCGAGGTCGGCGCCCTCCAGCTCCCACTGGTTGGCGAAAACGATGGCGACGTCGGACGAGGCGGCCAACGCCGCGGCCGACGTGGGATTGGTCCCATCGTCGAACGCGATCTGTGCCCGCGGCGCTCGCGCCTGGAGGCTCTGCAGCGGAGAGGAGGACATCCAAAGCTGGCACACTGAATTGAAGGGACCGAACAGGATGCAGGTGGGCGGAACGGCGGAGCCCCCGGGAGGGATGACCTGGGAGGATCCGCCACCCGAGAGCACCGCGACGTCCGCGTGTGAACCGATCAGGGCGATCGAGCGAAGCTTCCCGGCGTCCAGGGGGAGGGTGTGGCGCTCGTTTTTGAGGAGCACAGCGGCCTCCTCCTCGGCCCGCTGCGCCACCTCCGCGCCGGCGTCCAAGTCGACGGGCTGGATCACGGGCGGGTGATCGAGCAGGCCGACCTCGATCATCGAACGAAGCTTGCGGCGCACCATGTCGTCTAGTCGCGACGCGGGGACGGCGCCGCTTTGCACGGCGGCCTCGAGCGCAGGGCCGAAGAAAGCCCCAACGAACTGCTCCTCGTCGAGACCGCTGTTGGCCGCCAGAACCGTGCTGTGCGTCGCACCGAAGTCGGAGAGCACCCAGCCCTTGAAGGCCCAGTCACCCTTCAGGATGTCGTTCAGGAGGTGGGCGTCCTCGCAGGCGTAGACCTCGTTGACCTTGTTGTAGGCACACATCACCGAGCGGACGCCCGATTCCTTCACGCCAATCTCGAAGCCGCGCAGGTAGAGCTCGCGGAGCGTCCGTTCATCGATGTTGGAGCTGCTGGTCATGCGGTGGGTCTCGATCTGGTTGCCGGCGTAGTGCTTGATGGTTCCCACCACGTGCTCGGACTGGACGCCGTGCAGCTTGGCCGCGACGATCTTGCCCGCCAGGAACGGGTCCTCACCCAGGTACTCGAAGGTGCGTCCGCAGCGCGGCTCGCGCGCCAGGTTGAGGGCGCCCGCGTAGGCGACGTTCATCCCCTGCTGCCACTCCTCCCGGCCGATGAGTGCGCCCACGGTGAAAGCGCTTTCCTGGTTCCAGGTCGCCGCCTGGGCGATCCCGGCGGGCAGCGCCGTCGCCTGCGCATCGGGGCGGCCGGCACAGTTGGCGACGCCGACGGGTCCGTCGTTCGAGTTGAGGTCCGGAATGCCCAGCCGGTCGATCCCCGGGATGAACCCAACCCCACCTGCCGTGGGGCCGCCGAAGAAGAGGCCGCAGATCCCTGCGCCGTGGACGAGCTGGATCTTCTCGTCGAGAGTCAGCTGTGAGAGGAGCTGGTCGGCGCGGATGTCGATGACAGATTCCGGAGTCCTCGGAGCCGGAGAGGGATCGGCCCAGGAGGGGACCTGCGGTACCACGAGCAACAGCGCGGCGACGCCTGCCGCGAGGGCCCTCCGCTGCGAGATCGAGATCAAGATACGAGGGCGAGCGTGCATAGGCCCCTCCGCGGCGGGTTCACCCAAACCCCTTTTAAGGTCAGGAGACACTGGGTGCAAGCGCCATACCCAGACGAGAACCGCTGTAGGTGCTCGAGAGAGAACGGGAGCGCCTGTCCCCGAACGTCGCATCATGACAAGGATGCACGATCCGACAAGTACTGATCGCTAGGCACCATGGCACTCTAGAACGCGTAGCGGCCCAATCCCCCATTCCACCCGGAGCACCACGCCGGTGATGTAGCGGGCTCGCGGCGAAGCCAGGAACGCGATTGCAACCGCGAGATCCTCCGGCTCACCGAACTCGCCGAGCGGGATCTTCGTTTCCGAGATCTGCCTGCGCTGCTGGAGTGGAATACTCCGGCGTATCTGCTCGGTGTCGATGCGACCTGGCTGAACGCTGTTGACCGTACACACAATTACAAGAGCATTTCGGGAAGTAAAAGCGCGGAAGGGGGGGTGGGGTCTTTTGCGCGACCAACGCGGCGAGGTTATCCGGCTTGCACGATTTTCCGGGTATGCGTACTTTTCCTGTTGGCGCCAACTCATGAGGCGCCGGATTCGACTATCGGGCCGATGACCTGTTCAGGGCTGCAGCGGCGCGTATGAGCGTCTTGAAGGCATCCTCATCTATTTCATCACCCTCATGGAAATCGATAGCGCGCCTGGCGTTGCCTTCAAGGCTGGAGTTGAATAGTCCAGAAGGGTCCTTGAGCGAAGCGCCCTTGGAGAAAGTCAGCTTCACGACGCTCTTGTACGTCTCGCCGGTGCAGATCATTCCATCGTGAGACCAAACCGGAACGCCTCTCCACTTCCACTCCTCGACCATCTCAGGGGCAGCCTGTTTGATGAGAGCGCGGACATGGGAGAGCGTCTCGCCCCTCCAGTCGTCCAGTTCCTTGATCCTCGCGTCGATTAGCCGAGAAGGGGATTCGCCCTTAGTCGTTGCGCTCTTTTTCATATTGTTTGCACCTCATTCGGCTGTTTTTCTATCTTGCGAAGGTACCAATCACCAATCATCCGCGCCGGCCTGCATGAGGCCGTCTCCCGTGGTAGGGAGGAACACGACGCCGCCATGCGCGAGGTGCCTCACGCTGGTACGGCTGCACGCGGTTCCAACATCCGCCCACATCCGGGCGAGAGCGTCGGAAGGTTCGCGCGCCCGTCGCTAAGAGTAGCTCGAAGAGCAGACCGAAGCGGTGCTCTAGACCGCGTCGCGTCACAACTCTTCTGTATGGTGCCTAATCCGCACGAACTGCTGAATTACAGCGAAGAGGATCGCCGTCGATAACCCGAACAAGAGCATCCCATCGGCTGCTTCCAGCGGCCCGAGCAGTCTCCAGTGCGCCGACATGACAATGTCGCCGTACCCCAATGTCGTGTAGTTCACCGCCGAGTGATAGAGCGCTGGAGCGAAATGGATGAATTCACCGCACAACACAAAGACGAACGCCCAGACTACGGCCTCGATCAAATGGGCTCCGAATGCGATGAAAGCGGCTGTAGAGACGAGAACGACATCCGCCGAAAAACGAACACCAGCAATCCCGCGCAGTCGCGCACGACGGACCAAGTGGATGATTCCGATCGTGGCGATCGCATGAATGAAGATTGTGCAGAGGATTGTCGCTGCGCCAACGGTCAGAGGTAAGAGAAGACCGATTCTATCGTCCGAGAGAGTCATGTGGACCTCGGTTGCCGAAACACCGTTCCGCATCGATCTGGGTTCTCGGCGCCCACCGATGCTCAAGCCGGGGCACTTTTCGAGCGCCCGGCGAGGCTTCTGGACAATCCGCGGCACCGGCCCAGCGATGTCTTAATGAGTTCTATCCCGTGCGCTTGTGGCATATGTATGCCGGAACGCGAATCCCACAAGCTATTGGAGATCCATGAGAATCCAAGAAGTCGCCGATAGCTTACCAAGCTGAGTGTCGCGGGTTCGATCCGCGCGCTTCGCTCCCGTTATCTCGGCGTCCGTATGCAGCGCTCCAGCGATCATAACTCGGATGTCGACTCATGATGCGCAACTTGGCCACTCCTCGTCGTCCTCGCGTGACCTCTGCGCCGTAAGCGCGTGAATTTCCATGGAATGCATCAGATCTCCGAAGCTGGGGGTCGCGCCGCGCGAAGACCGAGAGAAGGCAACAATCTAACATCAGATGGGGTCCAAGGTGATCTTCCTGCCATAAACAGGCCCCACCAAGGGTGCGTCCGATCCTGATGAAGCGTACTGCTCAGGTTGGGGGCTACGCCGGAACGTCCGTCCGACCGTCCGAACTCAGCCCTTGTAGGAGCCGGAAGCCCGGTGCACGCGCTGGCCGGCGTGGCGGCGGGGTTCGAGCGTAGGAGAGAGCCACGGGCCGTCTGCATATGGGGCATACCGGCCACCGTGACCCCTGGGCTTGGTATTCTGCAGAAGCAACGAGTTTCGGCGAGAATAGGTACGGTCCCGGCGGCGCGTGGCTGAGCCCAGTCATCAGCGAGTCGCGGCACACACAGAGCGCAGATCCGTTGGTCAGCGCGAGGGAGGCTCGATGATGATCAAGACGCAAGGCCTCACTCATATTCATCTGGTTGTTCGAGACCTTCAGTGCTCTCTTCGCTTCTACCAAGGGGTCTTCGGAATGCAGGAGCGCTTCCGCTCAGGCGCCAAGATGGTCTTTCTGAATACCCCTGGAAGCCAGGACCTCATTACTCTGAACGAGGATCCGGCCGAGGCGCATCTCGCCGGAAGCGCCGGCGGCATCGCGCACTTCGGGTTTCGTCTCGCAAATCCTTCCGACCTCGATGCCGCAATCGCGGAAGTCGAACGCGGGGGAGGCAAAGTACTCTCGCGCGGCGAACACGCGCCGGGAGTACGGTTCGCGTACATCGCGGACCCGGACGGCTACGTCATCGAACTCTGAACGTTCTCCGCCTGTGGCGAGTAAGCCGCCGGTGCTGGCGGGCGTGGCGGCCGGCTAAGGGGAGAGCGGGTGAGCGGGGACCGGCGGGAACCACATGCCGTTGGATGGGCCCCGCGAGTTCGTGCCAAGGGGTCGACCAGTCCGTCTTTCCCAGCTCGAGAGCCTCCATTTCGTGGTCCCGTCGCGATGGGCACCCACGACGGCGGGGGCCCCATTTCGGGTTCCCCCCCACGGTCCTAAGCGCTGCGGGGCTCTCCGGAACGATCGGACACAACCAGGAATCGGACTAACGGCGCCGCGATCCGCCGGGGGCTTTCGCAGCGCCGTCACGAGTGTTGCGGGGATGCGCTGTTGATCCGGGGGATAAGAGGGCCCCTCCCCCCTATCGTGGTGCCAGTCAAGGCCCGTACCGCGGCTCCGCTCGGGGCTGAGAGCCCGACCGTGACTGGCGGGAAGGCGCCGCGAGAATCGCAACCGACCGCGCCCAGGAACCCTCGGCCGTGGTTCCCGGCTTCAGGGATGCCCGGGCCCGGCCCGCTCGATTGACCTCCGATTCTCGGAGGCCTTATGCCACCCGGAAGAGGTCAACGACGACGCAGGGTTCGCGGGCTGCGCACACGAACGTTTCTCGAAGGGAATTCAGGGAGGGGTCGACGCTTGACGCGGATCTTTTCCATGAGGCCGCTGCACGCCGTATCTGTGAGCGCACGCTTCGTCACCCAGCCGCCGAGACCGACATTTCGAGGTTCCGAACACGAAGTCCAACGGCGAACACGCGCCGCGCGATCTGGCGCCTATCGGCGGGCGTGTGGTCCGAGACGGAATGGCCTCGCGCCGCATGATCCAGCCGAGCATCGACAGGAGACTTCTCCGCTCGGCGCGAAGTCCATCGAGCATGTGCTTGGGACCCTGCGTCGACTCTTGGGTTTCGCGGAGCTGCAAGACCTTGTAACCGAGAACGCCGTCGAGCGGTGGAAGCGCGGCCTGCGACTCGGACGCCGTCGCAGCGCGCCCACATACAGGGTAAAGCGTGAGAACGTCCTTGACTCCGAGGAGCTGGACCGCCTACTCGCCTTGGCTGCGGGAGATACCCCGGACCACTTCGGGCTCATCCTCTTCCTCGCGGACACCGGAGCGCGTCTTGGCGAAGCGCTTGCTCTGCGTTGGGTCGATGTGGACCTCGAGCGCGGCATGGCCCGCGTCTGCCGAAGCTATTCCGATGGCAAGTACATCACGGAGACGAAGACAGGCCGAGAGCGTCCAGTCGAACTCTCGCGCCGACTGCGCGCCGAGTTGCAGGCCAGGCGCCCGGACCCCTTTGGTAACGACACGCCTGTTTTCCCGATCTCATGGATCCGCACAACTTCCGTGCTCGAGTGTTCGACCGGCTTGTGCGGTCCGCTCTCGGGCCACAGCGCCGCTTCACGCCGCATGGCCTGCGGCACACGTTCGCAACCCTTCACCTCGCCCGCGGGACGCCGATCAAGTGGGTGCAGGTACAGGGCGGCTGGGCGAGTGCCAAGCTCCTCCTCGATTGGTACGGGCACTTCCTGCCGAGTGAACATCACGGCTTCGCGGACGCCCTCGCGACGGCTCTGGACGGCGCCCAAACGGCGCCTCGCTCCTACAGTTCGATTTTCGGGGAAACCCGCCGGCCGAGAACTCAAGCACCGACGCGGGTGACCGACCCGAGACATGGGTGACGTTTTGTACCAGACACATGGGTAACACCTTCCCCCTGCAATTGCAGGGGGAAGGTGGCGATGCCGTGGAAAGAGAGTTCGGTCATGGACGAGCGCCTGCGTTTCGTGGCCCGCCTTTTGGAAGGCGAGCCGATGAGCCATGTGTGTCGGGAGTTCGGCATCTCCCGGAAAACCGGATACAAGATCTTCGGGCGCTACAAGGAGCATGGGCTCGAGGCTCTGACCGACCGCTCACGGCGGCCGGTCCGCTATGCCAATCAGTTGCCGAGCCAGATTGAAACCGCAATCGTCCGGGCCAAGGAGGACAAGCCCCACTGGGGGGCCCGGAAGATCCGGGAGCTTTTGGTGCGCCGGCTGGCACAGGAGGTGCGGGTTCCGGCAGTCAGCACCATCCATGCGGTTGCTGGCTCTATCGTTCTTGGGGCGCTCGCCGACGACCTCGTCGGAATGGTGGGTTTGGTACGCGAAGAGCCGGCCAAGTTGCGTCACAAGGCCCGAATCTGGGGCTTCTATGTCGAGCCAAACTTCCGCGGCCAGGGTATCGGCCAGCGCCTACTCGCTGAAGCGACACGGGCTGCACGTCAGATGAGGGGAGTCGAGCAGCTCACGCTTCGCGTCGCTGTCCTCAACGAGGCCGCCATCCATCTGTATGGGCGACTTGGCTTTCGGATCTTCGGCCGTGAGCCCAAGGCTCTGAAGGCCGATAGCTAGTATCTCGACGAGCTGCACATGGTCGCCTTCCTGAGCGACGTGGCTACCTAGAATGCGGTCCTGGGTTTCAGACATGAGTCGAGCAGCGCTAGGTCGTGCAGACTGGGATCGGTCCGCTGGACGGCCATGATCGGAACGAGATGTTGTCATCCAATGCAGACGGATACGGCCGCCTCATCTATGACCACTATCGGGGCCTTCCCTCTGCCGAGGTGATCGAGCGCGACGATGGCTGGTTCGGCGTCTCGGCAGGGGCTCCCGCCTACTTTGCCAGCTTCGACGAATGGCCTCCCCATGAGCGGAAAGCCATGAGGTACGCGCGTGGCCGGGTACTGGACATAGGTTGTGGTGCTGGCCGCGTGGCCCTGCATCTTCAAGCTCGCGGTCAGGAGGTCGTCGCTGTCGATCTATCGCCTCTCGCCGTCAAGACGTGCCTGCTTCGCGGGGTGCACGATGCGCGCATTCTTCCGATCACCCAGGTCACCCGCCGATTCGGTGAGTTCGACACCATCGTCATGTTCGGCAACAACTTCGGTTTGTTCGGCAACCCTCACCGGGCTCGATGGCTGCTGAGGCGCTTCCACGGCCTTACGTCGCCGAAGGCGCGAATTCTGGCCGAGTCCAGAGATCCTTACCAATCGAAGCACGCCGACCACCGGCGGTACCACCAACTCAACCGGAGCCGGCGGCGGCTCCCTGGACAGCTCCGCATCCGCATGCGCTGTGGTCGCGCGTGCACACCCTGGTTCGATTACCTCCTCGTCTCCCCTCGCGAGATGGGCGCGATTGTGGCTGGTACCGGGTGGCGTGTCGCGAAACTGATCCGGTCGAACGGGCCGGTGTACGTGGGTGTGCTGGAGAAGGCTGGCGACAAGATTTGAGGTCGCCCGGCTTCTGGGTACTTCTCGTACGACCGCTCGCCGCCTTTTGTCCGAAGCTGCGCTGGCAAAAAGGGTGTCCCGCGAGGGTCTTGTAACAGCTTGAAATCCCCGGGACCAAGTTCGCGCAACTACACTGCTAGAAAGGGTTCGGTTTTTGGCAGGGCCAGGCGCCCGGGGCGTCCCGCGGGTGCTGCCGGCAGGCTTGCACGGTGGCCCCAGGAGGTGCAATCGCTTTCACGTGCGTGCCTTCGGTAGAGGCGGTATCTGCCAAGCCTCGCGTCACAGTTTGATCTTAAACTCGCCAAGGGCCGAGGACTCACCGGCCTCAAGCTCCCGTCGCTCGTCTTCATCTGTCACTGCTATGGCCCTGTTCTCACCGCCATCGACCGCGAGTAGCGCCTTCCCGTCGGCCGCGACGAATCGGGCCCAGGTCGGGGTTCCGCCTTCTACAACCAGGCGCGAGCTGGTATGGACGATCACGCCGCCAGAGACCGCGCACGGAGTCGTGAGCGGGTTCGGCCCCACGATCAGCTCGTTCTCGGGGGTGGGTTCCACGGTTTCAGCTTTCGGGAAGGGTCCCGTTTAGAGAGAGACTTCCCCGTTTGATGAGCCGATAGGGAGTGAGTGCTTCCGTTGGTTCCTGGACGTTCCTAAGCCACGCCAACTTCTTGCAATGCGACATGACAGTGCGTCAGCGCGATTCCCTTCGTCGACTTGACAATCGGACGACGAATCACTTATATGCGATCATAGGGAGAATCGACCGCGCCGTGGCACCGAGTCTCGCCCGAACCGCCGCCCGCCGCTTCGTCGGCCCTGCGGCGCTCGTGATCCTTTCGCTGGGGCTCGGGTTTGTCCTGATGGAGGGCATCGCGAGTGGGATTCTCGCTTTTGGCGCCCTCGTCATCCACAGGGACCAGATCGCGGCAGCCCGCTACGTAGACTACGACCCAGAGCTCGGGTGGGTGAGCCGTCCAAATGTGTATATCCCTGATATGTACGGCAAGGGTGTTTACCTGCGGACGAACTCGCACGGGTTCCGAAGCAATGTTGAGCAACGCACCAAAGTGCCAGATGGCAAGGTCCGAATCATCTGCAGTGGAGATTCTTTTACGTTTGGGTATGGCGTCGACAACGACCATGCCTGGTGTCAGATCCTTAGCGAGCTCGATGGACGAATCGAGAGCATTAACATGGGTCAGGGGGGCTATGGCATTGACCAGGCGTATCTCTGGTATCGACGTGATGGCAGGCGGTTCAATCCGTCCATTCACATCTTTGCATTCATCGATGAGGACTTCCGACGGATGGGAAGCGATCGGTTCTTCGATTACGGAAAGCCGACGCTTGCCATCCGGGGGAGCGCGCTGCAGGTTGAGAATGTTCCGGTTCCTCGAAGGCCGTTCTACGTCCCATCGTTTCAAGTGCGGGAGGTCATCCGGAGCCTAAAGACCTACGAGTTGCTGGATAAAACGCGTCAGCGGCTCCGATTCGACGGGCAGCAAGGGAACGCGTCCGAGACCGATGAGAAAGCCCGTACCGACCGAGCGAAGATCGAGGATTTGGCCCTCCGGGTCTTCAGCGAGCTACGCGAGATGGCAAGTTCGCAGCAATACAAGCTCGTGCTCGTGTACCTGCCCTTGGCCGAGGATTGCCATGGTCAACGCGGCAAGACAGCCAGTGGAGATCGGTGGACGTCGCTAAGGCCCCGGGTCAAGAACCTCGGTGTCGACGTCATTGACTTGACCAGGGACTGCCAAACGTTGACGGCCCAGCAGATCGACGGTCTGTTCATCCCGGTGGGGCGGTTGAACTACATTTTTTCGGCTGGTCACTACACGGAGGAAGGAAACCGCTTCGTCGCAGAGGCGCTCTACGAGCGCCTTCGGGCCATAGTCGACAGCGTAGACGCCGGTTCGTAGGCGGGCATATGGAAAGGACCGCGGAGTGTTCGCGTCTCGCCTCTGGCGGCGCGGCCGGGCGTGGCGGCGGTGTTCGGGGGGGGCGGCGGCCCGACCGATGGGGCCGTCCGCCTCTAGCGTATAGTGGTCCCTAGTGAACACCCAGGTTGGCGGCAAGCTCGGGCGCAAAGACCCAGCGTCCTGACTCTCATTGTGCTGGACGGGGTAGCGGGCGCCGGGAGATACTCGTCCGAACCTACTCCACGCAGGGAACACGTCCTTGTCGCCTTTTGAGCGCTGCGCCCGGTGAGCGTGTGCGGGCCGCCCAAAACACGACGCGTCACCGACCGATGCACCGTTCGATGGTCAAACGGCAATGTCCATGAGCTTTCAAGCGCGAGCGGCCATTGCTGCCCTAGTCGTGTTGACCTTGGTGGGATCAACCGCGAAGGCGGCTGCCCCACCCGGGAGCCCCCAAAGTCGAAAGTTGGGAGCCGCGTTACTCCACGCCTGCGAAATCAACGATCACGCCGAAGCGTTGCGCCTACTCGACGCGGGCTACTCCTATTGGGGCGGGAGCGAGTGGTTCTGCCGGGTGTGCGGTGGCTTCCACGGACCGCCGCACTCGGCGTCATGCGGCTCCGTACGGCGTCGATCGTGAGAACGTCCTTACTTCTGACGAACTGGCGCGTTTCCTCGCGGTCTCCGAGGAGCGGTTCCCTGAGGCGTATTCCCTCGTGCTCTTCTTGGCAGACACGGGGGCGCGCATCGGTGAGGCCATTGCGCTTCGCTTGCGCGACATCGACCTTGGGAGAGAGACCGCGTGGATCCGCCGGAGTTTCTCCGACGGGAAGTACCTCGGCCCCACTAAGACGGGCGAGGAGCGCGAGATCGAGCTTTCTTCACGTCTGGTCAACGCTCTGAAGGCGGACGCCCCCGAGGTGTTTGGAGACGAAACCCTCGTCTTCCCGAGCCGCGATGGGACGCTCCTCGACCCCAACAACTTCCGAGATCGAGTCTTTCGTCGAATCGTCCGGGAAGCGCTTGGGCCGCATCGCCGCTTCACGCCGCATGGCCTGCGGCACACGTTCGCAACCCTTCACCTCGCCCGCGGGACGCCGATCAAGTGGGTGCGGGTACAGGGCGGCTGGGCGAGTGCCAAGCTCCTCCTCGATTGGTACGGGCACTTCCTGCCGAGTGAACATCACGGCTTCGCGGACGACCTCGCGACGGCTCTGGACGGCGCCCAAACGGCGCCTCGCTCCTACAGTTCGATTTTCGGGGAAACCCGCCGGCCGAGAACTCAAGCACCGACGCGGGATTGCGTGGCTCCCCGGGCAGGACTCGAACCTGCGACCCGTCGGTTAACAGCCGACTGCTCTACCGACTGAGCTACCGGGGAACGGGGTGATGATTCTACGGGCTGCAAGGGGGAACGCAATGCGCGGCCTTTGTGGCTCAGGACTCTGGCACCTCGACCTCGACGGGTGCCGAGGGCGGGGCGGAGCTGCCGTCGCTGCGCAAGAGCACAACGACGTAGCGATACTTGCGGCCGGGCGAGACGTCCTTGTCGACGTAGTGATCCCCACGCTCCCGGGCAATTTCCGAGCTTCCGAGCATGCCGCCGCGCTCGATGCGCGCGAGCTCGAAGCCGTCGTCTTGACTCCGCTGCCAGGAGAGCTCAATCGCACGTTCCTTTGCCTCGGCGTGCAGGCCGTAGCCCTTGCTCACGACCTCGAGCGGGTCGGACTCGGCGCTCTCGAGGCCGTCGGCGTCGAGGGCCACGAGGCTATAGCGCACGACCTCGTCAGCTCCGACCTGGGTGTCCTCAACGGTGGTTTGGCTCGGCGGCAGCGTTGCCACTACCTCGGGCTTGGGGGCGTCCGACCTCCGGCGCAGCACCCGGTAGCCCGAAACGTCACGCTCCACATTGGGTGTCCAGCGCAGGACGTTGCGGCCAAGGCTTTGGCCCGCAACCTCAAGCCCTGCCGGCGCCAGCGGGTCCGCCTTGGTCATGGCGCGCACGGGTTCGGTCGGTGAGCCCTGGGCACCCGCTGCATTGACCGCGGCCACGCGGTAGTAGAAAACCCGCAAGTCTCCAAGCGACGGATCGACGTACGCGGTGGCAAACCGGCCATCGAGGCGAGTGATCTTCTCGAATGTGCCCGTGGCCGAAGGACTTCGCAGCACGACGTAACCCGCCACGGTGGGATCGTCGACGGGCTGCCAGGCGAGGGCGATCTTCCGCGGGAGCTGGCTGTACGCGTGGAGCGCCTCGGGCGCCGACGGCACAGCGGCCGTGGTGGCGCTTGCCACCTCCGACGCGGACGCCGAGATGTGTCCCGACGCATCGTAGGCGCGGACGCGGTAGTAGTAGGAGGCGCCGTCGCCAAGACCCGGTGCCATCGTCCTTTTGAGCGCGAGATCAAACCCCGCGTCGGTATAGCTGGTCTCGAAGCGGTCGGTGATGACCGCCATGCGTTCGAAGGGTCCGGTCGGGCTCAGCGATCGCTCAAGGACGTAGCCTGCGGCCGCAGTCGTTCCGGTTGGATCCCAGGACAGCGGGATCTGGCGCAGCTGCTTCGACTGTGCACGCAGACCTGTCGGTGAAGGCAGATTCGCGGGCGGCGTCTCGTAGAGGATCGGGATCGGTGGCCGGGACTTTCCAAGCACCGTCTCCCGCGCATGTTGGAAATCGACGGAAGTCGAGCAGGCTGCAAGAGCCGCAAGGAGAAGGAGGGCTGCACCCCGCCTCATCGGTGACTCTTGCTGCCGTCGGGCTCGGCACGCAGCTGCTCCAGATTCTCGAGCAGCTTCTCGGTGCGAGCGACATAGGCGAGGGCGCGCTCGTTCTCCGGATCCACGAGGAGAGCCCGCCGCCACTGGTCGAGGGCTGCTTGGAGGTCCTCTTCGCGGAAGGCCGTTCGGCCGGATTCGATGAGACCATCCACCTCGGGTGAAAGCCGCTGGCGCACTGCCGCGAGATGTTTGCGGGCTGCCGCATGATGCGGGTCGGCCTCCAGTGCCCGCAGGTCCTGCTGGATGGCGGCAAATCCATCCCCTTTCTGCTCGGCCGCGAGCGCGTTCTGGTAGAAGCCCTCGGCTCGGATCTGTGCCTCCGTGGCGTTTGCGCCCGGCCGCTCCGTTGCGTGAGCGACCGTGCCGCTCGGGGCGCCCTTGCCCGGCGATCGGGGTTCTTCTTCGCGCCCGGAGGCGATGTAGGAGAGGTAGCCCTGCGCGCTTTCGTTCCCGGGCTCGAGGTCAAGAACGCTGTGAAACTCGCGCTCGGCGCTGGCGTAGCGCCCCGCGTTGAAGTCTCGCCGTCCGAGCGCGAGTCGCTGGTCCACTTCTCCTCGCAGAGCAGTCTCGAGCTCTGCCTGGTCGGTTTCGAGATCCGGATCGAACGGGTCGAGCTGCCGCAGAACGATGAGCTGTGAGCGCGCCTCCGGCAGGTCTCCGCGTGCGAACGCATCCTTGTAGGCCTGATGGACGGCGATCTTGCGCGTGGCGAGGACGCGAGAGAGCTCTTGCACGTGGGCCATGGTTTCTCGGTCGTCGGGCTCGAGCTTCGCGGCGAGTCGGTAGTTGAGGATCGACTCTGCGAGGCGCTCCTTGCGTTCGAAATAGCGTGCACGCTGCTTATAGCGTACGACCAGCTGGTGGAACTCGTCCTCCACCTCGGCGATGCGCTTGCGCGCCGCTTCTCGCTGCAAACTGTCGGGCGGCACCTTACGCCACACCTCGAGCGCACCGAGGCGGTCGCCCTCTCGGTAGAGCTGCTCGCCGCGCTCGAGCGGCGTCGTGCAGGAGACGAGCACGAGGGCAGCGAGGAGAGCAGCGAGCCGTTTCACAACGAGGCCGCTTCCTCCGGGGGGCCGTCGAGTTCGACAGCATAGACATGCACGGGTTCGACGCGGCCGGAGAGCTGGCGCTCGCCTTCGAAGCGCAATCGGAACGCGCCCCGCACGCGGCGCTGGACGGCCTCCGACACCAGGATTTCCCGCGGCCGGGCGAGCTTCTCGAGGCGGTGAGCGACGTTCACGGCGTCGCCGATCGCGGTGAAATCCGTGCGCCGGTCCGAGCCGATATTGCCGACGACGACGAGACCGGAGTGGATGCCGATGCCGACATCGACCATCACTCCACCCTCCCCAGTCTCCCCAGTCGGGCCTTTGCCAGCAAGGTGAAGGTTGCGCTCGGCGACCGCGCGCACAATATCCTCCGCCGCGGCGACCGCGCGCAGCGCGTGGTCCGGCTGTGCTGCGGGTGCGCCGAAGTAGGCCATCACGGAGTCGCCGATAAACTTGTCGATCGTCCCCCCGCGCGCGAGGATGCGATCGGAGAGCAGCTGGAAGACGTCGTTCAAAAGACCTACGACGTCGCGTGCCTTCATGCCCTCGGAAAGGCGGGTAAAGCGCCGAATGTCGGCAAAGAGGATGGTGACTTCGCGCTCGGCCCCAGAGAGCTCGTCGCCGTCGGGTGTCTGGAGGAGCTGGTTTAAGACGTAGTCGCTGACATAGCGGCCGAAGGCGCTTTGGATCCGTTCCTTTTGCTGGAGGGACTCTCCCATCTCGTTGAAGGCACGCGTGAGCTCCCCCACTTCGTCCCTTGAAGTGGGCGGAACGCGCGCCGTGAGGTCTCCCTTGGTGAGCCGCTCGACGCCCGCGCGCAGACGGCGAAGCGGGCCGGCCAGGAAGGCCACGAAGACAAGGCCCGAGCCCACCCCGATCACGATCACGCCCGACGCCACAGCCGCAAGCTGCTTGCGGCTCTCCCGCACGACGGGATCAACGAGGATCCCGAGGTCGAGCTCGACCTGTGCCTCCCCAATCAAGACGTCGCGGAAGGCAACTGGCATCGCGACGAGGAGGAGCTTTCGGGCGCGAACCACGGTCGGAAGGCGGGGCTGCGAGGAGGCGGCGATCGAGAGCCGCGGCCGCTTTTGTCCGCGCTCGTCCGGGTCGAGGGACGCCAACACTTGGTCCTCGCGATCGAGCAGCCGGACGCCGACGACGCCTTCGCCGTGCCCCACTTCCTTCACAAGGCCATCGAGGGTGAGGTCGTCTCCCGCGAGGAGAGGCTCCTTGGCATTGCCCGCGAGGTTTGCCACGAGGGTTTGGCCTCGCTGAGCGATCTCATCTTCGAGAGCGGCGCGCTCGTGCTTGGTGGAGATCAGGGCCAGCCCGACGCAGGCCAAGAGCAGGAGCCCCACGACGAGCGCGCTGAATTTCATCTGGAGAGATCGCACGGACCGATCGGACCTCCGGACGGGGGAGTCGGGACCGGGACCTCGCCTAGCTCGCCACCTCGGCTTATCGCTCCAAATCCCTAGAGATGACGGCTGGATAACCCGAATCAGCCTACTCGCAGCCCCGCCCACCCGCAACCGAGGCCGAAAAACGCGGGACCGGCGGCTAATCGAATCGGATCTCGAGGATCGTAAACTCGCGGGTGCCGCGCGGGACCCGCACGGTCACCGTCTCCTCGATCCCCCTGCCGAGAATGGCTCGAGCCACCGGAGACGAGATCGAGATGAGGCCAATTGACACATCCGATTCGTCCTCGCCGACGAGAGTATAGGTGACCTGTTCTTCGGTCTCGACGTCCACGAGCACGACAGTCGCGCCGAAACGCACGGCATTTGGGGACTGGCCGCTCGGGTCGATCACCTGGGCGCGAGCGAGGCGGTCTTCCACGGTCCGGATGCGCCCCTCGATATGGGACTGGCGATCTTTCGCGGCATGAAACTCGGCGTTCTCCGAGATGTCGCCATGGGAGCGGGCGACCTCGATCTCCTTCACAATGCGCGGACGTTCCTCGGTCTTGAGCCGCCGCAGCTCTTCTTCGAGCTTCTGATAGCCCGCCCGGGTCATGGGGATGCGATCCGCCATGGCCAGCCCGTGCTCCCTCGTCCAGAATCGAGCGATTCGGACGCTCTTCGGAGGTCCCTGAAAACGAAATCCGACGCTCCCTTGGATCCCGACGAAGGGAAGGGGCGCCGGCCGTTCCGACACTACCGACGCTCCCAGGCGAGTGTCAACGAGGCAAGGCCCATGGATGAACCCACCGCGCCGGTGTCCTTGCCGCGGGAGTCCGCCGACTTGCGTCCGGCCTGGGTCCGCCTGGCGTTCCTCTTCTATGGAGGGGTCCTCGCCGTGGCCGTCATCTGGCGGGTTCTGGTCGAGGGGGAGCCGCTCCTCTACGCCTCCGCGCGCGCTGCGGAACGCGGCGTGCGGCCCCTTCCGGACCTTGCGGCGGGCCTCGCCGCAGCCGCCTTCGTCATCGTCTTCTCCCGGGAGATCACCCGCCGCACGGCCTCAGGTCAGCTTCTGGCCCAAACGCTTGGGCGCCTCATCGGCTCGCTCAGCCTTCCGGAGTGCGTCCTTCTTGCTCTGGCCAGCGGGATTGGAGAGGAGGCTTTCTTCCGCGGCGCGCTCCAGCCGCGGGTGGGCCTTGTCGCGGCCAGTCTCCTCTTTGGAGCGGCGCACTTCGTCCCGCGCCGCGGGCTCGTCGCATGGTCCGTCTTCTCCGTCGCCGCAGGCTTTTTGCTGGGGGGCCTCTTTGCGTGGACGGGAAACCTTGTGGCTCCCATCACCGCCCACGTCGCCATCAACGCCGTGAACCTGCGCCTGCTAACGCTCGAGTTCGGGCGGGAGCAGGAGTCGCCGTCGCACGCGCCCTAGCGACCGTCGCGGAATTGTGTCGACTTGTGGGCGGCGAACAGAGGCTGGAGCCGCCCGCGCTGATACTTGCCCGTCGAGGTCACGGGGATCTCCTCCCCGAAGACCACGACCTTCGGAGCCTTGGCGAAGGGAAGCCTCTGTCGGCAGGCCTCGAGAATCGCGCGCTCGTCAAGGGGGGCGCCGGGTTCGAGCTTCACGTACGCCCCGACCTCTTCCCCGTACCAATCGTTCTCAAAGCCCACGGCAAGACCGCGCGCAACGCCGGGAATGCGCGAGAGCACCTCGTCGATCTCGAAGGGCGAGAGATTCACCCCGCCTCGAATGATCAGCTCTTTCAGGCGGCCGGTAATGAAAAAGAATGGACGGCCCTTTGCATCGCGCTCGAAGAAGCCCTCATCCCCGCTGCGGAACCAGCCAAAGGTAAAGCTCTGGGCATTGGCGTCGGGCCGCGCGTGGTAGCCCTTCATCACGTTCGCGCCGCGGATCACGATCTCGCCGCGTTCGCCTGACCCAAGGGGCCGCCCCTCGCCGTCATGGATCGCCATCTCGTTGGGCGGAAGGGGTACGCCAATCGATGGGAAGCCGAAGTCGCGCATCCAGTGCGCGTGCTCTTCGTGGGAAAGATCAAGGGGCAGAAAGCACGAGTAGCAGGTGGTTTCCGAGAGGCCGTAGCCGTGGACGATGCGCCGGGCGAACCGCTCCTCAAAGCGGCGGGCGAGGTCGACCGTGAGCGGGCCGGCGCCGCAGATGAGATGGCGCAGGCTCGTCAGATTGGCGCGGCGCGCACCCTCGGCGTCTTCGAGCAAGAAGGCGAGGAGCGTTGGGACGACAGAGACGATCTCCACGCCTTCGCCTGCCACGACCGCCCAGAAGTCGTGGGTGCGAAAGCGCCGCCAGAGGACAACGCTTCCGCCGACGACGAAGGGCGTCACCAAAGTCACGATGAGGCCATTGACGTGATGGATGGGGAGGACGCATCCAAGGCGCGAGCCTTCCCCGAGGCCGTGCCAGCCCGCGATGCCCTCGGCGTCGACGAGGAGGTTTCGCTGCGAGAGCACGACGCCCTTGGGCGGGCCTGTCGTGCCCGACGTGTAGACGATGAGGGCGTCGTCCTCAGGCTCAGGTCGAGGAAGGCCGCTCAGCGCGGCGTTCGAGCCCGTCCCCTCGGTGAGAGTTCCGAGATCGAGCCAGCGGCGGCGATCGCTCCCGGCGCCGAGGGCGCGCGCCCGCGCCGCGTACTCGGGTAAGAGGACGACAGCCTTGGCTGCCGAGTTCCCGAGAACGAACTCGATGCGCGCATCGTCTTCGCCCATGTTGATAGGGACCACGGTCGCGCCAAGGCGCCACGCTGCGAAACAGGTGACGGGACCTTCGGGGTGGTTGTGCAAGAGCGTCGCCACGCGATCGCCCCGGCTGACACCGGCCTGCGCCAGCGTGTGCGCGCGCGCTGCGACCCGCCCGACGAACTCCCCATAGGAGAGCGCGCTCCTTGCTCCTGCCTCGTCGTAGTAGATGAGGAAGGGCTTCGCTCCGGCCCGGGCGCGCACTTCGAGCAGCTCCGCGAAGGTCGGAAAGCGCAGGCGCTCAAGGCATGGCCTTGTCGCTTCACTAAGGCGCGCGCGAGCGATCAGGGCCTCGATCTCAGAGTCGGGCGGGAGGGCGGTGCTCATTCATCCAGCGTGGCGATGGCGTCGATCTCGATGGCTGCGCCAAGGGGCAGCCTCGCGGCCTGGATGGTCGAACGCGCGGGCTTCGGGTCCGTGCGGAAGTGGCGGCCGTAGACCTCGTTCATGCGCGCAAAGAGCCCGAGGTCGGCGAGGTAGACGGTGGTCCGCACAACGCGGTCGAGGGAGGATCCCGCGGCTTCGAGCACGGCGCGCAGGTTGGCGATGACACGGTCGGTCTGCACCTCGATCTCGCCGGGAACAAGCGTGTTTGTCCTCGGATCGAGCGGGACCTGGCCGGATGCGAAGATGAATCCTCGGCTTACGACGGCCTGTGAATAGGGTCCCACCGGGCGCGGTGCGGCCTCACTGCGTACTTCTCTCGCTTTCGTGCCCACGTCCGTCCTCCCTAACTCCGGGCCAAATCACTCGCCTTGAAGGGATCGGTGTACGTGACATTCAGCGCCCGCACCCAAGGCCGCCCGCCCGCGACGAACTCCACCAGGTTGACGCACGCGAAATCCTGGTCCACCGCGAGGAAGCGGTGGAGCGGGAGGCCGAGGAAGCCCGTCAGAAGGAAGCGGTTGAGGCCCCCGTGCGCCACCACGAGGACGCGCTGCGCCGGACCTGCCAGAAGCTCGGCGAGCGCATTTTGGGCTGCAGCCACGACGTCGGCCACGCTGCGTCCGCAGTCGAGCTCGACCGCGCTGGCTTCCCGCGTCGCGAGCTCGCGGCTGAGGGCGAGATATTTGCGCGCGACGTCGCGCAGCGTCCCGCCGGGCTCGGGATGGAGGCGCAGCTCCTCGAGCGCGGGGTGGGTGCGCACCGTAAGGCCGTGGGGCTCGGCGATGAGTCGCGCGGTTTCGAAACTGCGGTGGAAGGTCGACGAGAACGCAGCTTCGAGGCCAAGCTTCGCCATCCCCTGCGCCGTCGCCAGGACGTCCTCACGGCCAGCCGGTGTCAGCGAGAGGGCGGGGTCCTCCTCGGCGCTCGCCATCGGCGCGTCGAGGCGAGGCTCATACGTCTGGCCGTGACGCATGAGATAGAGCCGCTTGCCGTCGAGGCCCAGGAAGCGCTCGCGCACGAGATCTCCGGTCGGGGGGGTCGCTACTTCGGCTCGAGCTCAGTGTTCGGACGGCTCGTCACCCTCGAGCAGTCGCTCCTCGAGCACGCGTAAGATGTAGCCGAGAAGCAGCAAGTTCGGGAGACGCTGAAGCGTGTTGCCTTGAATGCCCTCGCTCTTGCCGAAGTCTTCGCCGTAGGCGTTGAAGAACTCGAGGGTCTCGAGCGGCACATTCTTGGCAAGCATCTCGTTAATCTGATCGATCTTGAGATCGGTAAAAAGATCGGCCAGCTCCCAAGCCAGCTCCGAGCGTGTCATCCGAATCTCCCGCAGTTCGCCGAATCGATCGGCGCGGGTTCGTCACCGTTTGCGATCCACGCTCGCAGCGTCCGAGTGCCGTGAACGGGTTGGTTTCGTCGAGGCCGGCCGATCCTGCCATCCCATGGCCAATTTTGTCAACGAAGCTCGGCGGTTGCCGTCCTCCGGGCGCCCAGGGAAAGGTCCCGCGCGGGCGGGAATCCGGCTCTCCGGAGAGACAGTTGCCGGTGGGCTGCGCACGTCTGCGTGCACGAAAAAAGGGGCGCTCAAGGCCGACATCCCGGGACGCGCGCTCCCCAGAGCCGGGAGCTGCTTCTCCTTCTCCGCCTCGCTCCGGCCCACACGGGACTCGGGGCCTCCGGGCACGAAGCGAGTTTCCTGGCCCCCATCGCTCCCTTCGGGTGCGTTGCGGGCGTTTTCGAAGAGCGATTCTCGCACGAAGAGCGGAGCCGCGACGCGCAGTGCAACCGCGATGGCGTCGCTTGGCCGAGCGTCAATCTCGACGAGCTTCCCATGCGCCTCGACGCGCAAGACCGCGTAGTACGTACTCTCGTGCAGCTCGGTCACGACGACGCGCTCGAGGCGGCCGCCGAGGTCGGCAATCACGTGCTGAAGCAGGTCGTGCGTGTTGGGTCTCGGCGGCCGGACCTGCTGCATCTCCGCGGCGATCGAGGACGCTTCTGCGAATCCGATCCACAGCGCGAGCGTGCGTTCGCCGCCGTCCTCGGTGAGTACGAGGACGGGAGAGCCCGTTTGCGGATCGATCTCCAGTCTTGCGACGTGAACGCTGACTTCATCACTGGGCGCACGCCCGGACGTGGAGCAGCCGAGCACGAGGAAAAAAAGCGCGCGGCGCAGGAACCGAGCGGCCATGAGGACCTCGCGGCTTGCGCCATCTTAACGCGCGCCGCGCGCTGCGGGTCGAAGGCATGGAAAAGGGCAGGGAGCGAGGGATTCGGGGGCCGTGGGCCCCCGAATCAAGATGGTCGGGGCGACTGGATTCGAACCAGCGACCTCTTCGTCCCGAACGAAGCGCGCTACCAGACTGCGCCACGCCCCGAGAAGATCCGAAGGGGAAAGACGCGAAGCGGCAGTATGCCCCCTCCGCCGTTTCGCGCAAACGCGCAGGGAGGGGCATTCGCGCGGAGCCCGCCGCGCCTAGGCTTCCAGCTTGGCCTCGGCGGCTTCGCGCCGCAGCTGAGCAATCGCCGCACCGTAGTCGGGAGCGCCGAAAACCGCGGTTCCGGCCACGAAGACATCGGCGCCGGCGCTCGCGGCGAGACCGATCGTGCCGGGGCCGACTCCGCCGTCGACTTCCAGGCGCACCGCGAGCCCACGCTCGTCGATCCAGCGCCGCAGCTGTCGGATCTTCGGCAGCATGCCGGAGATGAAGCGCTGTCCTCCAAAGCCAGGGTTCACGGTCATCACCAGCACCTGGTCGACGTCCGCAAGAACGAGCTCGACGTGTGCCGCGGGTGTACTCGGGTTCAGCACCACCGAGGCGCGCGCGCCGGCCTCGCGGATCTGCGCCACCGTGCGGTGGAGGTGCGGGCAGGTCTCGACGTGCACGCCGACGGTTGCCGCTCCCGCCTTTACGAACTCGTCGATGTAGCGCTCGGGCTCGACGATCATGAGGTGGACGTCCAGCGGGAGCGACGTCGAGCGCCGCACCGCCTCGACGATGACGGGACCGAGCGTGAGATTCGGGACAAAGCGCCCATCCATCACGTCGACATGGATCCAATCGGCGCCCGATCGCTCCACCGCTTCCACCTCCTGGCCGAGGCGCGCAAAGTCTGCGGACAAGATGGAGGGGGCGATGCGCGGCGCATCGCGACTCACCGCACGCGCTCAAGACGCGCAGCGAAAAAGCCGTCCGCGTCGTCGCGCTGCGGGAGGCAGCGCAGATAGCCACTCTCCGTCAGGACCGGAGCGAGTCGAGTCGGGAGTTCGGCGATCGGGACCAGACGGAACTCCGGGTGCTCGGTCAAGAAAGCGCTCACCACCGCCTCGTTCTCCTCGGGCAAGAGCGTGCAGGTACTGTAGACGAGCGTTCCGCCGGGCCTCAAGCAGCTCGACGCCTGCGCGAGGATCGCACCTTGCACGTCGGCGAGCTTCGTGATGTCGGTGGGAACGACGCGCCAGCGCGCGTCTGGATTGCGGCGCAGCGCGCCCAAGCCGGAGCACGGCGCATCGACCAGAACGCGGTCGAACGGTCGCCCCTCCACGAGATCCCCAAGCGGTGCGGAAGCGTCGCGCACACGGGTCTGCACGTTCTCAAGGCCAAGGCGCCGCGCATCCCGGCGCAAGAGGCCAAGACGCCGAGCGTGGCGGTCGAGTGCGAGGACCGAGCCGCCCGGGCCGATTCGCTCTGCGATCCCCGTCGCCTTCGCGCCAGGCGCCGCGCACACATCAAGAACGCGGTCCTGCGGCTGCGGATCGAGCAGCTCGACCACGAGCTGTGAGGATTCGTCCTGCACCGTCATACGGCCGCTCTGGAAGGCCGGGTCGCGTCCCGGGTCGCCGCGCCGGCCAAGCACGATCCCGTCGGGCGCGAGGCGACACGCCGTCGCGTTGGGAAAGCGGGTCACCAGTTCGGCGAGGACCTCGTCGCGGGTCGTCCGCACGCGATTGGCGCGCACGGTGCGAGGAGGGACCTCGTTTAGCGCCCGCGCGAGGGCTGCGGCTTCTTCGGGCCCAAACACGTCGATCAGGCGCTGCGCGAGCCAGGCGGGCTGCGAGAGCGCATGGGTCAAGTGACCGATGGGGTCCGCTGCGAGATCAGGCAGGGGGATCTGCTGAAACTCGCTCGCAAAGCGACGCAGCACGGCGTTGACGAGACCCCCGGCGCGCTCGGCGCCGAGGGCATGCACGCAGCGCACCGACTCGTCGACCGCCGCCGAGGAGGGTATGCGCTCGGAGAAGACGATCTGGTAGGCCCCGAGGCGCAGCCCCGCGACGACGACGGGCTCGAGCTTGTCGAGCTCGCGGTCCAGAACTTTGGAGAGGAGATAGTCGAGGCGGCCGCGCCAGCGCAGGGTCCCGTACACGAGCTCTGTCGCAAGCGCCCGATCCGGGCCCACGAGCGGACTCTGTGCCAGCGCGGCGTGGAGCGCGAGATCCGCATAGGCCCGGGTGCGTTCGACCCGCAGCAGAACCCGCAGCGCGAGAAGTCGGGCCTGTGTGGGTGCGCCGCGACGCCGAAATCCGCCGCGGCCGGCGGGGCGGCCGCGGCCGGGTCGAGTGCCGACGGGGCTCTGGTTTCCTCCCCGCACGGCTTAGCTCCCCCCCCGCGTCGCCATCAAACAAGTCTACCTCACGGCCGCGTTCCGGGGCGGCGAATTACGCGCCTTCGCCCTCGGTGCCGAGAACCGCACCGTCGGCAATCGCTCGGCCGCGCAGAAACTCCGCCGCCCCAAGAGGCCGCCCGCCGGCGCGCTGCATGAGAAGGGGAGCGAGCCACCCCTCGCCGGTCGCGATGCGCAGCTCTGCTTCGCCCCCGAGACGCACGGTCCCCGGGAGAGCGTCTACCCTTCCCGAAAGCGCGCGCGCGGCGAGGATGCGCAGCGCCGCGCCGCCCAGTGTGGTGCGCGCTCCCGGGCGCGGTGACAAGGCGCGCACGCGACGGGCCAAGAGTGGCGCAGGCTCCTGGAAGTCAAGCCACCCCTCGTCGGGTTCCAGCTTCGGGGCGAAGGTCGCGCGGGCCTCGTCTTGCGGAGTCCAGCGGATGCTTCCGTCGGCGACGGCCTCGACCGCCTCCGCGATGGCTTCGGCCGCGAGCCCGGCAAGCCGCGCCTCAAGCTCACCGGCGCTCTCCTCGTCGCCGATCGGCGTCGCGCGCGCAAAAGCGACGGGTCCGCCGTCCATCTCTCGTTCCACCCGCATCACCGAGATACCGGTCTTGCGCATGCCTGCGAGGATGGCGCGGGGAATCGGTGCGGCCCCCCGCAGCTCGGGCAAGAGGCTCGCGTGTCCGTTGATGGTGTAGCCGACCGAGGGCAGCTCGCGAACCGCCTTGGGGAGGAACTGACCGAAGGCGACGACGACACCGAGGTCGGGCGCCGCGGCGCGCAGGGCTTCGAGCGTCTCGCGATCGCCCACGCGCTCGGGGCGCAAGAGAGCAACTCCCGAGCGCAGGGCCAGCGCAGCCACCGGAGAGGGCGAGGGATGTCGACCCCGACCCCGCGGACGATCGGGCTGGCTCACCACCGCCACCACGGGATGCCGGCCCGCGCGAAGTCGCTCGAGCGTCGGGACGGCGAACTCGGGCGTACCGAAAAAGACGAGGCGGAGCGCCGGCTGCGTCAGAGCGCCCGGCCCGAGGGAGCACTCGTGTCCTCCCCCTCCTCGCTCTCGCGGCGCAGGGCTTTCTTGCGCTTTTGCACGTAGAGGCTGCGCTTTAGGCGACTAATGCGATCGATGAAGAGGATGCCGTCGAGGTGATCGATCTCGTGCTGGAAGCAGACCGCGCGCAGCTCCGCGGCCTCCTCTTCGAAGGCACGACCCGCGAGGTCGAGGCCGCGCACGCGCACGCGCGCCGCGCGCTCCACCTCCGCCTGGAAGTCGGGGACCGAGAGGCAGCCCTCGGTCCAGGTGATCGTTCCGTCGCGTTCGACGATTTCAGGATTCACCACGACGATCGGGCTGCGCTCGCTGCCTTCCTCCGTCCACGTCGTATCCATGACGATGAGCCGGATGGGCGAACCCACCTGCGGTGCGGCAAGGCCAATCCCCGGCTCGTCGTACATGACCTCGAGCATGTCCTCTGCGAGCGCGCGGATTTCGTCGGTGATCTTCGCGACCGGCTTCGAGGCTCGCTTGAGCCTCGGATCGGGAAACTGCAGCACGGGACGCAGCGCCATGGCAGCTCGGTGTCATAGCATGTTCATCGGATCGACGTCCACCGTGGTGCGCACCGACGAGGGAAGCTTCAAGGACTCGCGCACGACAGCACGCGCGGCGCGCAGCAGCAGATCCTCCGATGCGCTGCGCAGGAGGAGCTGGAAGCGGTAGCGATCGCGCAGGCGGGAGAGCGGGGCTGGTGCGGGGCCCAGCACCTCGAGCGCTTCGCCCGGGCTCTCAGAGGCCTCGCGGCCGCTGGCAGGGAGGGCCGCACGCGCGGCGTCGGCGAGGCGCTGCGCGCCCTCTTCGGCAGGCCCGGCGGCAGGTCCCGACACGACAGCGAGCGCGAGCCGCCCGCACGGCGGATAGCCGAGGGCCGCGCGATGCGCGATCTCCTCGGCGTAGAACCGTTCGTAGTCGTGCTCCCGCACCGGACGGATCGCGTAGTGATCGGGCACGAAGCTCTGGATCACCACACGGCCGGGCGTCTCACCGCGGCCTGCGCGGCCCGCCATCTGGGTTAAGAGCTGGAAGGTGCGCTCGGCGGCGCGGAAATCCGGCAAGTGGAGCGCGAGGTCCGCGGCCACAACGCCGACGAGGCGTACGCCTGGAAAGTCGTGGCCCTTGGCCAGCATTTGCGTTCCCACCACCACATCCACGGCGCCGTCGCGCAGGTCGCGAAGCACCGCCTCCGTGGCTCCCCGACGCCGCGCCGTGTCGCGATCGAGGCGCGCTATCCGGGCCTTGGGGAACTGTGCGCGCACCTCCTCTTCCAGCCGCTCGGTCCCGATGCCAAGGAGCGCGGTGTCCGGGGCGCCGCAGCCCGTGCACGCCTCCGGCGGCGCGATGGCGTAGCCGCAGTAGTGGCAACGCAGCTCGTGCTCCGCCGCGTGGTAGACGAGGGAGATGTCGCAGTGTTTGCAGCGCTCGGCATGCCCGCACTCGAAGCAGAAGATGCGCGTCGAAAAGCCCCGGCGGTTAAGCAGCAAGAGCGCCTGGCCCCCCTCGGCGAGGGTTTCGCCGAGCGCTCGGCGGAGCAGCGCCGAGAGGATGAGCTTGCGGCCGCGTGGCACCGAGGCGCGCTCCTTTGCGAGGTCCGCGATCTCGACGGCGGGGAGGGGCCGGCCGGCGATGCGATGGGGGAGCGAAAGGCGCGTGATCTCGCCGCGCTCGGCGGCGTAGCGGCTTTCCAGGGCAGGCGTCGCCGAGCCGAGGACCACCGGGCAGCCTGCGCTGCGCGCACGCGCGGCCGCGAGATCCCGGGCGTGGTAGTGGAATCCCTCCTCGTTCTTGTAGGCCGAGTCGTGCTCCTCGTCGATCACGATGAGCCCGAGGTTTTCAAGGGGTGCAAAGAGCGCGGATCGCGCACCGAGAGCGATCGGGGTCGCACCGGCGCGCAGGCGCTGCCACTGCGCAAGCCGCTCCCGTGCCCGAAGACCGCTGTGAAGAATCGCAAGGGCGTCGCCGAAGCGGCCGCGCAGCCGCGCCAGCAGCTGGTGGGTGAGGGTGATTTCAGGCACGAGGACAAGCGCGCTGCGGCCCACCGAGAGTGCCTCCGCGATGGCGCGCAGGTAGACCTCGGTCTTCCCGCTGCCCGTTACGCCATGGAGGAGAAAGCGCTCGAAGCGGCGGCCGTGCACGGCCTGCGCGATTGGGAGGAGCGCGGCGGCTTGGGCCGCGGTGAGATCGGGCGGCGCCGCTTGGCCTTCGCCCGCGCCCTCAAGCGCCGAGCCTAGGGTCTCGGGCGCGGCCGGCCGCTCCTCCTCGTGCACAAGGCCCCGCGCTGCGAGCGCCCGCACGAGGGCGGGGGCGCCCGGGAAGCGCCGGGAGAGCTCCTCCAACGGAACCGCACCCGACTCTCCAAGGTGTTGGAGCAAGGCCGCCTGCTTCGGCGCACGGGCGAGCGTTGCGGCCTGCACGCTCCCATCCGCAAGAGACGCGGGGGCGACCCAGCGCACGGTGCGGCGGACGAGGGGGCTTGAAGCATCGCTTCGGCCTCGCACGATGAGGCCATCGTGTTCAAGCTCACGAACGAGCGTCCGCTGCCCCTCTCGCGAGCGGACCGCTGCGCCCCGGCCTGCACTTCGCGGCGCGCGGGAAAGGCGGTCGAGGAACGCCTGCGCCGGGCCGCGCACGGCACCGCGCAAGAGCGCCTCGCGCCCGCGTGGGGTGAGGGAGAGGGTAGGGCGGCCGATGGGAGCGGAGCCGGGAGGGAGCGCCGCCGCGAGCGCGATGCCGAGCGGACAGAGCAGCCGCTCGGCCAGCTCGCGCAGCACCGAGATCAGCTCGGCGGAGATCACGGGCTCCGCGTCGACAATCCGAAGGATCGGGCGCAGGCCTGCCCGGTCCGCTTCCGGCGGTGCATCCCGCACGGCGACGACCACGCCCGTCATTCTTCGCGCCTCGAGGGGCACAAGGACGCGGCGCCCGGCTTCCGCGTCCAGCGCGAGGGCGGGGGGCACGAGGTAGTCGAGGGGCTCAGCGAGCGGAAGAGGAAGGGCGACCTGTACGATGCGAGCGCCGGAGGACCCGCGCGCGCGAGCGTCCTGCGCGCCTTGGGCGTCCGACGACGGAAAGAGCGGCAATGCCATATGTGCGGAGAGTATGCGCCAAGGAGGCTCGCGTCCTATTTCCAGGATCGAGGTGCGCGAGAGCGTGCGCGGCCGAGAGCTCTGCGTGGACGGCACCTTTGCATCGCTCTGGCGGCCCGGGCGGGTCACGACGGGTTCGGTATGGGACGCGCTCGCTGCGCCCCTGCTCTCCCTCCCGCAGGGTCGGCGCGGGAGCGTCCTCCTGCTTGGTCTTGGCGCTGGAAGCGCCGCGCGCCTTGGCCGCGCCCTCCTCCCCGAGGCTCGCATCGTCGGAGTTGAGCGCGATCCCCACGTGATCAAGGCCGCGCGCGAACACTTTGCCCTCGACGCCCTCGGCCTCGAGGTGATTCTCGCCGACGCCCGCGGCTACCTCGCGCGGGGAAAAGAGAAGTTCGACGCGGTGCTCGAAGACGTCTTCGTGGGATCGGGCGCCGAGGTGTGCAAGCCCGATTGGCTTCCGGAGCCCGGCCTCGCCCTCGCCGCGCGGCGGCTTCGCCCGGGCGGCCTTCTCGCGACGAACAGCCTCGACGAAGGCGCTCGCGCCGCACGGGCCCTGCGCGCACACGTGGGCCGCCCGACAGCGATCGAGGTGCACGGCTACGACAACCGAATCCTCGCGGCGGGACCCGCCGGCTTGTGTGCGCAGCGTCTTCGTGCTGCCGTCGCCGCCCATCCAATCCTTGCCCCGACGCTCCCCAAGCTTCGGTTCCGCACGCTCCCCGCCTAGCGCTCCTCGTCCAAGAACTGCGAGACGACGTGGTTGAAGCGCTCCGCCGATTCGGCCATCACGAGATGGCCACCGTAGGAGATCGTGACCAGCATCGCATTCGGGATCTCGTCGGCGAGCTCGCGATGGAACTTTGGAGGCGTGAGCAGATCGTGGCGGCCGCACACGACGAGCGTTGGCTGCTCGATGTGGCGCAGCCGATCCCGCGTGTCGTGGCCAAGGCAGGCGCTGCACTGGCGGATGAAAAGGTCATTGGAGACCGGCGCTCCGTCGCGGGTAAAGAAAGTGATCATCGACTCGATGAGGTCGGTCTGCTCGAGCGTCTCGTCTTGCAACGTCCAGAGAAGGCGCGTTTTCACCAGGAGCTCGATCGGCACACCAAGCCTTGCGAGCTCGCGCCACTCCTCAAGCAGGAGGCGCCGCTTGGCGTCGGGCCGCGCATAGGTGCCCACCAGCACGAGCCGGTCGACCCGTTCTGGGTGCCGCAGGACGAGCTCTTGGCAGACCATCCCTCCCATGAATACCCCCAGCACATCGGCCCTCGGGATGCCGAGGCCCACCATGAGCGCTGCGGTGTCATCCGCCATGTCGGCGATGCTGAAAGGCCCGCCTGGGTCTTCGCTCCCGGCGACCCCGCGATTGTCGAAGATCACCGTGCGCCGCGTTTTCGAGAGCTCGGGGACCTGGAGGGGAAGCCAGCCCCGGCACGAGCCGCCAAGGCCCATCACGAGGAGGAGCGGCGTCCCGGGCGCGTCCCCGTGCGTTTCGTAGTAGACCTTGCGCCCCGCGACGACGGCATGCGGCATGGGACGAGTCTATACCCGCGGCACGTCCTTCCGTTGGGAGACGGGCCTGCGCGCCACGATCTTTGGTCTAGGATGCGCCCCGACGTGGCGGGCCAACCCATCGAAAGCGCGGGTCTTGGACTCTTCGTGCTGCGTGCACTCGCCTGGGCGGGGGCGTCGGCTGCGCTCCTTGCGGGCGGATTCTACGGCTTGGGAGCCGCGCTCGTTGCGCTCGGGCGCCCTGGCGCCGGCACCTCGCTCGGGGAGATCGAGCTGACTGCGCTCCACGCGGTCTTCATGGCCGTCCTTGTGGAGGCTCTTCTCCCGCACTGGATCCTGACGCTCACGACCTGGCTCGTCCTCGTCCGCTTTGCCCCGCGCCTTGACCACGCGTGGCGCTCGCTCGGCCCCGGCCTTCTGGCGGTCGCCGCGCTCTGGTTCCCTGTCGCTGGATTCGTCTTCTTTCGGGCGTGGAAGCCGACGAGTGCAGCCGACGTCGCGCATACCTGGCTCCTCATGACGGCGGGCGTCGCCGCTGCTCTCCTGCTCCCGCGCCTTTTTCCTCCCCTCACTCTAGGGGCCCTCGCGGGGCCGGGGATGCGAAGTACGCTCAAGGGAGCGTGAACACGACGACCAAGCGCCGCCGGGGACGGCCTTCCATCCCGAAAGAGGTGCAGCGACAGCGCCTCATCGATGCCGCCCTGCGCATTCTTGAGAAGACCCACTTCGAGAAGACAAGCGTCGCCGACATCGTGCGGGAGGCGCACATGTCCTCCCGATCCTTCTACGATCAGTTCAAGTCGAAGGACGATCTCGTCGCCGAGATCGTCGAGGAGAAAGCCCGCCAGTTCTTCGAGCGGCTGCAGACCGCCCTCAAAGAGCCGAGCAGCGAAGTCGAACGCGTGAGCCGCGTGATGCGCGCGTACCTCGAACTTTTCCCTCTCGCGACTGTCGACTTGGAGCGCCTCGGCGGTGAGGCGGGGCAGCGTGTGCGCGAGGTGCGGCGGCGGTATGTCCAGCTCATGACCGATATCGACATGCGGTGGCTTGAGCGCCTATACGAGCGAGGCGAAATCGCGCGGATCCCACCCCGCGCGACCGTCGAGTTCCTTCTCACGGGAATCGAGGGCATGAGCTTCCGCTATTACAGTGAGGGTCGGCGGGAGGAACTTCTCGCCCTTCATCCCGTTTTGCTCCGAGTTTTTCTGCGTGCTCTGCAAGAGCCTCCGGCCGCCGAAAATTAATAAATATCCTTTATTTTCAATACCTTGTAATATCGAAAAGCGCGTATTCTTTTTTCCTTCCCTTCTTTTCTTGGAGCGTGTAGAAGGGCGATGCCCCGCCCTGTGGGCGGAGTCCCGCACGGCGCGGGTTTTTTCTGGGGGATGAAGCGGGTTAGTCCGGCCGCAGGCCGGAAGGGGAGGCACTCGATGCGCAAGCTTCACGGGGTTCAGAGCGTGGCGGCGGCACTCGCCGCCGGCGCCTTCGCAGTCGTCATGAGCGGCTGTGGCCTTTTGTCGATCGAATCGTGGGTGAAGGTGATCCAAGCCCAGAGTTCGGGCTCGGTCATGTTTCTCGGGGCGAACCTGCCGCTAGACCGGGTGCAAGGCGGGTTCCTGGGGCTCATCCAGGTGAATACGAGCCAGCTGCCTGCACCGCTCAACGGCACCATCACCATCGAAGACATCCGTCTCGCAGCCAGCGAGCCGAAGGCGCTGAAACAGCTCTGCGTCTGGGCAAACCCCTTGGGAACCTCCTCGGGCACGGTCCACCTCGACGTTCTCGCAGGCACGGGCTCGGCGAGCATCAATCTCGACATCGACGCCACGACGGGTCTCTCACAGCAGCTCGGGATCCCGCCCGCCGAGCTCAAGCAGGCGCTGAACCTGCCGCTCTCCGGCGTCTCGATCCAAACTCTGCTCGCGGCCTCGCAGAGCGGATCCGCGGATGGCCTGTTCGCGACGAACACCTCGTTTAACGGGAACTCGACGATCGGCGGGATCCCGGTGACGTTCGGGCTCAACCTCGCCGTGACCAATAGCTCGACGCCGCCGATCATTGACGCGGACCTGCAGGCGTTCTGCGATCCCTTCTTCGCACAGCAGACGCTGGTCCCGGGTCTCTTCTATGGGATCAACTCGAAGTCGAGCTACCTCACCGCGGCAAACGGCGACAATCCGGCGGCACCGGTTGTGATCGCGCTGTCCGACGTTGGCGCGGTGCCTGGCAACACGCTTCATCTCACGCGGATCGGGACCTTCGCGGACAGCGCGCAGCTGAAGAACGGGAATCAGACCAAGGTGAGCGGGGTCTTCAGCTCGACGAACGTTGTGCTCGGCACGAACGTGCAAAACCGCATCCCGGGCGCCCTCCAGTCCGGCGCCCCTGCGTTCGTGACTCCGCCGGTCTTCCAGGGCTTCTGGATCGTGCCTACGGATATCCCGCAGGACTTCCTGATCGATCCCGGGCTCGACGTGGTCGTCCCGGCCGGCGCGCAGTACCTCATCGTGGCGCCGTTCTCGCCGGACCTGACCTGGGGCGACAACTCCGGGTTCTCGCTCGGCGTCGCGCTTGAGGTGAAGTAAGGGGCGCGGCCAGCCGCAGCGCGGGCGCGAAAAAACGAGGGGGCGGGCGTGTTCTAGCGCCCGCCCCCGAGTCGCTTTAGGTCGGTGAGAACACCCTTGGCCGTCGCCTTCAGGGTGTCGAAGACGCCCTTGCCGATATTCGCGCAGGCTTCGAAATCGGGGACGCCCATGGGATTGAGCAGGCGCCGCATCTCATCGAGCGGGGCCGCGTTGGGAAGGTCCCGCTTATTGTACTGGACGACGTAGGGGATCTTCTCGAGCTCGTAGCCCTGCTCTTTCAGGTTGATCTTCAGGTTGTCAACGCTCTCGAGATTGGCCTCCATCCGCTCGATCTGGCTGTCCGCCACGAAGACCACGCCGTCCACGCCCTTTAGGATCAGCTTTCGGCTTGCGTCGTAGAACACCTGCCCGGGCACGGTGTAGAGGTGGAAGCGCGTCTTAAAGCCGCGAATCTGGCCGAGCGCGAGGGGGAGGAAGTCGAAGAAGAGCGTCCGCTCCGTCTCGGTCGCAAGCGAAATCATCTTGCCTTTGAGCTCAGGACTCGTCTTTGAGTAGATGAACTGCAGGTTCGTGGTCTTCCCGCACAGGCCAGGCCCGTAGTAGACGATCTTGCAGTTGATCTCGCGCGAGGAGTAGTTGATAAACGACATGGTCCCGCGTTACTCAGAGAACAAATTGTCGATGTCGTCGTCGGTGATCTCGGCGAACGGCGATGCAGCACCGGAGGCCTGCGCCCGTTCCGTTTTCTTCCGGATCTCCTCGAAGATGTGTCCGAGCTCCGCCCCGGCTTTCTTGACCCGCAGGCGGACAAGGCCAAGGGAGCTGCGTTCGTCGAACACGACGACGAGGATGATGCGCCCGGCCACCAGCGTGATGTGGAGGTTGTCGCGCTGACCCTGGTGGAAATGGATGGGAAACTCTTCCTCGCCGATGATCTTGGCGAGGCCGCCCGTCGCCGCGATATTGCCCGCGGTAAGCGATGCGAGGCTCGTGCTATCGATTCCGCGCATCTCGCCGGCCTCGGCCACGAGCTGGCCATTCTTGTCGACCAGGAAGATGCCCTTCGCATTGGCGTCGCGCACGAGCCGCTGGAGCACCGCGAGGATCTTGCGGTGGTCGTCGTCGTACATCACGAGCGGGGTATCGATCATCCGCAATCCGCCTCGTAAGCGCCCGAGATGAAACGGAGTTCACGGTGCACTCTACCCCGCGCCCAAGAGCCAGGGCAAGCGTGCACGTCCGGGGGTCGGATCGGCGAAGAGGAGCGCGGGCTTTAGCTGAAGCCGAAGCGGCGGGAGAACAGCGCTCGTCACTCGAGGACGCGCCGGTTGTCGAGGGAACGACCGACCGTCACGTGGTCGGCGTACTCGAGGTCGCCGCCGAGGGGCATCCCGCAGGCGATGCGGGTCATGCGGATCCCCGTCTGCCGCAAACGCTCGGCAATGAGATGTGCGGTCGCGTCGCCCTCGGCCGTGGGGTTTGTCGCAAGCACCACCTCCCGCACGCCGCCACGCTGCACGCGCGCCTCGAGCGCAGCGATGCGCAGCTCCTGCGGCCCGATCCCATCGATCGGCGAGAGCGCGCCGCCCAGCACGTGGTAGCGCCCCGCGAAGCGGCGGCTGCGCTCGATGGCCTCGAGGTCGGCGGGCTCCTCGACGACGCACAGGAGTGCCGCGTCGCGTGCGGGGTCGCTGCAGATCGAGCACGGGGAGGCAGGCGCGAGATCGAAGCACTCCTCGCAGAGCACGATCTCCTTTTTCACGCGGACGATCGCGTCGGCGAGCTCGTGCACCAGCGCCTCCGGCGCGGAGAGCAGGAAGAAGGCGAGTCGCGTCGCCGACTTCTCGCCGATGCCGGGAAGGCGGCGCAGGCCCGCCACAAGACGCTCGATCGGGGGCGAGGTGCGCAAGGGGGCTAGGGCGTCCCGCCGAGACCGGGGATGGACCCAAGGCCCGCGATCTTGCCCATCTCTTCTTGGAGCATCTGCTGGGCGCGGGCGAGGGCGGCGTTCACGGCCGCGGCCACGAGATCCTGCAGCATTTCCCGGTCCCCCGTCGCAAGGAGCGAGGGCTCGATCCTAAGCTCGGAAACCCGCAGCTCGCCGCTCACCACCGCGGTCACCATCCCCCCGCCGGAGGAGGCCTCAACGGTTCGGCGCGCGAGGTCGCGCTGGGCCGCAGCCAGCTTGCTCTGCATCTCCTGGGCGCGAGCAAGGAGCGCCCGGATGTCGGGCTCGCTCACTGGCCGCCCCCCACTGGGCGAATGTCCACGATCTCGCCGCCCAGCACCTCCATCGCCACGTTGACACTCGGGTGATTGAGGGCGGCCTGGCGGCGCTGGCGCATGACCTCCGGGTCGATCGCGGGAGCGGACTTCACCGCTGGGCTGTGCTGCGGGAGGGGCTCGATGCGCACAGCGACCGGGCGCCCAAAAAGGCGCGCGCAAACGCCCTCGACTCCCTCCCGCCGCGCCTCGAGCCGCGCCGCGGCGAAGCCCTCGGGAACGCCGATGCGCAGCCCCGCGCTCGTTCGCTCAAGGATCCTCCCACCCTCAAGCGCGGCAAAGAGCGCCCGGTTCTCGGTCTTCGCAAGGCCGCGGATTCGGTCGAACACGACCTCAAGCGGGGCTCCCTCCGGAGGGGGGGCAAGGTCGCCGGGTCCAAGGTCTTGAGCCCCTTGCGCCGTCTCGCCCGAGGGCGCGCCTTCGGCCGGAGTCTCCCGCGGCGCCTGCGCCCGCTTTGCGCCAGGGCTCCCTTGAGGTCGCGCCGGGGCGCCCGTCCGCGGCGCACCCGAAGCGCCCGCTCCCGTCCCGCCCGTGCCCGGAAAAGGCCTCGCGCCGCCGGAGAGATCGCGCTCCAAGGCCTCAAGGCGCGAGAGAAGCGCTGCAACGTCGTCCCCGCGCGGGAGGGTTGCAAGGCGCACGAGCGCCATCTCGAGCACCGCGAAGGGCTGCGGTGCCCATGCGAGGTCTTCTTGCTCCTTGAGGAGCGCCCGGAACATGCGGCGAAGGCGCGCCTCCTCCGTACGCTTGGCCAGCCCCCGCAGCTCCTCGAGCTCCGCGTCGCTCGCCTCGACAAGGCCTGGCGTCGAGGGCGCAACGCACAGGACGACGAGGTCCCGCAAGCACTGCAGGATCTCCCCCGCCAGGCGCTTCGCCTCGATGCCCGCCCTCGCCGCCCGTCCGCAAGCCTCGAGAGTGCGGGCGGCGTCCCCGTCGATGCACGCCTCGACGATCCCGAGCAGGAGCTGGCGATCGGTGAGGTCCAGCACGCGCGCCACAAGGGCGTCGTCCACGGCCCCGTCGCTCGACGCCACGAGCTGGTCGAGGAGGGTAAGGGCGTCGCGCAGGGAACCGTCACTTTCGCGCGCCACCGTGGCAAGGCTGCGGTCGGAGATCTCGATGCCCTCGGCACGCGCGATGGATCGCAGGCGACTCGTGATCTCGGGGGCGGCCAGTCGCCGCAGGTCGTAGCGCTGGCAACGCGAAACTACGGTAAACGGGATCTTCTCGGGGTTCGTCGTGGCAAAGACGAAGAGGCTGCGCGGCGGCGGCTCCTCGAGCGTCTTGAGCAGCGCATTGAAGGCCGGCGTCGAGAGCATGTGGACTTCGTCGACGACGAAGATCCGGTGCTTGCCCGCAGCCGGGGCGTAGCGCACAGATTCAATCAGCTCGCGGACGTCGTCCACGCTGGTACGGCTTGCCGCGTCGATCTCCTGCACGTCCGTGCTCGTCCCGGAAATGATCTCGCGACAGGCCGCGCACTCCCCGCACGGGCTCTCGGTGGGCCCCCGCTCGCAGTTGAGGCAGCGGGCGAGAATGCGTGCGAGCGTGGTTTTGCCGACGCCGCGGGGACCGGTGAGCAGGAGGGCGTGGGGCACTCGGCCGAGGCGGATGGCGTTGCGCAGCGGGGTCGTCACGTGGTCCTGGCCGGCCACTTCGTCGAAGCGTTGAGGACGCCACTTGCGCGCGAGGACTTGGTAGCTCAGGGGGAAGGTCTCCGTTCGCTGCTTCGATCCGGTTTCTCCGAGGGCGCGGCGAGACGGGATCGCAGGGCACCCCCGGTCGCAACCGAAACCTCGCTACCGCTGCTTCCTTCCGGACCTGACGGGGTTCACGAAGCTCGTGATCGACCGGGACCCTGCGATCGCGGCTCGCCGCGCCGCATAGAGCGATGCTACTCGCCGCGCACACCCTCGCGCCACCAGGCGGATGGGCTGAGTCTACAGTCGGGTAGATTCTTGCAGTCGACTGTAACTTGATGATAGGGTGGCGCATGTCCGTCGTGCGGGCGAGAGCGTGACACAAGCGCTTCCCACAGCAGCCGGCGCTCTCCGCGATCTCACCCGCCGCGAGCGTCGCAAGCTTGAGGTGCGCCGCCGCATCCTCGACGCGGCAGAGGCGCTCTTCGACGCGCGGGGCGTCACTGCAACCCGGGTCGCCCAGATCTGCGAGCGTGCCGACGTCGCGGAGAAGACCTTCTTCAACCACTTTGCGAGCAAGCAGGACCTCTTGCGCGAGCTTGCGGCCGGGGCGCTCGGGCGCCTTCTCGTCGACATCGAGCAAACGCGCAAGCGGCCGGGCACGACGCGCGAGCGACTCATCGCCTTTTTCGGGAGCATCGCCGACCACGCGGAAGAGGCGGGACCCATGCACCGCGAGCTTCTCACCGAGATCATTCACGTCGCCCACGAAGCTCGCACCGAGCGCGAACAGGTGCGGGTCCTAAAGGACGCCTTCGGCGCGCTCGTCGCGGACGGCATTGCGGCCGGGGATCTCACGCGGCGACACGCGCCCGAAACGCTCAGCGACATGATTCTCGGCGCGTTCTACGTCTTGATGTTCAACTGGGCTCACCTCGAGGGCTACGGGCTCCGGCGCCACGCCCTCGCCGCGGCCCGTTTCCTGGGAGACGCCATGGCGGCGTCCCCCCGGAGGAGGCGTCCATGAGCACGCGCGCGAGAGAACACGCCGAGCTCCCGATCCCCAACGGCTGGTTCGCGGTGGCGTTTTCGAACGAGCTCGTGCCGGGAGAGGTGCGGCGCATCCACTACTTCGACGAGGATCTGGTCCTCTACCGCGGACGGGAGGGCGCACCCAAGGTGCTTGGCGCCTACTGTCCACATCTTGGCGCGCACCTCGCCGAGGGAGGGCGGGTGGTGGGCGATACCCTGCGCTGTCCCTTTCACGGCTGGCGCTTCGACGGCACGGGCATGTGCGTCGAGATTCCCTACTGCGAGCGCATTCCGCCGAAGGCGCGCCTACGCGGCTGGGACGTGGTCGAGAAAAACCGCATGATCTTCGTCTGGCACCACGCCGAGGGAAAGCCTCCGTCCTGGGACTTTCCCGCGATGCCCGAGCTCGACCATCCCGACTGGTCCGAGCCGCGCAGCTTCGAGCTCAAGGTGGCGGTCCACATGCAGGACATGCACGAGAACAACAATGACCCCGTACATTTTCAGTTCGTGCACTCTGCCTCTGAGATTCCGCCCTCGGAGATCAGCTTCGGCGAGGGAGGGCGCTACATGCGCATGGTGGGAAAGAGCCTGCGCGTGACCCCCCTTGGCACCTTCGAGACGCTCCTCGAGCGCGACTCGTGGGGCCTCGGCCTCTCGGCCGTGCGGATCGCCGGGATTCCCGGTGCGGGCCTGCTCATGTACTCCTCGACGACGGCCGTCGATCGGAGTCACAGCCACTCGCGCTGGCTCTTCACGGTCACCAAGAACCTCGCCGATGTCGCCGGCGAGCAGTTCATCCAGGAGCTCTCCGCGGGAGTGAAACAGGACCTGCGAATCTGGGAGAACAAGGTCCATCGCGCACGCCCCGTGCTGTGCGAAGCCGACCGCTACCTCGCCGAGTTCCGTCAGTGGGCGCGTCAGTTCTACTCGGAGCCAGTCTGAAGGAGCTTGCCATGGACGAGCGCTACCTCGTGATCTCCTCCGACTGCCATGCGGGGCTCCCTCCCGAGCGCTACCGCGATTTCCTCGATCCGCAGTACCGCGAGGCCTTCGACGCCGCGCTCCCGATTCAGCTCGAGGAGACGCGAAAGGCCGCCAAAAAGTTCCTCGTCGACGAGGTGAGCGCGCAGTGGCGCAAGGGCCAGGAGAAGGCGCTCACCGGCGCGTGGGACCACGAGCAGCGCATCCAAGTGATGGACGAGGATGGGATCGCGGGGGAGGTCATCTTCCCCGACGGCATCACCGAGATGAACATGCCGCCCTTCGGTGCGGGCCTCTCGCTCCCGACGGACGGGGTCGTGCCGGAGCTCCAGTGGGCAGGGGCCCGGGCGCACAACCGCTGGCTCGCGGAGTTTTGCCAGATGGCGCCCGAGAGACGCGCTGGCATCGCACTTGTCCCGATCTGCTGGGACGTGGGCGAGGCGGTGAAGGAGATCGCCTGGGCCAAGGCCCACGGGCTGCGAGGAGTTCTCATTCCGTCGCGCTGGGGCAAGTGCGATCCCTATCACCATCCAAAGTACGAGCCGATCTGGTCGGCCTGCGAAGAGCTCGGGATGGTGGTGCACCTCCACTCCGGGGCCGCACCGATGGAGGACTACGGCGAGCACCTCGGAATGATGGGCATCTACGTGACGGAAGTGATCTGGTGGTCCGTGCGGCCGCTCTGGTTTCTCATCTGGGGTGGCGTATTCGAGCGGCATCCCGGCATGAAGCTCGCGATCACCGAGTCGACCGCGATTTGGGTGCCGGAGACTCTCGCGCTCATGGACCAGCGCTACTCGGAAACCCATTTCAGCGCGAAGCTCGGCGACTATCGCAGCCACCTGTCCCGAAAGCCCAGCGAATACTTCCGCCGCAACGTGTTTGTCGGCGCATCGTGCATGGCCCGGCGCGAGGTCGAGCTACGCCACGCGATCGGGCTCGAGAATATCCTCTGGGGTTCGGACTACCCCCATCCTGAAGGCACGTGGCCGATGACGCGCCGGCACCTTCTAGAGACCTTCCGTGGCGTGCCCGAGGACGAGCTCGGCTTGATGCTCGGCGGCAACGCCGCCCGCGTCTACGGCTTTGATCTCGGCAAGCTTGGCCCGCTGGTCGCCCGGATCGGACCCGAAAAAGCAGCGTTTCGCGCCTAGCCACACTGGAGGGAGCCCATGGCACGCCTTCGTTACGTGAAGTCGCTCGAGCAAGTAAAGCGCGATGCCGAGCGGAATCCCGAGTTCCTCGAAAGCACGGTCCGCTCCCTCCGCGTCGTCTACGAGACGGTGCCTGCCATTGCAGCCGCGCTCGTACCCAAGCCCCTCGAGCCTTCGCGGCCGGAGATCTGCGTCACCTTCTCGCACGTCGCCATGCACGTCACGCCTGAAGTCACCATCGAGATTGGATCTGCGATCTTTGGTGTTCGGGCATCCTATGACGGCGTCGAAGGGATCTGGCTCATCACCATGCCCATGACGAGTGAGCAGGCGGTGATCGGAGGTCGAGAGACGTACGGGGAACCAAAGAAGATTGCGAAGATCGACTTTCGCAAGGACGACGACCACGTTGCGGCTTCCGTCACGCGGATGGGTGTGACCTACCTTGAAGCGAAGGGGACGCTGGCCGAGGTCCTGGCTCCCCGCGAGTTTGTCGAGCACGGCTTCTGCGTGAAAGCGCTGCCTTCGTGCGAAAAGGCCAAGGGTTTCGACGGCGAGCCGCTCCTTGTGCGCCTCGACTGGAGGCAGCGCCATCGCGCCGTACAGCGCGTGGCGGGAGACCTCGTCCTGCGCGCCTCGCCCTTCGACCCGGTCGCAGATGTTCCCGTTCGAAAGCTTCTTCGGATGGAGTACGAGGAGGGGACCAGCGAGAGCAGCGGTCTTGTGTTGCGGCCAATCCCGGGCGAGTGGCTCCTTCCGTTCCTGCACCAACGCTACGACGACCCCCGTGCGCCGGGGGTTGAGGTCGCGGAAGCCTAATGCGTGACTTCTCCGGCAAGGTGGCGGTGGTGACGGGCGGTGCGAGCGGGATCGGTCGCGCGCTTGGCGCACGGTTTGCCACCGAAGGCATGAAGGTCGTGCTTGCCGACGTCGAGAAGAGCGCGCTCGACACGACTGTTGCGGAGCTACGACACGAGGGGGGCGAGGTCACGGGTATCGTGACCGATGTCTCACAACACGAGGCCGTATGTTCGCTCGCTGATGAAGTCTATGCGGCGTACGGCGCAGTGCATGTGCTCTGTAACAATGCTGGGATCGGGACCGACGAGACGCGGAGCCGGATCTGGGATTCGCCCGCCAACGACTGGACGTGGGCGTTTCGAGTCAACGTCTGGGGTGTTCTCCACGGGATCAAGGCATTCGTCCCGAGGATGCTGGCCGGAGGCCACGAGGGACATGTCGTCAACACCTCATCCGCAAACGGCGGACTCTACCCTCTTCCGACAACGCCGATCTATGCCACGACGAAGGCAGCGGTCACAACGATCACAGAGGTGCTGCATCACCAGCTGCGGATGGCTCGTGCCAAGATTCGGGCGTCTGTGCTGTTCCCAGGGCCGCACATCGTTGCGACAAACATCTTCGATGCGGCTCGCAATCGTCCTGTCGACCTTCCAAACGAACGAATGGACATGCTCCCGCCGCCGACGCTCGATGACATTCGCAAGATTGCTGAACGAGCGGGGGCACATTTCTTCGTCACACAACCAAAGGATGTAGCGGATTACACACTGGAAGCATTACAGCAAGACCGCTTCTGGATTCTTCCCAATGGAGGTCGCAGCCACGAAGCTGTGCGCGCCCGCATGGAAAGCATCCTAAATCGGAGCGATCCTCCTCCGCTCGGGATGGTCTCGTAAGTCTGTCGTGGAATTTCGAGACTCGCTCTTTAGACACCACGGACTCTGACGCGAGCTGGCCAACACAATGGCAGTCTCCCGGAGCGCAGGTCCAACCCGCCTGGACAGGTCGATGGTTAGCGGTTGGGATACCCCGATCTTGCCTGACCAAGGCGGTACGAGAGCGCGGCGTGTACTCCCTCCGGTTCATTTCCCGCGATTTCCCGCCCTTTCTCGGTGTTTCCCATATCTTTCCGGCATCTCACGTGAGGATGCGATGTTATCTTCAGACGGACCGTGGCAGACAACGGCACACGACGGGCGCGGCGAACCACTGCACGGCCAGTTCGTCTTAGGCTTGTACTACTGGTAGATGATCGAGAGGTAACCCGCGAACTATTACGGGGCCAATTGGAACGGGCAGACTTTATTGTGCAGGCGGCTCCCGATGGTGAAGCCGCATGGGCTTCCTTCCAACAGCACCCCTTTGATCTCGTAGTGACGAACCTACGAATGCCGGGGATTGACGGGATCTCTCTCATTCGGAGCATCAGGTCTGCGCGGTCGCGAGAACCCCGGACTCCAATACTGTTGCTAACTGCACTTGGAAGCCTTTCCGCGGCGGCGGCTGCCGGACGGGCGGGCGTGACGGACTGCTTTCCTCTTGATGCCGACGGGATTAACGCGATGGTAGTCCGGGCACGCGAGTTGGTTTCCAGCGATGATCCTCCAATCCCGTCGGCGTTGCTTGGAAGCAGTCCAAGCGTTGTCGCTGCGCGCGACAGGATCCTTTGCGTTGCTCAGCTTAATACGCCGGTCCTGATAACAGGTGAGAAAGGCTTGGGTCACGGTGAAGTGGCCGCCTATCTATACGCGCTAGGGCATCTCGCCGGGATGGCATTCCACCGAATTTCCTCCTCCGGCAAGCTGGAGGCTTCGAGCAGGAACGGTGCCGCCATGTGGTATCTAGAGGACGTCAGTGACTTTTCTCAGGAAGCTCAAGGTTTGTGGTATCAGCGTCTTCTCGAGTCCAGGCATGGAAGTGCGCCCAACCGAAGCCGCTTCGTCGCGTCGACTAGTGAGGACCTGAGGATCATTGCTAATCAAGGGCGTTTCTCGCCTGATCTCGCCCGCGAGCTCTGCCAGTTCGAAGTCTGGCTGCCCCCCCTACGTGAAAGACGGGATGACTTCCCGGAACTAATTCAGTCCGCGCTCAAAGGAGTAGGAGAGCGCATTGGCCGCCCGGGAGTGGGGATTGCTGCAAAAGCAATCGACCATCTCTCAGCCTGCGCTTGGTGGGAAAACTTTGTAGAACTCGAGACAGTACTCGAGTCCCTGGCTGCATTCACGCCAGGACTCGAGATCACCGCGCAGCAGGCGGAACTGGTACTCCTTGACTCCGATCCGAAGGCGCGGGCTGCGCGCGAACGAGCCCGCTGTGAGCGAGCACAGCTACTAACGCTGTTTGAAGAGTGCGGCGGTAACTACACGCGAATGGCCGAAAGGCTAAATGTCGACCGAGGGACCATTCGCTACAGGCTTCGAAAGTACGGCATCTTGCCTAGTTCCGTAGCACCGAACGACACGTGAGTTCGCGGTTCTCACACTCCAGCTTGAAGGTCGAACCACAGCTCGAAATGACCCGAACCGTGAAGTAAGGACATCAGCTTGAACAGCGCCTCAACCTCACAGCAGCACGATCCGCTTATCTCCTTGACCTCTGTCATTGTCGCTTCAAACCTCGAGAAGCACTATGCACAAGGAGGTGCGAGTATTCGCGCTATTGATGGAATCGATCTTACGGTTAGGCGCGGAGAGTTTGTATCAATCATGGGGCCGCGGGGAAGCGGCAAGAGCACGCTGCTATACCTGTTGGGTGGACTAGAAAGACCGACCGCTGGTGCGCTCCGAGTTGAAGGCATCGACCTATCTCTACTTTCAGGCAACGAACTAGCCAGGTTCCGTCGTCGGAAAATCGGCTTCATATTTCAGTCCTTTAACTTGATTCCCGCGCTAACTGTCGCTGAGAATGTCGCGCTGCCTCTTCTGCTCGATGGTATG
>DATGZK010000032.1:0-8407 GCA_035489755.1 Myxococcota bacterium
CCACCTCTACGAAACCGACCTGCCGACCGTCGAGCTCGTGCTGCGGACCTACAGTTCCGTGTTCGACCATGTGTCGGTGTGGTACACGATGCAAACGGATGTTCTGCTGCTCGGCTTCCAGTCGCCCGAGCATGCGCTGGACGTAGAGCGGATCCGGCAGCGCTTCGAGCGTCCGGACTTCAAGGAGGGATTCGCGCGAGCGGGGATTCAGAGCCTGCCGGCGCTGCTCAGCCACGAGATCCTGCCCCTCGATACGCTGGCAGCGGTGCCCCTCGTGGGCCCCGTGCACACGCTGCGCCATCCCATCCTGAGTGACTGGGCCGCGCGGGCTTTCTTCGTCGGAGAGACGGCGGAGCTGCCGCGGCTTCCCTCGGAGGCGAGCGCCGAGGTGGGTGTACGCAACTCGCTGCTGCGCCGCTCGAGCGGCCTCGACGACGGCCCGGTACCCGAGGAGCTGCTCTTCGCGCTCGCCAAGGAGAGCAGCCGACTCGACGACGAGGTCGCGTGCGCCGATGTCATGGCGCGCGCCGCGCGCGATCACTCCGAGTCCGATCGCCTGCGGGAGCTCCGACAACAGCTCCTCGCGACCGGCGGAAAGTGGACGCAGCTCTTGGGGGAAGATGAGCAGTCTGCCCTGGTCGAGCTTTATGGTGGCGAGGCGAAGCGGACCGCGGCAGGGGCTGTGAACGCCGCCGAGGTCGCGAGGCAGCTCACCGACCGGTTCGTGCGCTTCTTCTACCATGCGATCCCATTCGATCGGCAGGTGGTGGAGCAGGCCTGGGAGCGCTGCGCGAAGGCAGATGCGAGCGGTGTCTGCGCCGCAGGCCGCGCGCAAGCCCGCAAGCTCCTCGGCCTCGACCAACCCTCCCAGCGGCAAATCACGGTCTCTTCGCCCCAATGACGCTGGTGCCGCGCGTGAGGCAACAACGCGTCCTTCAGGAAGGCAGTCTCTGCGCACCTCCAGCCACGGCGGATCGACCTTCCGAAAATAACGGAAAGAGCCAGACCGGAGAGGCGAACCCGCCGAACACCGGAACCCGGTCGCTTCGCAGACCATGGGCCCTCACCGGCCTCCGTAGTGATCCCAGATTGCGTCTCCACTTTCCCTTTCCGAGCGCACGCGAAGGTTCCTGGCTCGTCGATGCTCAGGAGGACGAGTGCAGGGCGAAGCATCTGATCCCTCATTCGGCTCGATCGCCGTTCCTCGGGGCCCGCGACGCCTGGCAGCACTGCAGGGCAAACGAGCGGGTCCCAGCCCTTCGAGGCCTTCGACTTGCGCGGCCCTGGGTTCGCGCAGGAAACGTTGTCGAGTTCGCGCCGCACGGGCCAAGCGGGGGCTTTCACGATAAGTGCGTCTTCGTGCTCCTCGAGTCCTCATCGAAGACCCGGGCCGCGATGCTCCGACAGACCTCAGACCGTGCTTCGCCGCGGGAGTGCGCGATTGCGCGAGGCTGCAAACGGGGAGCGCCGCGTGGTTCGGTGCCCGCGCGATCGACTGGCTCGCGCCGGGCTCGCTACCCCCGGCTCGCTGTCGTCCGTGCTAACCTTCGTGCGCGCTGGCTCGCCCGCTGTGAACTCCTCCTTGGGTGGGTGGGCGCGCTCCCCCCACGCTCCGATCGGAGGCTGCGTTGAGCCGCATTTTGGACGCCCTTCGGACCGCCGAGAGCGTGCGCTCCCCTCACACCGTGGAGTGGGAACGCGGGGGTCGCTCCTTCCGTGTCATCACCGTCACCAGCAACAAGGGAGGGGTGGGCAAGACCACGCTCGCGACCAACCTCAGCGTGTACCTGCGTGCACTGGACGAGTCCATGCCGATCTTGATCGCGGGGTTCGATGACCAGCCTGCGCTCGATCGGATGTTCGCGCTCGAGCCGGGCACGAGCGGGATGCAGATCACCCAGGCCCTGCGCCGCGGCAGCCTCGCACCGGCCATCCGGCTCGGACAATACGGTGTCCACTACGTGCCCTCGAGCCGCGACATCTGCGAGCTCAAGCGCGAGATCACAACGCCCTGGCACCTGCAGAGCGTCCTCCTTGAGACGGGCTGGTCCGGCTTGGTGGTCCTCGATACCAAGAGTGATTTCGAGATCTTGACCCGCAACGCCATCGCGGCCGCGGACCTCACCCTCGTCGTCGTAAAGGACCAGGCCTCACTCTACGAGGCGCAGCGCGTGTTCGATCTCTTTCGTGAGTGGAACCGGCCTTTCGATCGCGCACGCATCGTGCTCTCGCTGGTTGACCTGCGCATCAGCTACCGCGGGAGCGAGGCCGAAGACGTGCTGAACCTGCTCCTTGCGGAAGTTCGCCAGCGTGGCTTTCCACTCTTCGACACGTTTGTCTCCCGCAGCCCGAAGGTGGAGTCGTTGTATACGAACCCCGAACGGCGCGCGCTCTCGATCTTGCATGGTGCACCGGGCAGCCCCGTGCACCGCCAGATGCAGCGCCTTGCCGAGGATGTCCTCGCCGCCCTGCCACCCCGCGGAGCCGCGAAGGAGACCGCATCAAAAGGCGAGAGGGAGGGCGAGCTCAAGCGCTGGCTGCTCTACGGGAAAGGCAGCACGCAGGACACCCCGTAGCGGCCGTGCACACCGCGGGAGTTCCACGCTCCACGCTCACTCGAGCGGGTGTTGCAAGGGCGATCCGGAAGCCGAAGACTCGTTCCGATCGCGGCAGATTCGATCGACAAAACGGCACAGACTCGAGAAATCACTTGCGCCTCACGATTCAAACCAGCGCTTCCCTCTAAAGCTCGGCTCTGCGCCGAGCCGGAATGAGAACGATGCCTGGAGAGCCCCGTGCCGCGCGGTTCCACCCCGTGGCGGTAGCGCTAAGTCGCCCCCAGAACGTTCTTGTCGGCGTCTTCCACCACTCTTCGAGCGGGCGCCTGGCTGGGTCCTGCTCACGACGACAGGCCGCAAGAGTGGCAAGCCTCGAGAAGTGCTGTTGCCCTGCGAAAGGACGCGGGAAGCCGTGCTTCTCATCTCGACCTATGGCTGGAGGGCGCACTGGCTGCGCAACCTCCGGGAGGACCCTCGGGTGCGCTTCACAGCCGGGGGCTGGATCCTCTCGGGTCGCGCCGAGGTGATTGAGGACAACGCTCAAAAGCGCGCTCTCGTGGCGGCTGATCCCTTCTTTCCGGCTGCGCCATTCGTGTGGGTCCACGCCATCCTCCGAACCCTGTTTCGGCCGCTCCTTGTGTTCGTCTTGCGGCGCTGGGTAGAGCCGCGACCATTGGTGCGGGTCCGGCCCGAGCTTCGGAGCGAAGCGGATGCGCGATGCGGGAGGGAGCGCTGAGCGTCAAACCGGGCGCTTGCGCAGGCTCGGTCCAAAAATCCGCTCTCTCGCGCGGAAGGCGCCGCCTTGGGTCAATGGAACGCCCGAGCCCGGAGGAATGCCAGTGAAGTGCCAGCATGGATAAGCGGGCAGTGCCCTTCGCACTCAAGGACACAGCCGGCGCACTCCACAGACTCGACGACTATACGGGGAAGTGGCTCCTTCTAGTCTTCCATCGCCACTTGCGCTGACTCCCCTGCCGCGAGCACTTGTCGCAGTTGCGACAGCATAAAGCCGAGATCGAATCGCTCGGACTTCAGGTTCTCGTCGTCACCTTCGAGGCAGCGAATGTGGCGGCCGACTATGTCCTTGAGACTGGGTTTCCCTGGATCCTCCTGCTCGATCCGACGCGCTCGCTCTACACGGCCTACGGGATGGGCCGCGGCCGCTGGTGGAAAATCTGGGGTCCTGCGACCTGGTGGGCATACGCGCGCCTTGTGGCCCGAGGCGAGCGGCCGCGCCGTCCCACCGGTGACGTCGATCAACTTGGGGGGGACGTCCTCATCGATCCGACCGGAAGGGTGGTGGTGTGGCACGTGGGCGAAGGGCCTGCGGATCGCCCCGCCATCTGCTCACTGCTGGAAGCTGTGAGGAACTCCCGCGCCTCGGCCTGATTGCGGACGCGACGAGGGAAGTCAGGTTCGAGCTCGAGATCTTCTCGACCCCGAGAGGGCCGTCCCATCCTCCCGCGCCGGGCGAGCGCGGGCCGTGCGGGAGGCCGCACGGGCAAGGGTGGAGTACTTTTGCGCAGGATGTCTCAGCCCTTCCTCTTCAATCCCTTGGACGAGGCCACGCGCCGCAATCCGTATGCACTTTACGCGAGGGGCCGGAGCGAGTTCCCTGTGTTCGCGCACGAAGGGCTGCCGCTGCGGCTGTTTTCGATCTTCCGCCACAAGGACTGTCAGGCGATCCTGCGGGACGACCAAACCTGGTCGAACGTCTTCCGGATTGAGGAAACTCAGGTCCAATCCGACCTCGCGGCCCTCGACGCGGAGTTCGGGGAGCCGCCGCCTCCCAGCATGCTCGGAACCGATGGCGCCGAGCACGCTCGCCTGCGCAGCCTCGTGAATAAGGCCTTTACGCCCCGCATCGTCCAACGCCTCGAGCCGCGCATGCATGAAATCGCGGATGAGCTGATTCACGTCGCAATCGAAAAGGGCACCGTCGACCTCGTCGAAACCCTCACCTATCCCCTCCCCGTCACGATCATTGCGGAGATCATCGGCGTTCCAGCCGGGGACCGCGCCCGGTTTAAGGCGTGGTCGGATGAGGCGGTCTCGGTCTTGGGGACAGGTTTTTTCGGCAGCCTCGACGTTGAACGGCTAAAGCGGCAACGCCGGCTCCTCGAACAGATGCGAGGTTACTTTGTCCCGCTCGCGGAAGAGCGAAAGCGCACGCCGAAAGACGATCTCCTGACCGGGCTCGTCCAAGCCGAGCATGAGGGCTCGCAGCTCACGCAAGATGAGATGCTGTCGATGCTCGTTCTCATCCTCGTCGCCGGCAACGAGACGACGACCACACTCATCGGTAACGCGGTGCTCGAGCTCCTCGGCCATCCAGACCAGCTCGCTCGCCTGCGCGCCGACCCCTCCCTCCTGCCCTCGGCGATCGAGGAGGTGCTGCGGTTTTCTTCTCCGGTCCAGTTCGATCCTCGCCGAGCTACCCGGACCGTCGAGCTGCGAGGCCATAAAGTTGAGCGGGACGACGTCGTGCTCTGCTGGCTCGGCTCCGCCAATCGCGACGAGGCACTCTGCGAGCAGCCGCACCGGTTCGACATCCGACGGGATCGAACGGCGCACCTCGCATTTGGCTTTGGCGTTCATTTTTGCCTCGGCGCAAACCTGGCGCGGCTGGAAGCGCAGGCCGCTTTGGGCAGCCTGCTTCAGCACACGCGCTCCTTTGAGCGGGTGGACGATTTGCCCCTTCCCCTTCCCCTTCACCCGAGCCCGGTGTTTCGGGGCGTGACGTCCCTCCCCCTGCGCCTAACGCCCGCGTAAGAAAGCCACCCGGCTCGAGCGGGTGGACCCTCGAAACAGCTCCCTTAGCCCTCCTCCTTCTCCTCGCGCCGGCGCAAGTGGGTGCGCGTAATGTTGTCGATCGTGTGTGCGACCTCCTTCTCGGAAAGCGGCGGCCTGCAGCGCACGCGGTTCCAGCACAGGAGGAGCTCGAGAGCGACTTCAGGATCGATCCCGTGCCAGAGCAGATGACCGGTGAGCGAGGCGAGGGTTGCATTTCGGGCTCCCTCGGGTACGGGCTGCTGTACGCGCTGGCGCCACCATGCCATCGGGTGACCCCCTCCCGAACTCCGCACGAGCTGGCCGAGCCAACTCGGAAGCGGCGCGATCGGGGTCCTGTCGGGATGGTGGAACACCTCCCAGCGGTAAAGACCGCCCGCCGAATGGACCGAGGGCGGGGCGACGACGAGCCCGCCCTCAGCACGCAGATCAACGCCGGGCGCGAGAGCGACGCGGCTGCGAAGCGACTCGCCAGAGGAAGCGAAGTACAGGTGCCGACCGCCGCCACCGGTGAGAACCTCCACCGTGGAGGGCAGCGGAGTGTACTCGCGCTCAAGCGCAGCGAGCGTCTCGTCCCCTCCGTGGCGAGGATCCACGTCGACGACCGCAAGGCCCGAGATCTTGCCCGTAACGATCCCAAGATTCGCGTTCGGCCAGCGGCGAAACCAAGCCGCGAGATCGCTCGCGAGAGGCAGCCGGTGCTGGAACTCCTCCCAGCGCACGAGGGGCCGCTTCCCGCGCGGTTCGATGGGAATCACACCCCAGCCCCGGTGGAGGTATGCGAGTGCAGACCGTTCGGCGGATTCTTCCAGCACCGCGAAAGCGTACCGCCGCACCCGAACCTTCTGCGAGGCGAGAGCTCGGAGAGTTAGAGACCGCCGGGAATTGCGGTGCGGGCGCCGATCGGGCAGTAGTCGGTGCAGACGAGTCCAGGGTCCACACGGCTATCGCGAGCGATGTGCGAGGCCGGTTCCGATCGTACGCCGGCAGCCTGGACGCCGACATAAGCGATTGCGGCGAGGGCAGCGAGCCCGAAAGTGATGGCGACGACTTCCTTGAGCATGAACCCCTCTTGCGGCAAGCACCTCTTCGAGGAGGGTGCTGATGGGCCACTAGAAAAGCAGGATTCATGCCAGCCCCCTTCGAAGCCAAAGGTCTTCCAAAAGTGACGCCGAGGTGCCTTTGAGCGGAAAAATGCCATCGAATGTGGCAGTTGCGGTGCCACCGCCGCTTGGGGATGCGTGCACTGGTGCATGGGAGGCGCTGCAGCCCTTCGTCTCGCTGCATCCTGCCCGGCGGGTGAGTCGCGAGTGGCCCTTCAGGCGCCCCTGGCACGCGGGCTCCCCTACACGGCATGCTCGCCGGATGACGCTCCGCATGTGTCTTCTCGTGGCCGGCGCTGGCGCTCTCCTCAATCAGGCCGCGCTCGGCTGCCGCCACCACAGGCCCTCCCTCGACGAAATGCTCCCTCGCCCCGATGCGGCAGCCTCGCCCGGGCGCTCCGTTGACCTCTCGCAGACCGCGGCTTGCGCCCAAGAGACCCGGCGGCCAGCGCCGAGCGCGATGGAGTAGGTGACGCACGTGAACGTATGCGCGGTCACGGGGAGCGCGTCGGGAATTGGAGCTGCGATCCGCAAGCGCCTCGAAGCGGAGGGCACGCGCATCATCGGTGTGGACGTGCGCGACGCCGAGGTTCTCGCCGATCTCGCAAGCCACGAAGGACGTGCACGGGCAGTTTCGGAAGTGCTTGAGCGCTGTGGTGGCTGCCTTGACCAGCTCGTCGTATGCGCGGGGATTGGTGCCCACAGCCGGCCGCCTTCCCGCGTCGCAGCGGTCAACTACTTTGGCGCTGTCGATCTTCTCGACGGCCTCTTTCCTGCCCTTCGGCAGGCAGCCACTCCCGCGGCAATTGCGATGTGCTCGAACTCCGCGCAGATGGCCCCCCTCGATGAGCACCCCTATGTCCTTGCGCTGCTCGCGCATGACGAGGCGGGGGCGGCGCGCACGATCGATGCCGAGAGCTCGATCCTCGCCTACTTGGGATCGAAACATGCTCTCGCACGCGCGGTTCGGAGGCGGGCTTCCTCTTGGGGGCGAGCGGGCGTTCGGCTCAACGCCATCGCACCGGGGCCCGTCCGCACTCCACTCCTCGAGGGCGATCTCGACGACCCGGTGACGGGCGCTGCAATCCGCAAGCTTTCCATCCCCCTCGGTCGCATGGGCGAGCCGGACGAGGTGGCCGAGCTTGCGGCCTTCCTCCTTGGCCCGAAGGCTTCGTGGATCCACGGCGGCGTCTACTACATCGACGGCGGGAACGACGCCGAGATCCGGCCCGATCGCTTCTAGTCCGCACCCTGAAGAGGTGCCGAGCGAGAGCTCGAGCCCCACTCGCGCTTGCGGGCTTGTGCACCCGAGCTCTTTTAGGGAGAGGCCCCGGGTATACCCTGCCTTGTGGGCCGGGAGGGGGTTCAGACTCTCCCCGAGGCGAGCCCCCCGGGGTTTAGCCTGTCGCGCGGCTCGGCCGCCTTCCTAACCTTCGCTAGATGCCCGAGCGGAGATGGAATTTTGTCTTGCCCCGGGGTGCTCCGACTGGCAAAATCGACCGGCCGTTCAGTGCCCCTTTAAAGACCCATTCCCGCAGGAGTCGATACATGCGTATCCGCTTGTTTCCGGTTCTCGCTGTGGCCGCGGCGGCCATTCTCGTGACGCCGGCCTTCGGCCTCCCCAACGACCACAGTACGCAGTTCGTCCTGTTCGAGTCGGGTCAGGTGCGGCCGCTCGCACTCTCCCCGGACGGCACGCGGCTTTTCGCGGTCAACACTCCCGACAACACACTCGAGATCCTGAACGTCGGCTCGGGAGGTGTGGCCAAGGTCTCCTCCGTACCCGTGGGTCTTGAGCCGGTCGCCGTAGCCGCCCGCAGCAACACCGAAGTTTGGGTCGTGAACCACCTCTCCGACAGCGTGAGCATCGTGGACGTGAGTGCGATCCCGCCTCGCGTGACGCGCACGCTCCTCGTGGGCGACGAGCCCAGCGACATCGTCTTCGCCGGGACGGGC
>DATGZK010000033.1:0-18332 GCA_035489755.1 Myxococcota bacterium
GAAGGAGCTGCTGATGACGCGGGGTGCGCTGACCACGTTCTCGATCGCGAACGACGTGGCGAAGTACTTTGCGATCGTGCCGGCGCTGTTTGCGGGGACGCTCCCGTGGCTCAAGGCGATGGACGTGATGCACCTGCACTCACCGACCTCGGCCATCCTGTCGGCGGTGATCTTCAACGCCCTGATCATTCCCGCGCTGATTCCCATCGCGTTGCGCGGGGTCAAGTACCGGCCGATCGGTGCAGAGGCTCTGCTGCGGCGCAATCTCTTGATCTGGGGTGTCGGGGGCGTCCTCCTGCCGTTCGTGTTCATCAGGCTGATCGACGTCACGATGGTCGCGCTTCACTTGGTCGCCTAAGCGAAAGAGGAGCCGGATCGGTAAGCCCCATGGCGAAACTCCTTGTGGTCGACGATGACAAGAACATTCGAAGGATCTTGTCCACCTTTCTTGAGTCCTGTGGCCATGAGGTCCAGCAGGCCCCGGATGCCGCCAGCGCGCTTGCCGCGCTGTCCAAAGAGCCCGACGTCAAGCTGGTCCTGACCGATTTTCGAATGGCCGAGATGAACGGGCTTGAGCTTCTGGAGCAGATCAAGCAGCAGCATCCCGACACGCTTGTGATCCTCATGACTGCCTATGCAACGGTCGAATCTGCCGTCGCGATTATCAAGGCCGGCGCCTACGACTATCTGACCAAGCCATTCTCCCTCGACCGGGTGCGACAGGCCGTCGAGCGGGCGCTCGAGGTCGGGAACCTCCGCGTCGAGAATCGGGCACTCCGAGATGTCGTGCATGATCTGCCGCTCACCGACTCTCGCAGCAGCGTGATGCAAAGCGTGCTGAGGACCGCGCGCCAAGCCGCCAACAGCGACGCGACCGTCATCCTGTTGGGCGAGAGTGGCGCGGGGAAGAATGTCCTTGCCCGCCAGATTCATGAATGGAGCCCCCGGCACGAGCGGCCCTTCGTGGTGGTGAACTGCACCACACTCTCGGACCAGCTGCTCGAGAGCGAACTGTTTGGACACGTACGAGGCGCCTTCACCGGCGCCATCAAGAACAAGCCGGGCAGACTCGAAGCGGCTGCGGGGGGCACTGTATTCCTCGACGAGATTGCGGATCTCTCTCCCACCTTGCAAACCAAGCTGCTGCGCTTTCTGCAGGAGCGGCAGTTCGAGCGGGTCGGAGGCGACGAGACCATCGAGATCGACGCACGAATCATCGCGGCTTCCAATCGCGATCTTGAGCACGAGGTGGCTGCCGGACATTTTCGGGAGGATCTCTTCTATCGGCTCAACGTCATCTCGCTGCGGGTTCCCGCCCTTCGAGAGCGACCCGAGGACATTCGCGCCCTAGTAGAGCATTTCCTCACTGCGGCGGCACTTCGAAACCGACGGCAGGGACTGCAGCTATCCCCCGAAGCGATGGACGCGCTTGGCGCTTACCAATGGCCCGGGAACATCCGCGAGCTCCGCAATGCCATCGAACGCGCGGTGGTCCTTACTCGGAGCGATGTCATCCCGAGGGAAGGACTTCCCGACCGGGTGTTTCAGGCGCCGAGCCCGCTGCGCCCGCCGCCACCCAGCGGGGGAACCTTGGAAGAGCTGGAGCGAGACCACATTCGTCGTGTCTTGGCGGAAGCCGTGACCCTCGAAGAAGCGGCGGAGACCCTCGGTATCAGCACCACGACGCTGTGGCGGAAGAGGAAGCGGTATTCGATCGAGTGAGAGAGGTCTTAGGGAAGGTGATTGGAGCGCTCGAAACGTGAGCGTACGGCGCTGGCGGCCGCGGGGCGTATCCGAGGCAAGGCTGTGCTTTCCACGTGCTTTTGGCCCGCGCCCGCAGATTCCTAGGCGCGTCGCAGCCGGTCGATAGGGAAGCGTGGGCGGCGCACCGAAGACTGTGTGGAGTTGTTGCCTTTCGAGATTCCCGCAAAAAGAGGCGAGAGTCCAAGACTCGATCCGGCCTACCGCCTCGTCCGCGCAGCCATGCGGGGGTTCCCCACCGGCGAGCGCGACCCCGATGCGCTCGCCCTAGCGGAGGAGATCGCGGCTGAGAGGGTGCCGCACGCCCCTCTTGCCCTACAGCGATCTCGGGCTCCTTCCAGGTCAGGGCGTGGCTCGCGCTCTCCTCTTCACAGGAGACACTGCGTGTTTCCCAGGTTGAATTTCGTGCGATTCGACGCGACATTCGCTCTCTAGATCGATCGGTCAGAAAGAACGCGCTTGACCCTCTTCCAGCGCCTGCCCGTCCAGTTCCGCGCGGCAATGTATGCGCTGCGAGGCGGATTCCTCGTCCGTCCTTTCCTGATCGCCTTGGTTCTAGGACTCTCGGGGGCCGTGCTGTCAGCGTCGGAGGAGTCCACGCCCGCCATCAGCGCCTGGATCCCGACAATTCTCTTCCCATCCCACCAAGACCCTCAGGTCGCCCAGGTCATCCTCGGCGGCATTGCGACCTCGACGATGACCGTTGTCTCGATCGTGTTTGCCATCCTTCTCATGACCCTCACCCTCGCTTCCACGCAGTTCTCTCCGAGGATCCTGATCAGCTTCGTGCGGGATCGGACCACGCAGTGGACGCTAGGAATTTTCCTGGGGACGTTCTCCTACTGCATGGCCGCACTGCCGGCTGCACGCTCCTTGCCCCGCCCATTCCTCCCCGCGGCGACCGTGACGGGGGCGATGCTGCTCGCGGTCGTCTGCGTCGGCTGGCTCATCTTTTTCATCAACCATATCTCGCAAGCGATCAGCGTGAACCACATCGTGGACCGCATCGCGCGGGAGACCGAGTTGGTGATGGACGAGTTCGTGCCCCATCCACGGGAGTACGTTCAACGGGTAACGACAGTAAGCGATCCCGGCGAGACGGACAGCTCGATCCTAAGCCGCAGCTCCGGGTATATCCGCTTTGTCGATGCGGAACGCATTCTCCGCCTCGCAAAGGCGCACCACATCCGCGTTCGTATCGAGCGCCGCGTCGGACACTTCGTTCCGGAAGGAGTTCCGCTCATGGCGGTTTCGCGCGGCGAACGCGTCACCGAGAATCTGGCGCTCGAACTCCTCGCGGCCTTCGACATCGGTCCCACGCGTACACTGCAACAAGACGTCGAGTTCGGCGTGATTCAAATCGTCGACATCGCCCTTCGAGCGATCTCTCCTGCGGTGAACGACCCCAGTACGGCGATCAGCTGCGTCGACCAGCTGAGCCGAATCCTGATCCGATGGATCCACCGCGCGCCGCCGAGTCCGTATCTCTATGCGCCGCCGCACGTCGTGCGCGTTGTTGTACCGTGGATTTCGCTCGAAGAACTCTTCGACACGGCGTTCGAGCAGATCCGACATTACGCCGAAACCGACATTGCGGTTAGTCTGAGACTGCTCCGGGCGTTTGACGACATCGCGCGCACTGCCGCGGAGGTCGATCTGCGAATCGCCTTGGTGGAACGAGGCCGTCGCGTGGTTGCGGGTTGCACGGGAAGGCTACCGGAAGACGAGGTTCAGAAGTTGCGCCGACGCCTCGTTGTCCTCGAGTCCCGGATCCATCCCGGCGCATGAAACCACAAGCCAAGGGCCCGGTATGCGGGAACCGGCGGCAGTCACAGCAGGAGCGACAAGGGGTCCTCGAGCCCGCGCCGCAGTGCCGTGAGAAGCTCCGCACCGGTGGCACCGTCGAGCGCGCGGTGGTCGGCGGAGAGGCTGCAGGTCATGATCGTGCGCACCACCACCGCGCCGTCCCGGGCCACAGGACGCGGCTCTGCCGCGCCCACGCCTAGAATGCAACTTTGCGGCGGATTGAGGATCGGAAGAAGGCTTTGAATTCCATACATCCCGAGGTTCGAGACCGTGAGGGTTCCGCCCTGGTACTCCTCCGGTCGAAGCCTGCGTTCGCGCGCGCGTTCGCCAAGGTCGCGCAGCTCGCGACTTAAATCCGCCAAACCCTTGCGATCCGCGTCACGCACGATCGGTGTCACCAGTCCTGAATCGGTCGCCACCGCGACCGCGACATCGACCCGATCGTAGATCCGCAGCGCGTCTTCCGTGAAAGAGACGTTGGCCGCGGGCACGCGACGCAAGGCCAACGCGGCAGCGCGTACCACCAGGTCATTCACGCTGAAGCGGGGCTCGCCTTCCCGGGCGCTGCGCTGGTTGAGCTGCTCGCGGAGCGCGATCAGTGCGTCGAGCTCGCAGTCCACCGTCAGATAGAAGTGAGGGACGGTGCGCTTGGACTCCGCCAGTCGCGCGGCCTGCGTGCGGCGGGCCAGGGTGTGACGGACCTCGTGGAACGGGGCCTCGGCGGCGAGCTCGGGGCCCTGCCGCGCCGCGGAATCGCCTCCGCTGCGCGCGCGGGCGAAGCGCGAGAGCACGGGCGGAACCTCGGTCTGCGGCGCGGCGCGGGTCGCTTCGGCGAGCGCCGCGGCGAGGGGAGGCATCCCCCGCGCGGCCTCGACGTCGCACTTCATGATGCGACCCCCGGCGCCGCTGCCGCGGATCGAGTCGAGCGCGATCCCGGCCTGCTCCGCCATGCGCCGCGCAAGAGGAGTGGCGTGGGCAGCCCGCCCGGATCCAGCTGCGGCCGGGATCTCGGACGCGGCCGCAGTCGCGGGTAGCGCTGGGCTCTGGCTCTCCCGAGCAGGAGGGGAGGCGCCCGTTGCGGAGGCCTCGCCGGGGCGCGCAAGGAGGGCAAGCAGAGCGCCCACGGGCACCCTCTCGGCGCCCTCTTGCACGAGAATCTCAAGGAGCGTGCCCTCGTCCGACGCCTCCAGCTCCACCGCCGATTTATCGGTCTCGATTTCCACCAGCACATCTCCGGGCTTCACCGCCTCTCCTGGACGTTTGCGCCAGACGAGGACCGTGGCCTCGGTCATCGAGGCGGAAAGCTCGGGGAGTCGGATTTCGATCGGCATGCCGTTTTCTCCAAACCCTCTCACGCCCGCCGGTCAAGGCACGCGCGAGCGACCGCCCCGACGATGGCGTCGGCCGAGAGGCCATACTCTCGGTAGAGGTCCGGAATGTCTCCAGACTGACCAAATCGTTCGACCCCGAGCGACACGACACGGTGTCCAGACACCGCGCCGAGCCATGAAAGTGCCGCGGGGTGACCGTCGAGCACCGTCACCAGGGCGGCTTCGCGGGCGAGGGGAGCGAGCAGGGTCTCGACCGGCGCGCGCGCCGCGGCGTCGCCCGAAGCTCGCGCGCTCTGGGCAGCGCGCCAGCCGGCGTGAAGGCGATCGGCGGAGGTGACCGCGAGGAGCCCCGCGCCGCGGGCGTCCTCGCGCAGCTCGGCGAATGCTTCCTGGACTTCGGGCGCCACGACGCCGGTGTAGGCGAGTGCGAGGTCCGCCCCTGGCTCGGGCGGCACCAGCCAATAGCCTCCTTCCACGATCCCGCGCCGCAGCTCCGGTCCGAGCGTACGATCGGGCTGCGCGAGAGGACGCGTCGAGAGGCGGAGATAGACCGAGCCACCGTTTTCGTCCTGCAGATACTCCAGCGCAAAGCGCAAAATCTCTGCGAGCTCGTCTTGAAAGGCCGGCTCGTACGCCACCAGGCCTGGCTGGCCGATGCCAATCAGCGGAGCCGACACGGACTGGTGCGCGCCCCCCTCAGGCGCGAGCGTAATGCCGGAGGGCGTGGCCACAAGGAGAAAGCGCGCGTCCTGATAACAGGCATAGTTCAGCGCATCGAGGCCGCGCGCGATAAAGGGATCGTAGAGCGTACCCACGGGAAGAAGGCGTACTCCGAACAGCGGCCCCGCGAGCCCGAGCGCCGCAAGCAGGAGGAAGAGGTTGTTCTCGGCGATCCCGAGCTCGATGTGCTGGCCCTCGGGAGAGGCCTCCCACTTCTGGGCCGACACGACCTCCTCGAGGCGGAAGACGTCGGCTTGGCGTCGGCGATCAAAGACGCCGCGCCGGTTCACCCAGGCGCCAAGGTTTGTGGAGACCGTGACGTCGGGAGAAGCGGTCACAATGCGTTCCGAGAGCGCGGATCCGCCGCGTGCCAGGTCCGCAAGCAGGCGACCGAAGCCCTCTTGGGTCGAGAGCTTGGAGCCTTTGGGAACCGGGAACGGGTCTGGAACCCGAAGCACCGGCGGGCTGTGCCGGCGCTCCGCGGGCTGTGCGAAGGGCACCGCGGCGAGGAACTCCCGCAACTCGTCCTCGGCAACGGGGAGCCCCTCGAGAGCCTCCCACTCTCGACCGGTCTCGACGCCCTGCGATTTGCGGAAAAGCTCCATCTGGTCCGGCGTCATGAGGCCGGCATGGTTGTCCTTGTGGCCCGCGAACGGAAGGCCATAGCCCTTAATGGTGTAGGCGAGAAAACAGGTGGGACGGTCACCACGCACCCCGTGAAAGGCGTCGAGCACGGTCTCGAGGTCATGGCCGCCAAGGTTCGTCATGAGCGCGTGGAGCGCAGGATCGTCGTATTCGTCGAGCAACTCGCGCAAGCCGGAGACGTCGCCGATGTCGCGCAAGAGGTGCTCGCGCCAGCCCGCTCCGCCTTTGTAGACAAGGGCGGAGTAGAGAGAATTGGGGCACTCATCGATCCATTGCCGAAGGGCATCGCCCCCCCGCCGCGCGAACGCCGCCTCGAGGCGCCTTCCGTACTTGAGGACCGTGACGTCCCAGCCCATGTCGCGGAAGAGCGTGTCGATCTGCAGGGAGAGCCGGTCCTCCATCACACGATCCAGACTCTGCCGGTTGTAGTCGATCACCCACCACACGTTTCGTACGTCGTGCTTCCAGCCCTCGAGCAGAGCCTCGAAGACGTTTCCCTCGTCGAGCTCCGCATCGCCCACGAGGGCCACCATGCGTCCGGGCGCTCCGTCGGTCGGGACGAGCTTCTTCGTGCGCAGATAGTCTTGAACCAGCGCCGCAAAAAGCGTCATGGCGACGCCGAGTCCGACCGAGCCCGTCGAGAAATCGACATCGTCGCCGTCTTTGGTCCGGGAGGGATAGGACTGCGCGCCGCCCATCGCGCGGAAATGCTGGAGTGCGTCGCGGGTCTGCCGACCGAGCAGGTACTGGATCGTATGGAAGACGGGGCTTGCGTGCGGCTTCACCGCGACCCGGTCCTGCGGGCGCAGCACGTCGAAATAGAGCGCGGTCATGAGCGTCACCACCGATGCGCACGAAGCCTGGTGGCCGCCCACCTTAAGACCGTCCCGCCTTTCCCGAAGATGGTTGGCGTGGTGGATCGTCCAGGAGGAGAGCCACAGGAGCTTGCGCTCGAGGGCGCGCAGACAGGCGAGGTGGCGGTCCGCGTCCATTGCCCCTGACCATATCGCGGAGGGCAGGGTGCATGAGTGCGTATCTGGCTGAAAAAGCCATCGAATACGCAATATTCTGCTAAAATCGGGTCACTTCGAGGTGGAGCGTGGCCGCGAGTTCCCTTGACGCCATCGACCGCCGCATCCTCCGGGAGCTCCAGGAAGATGCCCGCATCCCGAATGCGGACCTCGCGCGCAAGGTCGCACTCTCCCCTTCGCCCTGCCTGCGCCGTGTGCGTGCGCTCGAGGAGCGGGGCGTGATTCGTCGCCACGTGACCCTGCTCGATCCCGCAGCGCTCGGCCTCGGTGTCTCGGTCTTCGTGCAAGTGCGCCTCGAGCGGCAGGTGGAGCAGGCGCTCGAGCGGTTCGAGGAGATGATTCTCGCGAGGCCGGAGGTAATGGAGTGCTATCTCATGACCGGCGACGCCGACTACCTGCTGCGTGTCGTCGTGGCCGATATTCCCGCCTACGAGCGTTTCTTGATGGACCACCTGACCCGGGTTGTTGGGGTCTCGAGCATTCGCTCGAGCTTCGCACTCAAGCAGGTGAAGTACGGGACGGCCCTTCCGCTCGGTCTTGAGTCGCCCTAAGCCGCAGCCGAGGCGCTGCAGTGCAGCTTGGAGCCTGCACCGACGGCCCGGGTCCCGGGACGTAAGTCCGCGGAATCGCTGATAGCGCTCCCCGGCACGAGGATTGCTCTCACCGTACCTCATGAGATGTCTGGGAGCTGCCCGCTTTGCTCTCCATAATGGAGCTGCCCTCCAAGGATCAGCCGGAGGCCATGCCGTGCGAAACCACCGCTGGGAACGCTGGGAACGCGAATGGGACGACGACGGGCGCCGCATGCGGGTGCGCTCCCGCCAGCGCAGCGAGCCTGAGCGCGAGGGCCGCGAGCGTACGCCCGAGGAGGAGGCCTACGCCGAGGCACAGCGCCTTGCAAACCGAAAGCTCGGGTTCGTCTCGCACCTTGTGCCGTATCTTGCGACCTGCGCCTTCCTCCTTTTCGTCGCGGGCCCCCGCGCGGCGATGATCGTCGCGATGGCTTGGGGAATCGGCGTCGCCAGCCACTGGTTCGGGGTTCTGGCACCCAACCTGCGCAAGCGCTGGATCGATCAGGAAGTCCACCAGCGCCTAAACCGCACGGTGTCGAAAGAGCGGCGCGTCCTCGAAGGTCAGCACGCGCGCTCGCTGGAGGAGCTCTCCGCGTCCATCGCCCACGAGATTCGAAACCCGATCACGGCCGCCAAGAGCCTCGTGCAGCAGATGGGCGAGGACCCCGCGTCCCACGAGAATGTCGAGTACGCACGCGTTGCGCTCGAGGAACTCGACCGGGTCGAGCGGTCGATCTCCCACCTGCTGAAGTTCGCGCGGGAGGAGGCGCTGCGTCTTGCCGACGTGCGCATGGCAGACGTCCTCGACTCCGCGCTCGAGAGCTTCCGCGACCGGATTGCCCGCTTGGGCGTGAAGGTCGAGCGCACCTTCGATGGCCAAAGCGCGCTGCGGGGAGATCCGGAGAAACTGCGGCGGGTCGCGCTGAATCTCATCGGCAATGCCCTGGACGCGCTCGAGCAAGGGGGAACGCGCGCGCCCACGCTCGAGGTTGCGACGGGCGAGAACCTCGCGTCCACGGAGGTCTGGGTCCGGATTCGCGACAACGGTCCTGGCATGGACCGGGATGCGCTCAGCAAGATTTTCCGCCCCTTCTACACCTCAAAGCCGGAAGGCACGGGGCTTGGCCTTGCCATCACCAAGAAGCTGATTGAGGCGCACGGCGGAACGATCGAGGCACAGTCGGCGCCCGGAGCGGGGACGGAGTTCGTGCTGGCGCTTCCGAAGGCGGGTCCGGAGGCCTCTGGCGGGTCGCTCGCCAGCGCGGCGACACAAGGGGAAGGTGCGGCGTGAGCGCGCGCATCCTCATCGTCGAAGACGAGCGAGCGATTCAGCTCGCACTCTCCGGCCTCTTGCGGCGCGAGGGCTACGAAGTCGCGGTCGCGGATTCGGCGGAGGCCGCCTTGGCTCAGCTGCGCGAGGGTCCGGCCGACCTCGTGCTGACCGATCTCGCCCTTGGGCAGGGGCTCTCCGGGATGGACGTCTTGCGGGAGGTCAAGGCGTCGCGGCCGGAGACCGCGGTCGTCATGATCACCGCGCACGGCTCTGAAAAGGTCGCCGTTCAAGCGATGAAGGCCGGGGCGCAGGACTACGTGCCAAAGCCCTTCGACAACGATGAGATCCGCATCATCGTGCAACGAGCGCTTGAACACACGCGTCTCGAGCGGGAGCATCGCATGCTGCTCGAGCGCGTCGATCGCGAGCTGCGCTTCGAGAACCTCGTGGGCTCGGGCCCCGCCATGCGCCGCGTGTTCGAGATGATCGAGAAGGTGGCAGAGACCGATCTTACGGTCCTCGTGCGCGGCGAGAGCGGGACCGGAAAAGAGCTTGTCGCCCAGGCCCTCCATCAGCGAAGCCCGCGTCGCGGGCGCCCCTTCGTCGCGGTCAACTGCGCGGCGATTAGCCGGGAGCTCGTCGAGAGCGAGCTTTTTGGTCACGAGAAAGGTGCCTTTACTGGCGCCGACGCGCGGCGGATCGGCCGCTTTGAGGCCGCGGGCAGCGGGACCATTTTCTTGGACGAAATCGGGGACATGGCGCCGGAGACGCAGGCAAAGGTTCTCCGTGTACTCGAAGAGCGAAGCCTAGAGCGGGTGGGAAGTACCAAGCCGGTGGAGGTCGATGTGCGCGTCATCGCCGCGACCCACCGGGACCTCGAAGCCGAAGTAAAGCGCAGCCGTTTTCGTGAAGATCTCTACTATCGCTTGAAGGTCGTGCAGATCGCTGTTCCTCCGCTGCGGGAGCGGCGTGAGGATGTTCCCGCGCTCGTCGACCGCTTCCTCTCGCAGCTGGCCGAGCGCCTCGGTCGCGAACCCCGGCGAATGGGCGCGGGTGCCCTTGCGGCCCTCGCCGGCTACGCCTGGCCGGGCAACGTGCGGGAGCTTCGCAATGTGGTGGAGCAGGCCGCGGTCCTTGCTCCGGGCGAGATGATCGTTGAAGCGGATCTGCGCCTTCCCTCTCGCCAAGAAGGGAGCGCTCCTGGCGCCCTCGCCGGCGGCGCCGGCGGGGGGTTCGCCGATGCGAAACGCCAGGCCACCGAGGACTTCGAGCGCAGTTATCTCTTGCGCGCTCTGCGCCAAAACGGCGGCAACATCTCTCGCACCGCGGAGGCCATCGGCCTGGTGCGCCAGAGCCTTCAACAAAAGATCCGCGAGCTCGGTCTTCGCTCCGAGGACTGGAGCGAGGGCTCGTGATGCACGACTCGCGCAGGAGGAACGTCATGGCATCCACTCGTCCCCGGGGTTTTCTGGCACGCCTTTGTCGTCTTGTGCGCGGAGGGTTTGCCGGATGGGTCCGCGACCGCGAGGAGAACAATCCGCGCGCCGTCTATGAGCAGGCGATCGACGAGCGCGTGAGGCAGTACGCAGAGCTCAAGAAGGCAGTCGCCGGCATCCTCTACATGCGGAACAAGCTCGAAGCGGAGATCGAGGACCGCCGGGCGGAAGCGGCAAGGCTCGGCGACGACGTTTCCCGGGCGATCCGGCGAACGGACGACGCGGCCGCCCTCGCTCTCATCACCCAGCGCCAGGTCCTGATCGAAGACCTCGACCGCGCCGAGCGCGAGCGCGCGAGCGTTCGCGCCGAAGCCGCCGAGGCGACGCGCAACCTCCTGCGCTTCCGCGAGGAGATTCGCAGCCTCGAGCGGGAGAAGGTCCAGATGCTCGCGACCCTCGCCAACGCGAACGCGCGTCGGCGGATCCAGGAGGCCTTCGAGGGCTTTTCGATCGAGACGGAGATGCGTGCGCTCGAGGGTGTGCGGGAACACATCGCCCGCACCGTGAGCGAGGGCAATTTGGAACGCGAACTCGACGCAGAGGGCCTCGACGCGCGGATCCGAGAGATCCGCGTCGAGGCGCGCGCCGAATCGGCGCGGCGTGAGCTCGCCGAGATCAAAGGGCGCCTTCGCCCCGTCCTGCTCTCGAGCCAGGAGACGGCACTGGCCCCGTCTTCACGCTAAGGCCGCGCGATCCCTGCCGAGGTGCTAGACACGCGGCGATGCGCCACTCGTCCAGGGTTCCGCTCCTGCTTGGCGTCTTGGCCTGGCACTTCGCCTGCGCGCCGGTCGCCAAGGACATCGATGAGCCCGACAAGCCCAAGCGGGTCCAGATCCTCGAGACCGAGTACGACGACCGCGCGGCGGGCCAGGAGGGAGAGGCCGAGGTCGCAAGCCAGCTCGGGCTCTACAAGAACGATGCCCTCCAGTCCTATGTGAACAGCGTCGGCCAGCGCGTGGCCCGCGGCGCGCCTCGGGGCTTTGACTACCGCTTCCGGATCGTGGACCAGTGGAGCCCGAACGCCTTCGCCTTGCCCGGCGGGGTGATCTTCGTCTCGCGGGGTCTCCTCGCCTTGGTGAACTCCGAGGACGAACTCGCTTGTGTGCTTGGCCATGAGATCACCCACGCCGCGGCGCGCCATCAAGCGGCGGCGCAGCAGACGGAAATGCGCCTTGGACCCTTCTCCCTGGGATTCGCGCGCGCGGCATACATGGCCGCGTACCAGCGGGATGAAGAGCGAGCTGCAGACGAAGGCGGCCAGCACCTCGCGGCGGCCGCAGGTTACGACCCCCGGGCGATGGCTGAGTTCCTAAAGCGCCTGGGTGGCGAGGAGCGCCTCATGCTCGGTGCACAGCGCATTCCCGGCTTTTTCGACACCCACCCCGGCACAGCGGAGCGCATCGCGTCGACGGAGACGCGCGGCAGAGAAATCAACTGGACGCGAACCCCGGCCATTGCGCCAAACCCGGGGGGCTACCTGCACCAGATCGAGGGACTCGTGTTGGATGAAAACCCGGCGGAGGGGATCTTTCGCGGGAGCCGCTTTGTCCATCCCGACCTCGACTTTACGCTCACCTTCCCCGAAGGCTGGACCACGGTCAACACGGCCTCCGCCGTGGGCGCCGTCTCCCCGAAGCGTGACGCGCGGATCGCCCTCGAGATGGAGCCAGAGGGGAGCGACCCGAAAAAGGCTGCGGACAAGTTCCTAAGTGGGCGCGCGGTCAAGATGCACGCCCAGGTGGAGCAGGCGCAGTCCATCTACATCGGGGACCTGCCCGCCTACCAGGTACGGGGGCGTGTCCCGACAGCGCAAGGGGACGTGGCGGGCCAGCTCACGTGGATCGCTTACCGCGGCCATGTGTATCGCATTAGCGTCGCGGCGCGGTCTTTGGTGGCATCGGGCTATTTCGGCCGCGCGCAGAGTACGACGCGCAGCTTTCGCCCCCTGAGCGAGGAGGAGCGGCTCTCGATCTTGGTCTCGCGCCTGCGCATCGCTCCTGCCAAGCAGGGAGAAACGATCGACGCCCTCTCTCGGCGCAGCGGAAATGCGTGGGATATCGAGAAAACGGCCGTGGCGAACGGCTTCTTTGGACCGATTACCTTCCAAGAAGGCCAGCCCGTAAAGATTGCGCTGAGCGAGCCCTACCACTCCGCCGATTTGAAGAGCCCCGCCCCGGACGGCCACTAAACGCCTCTTGCCCTTCCTGCGCCCGCGCAGCACAGCCCTCGGACCTTACGCGCCCCTAATGCCGAGTCGGCGTTGGCATCGCGCATCGACGGCACGCCCCTGAGTTGCTAGAGGGCGCAAGAGCATCGCCGTCTCCGGAGGTCGAGGCGGCGGGCCACGCGGAGGCGCCATGCAGGGCGAAGGCGCCAGGGATGCGCTGTCACGCTCGTTCGTCGAAGGACTCGAGCACGGGACTGCCGATCCCAAGCTTCTCGGGATCGCCGGGGAACCGGAGCCGGTGGGCGCGGCCCTTGCCTTTGTCCGGGCCGCGCAGCATCCCGACCTCGCGCCGCAGATCGCGCACTGGGCACCCGCGCTCCTCATGTCCGCACGACCGGGCTTCGGCGCAGCGCGCTTGCACGAGCTCGCAGGTGCATCCCAAGAGGCATGCGGCACTCCTCTCGATCTTGTGAGCGCGCCGGGAATCGTGTCTGTGCTTGGCGCCAGCAACTTCCTTGCGCGGCTGCTCGTCCGTAACCCAGCGCTCGTGCGCGAGCTCCAAGGGCCAACTCCCGAACCGCCCTCCGACACGCCGAGCAGATCCTGGAGCGCGATTCGCCTCTGCAAATACCGCGGGCTCCTCCGCGTCGCCGCGCGTGATCTCCTTGGGCGGCCCTTTGGCGAGAGTCCGCGGGAGCTCTCGGACCTCGCCGATCGTTGCCTTGGCGCGGCCCTCGCCTGCGCCGCGGACGAAACAGGCATTGGCCCGCCGACCCTCCTCGCTCTCGGAAAGCTCGGGGGTCGGGAGCTCAACTTCTCCTCCGACGTCGATCTCCTCTTTTTGTATGAAACGCCAAGCGAGGCGGAGGACGCCGTGCGCAATGCGGACGTGGCGCGTCTTGTTCGAGCCTTCAAGGCTGGACTCGAAGAGCCGACCGAGGAGAGCTTCGCCTACCGGGTGGACCTTGATCTTCGGCCGGAGGGGCCGCAGGGGGCGCTTGCCAACTCGGTGAACGCTGCCCTCGACTACTACGAATCCTTCGGCATGGAGTGGGAGCGTCAGATGCTAATCCGCCTGCGCTTTGTCGCGGGACCGGAAAGAGCGGCACGAACGTTCGAGCGCGAGATCGCCCCCTTCGTGTTCCGGCGTTTTATCGACCGTGGGGTCGCACGGGCGGTGCGTGCGATGAAAGCCCGCATCGAGGACGAGCGCCGGCGCGCCGGGCGCGACCTCGAAGCGGACCTCAAGGAGGGGCCCGGCGGGATCCGAGACGTCGAATTCCTCGTCCAAGCCTTTCAGCTGTTCCATGGCGGCCGCTTGGAGGTGCTTCGGCGAGGGAGCGTCCTCGAGGCGCTCGCGGTCCTCGGGCGTCTTGGGCTGCTCCCCGACACGGCGATCACCGACCTCTCGCACGCCTACACCTGGCTGCGACGGGCGGAGCACGCCCTCCAGATGGTGGAGGAGCGTCAGACCCAGGGCTTCCCGCGCGAGCGCTTCGGGCAGATCGCGCTTGCGCGCCGCATGGGCTATGCCGAGCCCGAGGGCGAACGCGCACGCGATCGGCTCGTCGAGGACTGGACGACGGTGCGAAGCCGAGTGCGCGCGCAGTTCGAGGCGCTTGTGCTCGGCGAAGGCGACGATGCCGCAGCTTGAGCGGCGCCTTGCGGAAGCGTTGGGGTCCGATCGCCTCGCGCGCAGGATGCAAGTTGCGGCCGAAGTCTTTCTCGCCAAGCGAGGGGGTGACGCGGCAGCGCTGCGACTTGAGGGAGGTGCTCTCCTCGGCGTGGCTCGGGTCCTCGCGACGAGTCCGCAGGCTGCCCGTCTGCTCGCGACGCGCCCCGCGCTCCTGGAGTCGATCGCGGACTGCTCGGCCGAGACTGCGAGCGAGACGCTTGCGCAGTGTAAGGCACGGCTTCTCGAAGACGAGGTGGCTCTTCCGGCCGCGGACCTCGAGGCTTTCCTCGACGAGCTGCGCCTCCTGCGGCGGAGCGAGACGCTCTTCGTGGCCTGTCTCCAGCTCGGCGGGCTCGTCTCCTTCGCTGAGGCCTCCGCCTTCCTTTCCGCCCTCGCCGAGAATGTGGTGCGCCGCGCACTTTTCCAGGCACAAGTCCGAACACCCTTGGCCGAGCCCCTTTCCGTCGTCGGCATGGGAAAGATTGGTGGCCGCGAGTTCACCTACCACTCCGACCTCGATCTCATCTTCCTGCAGCGCGGCGGTGCCGAGGCGATTGCGCTCGCCTCGCGCATCGGCCAGCGCCTTGTCGCCTATCTCTCGACCATGACGGGGGCAGGCGTCGCGTACGAAGTCGACACGAGGCTTCGCCCCTCGGGAGGCCAGGGTCTCCTCGTCGCTTCCTACGCGTCCTTCGCCGCGTACCAAGAGCGCGATGCGGAGGTGTGGGAGCACTTGGTCTTGATGCGCGCCCGGCCCCTTGCAGGCGACCTCCCGGGTGCACAGGACGTGCTTGCGCGAACGCGCGAACGGGTGCTCTCCCGCTCGGGACCTCCCTGGGAGGAGGTTGCGAAGATGCGTGCCCGGGTTGAAAGAGAACGCGCGGAAAAGGACGAGCGCGCGGGAAGGGTCGCGTTTAAGACGGGGCCTGGCGGGCTCATGGACGTCGACTTCCTTGCCGCAGGTGCGCTTCTCGAGCGAGGAGGGCAACGGCGAGCACCTGAGATCCCGAGCAACCCGGCCATGCTCCGGAGCGTGATCGCGGGTCCTCTGGTCGAGCGGCTGCTCGATGCGTACAGCGAGCTGCGCCGGGTTGAGGCCGTCTTGCGCTGGGTGGCCGGGCGTGCGATCGAGGTCTTCGATCCGAAAAGTGAAGCCTTCGCGCTAAGCGCCGAGCTCGCGGATTCAACCGACGGAGTCGACGGACTCGCGGCGCGCATCGAAACCTGCCGTGCCACGATTCGAAGCGCCTTCCAAGGCGTCCTCTCGCGGGGCAGCATCGCAGCGCTGGCCGCGTAGCCAGCCTGGCCGAGCCTCAGTAGGCCACCCGTGCTTCCAAGCGGCCATCCTCTGCTCGAACCACCACCAGGCGAGACATGCACGGCATGCAGTACACGCGGTCTCCGGGCCGCAGTTCGCGGGTGGAGCGGATCACGACCTTGCACACCGGGCAGATCACCTCGTTCGGCGCGAGAGCGTCACCCGGCCCCCTCCACTTGCGGTAGAAGCGTCGGTATTTCGGAGGTACCTCGTCGAAGCCGGTGTCTTCGAGCAAGAAGCGCTGCCGCGGGCCAGCCTCCTCTTCTTCCTCGCGCCGCAGCAGGGGATCCGCGCTCATGCAAAGCCGAGGCGGGCCACCACCTCAAGGTAGTTGCGGCCCAACTCGGGGCGCTCCTCGTTTGGGACGCCAATCTCGCGCAGCGTCTCTTCGAAGCTCTCAAGGACCCAGTGATCGAGCTCTTTTTTCACCTCGCCGATACGTGCGCGGATGTGCGGTGAGGCTTTAAGGCGCCTTCCGAGCTCGTTCTCGCCGAATCCGATGTGGCGGCGCTCGTCCTTCACGATCCCCTGCAGCACCTCCCGCGTTACGAGGTCCGCAGTACGGGCATGGCTCTGGAAGACGGTGAACTCCATCGCTTCGAGGATTACGTTCTGCGCGAAGATCGCGGCTTCCCAGTCGCGCGTCTCGACGAGCTCGAGCAGCCTGCGTTTGAAGTGGAGGAGGCTGCGCGACGCGCGTCGCTCGATCTCCGTCTCCGGCGCGGCGACCCCGAGCTCGCCGAGCCGATGCAGCAGCACCTCGAGATGGCGGCCCTCGTCGGCGACCTGCGTGGCGAGGAAGATCTTGGTGAGCCGATTGGGGGCGATGGCCACAAGTCCACTGGCGCCCTCAAGCGCGGCCGTTTCCCCGACGCAGTAGTTGCAAAGGACGGTCACGAGGTGCTCTCGCTCGCTGGGAGCGAGGGGAGCTCCGTGCACATCCGGCCGGTGCCCGAAGGTCAGGCCCGAGAGATAGCCCTGGACCGAGTGGAACCAGAACTCGAAGGAGTGCACCTCCTCGAGAAACGCCTCGGGCTCGAGTGCGTGGACGTCCGCCGGCTCGTCTCGAATCACCCGCTCCACCGCGGTCGCCTACCCGCTGGCTACGGCCGGGCCGGAGTCTGGTACTCGATCCCGATCCGGCCGAGGCGGATCTTAAACTCCTTCAGCACCGTATCCGCGAGCAGGCGCTCCATCTCCTCCGGCTCTAGGGCATTTAGGTCGGCACCGTGCCACTCCGCCTTTGGCGCGCCGTAGCCGGAGATCGAGCCGCGCAGCTTTTTCAGCTCCTCGCGCGCCGGACTATTGCGGAACGAGTCCGCGAAGGTCGCCAGCATGTAGTAGGACATCTCCTTCTGCATGCGTTCAATCGCCGGTTTTCTTTCCGGATGCTCTTGAATCAGCGAACCGATCCGGTTCTCGCCGAAGCCCACGTGACGCCGCTCATCGGCGATGGTTCCTGAAAGGGTGTGGGCGAACTTCGGGTTCAGGGTCTGGCTCCCCGCATACATCATCTCGAAGACACTAAACGCCATGCCCTCGAGCACGACGTTCTGCCCCACCACGCCGGCCACAAAATCCTTGCGGTCCACCTTCTCGAGCAGCACCTCCGCAAACTTCATGAGATTCGGATTGGCGTACTGCTGGATCGCGCTCTCGAGCTCGCTTTTCTTAAGGCCAAGGTCGAAGAGGCGCTGGGTGAAGATCTCCACGTGTCGCGCCTCGTCGAGGGTTTGCGTTGCGAGAAAGCGCTTGCTCGCCTCGTCGGGGGCGGAGTTGATGAGGCCCGAAGACGCTGCGAGGGCGCAGCGTTCTCCGACGACCAGCTGGACGGTCGTCCCGATGGCTTGCTCGCGGAGCAACGGGTCGGAGAGAATCAACTCGGGCTCGCCCTCGCTCGGCCGATGGCCATACTCCGTCCCGCTCAGGTATCCCTGGGGACAAGACTCAAGCCAGTGCTGCACGGAATACATCGATAGGAAATCAGACATCATTCCTCCCCAGCGCATCCCCCGATGCCGAGGTGTGTGGCAAGACTCATGCCACGCGCGAAGCCTTCGGGTAGCGCTCCGCAGGGAGGTCTGCAGCGCTGTGCCCCAATCCCCTGCGGCAGCTCGTCCAGGTCTGTGGCTGCTTGTCGCTCGGACAAGGCGGTGGCATGCTTGTTTTTCGAGGAAACGATGTGGCGCCAGATGACCAAGGAAGACACCGCGCAGCGGCTTGCCTTTGTCGGACTTGGTGAGGAAGAGCGGAGCTATCTCACGGCACTTCGGCCCCTCCTCGAGCGGCACGCCGACGCGCTTGTTGGCGCGTTCTATCGCCACCTGCTGTCCTTCGAACGGACCCGCGAGCTTCTGCGCGATCCCCAGATGAAGGAGCGCCTCCTCGAGAAGCAACGCGAGTACCTCCTGTCTCTGGGAAGTGCCTCCTACGAGGAGGAGTTCCTGGCCGAGCGGGTCGCGATCGGTGAGACGCATGAGCGCATCGGCCTTGAGCCGCGCTGGTACCTCGGGGCGTACGCGATCTACTTCTCGCTT
>DATGZK010000034.1:0-39602 GCA_035489755.1 Myxococcota bacterium
AAGTTTCGAGACGAATGTCTCGGGCTGCAGTGGTTTCCGAATCGAACGGACGCAACGGTCTTGATCGAGAGCTGGCGGCGCGAGTACAACTACGTGCGTCCGCACTCGAGCCTGGGCCATCTCACGCCGGCGGAGTTCGCCGAGCGGAGTCGATCAGTGGAGCAAACAGAGGCCGTTTTCTAGGGGTTGTTGGGCCGAGGAAGCCAGGCAGGTCAATGGGATCTAGACTCGCTCTGATAGCCATCCTGGCGACGGTTCTAGGGGGCTGCGTCTCTCATCTGGTACGCCTAGGTCCCGGAACCTATATGGCATCGAAGCATGACTATTTTTTCGGAACGACCGAGGGAATGGTTGCGGATGCCGTTGAGAACGCAAACACCTTCTGCGCCAAACAGGGTAGGGTAGCGATGGTGACCGCAAAGCGTTCGATATGGGCTGAGGGTCAAGGTCGGGCCGAAGTTATTTTCCAATGTGCGGACGCCTTTCAACCCCGGGTGCAGTATCGCCCGGCCCCGACTTGGTGATCGAGCATCGCGACGAGCGCTAAGTGCAACGCTTCGCGCCGCGACCCGCACGAGTCGCCAGGCTCTGCCTGGGACCCCGTCATGCTCGTCCTTCCTCCGCATCCCCGGCGCGAATTGCCTCCTTCTCGGGAGTACCATCTTTTCGTCACTTGCCGGGACAGTCGGATGTAGCGGCCCCCGCTATTGACGCTGGCCAGCTGCTCTGCGCCGCGGACCTTCCAGCGCATCCTGTGCTGGGATGAAGGAGCTTCTCCACAAGCCAGTGCAAATATTTGCACAACCCCATTCGGGACTGCACCGATGGCCTGAGGTTGCCCCGCTATCATCCCGCGGTCCGCTGCTACGCGACGGCGCGGCAAGCGGAGCGCGCGAGAGATTTGGTCGCGCTGTCTGTGGCGAAGGTGTTGAACCCGAACGGGAAGGTGATCAAGGCTAGGTCATACGACGACCTCGATAGAATGCTCAAAGAAGCGGTGGAGGAGTTTGTCTAGGGCACTAGGGCGCGATTGACAAGGCGCGGTGTCGACAGGACGGTACGCTATCTGCCCTAAGCCGCCTGCCCAGTGGCTCAGCCTCATTTCGCGTGCCGGCTCGTACGTTCAAGCGTTTTGAAGTCTTGCGGCGAACTCATCGAGAGCTGCGGGCTCCGGCTGGGCGGCACCGCAACGAAAGAGAGTTTCAAGGACCCGGGCCTTGGAGTCGCTCATGGCCGAACTCTCCTGGCCCGGCGCGACCTATTTCCCTGCGAGGCAGTCGTTGTAGGCGCTCGTGGCTTGTTCGAGTGGCATGCCCCGGTTAATGAGCGCGATCCGCAGTTCGTTACACTGCTGGGCTAGCTGCGCTTGGCGCTGCTGCTCTTGGCGAATCAGCTCCAGGATCTGCTGCCTCAATGCGGCGTCATCGCGCGCCTGAACGTAGCAGGATGGCGCGAGCACCAAGAGGGGCAGAACAAGCGCGAGCGCGGTGCGCATTGGAGGCATCATCTACCCGCTGCGCGTCCTGTACAACCTGGGCGCGGAATCTGCCGCTGGCGCGGGCGCTCCCCTTTCCGCGGTCATCATCCCACGTTGCGTATGCCTTTGAGTCGCATGCGCGACATTTCTCGGATGCGCAGCGTCGGTGATTTGAAGGCCCTGCGCGCCGCGAGCGCGGAGGTCCGCGCAGAAAAGCATTGAAAGGCTAAACTTCCCTTGGGGGCACGCGCCGGCCGGGGGGGTGAGCCGCTCCGCTCACCAGCCCACGTCCTCGCTTCGGAGCGTCGCGGCCGCCGATGGTCCACCGAACAGGATTAGAGCTTGAAAGCCAAGCCTCCGGGCGCTGCCGGCGCGACAAAAGTGGACCCGCGGGAAATATGCGGGTCCTCCGTTTTCTCGGGTTCGCGACGACTTACTTCTTCATAACCTGTCCACGTAGTTCGCCGACCGGGTGCGCGGCGGTATGGATATTGAAGTACCAGCGCCCGGCTTGGAGGTCTGCCGCTTGGGCATCTGTCAAGGTTGCATTGCCTTTGATCGGGCTTGCGAGATCACCCGAAAGCGGCACCACCGGCGGCGCAGTAGCATTTGCTGCGGCCGGTCCGTGGAAGTGAGCGGCGGTGGCAGGACCGGTCAGGCCCGAATAGGTGATCGTCCAAGAAAACTTCTTAGATGTAGTGTCATAGGTCGCTTCAACAACTCCGGTGCCCTTGCTATCGTTGGGGGGAACCTCGGTCGAAGCCTTGAGGTCGGCTTTGTAGGAAACCATCTCGGCGAAAGCCGATACCCCGGTAAACAGCAAGGCAGAAAGCGTCAGCGTCGCAAGAGCGGGGCGTAAAAAAGTCGCGTGCATTAGGTTCTCCTCCAAAAGAAAAGTTAGAGATCTTCGTTGGCGGTCTGATAGAGGCTACCTATTTGTGGGAGTGCTTTGGGCCTTCGCGGTGTGTTTGTGCCCTGCTCACTGCTGCCCTAGGGATTGAAGGGAGCGAGCGCTGTTTGCAGTGCGCGACGGCATGATCTCTGAAGAGCCGACAAACAGTCAATCCCCAGATCACGGGAAATTGAGAACTTGGCGGGGATTGTGTGGCCGGCATCGCGGATGCGTAGGGTTCAGCCGATACGATCGCGCACTGAACTGCCAGGCGCATACGCTCGCGTGTTCGCTATGCCCGCGTGGGTGAGGACTGCGAGCTGCTGCCAGAGGTCATTAGTCTGGTCCAACCCCCGCTGAGAGAGCCCTGTACTCACAGGCCCTAGCTACTCGACCTCCTACCCAATCCTCCTCCATACCTACTCGTAACGGGTCGCTCCGGCGCACCCCCTCGTCGGAGGGGAGCTTGTCTGCGCCGCGCGCCATCTAGCGCCCCGTCCCCGGGCCCGTGCCTCGGCCCGGCGGCAGGAGGAAAGGCCGCAGGAGATCCATCGGGAATGGGAAGAGGATGGTCGAGTTCTGCTCCGTGGCGATCTCCGTCAGCGTCTGGAGGTAGCGGAGCTGGAGCGCCGCCGGCTCCTGGGAGAGGATGTGAGAGGCATCCTGGAGCCGCTGCGCCGCCTGGAACTCGCCCTCTGCGTGGATCATCTTGGATCGCTTCTCGCGTTCGGCCTCTGCCTGCTTCGCCATCGCCCGGCGCATCTCTTCCGGGAGGTCGATCTGCTTGAGCTCGACCGCGCGCACCTTCACCCCCCACGGCTCCGTCTGCTGGTCGATGATTTGCGCGAGCTTGCGGTTGATCGTCTCCCGTTCGGCTAGGAGCTCGTCGAGGTCGCCCTGTCCACAGGTGCTCCGCAGCGTCGTTTGCGCCATCTGCGAGGTGCCGAAGAGGTAGTTCTCGACCGAGATCACCGCCTTCTCCGGATGCAGCACACGGAAGTAGATCACCGCGTTCACCTTCAACGAGACGTTGTCGCGCGTGATGACGTCCTGCGGCGGCACATCCATCACGATCTCGCGCAGGCTTACCTTCACCATACGATCGACACCCGGGATGATGAAACGCAAGCCTCGGTCCTTCGTGCCGTTGTAGCGTCCGAAGCGGAAGACGACGCCGCGCTCGTACTCTTTCAGTACATTCGCGCTCGCCCACGCGAGGACGAGCAGGATGCCGAGAGCAATAGGAAGTGCCGGGAACATCGCCCCTCCGAACGTCCGTTCATTTCGGCTCGGGCGCCGCGGACCGCACCCGCAGGCGTAACGCCGAGACCACCGTCAACGACTTTCACACCGGCCGGGACCGGCGCCTCGGAGCGCGCCGACCCGTATTCCTTGCGCACGAAGACTACGCCCTCCGGCATCAGTCGTCGCATGCAGCGATTCTAGACTTGCGGCGGAGCTGACGGCCAGCGCTCGGGTCGCACCCCTAGCCCGAGACCCGGTGCCCGCGCTGGCGGGCGGCGGGTTAGGCGTGCAGCTGCTCGGCCGGGTGCGCCCGCGGCCGGCTGAGCCCGCGGTGGCGTTCCCGCTGCCGAGCCCGTCACAGGGATAGCTGGAGGATCTTCTCTGTGTGTTGGAAGAAGCAGTCCAGGATCTTTGAAGCAGCCTGGGCTCGCTCCGCCGGCTTTGCGTCGGAGTCTTCCGCGATGCGACGCAGAGCTTCCACAGCGGTCCCCGTTGCGGCCAGGATCTGACTCGCCGTTGCTCGAAGAAGGAGAATGTTCGTGCCTTCGAGCGCGCTCTTGAACATTGCGTCATCGAGATAGCGATAGAGCGTGCGGCGACTTACACCTGCTTCTTCTGCAGTTTGAGTCTTCGTCCCGGCCCCGCCGATCAGTGCGAGCAGCAACCGTCGTTGACGAGGCGTGAGCGCGGCGAGGTACTGAGATATGTCAATTTGAGCCATAGTGCGTCACCTTTACGGCGCGAGACTCGGCCTTCAAGACTCAGACTCACTCCTCAAAATATCGCTCACTTCGTTCAAGGTCGCTCGACTCCCACCAAAGTACCGTCCGATCCGCGCAAATATTTGCACGCCAGCTGAGCGCCTCATTGAAGCCGCTAATACGAGAGAAGGACTGACAGCGAACCAAGGAAAGAGAGTTGTTCGCCAAGTGGCTGCGATACCGGGTAGTGTCCTAAATTGATTTTGAGGCCGCGTCAGGTTCCCTGCTGGCCAGAAACGCGTCGTATCCGGCGCGGCCCTCGAAGAAGTCCAATTTGGTGTTGTCGGGATCCCGAAGTTCAAAGTGCTTCATGCCACCCGGGAAGGTCTCTATATTCGGGACCGAGAGACCTGACGCCGCGATCTTCTGGCGGTAGTTGTCGATGTCGGCGCACTCGAAGGCAACGTGATCGGGGCGCAAACGCGGTTTGATAGCCTCCTCACCCAACGGCACGAATAGTTCTATCGTAAACCCACCACGACCTAGTGAGACGAACGCCTGCCGCATGGTCGGGTATTCGTCCCGTCCCACCATCTCGAAACCCAGCATGGTGCAATAAAATGCGACGGAGCGATCAAGGTCGTTCACCGGTATCGCGATGTGCCAGATGTTAATTTCGTTTCTTTGAGACATGGCATGCCTTCTAGCGTGACGTTTGCTCGACCAATTCCTCAAACGTCTTCAAGCATGCGTTGCAGGGCTGGAGATGAGGGCTCGAAGCTCAGCGACAAGCGGATGGCGTGAGAAGCCAAAGTGGAAACGGACCTTCGGCATGAAGACTATCTTCTCACCAAAAGGGGTTGGGTGCCGAAAGCGCAACCAGATAAGCTCGGGAGACATAAACATCGAACCCGAAATCGCCTCCACATCGCGCAGAGGAACATCGACCCGCCTGCGGTAGTTCGAGATGATGAGGGCATCCCCGCTCATGCTGACCGTCTTGAGTCTCATGCAGCCCCAATAGATGAAGTTTCCGCCGAGAAGCGTCATGAAGGCAAAGATCCACCGCATTTCGTGCACGTCTCCGTTTCCCTTGGACGAATCGGGGGCCATGAACATCAGCAACGTGACGAATGCGAACGCCCCGATCCAGACTGTGGGGAAGACGAACTTGTAGAACGAGGTCATTGAGGAGGAGAGTTGGCGCACGGTTTTCCGCGTTCCCCGAGAAGGGACCGATGCTCCCTTAGCTTGGGTCCCCCGCTCCTAGTAGAGCTTCGCATGGCTATTGGGCGCTCCTTGTGCCGCGCCAAAGCTCCACGCACGGCTCGGTGAGCCTTGCCTCAAACTTCGGCAGGTCGTCTTGAATCCTGAACCATGGAACCTTCGACCCGATGCTCCATCTGCACGGCAGGCCGATCGCGTTCGAGTGGCATTCGTGAGGCACTCGCGGAGACGGATCTCCTTCGCTTCATCAACCAGAAGTTGAAGGACGGGCTCTCACCCAAGGTGGTTGCGAACGCTCTCGGCATCCTGCGTCGCGTTTGCTCCCTCCACGTTTCGCGGGGACTACTTGCGGCCAACCCGTTGATCGGCGTCGGCCGACTAGTCTCGCGGGCGGCGCGCCGGTACGAACATGAGGTTCGGCAGGTGGATTCGTGGACAGCAGAGGAGCGCGCCAAGATTCTGGAGGTAGCCCGCGAATGGGCGCCTCACTTGTACCCGTTTCTTGTACTCTCTTTTCACACCGGGTTGCGGACCGGCGAGGCGATCGCCGTCCAGTGGGAGGACGTGGACCTCTCAAGTCGTCGCATCCGTGTCCGGCGCAACCGCGTGCGGGGCGAGCAAAAAGGCCCGAAGACCGACCGCGCGCGGTTCGTACCTATCAGCGACCTCCTGGCCGATGTTGGGACATCTCGCCGAGAGTCGCCGTAGACGCGAAGGCGCATGGAGTGATCCAGGTCTCGTTCTATTGAGCCCGCAAGGGAAGCCCATCGACGGCGACAATCTTGGCCGCACTTGGCGACGATTCCGCGCTCTGCTCGTCGATCACGGCATCCGGCCGTTCACGAAGCACAGTACACGCCACACGTTCGCGACGTTGGCCTTAAATGCCGGTCGGCCGCTCGCATGGGTATCCCAAGTACTCGGGCACAGTAACCCTGAGACAACGTTGCGGGTCTACGCGCACGCGATCCCCGAGGCGGCGCCGGACCTCACGTTCCTTGACGACGCGACGGCAACAGACGGCAACAAATCCCCATGAAATAAAAGAGGCGAACCGCGTAACGGCCCGCCTCATCGAGGGAAATCTGGCGCGCCCAGCAAGACTCGAACTTGCGACCTTCAGGTCCGCAACCTGACGCTCTATCCAACTGAGCTATGGGCGCGTATGAACGAGAGAATCCTAGCGTATCTCTCATCTTGGGCAGCTCGATCGCGGCGTGGCGGAGAGAGTGGGATTCGAACCCACGGTACCCTTTCGGGTACACGCGCTCTCCAGGCGCGTGCCTTCAGCCGCTCGGCCATCTCTCCTTCTACTCGTCGCGAGCTACGCCGTCTCTGCTGGGCGCGAGCCCAGATGTCCTGGAAGTGGCGGAGAGGGGGGGATTCGAACCCCCGATACGGCTTTTGGCCGTATAACGGTTTAGCAAACCGCCGCCTTCAGCCTCTCGGCCACCTCTCCGCGCGAGATATAACTTACCGAAACCTCGCCGCTTTTCGCGACTCTTCGTCCCAGGCGGTTCTCCCACCGCTGCGATCGTCCAATACAGAAGGCGCCATTGCGCCAGAGCGAAGAGCCCGGCACGTCCATCCCCTTCCGTCCGTTCGGTCCCGCTCTGGTTACTCAACTGCACAATCATAGGTTCGTATACGAGGCTGATGCCAGAAAGCGCTGGAAAGCTCGCCACACCGTACGTCGGTGGTGCCGCTGCAAAGGGGTCCTGGAAACTGAGAACTTGCTGCTCATGCGGACGGGCCTTAATGGTCGGAGTGCGCGTGGACGGCGAGGTGCACCACCCGCAGCGGCTACGGCCACCGTTCCGGAAGTGCTTGGTTCCAGCGACTCTCTTCGCTTTTCGCGGAGCCGGGGGCCCGAACCTTAAGGCACGAAACTCGTCAAGAGGATTCAGCGTCAGGCAGGTGGCAGACTCTTGAGCTTGTCCTTTTGACGGCGAAGCAAGTCCGCAAATCCATGCGGGTTGCGCCGGAGTGCGTTCCCGCGCGAAAATACCGATGCCCGTCCTCGGGTACACACCTTCGGCCACGGGCCAACGGGGGTCTTGCTTGGCAGAACTGCCGGACGTTAGCGACAAGACTTTCGGTACAGAGGTCCTGGAATCCGCGGTTCCCGTCCTTGTAGACTTCTGGGGCGATCATTGCCCCGCCTGCCGGCAAATCTCCCCGATCCTGCGAGACCTCGCGGACGCGTACGAGGGTCGCGTCCGGATCGTGAAGCTCCACGCCGCCGAGAACCCCTCCACGAGTGCTCGCTACGCAATCCGCGCGATGCCAACTGTCCTCGTATTTTCCGGAGGCGAGGTGGTCGGCCAACTGGTCGGGGCACGTCCCAAAGCTGCCTTTGTCGAAGCGATCGACCGGGTGCTGTAGACGCCCCCTAGTACCCGCGGGCTTCGGGTGGGCGCGCTGGGAGATGCTTCGTCGCCGCGAGCCCGAGCCCAGCGACTCCAACCATCATGGCGTCGATCGTGGCAATGGCGAACGCGTGGGATTGTCCGGCTGCTGTCACAAGTCCAAGCGTTGCTCCACCTACACCGGTGCCGAGTGCGACACCGAGGACATTCGCAAGTTGCAGTGCGGTCGCCGCCGTTCCCTCTTGACCTTTCGTGGCGCGTTCAAGCACGATCAGTGTGAGCGTCGAGTACGCAAGACCGATGCCGAGACCCGCAGCGCCCCATGCGATTGCCACGATCCACACGGGGACCTCAGCCCTGAGCGCGCTCGTCGTTCCCGCAATCCCGAGGGCGGTGAGGGTGAGGCCGGTGCGGCTTAGCCGGCGGCGATCGCGGCGAAGCGAAAGGCGTGCTTGCAACCAGGCCCCGGCCGTCCAGGCCAGCGTTGCGGCTGTGAGCGCAAGACCGGCAACCATCGCTGGCTGTCCCCGAACCGCCGTGAGCGAGAGAGGCACGAATGCCTCTGCGCCGAAGAAGGCGAAGTTCAAGAGACCCAGCGCGGCGATCGCGGCAGGCGTACCAGACTGCGCGCGGAGGGTTCCCACAGGGAGCAGCCCCCGCAGTGCTGGAAAGCCGAGTGGGACTCCGACGAGGACGCACACCGCAGTGAGACCGACCGAATGGCTTTCAACGCCGATCAAGGCGAGAGCTGTACCGATCGCCAACTGGATCGCTAGCGCAATTTGGCCAGAATCTGGGCCAGCCCCATCCTGCGGTGCCAGTTGGCGCAGGCCGATGAGTGCCACGCATGCGGCGATCGCGGTTAGGGGCGCGAGAGCCAGAAAAACCCAGCGCCAGCCCACGTAGTCGGAGACTGTTCCCGCGAGAGCGGGACCGATCAGCCCGGGCACCACCCACGCACTCGAGAGCAGCGCCAGCATGCGCGGCTGCGCGCTCGCGGGATATCCCCGCGCGACAGCCATGTAGGATACGCACGAGATGGCCCCCGCGCCGAGCCCTTGGGCCATTCTCCCGACGACGACAATCAGCATGGACGGCGCGAGGCCCGCGATCATCAAGCCCGCCACGAAGAGCGCGCTCCCGCCCACGAAGGGCCGGGCGATACCCGATTGGTCGGCCATGCGCCCTGACACGGCAATGGACACCAAGTTGCACAACATAAATCCACTGAAGACCCAGCCATAAAGGCCGAGACCGCCAAGATCGACCACCGTAGCCGGTAACACGGTGGCCACGGCCAATGCTTCGAAAGCAGTGGCGGAAATCGTGAGCAGCAGTCCCACCGTGAGGCTTCGCCGGGAACGAGCCGACACTCCAGAAAGCTCGTGATTCGTCTCGTTCATCGCGTTTGAAAGCGGCCCCGCCGCGCTGGTCCTTCATTGGGACGAGCCCCCGAGCAAAGTCTCATGGGTATTCTTCTTGGCTCGTCAGAGCTGGATGTGTAGCGCAGACGCCCAAGACGCGAGGACTGCCGTCTCCGAAGACGACGCACCTTAGACTGTCCTATTCGGTCGGCAGGAGATTGACTCTGGATTTCTTCGCGATGAGACGGTAACGGATCACCCGTACGCCCAGAGAGCGCAGGATGACCGACGTGAAACGTTTGCATTCATTCGAAAACACGGGATCGTGTTGGAGTCTTGGTTCGGACCGCAGTGATCGCCCACGAGCCCATCCGAAGCAGTTCATCCCAAGAATCACGAAATCCTTTAGATTACACAGGCCGTTCGAGACTTAGACGAGGTTCTCGTGTGTCGCTCGTGGATGCAAAAAAACAGATTCATCCACCGCCAGCTCCGGCCTGCCCCGCGCGTCCGCATCCCAGTTTTCCCGCTGTGCGCTGTGTGCAAGTGGAAGGGATCGACACGGAGTCGCGCAGTTACATCGCAACGGCGCCCCGCTTCCCCAAAATGAATCCCCCGGGAGGTTCGCGCCGCTCGGAGGACCATGAAAGAGAAAGCGGCTCGGGAACTCGCGGTTGGCAACGCGAGCAACGGTGATCCACGGGGCCGAAGAGTGCGGCAAGGCTGCGCCGGCTTGAGCCCCGCAGTTCGGCGTGTCGGCCTGCTACAGGCGGATCTGGCCCATCCGCTCGAGGTGCTGCAGGGTCTCGATCTCCTGCTCGATCTCGCGCACCATGCGTTCGATGCGCCGCCGGCGGCGCTCGAAAGCCGCACGTTTGGCGGTCGATCGGCTCGAACCCCGGGCCTCGGAACTCGCGGAGTCCTGGGCGAGCGAGTCGAGCTGCACGAGCGTCTCTTCGTAGGCCCGGACGAGTTCCCTCATCTTCACCACAAGGGAGACCAGGAAGACACGCAAGAGCCGGGGGGGAACGCCCGTGTGCGAACCTAGGGCGTCAAACTGGACGACAAGCTCACCCTCAGCGCGACGCGGTTGTCTCGCCCTCGCCCCGTCGAACCACACCATCCACGTGGGTCGTAGTCCTTGCTTCGCAAGCTCCGCAGCGTCGACCGCGAGCTTCCTCTCGGCACCGCGGATATCGGACGCCTGGTAACGACGTACTTCAGCCATGGCAAAAGCCTAGGGACTGGTTGAAATCCTCGCCGTGACGCGGGACACCGTCGGCCTATGCGCAGCGCATCGGCAGCTCTGCGGCATACGATGTGCAGGAAGAATTTCTGGCTCGACTCGCGATGGCGCAGAAGATGCGCAGGCAGAAGAAGGTTCGTTGGATTCGCGAGGTCGGCGTTCTACTGAACACAAATAGGAGTGGATTCGACGCGGTGTCACGTTGGAGGAGTTCGGATGCCTCGCCCTAGGTGCTCGAAGACCAGGCTTTGCGGGCGGGCTCTTCGTCGACCGTACCGTCGGGCAGTCCTTCCCACCCGCGTGCTGCCTGGCAGCGGCGACGGCGCGGCTCAGCCGATGTGACGCCAGAGAAAGAGCAGGATCACAGCGCCGACCACGGACATCAAGAATCCAGCGGGATGGAACGGCGCGCCCTCCTTCGGCTTCGAGACGAGGCCACCGATGAATCCTCCGACGAGCGAACCGCCGATGCCGAGTGCCGTGGTGAGCAGAAAGCCCATGGAGTCCGGACCTGGCATGAGCAGACGGGCCAAGAGGCCGATCACAAACCCGACCAGAATCGCCCAAAGGATATGAAGAGGATGCATGCGTTCCCTCCCAAGCCGCTCAGGCCGCGGCCGATTTCGTGCCTTGGAAGCTTCGCATGCCAATCAGGTCCAAGACCAGCACAATCCCAAAGGGTCCCACGCTGCGAGGGATGAGGTCACGCGGGGAGGAATGCCGGGCTCGCAGGGAGGAGGATCGCTCTTTTAGAAGGTGCGCCTCTCTCGGGTATGTCCTTTTCCGGTCGAACTCTTTTTTCTAGGGAGGGGTGAGCGTCGCCTTCTGGAACGCGGGCCGCGCTTCGAGCCGTGCAAGGTAGGCGGTCGCGTTCGGGAAGCGGTCCGTCAGTGGCCCCAGCCATTCGGCACACTCCAGCGTGAATCCCATCATGATGTCAGCACCCGAGAAACCACTCTCAAGGAGATATTCCCGCCGCGTAAGAGCGGTCTCAACCACCTGCAGCGAAGCCGCCGCCCAGCTTCGATAGTCGGCGATCGCAGCGGGGAGCGTCTCCGCGTCCTTCTTGAAGAGAACGTGCCACGCGAGATTGCCAAGCGGCGGGAACGCTGTGGCCTCAGCAAAATGAATCCACTGCAAATACGGACCGCGGAGCGAGGAGCCAGGCAGCGGAGCGAGGCGGCCATCTCCATAGCGTTCTATGATGTATTCGAGGATCGCGCCGGACTCGAACATCGTCAGGTCGCCATCTTGAATTGCCGGGAGCTTTCCAACCGGCGTAGCCTGACCGAACGGCATCGTGTCCGATTGAAACGACACGGTCTCGAGCTGATACGGAATTCCGAGCTCTTCTAGAAGCCAGTAGATTCGGACTGACCGGGTCAGCGGTGCGTGATACAACTTAATCATGGGTCAAGCCCTCGTGCGCCGTTATGATGCCGGCATGAGGCTCGCACAGTTCTTGGCCCTATGAACAGTGGAACTTTGATGAAGGGGAAAGCGGCTCGCTCCCCTGCGCCGCGACGATTGAGCCGAGAAATCCGAACGCTCGCCGAAAGGGGTCCCCAATCGGCCCTCGGAATCTGCAAAATCGCCGCGGGAACCGTCTTTCTCGCGCAACTTTTTGTCACTTCCGCTGTTGCGGTGCAGGATGGACCGGTCGATTTTGCAGAGCTGACGCAGAGCCTTCGAGAGTTCCAAGAGAAGCCGTCCCCTGAAACCGCAGCCGGTGTGCGAGCGCTCCTGCCCCGGGAAGGTCGCATCAAGTTCGATGACTCAGCGCAGTCCCGCGCCGCCCGGGAAGCCCTCGACGATGCACTTCCGGTTCTCGAAGACCAGGTCGAGGCCGCGGACCGCGACGGCATTCGACTGGCTCTGAACCTCCGCGCGGTGACCGACGCCCCGATCTCCGAGTCGTTGGATGCCATCCTCGGAAGACTCATCACCACGGATGCGACAGTATTTCTGCAAGAGCTGCTCCGTTGGAAGACGCAGCTCACACCGAGAACCCTGGGTCAGCTTGTGGGAACGCTCGGAAAAGAGTACGCCGAGCAAGACCGTGCCGCCGTGTGCGCGGAGATTCGGCGCAGGATCGATGCCCTGTTGGCGGTGAGCGAAGCAGCCCTGACGGAGGCCCGCGATCAGTGTGTGAAGGAGTTGCGGCAAAAGCGTCCGAAATGCGGATAGCTCGGGAGACCCCATGCCCGGCCGCTTTCGAATACGCGCGGTACTCTTCGTTTTGGAGGGCGGCCGCAGACCGGCGGCCCAGCCCTATGGGGGCGTGAATCCGCTACCGGCAGCGGGCGTCCAACAGTGAGCCTCCAGGGCATTCCCGGGGCGCGGCTTTTTCCGCCAGTTCACTCGAATCGGGAGAGCTTTGGCGAGGCGGTGCTCGAGGGGCCTCTCCGACGGCCGAGATTGTCTTCATGATGGGAGGGTGAAGCCCCCGGGAAACGCGCGGTCGCCCAGTGGGTTCTTCGAGACAACGCCGCCCAGGCGAATCTCGTCCATGCTTTAGGTCGTCCATCATGGTTGGAGGAGTGGATCGCGGAGCGAAGGTGGCGCGGCGCGACCGCGGAAGAGGGCACATCATGGACCGTTCTTGGCATCGCATTTTCCGGTTTCTTGCCGCAGGGGCATTCCTTGCCCCCTGTGTCCTGGGGAGGCCTTCGGCCGCGGGCTCGCCAGTTCCCGGTCAAGAGGTTGGCGGGGGCGATGCCCCGGCGATGTTCTTGGCCCAGACCAACCCGACAGACACTGCGCCCGCACCTCCGCCGCCTCCGAGCGAAGGGACTCACGGGAGCTCCTCTCATGCCGACCGTGTAGAGACCAGGATTCAGGATCTGCATCGCAACCTCAAGATCACCGCCGCGCAGGAACCGCAGTGGCATGACTTTGCACAGGTGATGCGGGACAACGCACACGCGATCGACGCAATCCGGCAGGAGAGGTCCGCAAACCTCAGCAAGATGAACGCCGTGGACGACCTGCGCTCCTACCAAAAACTTGCGGACGCCCATGCCGATGGACTGAAGAAGCTCGTCCCAGCCTTTGAGGCTCTTTACAACACCATGTCCGACGATCAGAAGAAAAATGCAGACGCCGCCTTCGGCAACTTTGAGAGACGTCCGCGGCACCCGAAAGGGTGAGCTGGGCGCTGTTCAACGCAGCGGGGAGCACCGCAGGAAGAGGAGGATCATGCTGAGCCCCATCCAGCATCAAAGAGGGATCGGTCGCAGCAAACAGATTTTGATGTGGCTCGCCGTGGCGCTCGTGCTGAGCGCCTGCCTCAGCGGGCCGTCCGGGGCGGATGGCCGCTACTATGGGCACCGGTGGCACGGACACCGATATTATTGGCATGGCCGCTGGTACTACGGCTATCCGCCGCGGTACTACTATCCCCCGCCGCCCGTGGTGTACTACCCGCCCCCGGTTGTCTATGGACCCCCGCCGCCTGTGATTTACGCACCGCCGCCGCCGGGCATCACGATCGTGGTCCCTCCGCCGCGTTAGCCGCGGACGGAAGAACAGAGGTGTGCAAGCTTTCTAGGGCTGGACGACTCGGGCACCCAATGCGCCGGCTGGTCAGAACGTTGCGTGCTCCACCTTTGCAGATCGTTGCGCGAAGATGATTTTGTGACGCGATGCGCGTGTAGCCTCTGCAGGGGGCGTAGGCCAGCAACCCTGCCGAGCGATCTCCCATCGGGGGGGAATCGGCGCCTCACCCGTGACCGGTCTGCGTGGTCGGCTCAGCGTCCTCGGTTCCACGCGCTGCCTGTAGACAGGCGTCTGGCCGTTCGCCCGTCAAGGTGCGTTGGAAGGCCTGATGCTAGAGTGGCCCGCCGTCGAGGGGGCGGCCGTGCTCTTCCACAGCATCGAGTTTCTCCAGCTCTTCGTCGTGACCTTTGTCCTCTACTGGTCGCTCAAGAGCCAGCGCCTTCGCCTCGGGACCCTCTTTCTTGCGAGCGTGTATTTCTACGCGCTCTGGAATCCCTGGCTGGTCTTCCTTCTGATCTTCACGGCGCTTTTCGATTTCTGGATTGCACGCGGGATCGAGAGGACACAAAGCCCGCGCCTGCGGCGCGCGCTCCTCGTACTGAGCCTGTGCGTGAGCCTTGGCCTTCTCGGATTCTTCAAATACACGAACTTTCTGTTGGGGCTCGTCTGGCCTGTGATCCGCCCACTCGGCGCCGCGAGCGACCCTCCATTCTTAAAGATCATCCTCCCCCTCGGAATCTCCTTTTACACGTTCGAGACCATCAGCTACGTGGTCGATGTCTATCGCCGGCGCATCCCCGCCGAGCGCAGGCTCCTCAACTACATGCTGTTCCTCATGTTCTTCCCGCATCTGATCGCCGGGCCGATTGTGCGGCCCGGCGATTTTCTCCCGCAGCTTGAGCGCCTGCGGAGCTTCGATTGGAGCCGCGTCGAGCTCGGGGCAAGACTCTTTTTGCTCGGCCTCTTGAAAAAAGCGGTCATCGCGGACCAGCTCGCCCAGGTCGTGGATCCGATCTATGCGGCGCCGGCTGGATTTGGCAGCGCCACGCTGTGGGCCGCCACGGTTGCCTACGCGATTCAGATCTACTGCGATTTTTCGGGCTACTCGGACATGGCCATCGGCTGCGCCCATACCTTCGGATTGAACCTGCCCATGAACTTCAATCTGCCCTACCTCTCCCAGAACGTCGCGGAGGTTTGGACTCGCTGGCACATCTCATTCTCCACGTGGCTGCGCGATTATCTCTACATTCCACTCGGGGGAAATCGCGGCGGCCGCTTCGCGACCTACTGGAACCTGATCGTCACAATGGTGCTCGGCGGCTTGTGGCATGGTGCCGGGTGGACCTACGTCAGCTGGGGCCTCTACAACGGGATCCTCCTCGCGATTCATCGAGCCTTGCCCTTGCCGCGCTGGGTGGGCCATGTCGCCCTCGCACCCGTGCGCGTCGTAGTCACCTTTGTCCTTTGGTGTTTTGGGCTGGTGTTGTTCCGTTCCCGAAGCTTTGCGGACGCAAGTGTGGTGTTCTCGCGCATGTTTGTCCCCACGCGAGGTGCGGAGCTGGCGCCGTCGGTTGCCCTTGTCTTCGGTACGATCGTGGCGGTGGTCCTCGTCGCAAGTCTTGCAGCCCGCTGGATGGACATTGAAGGGCTCATGCGGCGGGCGCCTGTTCCAGTGGCGGCAGGCGCGCTTGCGGTGGGCGTCCTTCTGGCGCAGATCCTCTCGCCCAACGCGGGCGGTGCCTTCATTTATTTCCAGTTCTAACGCAGGGACAAGATGCACGGCCAACCTCCGCCCAACCCGCACCGCGCCGCCCAAATCCTGCTCCTTGCGGCCATTCTTTTCTTTGCCGGGCAGCTCGCCGTGGGCGTTTTCCTCGACACCGCTCCGCTCTCCGTCCGGTTCCCTGAGGCTGCGGCGGCATTGGCACGTGCGCGCACACAGAATCCTCCGCCGGACATCGTGTTTTTCGGCAGCTCCCGATTCATGTCCGGCATCGCCCCCGCTGAAATTGATCAGCATCTTCGGGCGTCGCATGGCGAACGCATTCCCACCGTGTTGTCGATGGCTGTGCTCGGCGGGGACTTCGTGTCCACGGAGTTCCTCCTCGACCGGATGCTCGCTGAGGGTGTACGACCTCGGATTGCGGCGATCGAGGTGAGCCCGGACTTGGTGGGTCGTCCGCCGCACCTTCTGAGCGCACAACTCGAGCGACTCTTCCGCTGGCGGGACGTGGTGCACTGGCTGCCCGAGCTCTTCGAAGCCGATTGGTCGGCTTTGCTGACCGCCCGATTGATCCCCGCGTATCACTACCGGCGGGAGCTGCTCGGCTGGATTGTCGGGCAGCCGCCACCGTACCTGTTCGCGCCCGCGCCCATGGCCGCGGCCCAAGTCGCGCGGTCGGCTCCTAGCGCCCCCGTCGGGCCCCGCAATCAGCCTACGGGCACTGGGCCGGCGGCCGAGCATGAAACTCCCGACGACCCGACCCACGGAGTCGAACGCTGGGCGCGGTGGCTGCGGCACTTCCGCATCAGCCAACGCTGCGCGGATGTGCTTGAGCGCGTCCTAGCGCGCTGCCAAAAGGAACAGATCACTTGCATCTTGGTGGAGCCGCCGGTCGCAAGCGGCCACCATGCACTCTATGGAACGGACATCGTAACGCCGTACCACAGCCTTCTCGAGCGACTCGGCCGCGACTACGGCTCCACATTCTTCGATTTCGGCGATCGCCTCCCGGACACGTCGTTTCGCGACGACTCCCACGTGAATCGTACGGGCGCGGCGCGCTTTAGCGCGCTGCTCGCAAGCTCTCTCATCGACCCCCTTTGGTTCGGGGGCGAGAGAGGGACGACTGCGACAACGGCCCCGGCTGCGCCCTAGGAGCGCTGCGGACCCGCTCTCGGTCGTTTGCCAGGGCACAGCCTTGGTCTCCTCCACACCGCCCGGTGACGCCAGCGGAGGACCCGAATGCGGAGCCCCAGGGACTCCGCGCCACGCAACGTCATCGGGGCTTCTTCGAATCGTCGAGGGATCATGACATCCGCGGGACTATCGGGAGGTAAGCTTTCTGCACGTCGTGGGAGGGAGAAGATGGGGCCGTCGGATGTCTTCGCGATTCTGCCGCTGATCGCCCTTGGGCTTTGGGCAAGAATCGAAGGAGCCCAAAAGAGAGAAGGCGAGAGGTGAGCGCCTCCTTCTGAGGGCTTCGAAGAGAGCGGGTTTGGGCTCCTCTCCAGCCTATTCTGAAGGCAAGCCATCTGACCGGGCGTCCGTTCTTTGCCCCCCCCTCCCGGGATCGGCGCATCGATTCCCTTCGGCCTCAGAATCGGCTTACGAGCGCCCATTTCCCCCGCACCGCCTCAAGGCCCGAAGGGGTGTAAAGTGGGGTCCGGAGGGTACGGGATGCGCGGATTCCTCGTGCGATGGGCAATCGGGGCGCTGGCACTATGGGTCGCGAGCGCGATCGTTCCCGGGATGGAGATCCATGGCGTGAGCAACTTCTTGCTCGCTGCCCTGCTGCTCGGGCTCGTGAATGCGATCGTGCGTCCCATTGTTCTCGTGCTGACGCTCCCACTCACGATCGTAACGCTCGGGCTTTTTCTCCTGGTCGTGAACGCCCTCATGCTCAAGATCGTGTCCTGGTTCTTCGATCCGCTGCGCTTTCACAGCTTCGGATCCGCGATCATCGCAGCGATCGTCGTCTCCCTCGTGAACTGGCTCGCGTCATCCTGGATCGGACCCGCGGGAACTTTCGAGATGCTCGTGGTGCGCCAGCGCGAACTCTCGTGAACTCCATCTTCGCAAGGCCCAAGTGGCCGGCGTGGCAGCGCCGAAGGCGAGCCTCAGGCTTCGAGCCGCTCTTGCGGAAGCCACAATCTGCAGGGGCCCCGCATCCGGTGCAGGGCGCACGAAGCCCTCGCACCCCGACATGGTACAGACTGGAGCTCGGGCTTCTCTCCTAGACCCCGAGCGCTTTGCCCGCCTTCTCGACGCTCCCCGGCTTTACCCAGAAGATCATCGCCCACCGCCCGGCTCCAGCCGCGACAGCCTGTGCCGCCGTCAGCTGGATCTTCTGGCTTGCCAGCTTGCCAAGGACTTCGGAGACCGCGCCGACGCGATCGTCGCCCTGCACGAGAAAGGCCTCCTTCGCTTTGCGCGTTCGAAGCTTCATCCGTTCCGCAGCCTGCGCGAAGGCGGCGGCGTTCTCGGGGACGAGATCGATCTGGGCCTTTCCCTCTCCAAGGGGGAAGCCGATCACCGCCAGTAGGTTCACGCCCTCGTGGGCGAGGGCCGAGAGAATGCGATGCCCCTCGCCCGCCTTGTCCGGAACCGTGAGCGCGTAGTAGTTCACCTTGCGAATTGTGTAAGCCATGGTGTCTTTCCTCCACGACGAGGGGCCCCTCCTCGAGGGGACCCATCGTGCCCGCACCCCCTTGTGGCCCGCACGCAGGCGCGGCCCTTTTGCTACCACGAAGCCGTCGGTGCCGGCCTTAGCCGCCGAGCACCTTCTGAATCTCCTCGAGGACGCCGACATTCTCCCGAAGCTTCGTGACGTTGTCCTCTATCTTGGTGATCGTCGAACCGAGCTTTGCTGCGATGCCCACGACTCCGCTTGAATCCTCCACCTTCTTCATCATCTCTTTCCCGAGCTCGCCGGCCTGGGCCTCGGCCGCAGGGTAACCGACCATCCCGCACAGGTAGCTGGCTCCGAACACCAACCCGAGACCGACTCGCCATCCCCGGCGAAGTCGGCGCGCTCGCTTCTCCCTGTTTCACCCTCCGGCGCATGATGGTTCGTCTGGCACTTGGCCGCGGTGCTGCGCCAGAGCCGAGCCTACTCCTCGCGGGCAAGCCCACAAGCCTCGGCGAGGAGTTGACGGTGGCGCTTTCCCCCTCACACTCGGGCCGCGCTTCGGGCGCATGGAGGAGACGCGGCATGCGAGGTTGGGGTCGAACGCTGCTGCTGGCGGCCTTTCCCTGCCTAGTCCTGCACCTCGCTTTTGCGGCCGCGCCGCCCGAGGCAACCCGTGCCGCAATCGAGACGATCGTCGCGTCCTCGAGTATCGATGGCCTACGCTGGCCAAAATTCCCCGACTACCAGTACATCCTGAAGGCCGTCTACGAGCCGCGGGGCTATGCCCCTTTGTGGCTCGACGCGGGCCGGCCGATCAAGCAGGCACGCGACGCCATCGACGTGCTGCGGGAGGCGGATACGAAAGGGCTCGACCCACGGGACTACGATGCCGAGTTCCTCGATGCCGAGTGGCGGACGCTATCCGCCGGCCGGGGATCGAGCGATGAGCTCGCACGCTTCGACGTCGCGCTCAGCGTCGGATTTGTCCGCAACATCTCCGACCTCCACATCGGCAAAGTGAACCCCAAACATCTTGACTTCGGATTCGACATCGACCCCAAGAAATATGATTTGGCAGTGCTGGTGGCGGGCGCCGTTCGGGACGACCGCATTCGGGAGGTCGTCAAAGAGGCGGAGCCCTCCTACACGCAAAACAGTCTGCTCAAAGAGCAACTCGCCCGCTACAAGAGCCTGGCAAACGACGCCTCGGTCGGCCCCGTAGAGCTCACTCCCCCGCTTCGCCCGGGCGCACCACTTGCCGCCGCGCCGCAGCTCGCACGCTGGCTCGTCGCTCTCGGGGATCTCGCCGCGATTCCGGATCCGCCGCCGGCCGCTTATGAGGGTGCTCTCGTAGACGGCGTGAAGCACTTCCAAGACCGGCACGGCCTGTCCCCGGACGGTGTCGTCGGTGCCACCACCGCGCAGGCGCTCTCCGTGCCTGCCGCACAGCGTGTTCGCCAGATCGAGCTCGCGCTCGAGCGCCTGCGCTGGGTCCCTCCGCTGGAGCAAGGCCGCGTGGTCTTCGTGAATATCCCCGCCTTCGAGCTCTTGGCGTTCGATGACGTCGCTGGGGCGCAAGGCCCAGGGCTTCAGATGAAGGTCGTGGTCGGCCGCGCCATGCGCACGCAAACGCCGGTGTTCACCGGTGTCATGAAAACTGTCGTCTTCGCACCCTACTGGAACGTTCCGCAGAGCATCACGCGCAAAGAGATTCTCCCGAAGCTGCGTTCGAACCCTGGCTACCTCGCGGCACAGAATATGGAAATCGTCAGCGACGGGATCCCGCTTTCGCCTTCAGCGAGCAACATCGCGAAGCTCTCGAGTGGCGCCGCGCAGCTCCGGCAAGGCCCGGGCCCGAAGAACGCCCTCGGGCGCGTCAAGTTTCTGTTTCCGAATAGCAACAGCGTCTACCTGCATGATACGCCGACCCAGTCGGTGTTCGACAAGACGAGGCGCGACTTTAGCCACGGCTGCATTCGCCTTTCTCAGCCTGCGGCGCTCGCCGAGTGGGTGCTGCGCGCCGAGGGCGGGTGGGATGCGGGCCGCGTCGCGCAGGAGATGGCCGGAACGACGGAGAAGGCTGTGCCGCTTCGCCAGCCCATACCGGTTGTCATCTTCTATACGACGGCTGTCGCTCGGCGGGGCGGGACGATTTCGTTCTTCGCAGATGTCTACGGGCACGACAAGACGCTCGAGCGCGCGCTCGCCGCGGGCTATCCCTATCCGCCCTGATCGCCGCTCAGCGCCGGAAGACCGGCCGCGTGCTCTCCCGCGCGCGAGAAGAAAGGCAGGTGGGGCCGGTCATCCCTTCGATTGGGGCCTGCCGCGAAGACCACGCTTCCATCCTGAATCCGCTCAATAATGGAGTGCGCGACGGCAGGATCGAGCGCGGGGCAACCCCAGCTGCGCCCGACGCGCCCACCGCTTTTTGCCCGAAACGCCTCGCCCACATAGGCGGCTGGATGCATCACGATGTGTCTTTCCTGAGCGCGGTCGTTCACGCCGGGTTCGAGGCCGAAGAGCTCCAAGGAATATCCATGCTCTCCGGCGTAGGTGTCTCCGGTCAGGAAGGTGCCGAGGCTTGAGCGGTGGCTCTCCGGCTCATTACCGAAGCGGATGGCCCGATCGGGATCCTCGACCGGCGCGGAGCCCCTGCCGTGGGCCACAAACTCGTGCATGAGAACGCGCATTGTGCGCGGCTCAATCACCCAAAGCCTCCGCAGCGAGGACGGGAGCCCGTAGTCGATCACGGTCAGAAGCTGGTTTCGCACAAGCCCGGCTTGCTCAGCGCCGTGGTACGCAGCGAGTGCGCAGGCAAGAACCTCGCGATCGGGGAGACGCGCAGACGGATCCGCGGAAGGCCCCGCGCATGCGGGCTTCGCCACCAGCGCAAGCAGCGGCACCACGAGAGAAAGAGCGGTGATGGCTCGCGAAATCAACGTGTGCCTCGCGACTGCTCGAGTTGGTCCAAGCGTTGCTCGATCCGGTGCAAGCTCATGTCCTCTTCGCTCCGATCGAACGCGCGCTCCGCGTCGCGCTTCTGATTTTCGAGCCGCACGCCCGCTTCCAAACGGCGCTGCGCGGTCCAGCGCTGAAATTCCTCGAGCTCGCGCCCGGGGGCGGTGACCGTCGCTCCGCCCCAGTCATCGGCCAGTCCAAGGCTCGGACTAAGCAGGTAAAGCGCGACGATGGCCACAGGTGCGCGCACCGGGACCCCTTCGTGGATGGGGACATACGTTACACCGAGTCACGGGCGCTTTCGAAAAAAGAAGTTGCCGGCTTGTGAGGGCTTGAGGCGGGAAGCCACAGTGAACAGGAGGTGGTTCCGGAAGATGGCCGCTGCGGGGGTGGATCTTCAGAGGGAGCGGACCTTACGCAGAATTTTGGTGATCCAAATCACAGATTCCAGCGCTGAATGACGGACGTCTCACGCTCCTGGCCGAGCACGCTCACCGACGCTGTGGCGAGGGCAAAATAGCGCCCGCCAGCCGGTTCGAGTCCCAGCCAGCGCGCGGCGAGGACACGCAGCACATGCGCGTGGGCGAACAGAGCCACGTCCCCCGGACTCGAGCGGATGCGAGCAATCACGCGATCCACGCGACGGCCCACCTGTTCTGCGGTCTCGCCCCCGGGCGCGCCCCCGGCAAACACGGTCCAGCCGGGCTGCGAGTGGCGGATTTCCTCGGTCGTCGCACCCTCGTAGCTGCCGTAATCCCATTCCACGAGATCCTCGCAGCTCTCTGCACGATCACCGAATCCAGCAAGCCGGCACGTCTCATACGCCCGCGAGAGCGGGCTTGTGAGGACAAGCGAGAAGCTGCGCCCCGCGAGCTGTGCCCCCACGTGCTCGGCCTGACGACGACCCTCGGCGGTGAGCGGCACGTCGGTGCGCCCGGTGTGCCGCCCGGCCTTGCTCCATTCCGTTTCGCCATGCCGGACGAGCACTACTTCGGCCACGCGTTTTGCCTCCGGACGTGCTCGCCCGTGAATGGCGTCGTGATCACGCTACCCTCGCGCCGCCCGCGTCGGGAGGATGCCATGCAAAAGGAGAAGCCGCGCCGATGAGGGTGCTCGTGGCGGGTGGGGCGGGCTACATCGGCTCGCACACGGCGAAGCGTCTGATCGAGGCGGGGCACGCCGCGGTGGTCTACGACAATCTCTCGCGCGGCCATCGCACACCCGTCGAGAGGTTGGGCCTGCCTGCCGTCTATGCCGATCTGGCCGATCGCACGGCGCTGGTCCACGCGCTGCGCGAGTACGGGATCGAGGTGGTGATGCACTTCGCCGCTTACGCCTATGTCGGCGAGAGCGTGGCCGAGCCCCTGCTCTACTATGACAACAACGTCGCAACCACGATTGGCGTCCTGCGGGCCATGCGCGAGGCCGGGGTTCACCGCTTCGTCTTCAGCGGGACCTGCGCGACGTATGGAAATCCCGACCAGGTTCCCATTCGCGAGGACGCGCCGAAGCGGCCCGTCTCGCCCTACGGACGAAGCAAGGTCATGGTCGAGGAAATCCTCGCAGACTGCCTGGCCGCCGAGCCGCACTTCTCCTATGCCTCGTTGCGCTACTTCAACGCTTGTGGTTGCGCGATGGATGGAAGCTTGGGTGAGCACCACGAGCCAGAGACGCACCTCATTCCGAACGTGATCCAAGCGATCCAGGGGATTAAGCGCGAGCTTACGGTCTTTGGTACGGACTACCCGACCGCGGACGGGACGAACGTGCGCGACTACATCCACGTCGACGATCTGGCGGACGCCCATATCGGCGCCATGACGCAGCTTGCGCCGGGTCGCTCGATCGTGTGCAACCTTGGCACGGGCCGCGGCTTCTCGGTGCGCGAAATCATCGCTGCGGCCGAGCGCGTCACGGGGCACAAGGTGCCCGTCGTCTACGGAGCGCGTCGGCCAGGCGACGCGATCGCCCTCTATGCCGACCCAAGCCGCGCGCACGATCTGCTCGGCTGGGAAGCGAAGTACAAGGACCCGGAGACAATCATCGCCTCGGTGTGGCGCTGGATGCAGGCCCATCCGAAGGGCTATCCGCAATAACAGACTTGCTTCGGTCGCCGCGAGCCGGATGGCGCGGCTGCCAGCTCCTGCGGAAGAGCCTTCCCTCCTCGTTTCGCTACCGTCCGAGACGACGGTCGAGCCTCTGCCATCGACTCTAGTTCTGAGGAGGATGCGCGAACGGCGAACAGCGCTGTGGGCAGCCTCGTGCAGGACGACACCGTACTCATCGTCGACGACGAGTCGCAGATCCGTCGGGTTGTGAAGAACGCTCTCCGGACGGAAATGTCGCGCTTTCTCGAGGCGGGTACAGGTCGCGAGGGTATCGACCTTGCGGCCGCGGCGCGTCCGGGGCTGATCGTGCTCGACCTTGGTCTGCCGGACATCGCGGGAGTCGAAGTCTGCCGGGAGATTCGGCGCTGGTCCAGCGCTCCGATCGTGGTGTTGTCGGCGCGCCATTCGGACCAAGAAAAGGCTCTCCTGCTCGATGCAGGCGCCGACGATTACATCACCAAGCCGTTCAGCACGCTCGAGTTCACGGCTCGGGTGCGGGCGCACCGGCGACGCTTCCAGGCCGCACAGCAGCACGCCGCCCCGCAGGTCATCACGATCGGCGATCTTCGGATTGATCTTGCTGCCCGCACGATCCGCCGGGACAGCCAACCCGTTCATCTCACGCCGATCGAGTGGGATTTGCTCCGGACGATGGTCACCCAGGCAGGGCGTACCCTCACCCACCGGCAGCTATTTCAGGCGGTCTGGGGACAGGTATCGGGCGATCCCCAACAGTACCTTCGTGTGCACGTCGCAAACCTGCGCCGGAAGATCGAACGCGATCCGGTCCGGCCGCGGCTCATCGTGACGGAGCCCGGCGTGGGCTACCGCTTCGAGTCGTCCTAGATGAGCGCCGCGGCAAAGCGCGCCCTTCTCTGGATCGCGTGGGGCGTCATCCTCACCGTGGTCACGGTCGCTCTCGTCTCGGTGCGCGAGCGCCTCGACCAAGCCCATGTGGCTCTGGTCTATCTCCTCGTGGTGTTGGGCGGCAGCGCGAGCGCGGGCCGAAGCCTCGGGATCGTCCTCGCCCTCGCCTGCTTCGTCTTGATCGACTACTACCTCCAGACTCCCTACGGAACTCTCTCGGTCGACAAGGGACTTGACTGGCTGCTATTGCTCGCGTTCCTCACGACGGCGATCGTTGCAGCCCAGCTCCTCGGTCGCGCGAACGCAGAAGCCGCGGCGGCCCGCGAGCGCGCCGACGAGATCGATCGCCTCTCCTCCCTTGGCGCGGAAACGCTAAGTGCCGGTCGCGCCGAAGATGCGCTCGCGGCGGTCGCCAAGGTGATCCAAGAGACCATCGGTGCAGCCCGCTGCGAGGTCCTCACGCGCAAAGGGTTCGGCGAGGAGACCGGGGATCTAAGACCTGCGGTGGCCGGCCAAACGACTGAGGTCGCAACCTTGGACAAGGCGACCGTGGACGGGGTGATTTCCCACGGGCGCGCGGCGGCGATCCGCACCGACGGGACGCTCGCCGAGCTCGAAAGTGGAGCACTCGTCCAACTCGCTGAACGTCCGGGCGGGCGCATGCGCCTCCGCTCCCGGCTGCCGCACTTGCGGACGCTCTTGCTGCCGCTCGTCGCACACGGCCGCACCGTGGGAGTCCTCCGGCTCGACGATCCCGCCGGACTGGTGCTCGATCCGCCGAAGCTGCGTTTTCTGAGTGCGCTCGCCTACTACGCGGCCCTCGCGGTGGACAGGCTCCGACTTGTGGCCGAGGCAGAGCGCGCCGACGCGCTTCGCCAGGCGGACCAGCTCAAGGACTCTCTGCTGGCGTCGGTGTCGCACGATCTGCGTACCCCCCTCACCACCATCAAGGTTCTCGCCCATGACATTGCCGGGGGCGGCGAGGAACGCGCGGCTGTGATTGAAGAGCAAGTGGACAGGCTCAATCACATGGTGGCCGATCTCCTCGATCTCTCCCGTCTTAACGCGGGCGGGGTACCCCTTCATCCCGAGATCAATACCGCCGAGGACCTCGTGGGTGCGGCGATCCAGCAGGTCGGCGGCACGATCGGCGGCCGGGAGATCCGGACGGTGGTGGCGTGGTCCGAGCCAGTGGTGGCGGGCCGCTTTGATTTCGTTCACTCGCTCCGGATCGTCGTCAACTTGATCGAGAACGCTCTCAAGTACTCCCCTCCCTCCAGCCCGATCGATGTCGAAGTGACGCAGGAGGGCAACCTGCTTGTGATCGCAGTCGGCGATCGCGGGCCCGGCGTACCCAAGGCCGAGCGAGAACGCATCTTTGAGGCCTTCTATCGGCCTTCCACCGGTCCGCCTGACTCAGGGGGTGCGGGGCTCGGCCTTGCCATCGCGCGGCGTCTCGCCGAAGCACAGGGCGGTTCCCTTCGCTACGAGGATCGCCCTGGCGGAGGGAGCGTCTTCTCCCTGCGACTTCCTGCCGTCTCGCTTCCTGACGAAACGCAGCGCGCCTTCGAGAAGGCGTGACCTCCACGCGAGTGTGCCTCTTTGGCGGCGAGACCGCGCTTCGCTGGACTGCGCGAGAGCAAGCAGTCGCCCCGGCTCGCTCGTCGGAGCACGGGGCCGGTGCAGGCTGCGCCTTTGAACGGGCCTTCTCGGAGGAGGCGTCGCAAGCGGATTGCCGCCGATCCGGTCGAACTCGCTCGCGCTCGGCGCTGCGGGTAAGCTCACAGCGAGAGCCAACAAGCCATGTTCCGCAACAACCTTTCACTGCTCCTCGGGGCACTCGTCTGCGCGGGCTGCGCCGCGACCGTGCCAAGCACGCGCTCGACGACGCGGCAGCTCGCGGTTGCGTGGTATGACCGCTTCAACGAAGTGCTCGAAGGTACGATCGACTACGACCCCGTGCTCCATCTCGGTTTCATCGACCTGACGAGCCAGGTCAGTGGAATGCGCTGTGTGGGCCAGCTCCGGGTCGTCGAGCTGCCGCCGAAGGGCCCCAAGGGCAGCGAGACCTGCAGCGGTGCGAGGGGTGTGGGAAAGCTCGAGTGCAGTGATGGCCGAGAGATCAGTTCTCAGTGGTCTACCGAAAGAAGTTGTGGCGAGGGCTCCGGCAAAGGCAAGGACAGCGTGGGTGCAGAGCTCCACTTTGCATTTGGGATGAGCCTGGCGCAGCAGCAGAGCATCATGGCCGACGCCCTCCACGAGCAGAAGCGAAAACCATTCCTCCCGACCCCTCCACCCGCGGGCGAGAGCCAGACGGCGGTGCGAGCACCCAGTTCGGGCACCGCATTCTTCGTGGCGAGTGACGGGAAGCTTGTGACCAACCACCACGTCGTGTCCGGAGCGCAGAGGATTGAGGTCGTGCTGAACGAGCAGGAGACCTTCGAGGCAAGGCTTGTTCACGACGACCCCATCAACGATCTCGCGATCCTCGAGGTGGACGCCGTCCGCCCTGCGCTCCGCCTGCGCTCCGAGCACGGCCTTGGCAAGGGCGACGAGGTGTTCACCCTAGGGTTCCCCGTCCCAAGCCTTCAGGGTTCGGAGAGCAAGGCGACCTTTGGCCATGTGAATGCGCTCTCCGGCATTGGGGGGGATGAGCGCTATGTGCAGATCGATGTGCCGATCCAGCCCGGCAACTCCGGAGGTCCTCTGTTCAACCAGCGAGGCGAGGTGGTCGGAGTCGTGACGGCGACGCTCGATCCAAGGCAGACGATTACCACCGCGGGTTACATTCCCCAGAACGTGAACTACGCCCTGAAGGCGGAGGTGGTGTATGCGATGCTGCGGGAGAACCTCCCGTCGGCACCTGCGCCCACGCACGTGCGACACGGGGCGACGCCGCTGATTCAAGAGCTCGTGGCGCGGGCCGAGGGGTCGGTGGTGATGGTGATCGCACGCTAATCCGGCGAACGCCCTGCGCCGATGAAGGACGCTATGACCGCTGAAGTCGCACCTGCGATCGACCTGCCGCTCCCGCCCGAGCCCGGCATCCTGGAAACCTTCCGGCGCGGGAGCCTCATGCGCTCGGACCCGCTCGCCTGCACGATGCGGATGTACGAGAGCGAGGGCCCGGTGGTGGGTCAACGGATGGGCCTTTTCCGTTCGGTGAATCTCTTCGGGCCCGATGCCGTAAAGCAGGTCCTGCTCAATCGCGAGGGCATCTTCTCAAACAAACAAGCCTGGGACCTCATCATCGGGAAGATCTTCACAAACGGTCTCATGCTGCGGGATGGGGAAGATCATCGGAATCAGCGCAGCATTATGCAGGGCGCGTTCAAACGGCCGGCGCTCGAAGAATACCTCGGGCACATGAACCCGCAGATTGCAGCACGCCTTTCGCACTGGCGGGCGACGGATCCGTTCCTTGTGTACCCGGCGTTTAAGAGGCTGACGCTCGATCTCGCCTGCTCGGTCTTCTTGGGCATCGAGCTTGGTCCCGAGGCGGAACGCGTCAACCGTGCCTTCGAAGACACGGTGGCCGCCTCGATGGCGGTGATGCGCCTTCGATTGCCGGGGCTTGCGTGGACCCGGGGCCTCGAAGGACGCGAGTACATGGTGGATTTTCTGCGCAGACTGATCCCCGCCAAACGCAAGGACGCGGGCTCGGACATGTTCAGCCAGCTTTGCCGTGTAGAGAGTGAGGAGGGCCGCACGTTCAGTGACCAGGAGATCATCGACCACATGATCTTCCTCATGATGGCGGCGCACGACACCACGACGAGCACGCTGACGTCGATGATGTACGAGTTGGCACTCCATCCCGAGTGGCAGGAGGGCATCCGGGAAGAGAGCCGCTCCCTCGGTAAGGCCCAGATTGACTTCAAAGACCTTGAATCCCCCGGCGCCATCCAACTGGTCATGAACGAGACCCTGCGCCGCTATCCCCCACTCTCCACGATGCCACGAATGGCCACGCGCGAGTTCCAGTACGGCGGCTATCGCGTCCCGGCCGGTACCATGGTGATTGTCTTTCCGATCCACACGCACCACATGTCAGAGTGGTGGACAAACCCCTTTTCTTTTGATCCTGAGCGTTTCAGCGATGCGCGCGCCGAGCACAGACGCCACTCCCACAGCTTCGTGCCCTTCGGCGGGGGAGCCCACATGTGCATCGGGTTCCGTTTCGCAGAAATCCAAATCCGGGCGATCTTGCACCAGATCGTACAGCGCTTCCGTTGGAGTGTGCGCAAGGGCTACACGATGCCGGTCCAGCAGAGCCCGATTTCGAAGCCGAAGGACGGGCTTCCCGTGCGCCTTGAAGCGCTGGCGTGACCGCAGAGACAAGGCAGCGCCTTTTGGCGGCCGTCCTTGGCTTTGTGTGTGCAGTCGCAAGCTGTGCCCGGCCGCCCCCGCGCGTGGTCCCGCCCGTTGCCAAGCGGATCGCCCGCACCTGCGCGGTCGGGCCGCTCGTCATCGAGCGGCGGGGGAACGGCTGGGAAGACACGATCACGCTGCCCGCCACAGGCCGCTTTGCGCTGGAGCCTCACCTCGCGGCGCGCGAAGACACGTTCGGGAAGGAGCTTTATCCAAAGACGGTTGCCGAAGGAATCGAGCCACATCTTCAGCGCTCGTGCGCGAGACTCCAAGCCCTGGGCGCGCGACCCGATTGCTCCGACGTGTATCTCTCCGAGGATCTCCGCCAGTTCATGCCGGGAAGTGACGACGCACGAATCGGGCAGGGCGCGACGGGAACCCACAAGCCTTCCGCCGAAGAAGAGATGTGGCTGATCGACGTGGCGTTTGCGCCCGGCCACCGCGCCCGGGCCGGCCAGCGTTGGCTCGTCTCGGCCAACGGCCGAAGTGTCGTCGCGATCGCAGGCTACGAAGCAAGGCCCCTGCTCTGGAAGTTCCTGGCGGGTGCCCCAGCCGAGCTGCACTGGTATCTCGGCACCGACGAAGAGTCGCAGATCACCTTGGGCGGGCCCCTGAAGGACCAGACCCTGGCACCGGGCCCGATCGTCTGTCCCTAGCTTCGCTCGTGCGAGGAATCGGAGCGGAGCCGCCCGAAGGGAGGGGCGATTCGGAGTTCGCAGTGAGGGCATTCTAGGCTTCAAACTTTCTTTGCCGGTCGTACACTGGGCGTCATGAACACCCCTCCTCACGACCGCCGGCGGCGTTGCCTCCCGCTCCTTGTGCTGGCCGCCCTCTGGCTGCCCGCGGCCGCCTTCGCGCACGACGAAGACGGTCCGGACCGCGCCTTCTTCCGCGTGGGGGCCGCGGCGGTGGACGTGACTCCGCCTCCCTTCGGCCAAGGCGAGAACCCTGCGGCCTGCGCAGGCGCGTCCAATTTCACGGGTCCTCACCTTTTTTCCTTGGAGGAGCCGTACACCGATACGAATGGAAACGGCCGGTACGATCCGGGGGAGCCCTTCCTCGACTGCCCGACCCCGCGCGCGGATGGTGGCACGCGCCCGCCCGATGGCCGCTGGGATGGCATCTATCTCGGGGGCGGCAACTCCGGCAACCGCCTGCCGACCGCGGTCCTCGACCCCCTCTGGGCGCGCACGATCGTGGTTTCCGATGGGCACAAAACCATCTCGCTCACGAGTGTCGACAACGAGGGCGTGTTCAAGGAGATCTGGGACCGGGTGCGCGCCAAGGTGGCGGCGGATGGCGTTTTGGGCCTCGACGAGATGGTCTTTACCTCGACCCACGATGAGTCCGCACCCGATACCATTGGGATTAGCGGCCCGGACCAGTTCACTTCCGGCTCGAACCCCTTCTACGTCGAATTCCTGATCGAGCGCACGGCACGCAGTATCGAGGACGCCTTTGCAGGGCAGCGCCGTGCGACGCTCCGTTTCGGGCAGGTCCACCCGGACGACCTCATCCCCTGCTGGTCATCGTACCCGTACGCGGCGGACGAGCAGATCGGAGTGATGCAGGCCGAAGACCGGCACGGCCATGTCATCGCGACACTCGTGAACTACGGCATCCATGCCGAGGAGCTTGGATTTTCGGACGACTCGCAGGATCGCCTCCACCTCTCCTCGGACTGGCACCACTTTGCGCGAAAAACCCTCGAGAGCCGCTACGGTGGCGTGGCGATGACGATGGCGGGCGCGGTGGGTTCGGTGGAGATGCCCCAGGTCTACCCGTCGCCGCGGGACTTTACGCCCGTGGACCTGTATTCCTCTAGCGGCAATGGGGGGTGCCGCACCATCTACGCGACCGACAATACGCGCGTCCCCTACGGCTATGAGCTCTCGACCCGCAGCCGCGGCGAGCGCATCGCAACCTGGGCAGAGACGGCGCTCAAGAGAGGTCACGTTTCACGCAGCAGCGTGATCGACGCGCGCCGCAAGACCTTCTTCGTTCCGCTGGAGAACGCACTCTTCGCCGCGGGTGCCGCGTTCGGCGTTCTCCCGGAGAAGGATGCGTATCTCGATGGCCAGAAGCTAAGCCGCCTGCCGGACGGCTTCATCAGCCCCCTCGTAATTCCCAACCAGTTTGTCTCCGACGCCCTTTGGCTGCGGATCGGCGACGCCGAGTTCGTGAACGCACCCGGCGAGGTCTTCCCTTACACCTACGTGCGAGACTTCGGCGGGGCCGCCGATCAAGCGGTGCCGGACGGCGCGGCGCCCCCCGACTGGGTGATGCCACGGCTGTCGCAGCCTTTCCGGTTCATCATTGGCCTTGGCGATGACATGATCGGCTACATTTTCCCGAAGACCAACGCAGTGGCCGTACCGATGTCTTTCGACAACATCAGCGACGTCGACCGTTTCGGTTGCTCGCACCCCGACGACGGCGAGGCGGCGGCAACGGAGGCCGGCGACCTGGTGGTCGCGGCCCTGGTCTCCATCCTGCCAAAGAGCACGTCGGACGACGTCGTCCGCACAGGCCGCTACGTCTGGCGCGACGGGACACTGCACCGCAGCCCGCTCGGAGAGGGCGGCCAAGCGTGCCAGGGGCCGGGCAATACGTTCGTTGCGGCTCCGGGCGGCGCGGCGACCGAAGTCTGGATCCTTCCGCCCGGGACCACGCAATTTGCGCCTCACGTTGGAGAGCGGATCACGGTCGAACCCGAAGGCTGGTGGCGCTGGATGGACCTGCGCGGCCGCCCGCAGCAGCAGCCGAGCACCCAGACCCGGGGCGTGATCGACCGCGACGACCGGCGGATCTGGCTGGACGTCTTCCCCGAAACCAGCGGTCCGTGAAGCGCTTCGCCGAGTTTGTGGTGTCCCGGCCGAGGCTGGTGGTCGGGATCATGCTCCTCTTCACCGCTGTGCTTGCCACCGAGCTACGTCACGTGACGACGCAGGTACGGCTGCGTGACCTGATGCCGCGGGGTCACGCCTACATGGCGATTGACGACCGACTCTCGGCGCTCTTCGGTGCCGAACAGACCTCGCTTCTCGCGATCGGAGTCCAGTCAGGGGATGTCTTTACCAGCGACATGCTGCGACGCATCCAGCGTCTCACAGAGCAAGTAGAGCGGCTCCCCGGAGTGATCCCCAGTAGTGTGATGAGCCTCGCCTCGCCTCGGGTGAAAGCGCTCACCGCCTCTTCGGACGGTGTGCGGGTGGCTCCCCTGCTCGAAGCGATCCCCGAGGATCCCGTGCAACTGCGCGCGCTGCGCGAGCGCGTCTTCTCCTATCCCATGTACATCGGAACTCTGGTCACGCCGGACGGCCGGGGCGCCCTCATTCTCGCCGACTTTTCCAACGACGTCTCGGTTCGAGCCACGACCGATGCGCTGGAGGCACTCGCCGCGCGCGAGCGCGCCCCCGGGATCGAGATCTATGTCGGCGGACAGTCGCCTGCGCTCGCCGCCCTCGACGACGCCACGCGCGGCATCGTGCCCCTCGTGCTGCTCGCGCTCGTGGTCATCGCCGTCGTGCACTACGAGGCCTTCCGTACGGGTCAGGCGGTCGTGCTGCCGCTCGTGACCGCGATTCTGGCCGTGATCTGGAGCACCGGTCTCATCACGATTCTCGGCATCCGGATCACTCCGTGGACCGCAGTCACGGCGATCCTTGTGCTTTCGGTCGCTGCGGGCCATGCCGTCCAAATCCTGAAGCGCTACTACGAATGCTTCGAGGAGTTGCACGACAACCGGGCCGCCGTGGTGGCCTCACTCGTGCGGATCGGGCCTGTCATGGTGACGGCGGGCGTGGTGGCGGCCGCGGGCTTCGCTTCACTTGCCACCTTCGGCGTGCCGGCGGTCCGGGACTTCGGACTCATGGCAGCCATCGGCATCCTGTCCGCGCTTGCCATCGAGCTCACGGTGATCCCGGCGTGGCGCGTCATGCTCCCCCCGCCGCGGGGTCGCGAGGCCGCGCGCGAGCGCCAGCACGGCCTTCTCGATCCTGCCCTCCAACGCATCGCGCGTGTGGTCGGCCAATCCCCGCGCATCGTGCTGCTCGCCGTCGTGGGCGGGGTGGGGGTCGCCGCAGTCGGGATCCTCGAGCTTCATGTGAACACGAGCTTTCGGTCATGGTTCAGCCGCGACGCATCGGTCATCGTGGCCGACCGCACGATCCGCGACCGCTACACAGGAACGTCGACGATCCGCATTCTCGTCGAAGGCGATCGGCCCGATGCGCTCCTGGACCCGCAGGTGATGGCTGGAATCGCAAAGCTCCAGGGCGTGCTCGGCAGCGAACCCTATGTGACGGCGACGCTCTCGGCCGCAGGCTACATGCAGATGATGAACCGAGCCATGAACGACGGCGCAGAGGATGCCTATGTCATCCCACCCGACCGCGCGCTTCTCTCGCAGTATCTCTTGCTATTCGGGCCGGACGATCTCGCGCGGGTCCTCTCGCCGGACGCACGCGCGGCGGCGATCTATGCCCTCGCACGCTCGGACAGCGTGGATTGGGTCGAAGGAGTCTTCCAAAAGCTCCGCCGCGTTGCCGCCGAAATGCCGGCAGGGATCCACGTTTCCGTTGCGGGCGGGGAGCTCGCTCAGTCCTCAGCAATGAACGCGACTGTCGTCCGCGAAAAGCTTCTCAACATGCTCCAGGTGAGCGCCGTCATCTTCGTGCTGTCATCCCTCGTCTTCCGGTCTGCCGTGGCGGGGCTCTTTGTCCTGGCTCCGCTCGTGTGCGCAGCGCTTGTGAACCTCGGTCTCATGGGGTGGTTCGGCAGCTGGCTCTCGTTCGCCACCGCAACCTATACCTCGATGGGCGTTTCTCTCGGTGCCGACTTTGCGATCTATCTCTTGTTCCGGCTGCGCGAAGAGGGGGCCGGAGGGGGACCGCTCGGGAAGGCCGTGTCGGGTGCGCTCCAGACTTCCGGGCGAGCCATCTTCTTCGTGGCGTCCGCCATCGCGGCCGGCTACGCGACGCTCCTCGCATCGAACTTCGCGCTTTGGAGGCAGCTCGGGGCGTACGTCGCCATCATGATGGCGACAAGCGCACTGGCAACGCTGACGCTGATTCCCGCGCTGGTGTTGATTTTCGAGCCACGCTTCATCCGGAAGGTGCGCGGCGTGGAGCGGAGCGAGCGGGCCTCCATCGCTGGCTTGGGCTGAGAGGCTCCCGCCGCTCGTTGCAGGCGAGCGGTCGAGATCGCCGGGAACGGGCGGCGGGCCGCCCATTGCGGCTCGCGCCATCGATGCCCGAACCCGCCTTGCGCCGCCTGGGCGGCTCCCCTACCTCCAAGGCGGGCTGCCCGGCGCGGAGGAGTTCGCGGTGACTTCCGGCCCTTCGCAAGCATCTGTCGGCGCGCCGGGGGATGCCTCGCTGGTTTTCGAGCCCGGTCCGGAGGGAGCGCTCCGCCTGCGCCTCTTTGGTCGTCTCGACGTCCAGACCACAGGCCGGATCTGGCGCGATGCGGTCTCCCGGGTCGACCACGACGAGCCTGCCCGCCTCGTCCTCGACGCGACACAGATCACATACTGCGACGGCGCGGGGCTGGGACTGCTGCTTGGGCTGCGCGCCCACCAGCGTCAGCATGGACGCGAGTTCGAGCTCGAGGGCCTGCGCAGCGATCTTCAGCGACTTCTCTCCCTCTATGATCCGGATGCGACGCTCGGCGCGCCATCCCATCCGCGGCAGCCGATGGGGCTCGTGGCCCGGACGGGCAGGGCTGCCGTCGAGCTCGCCACGAGCACCCGCCAGCTCGTGGCCTTCGTGGGCGAGCTCACAGCTGCACTCGTCTGGGCGCTGCGCCACCCCCGGCGTGTGCGGCGCGGCGACTTGCTATTGGTCGCCGAGCGCGCGGGCGCGGACGCTCTCCCCCTCGTCCTGCTCGTCGGCTTCCTCATGGGTCTCATCCTGGCGTTCCAGTCTGCGGTCCAGCTCAAGCGCTTCGCCGCGGAGATTTTCGTCGCGGACGCCGTGGGGATCGGTCTTGCTCGGGAGCTTGGAGCGCTCATGACGGCGATCATCCTGGCGGGTCGAACCGGCTCCGCGTTTGCGGCGGAAATCGGTACCATGAAAGTCAACGAAGAGGTCGACGCCCTGACGACGATGGGCCTTGCGCCCGTCTCTTTCCTCGTCGTGACGCGGGTCGTCGCCGCGGTTGCCGTGACCCCCCTGCTTTCGCTCTTCTTCGATCTCGCTGGCGTCGCGGGCGCGCTGGTCGTCATGACCTCGATCGGTTATCCGCCCGTCGCGTTTTGGAACCGCCTGATCTACGCGGTCACCCTGCGCGACATCTTGGGAGGACTCGTCAAGGCATTCACCTACGGGATCCTGGTGGCGGCCGTGGGTTGCTTGCGCGGCCTCCAGACCGGAAAGGGCGCGAGCGCCGTGGGCGCATCGGCGACCAGCGCGGTGGTCAGTGGCATCGTGCTGATCGCGCTCGCGAGCGGAGTCTTCTCGGTGGTGTTTTACGTGCTCGGCCTTTGAGTCGTGTAGGCTCTGGAGGGATGGCGGCGCGAGAGGCGATCATTCGTGTCGAGGAGCTCACCGTGCGCTACGGAGACCGCTTGGTCCTCGATCGCATCAGCTTCGAGGTGTACCGCGGAGAGATCTTCGCCATCCTCGGCGGCTCGGGCTCCGGCAAGAGCACCCTGCTCAAGCATATGATCGGACTCTACCGGCCGGCTGAGGGTCGTATCTTCGTGTCGGGTGATGACATCACGACCGCGGAGGGCGAACTGCGCAGACGGATTTTGCGCCGATTCGGAGTCACCTACCAGAGCGGGGCGCTCTTCGGCTCGATGACGCTGCTCGAGAACGTGTGCCTTCCGCTCGAAGAGTTCACGGATCTTCCGGCCGAAGCCCGGCAGTTGGTCGCGCGCATGAAGCTCAACCTCGTCGGCCTCGAGGGCTTTGAATTTGCCCTGCCCGCGGACATCTCCGGTGGGATGAACAAGCGCGCCGCGATCGCTCGGGCCATGGCGCTTGACCCTGAAATCCTGTTCCTGGATGAGCCCTCGGCCGGACTCGATCCCATCACGTCGGCCAGTCTGGATGCGCTCATCAAGAGCCTCGCGGCCTCGCTCGGGATCACCTTCGTGGTGGTGACGCACGAGCTGCCGAGCATCTACGCCATTGCCGACCGCGTCCTTATGCTTAACGGCCACACCAAGCGTCTTGCCGCCACCGGGAGACCCGAGGATCTGCGCGATCACAGTGCGGACCCGTTGGTGCATGCTTTCTTCCACCGGGAGGCTCTTCCCGAGAGCGTGCGAGAGGCGATGGCATGAGTGACGAACGCCGCTATTACCGGCTCGGTCTCTTCGTGATCTGCGGGGTTTCGCTCGCTATGGCTGTGCTGCTTGTCTTCGGATCGGATGTCTTCTCACGCCCCGGCCCGATGCTGGAGACCTACATTGACGAATCCGTACAAGGCCTCGACGTGGGTGCGCCGCTCCGGTACCGGGGTGTGAAGATTGGGCGGGTCGAGCAGATCGGCTTTGCCGAGGGTCTTTACACGATGCGCGGGGACAGCGAGGAAGTGCGGCGGCTCGGCCGCCTCGTCGTGATGAGGATGCGCGTCGACCGTGCGTGGGCAGAGCGCAACGGGTCTGGGGACTACGAGAGGGAGATCAAGCGCTTGGTCGAGCAAGGCCTCCGCGTCCGGGTCGCGGCCCAGGGCCTTACCGGGACGTCCTACCTCGAGGCGGACTACCTCGACCCGCAGCGCAATCCCCCGATGAAGATTGCTTGGAAGCCCGCATACATTTACGTGCCGTCCGCGCAGAGCGCGATCTCGCGCCTCGGTCGCAGTGCAGAGGAGGTGTTTGACCGCATCTCCGCCCTTGATATTGAGAGCGTGGTCTCGCATCTCGACGGCGCGCTGGTAGCGGTCACCAGGGCCGTGGAAGACGCGAAGCTCGGGGCCGTGAGCCAGCAGGCAACGGGGCTGCTGGCCGAGGCGCGATCGACCAATCGCAACCTGGACACGCTCGTGCAGAGCATCGACGTGAAGCCCACGGAGCAAAGACTGAGGACGCTGCTCGATCAGTTCGATGCGACGCTCCGGCGGGTCGACCTGCTCCTCGCCGGGGGACAGGGCGATATCGCTGCGATTCTCGACAACCTGCGTGCGGCATCCGAGAACCTGCGGGAGGTCACGAGCAGCGCCCGGGCCTATCCCTCGCTCTTGCTCTTCGGCGATGCCCCGCCGCAGCGGATTCCTGAAAAGCGATGACCCTTTCCCTGAGGAAGCCGGTGGTTGTGCTTGTGCTCGGTCTTGCGCTGGGCGCTGCGGGCTGCGGCGTGCTAAGGCGCGAATACCCCGAGCGCCAGCAGTTCGTGCTCGAGGCCACTCCTCCGCAGGCCTCGGACCCGCCCGCGGGAGGCCGCGTGCTCGGGGTGACACGCTTCCGCTCCTCTCCGCTCCTCGCGGGAACGAGCTTTGTCTACCGGACCGGCGAGCAGACCTTCGAGAGCGACTTCTACAACGTCTTCTGGACTGCGCCCGAGGCGATGGTCGCCAACGAAACAGGAAAGTGGCTGCGGGCGTCCGGCATCTTCAGCGATGTCGTCGATTCCACGAGTGTAACTCCGCGGAGCTATGAGCTCGAAGGGGCGATCGCCGAGCTGTACGGCGACTACCGCACAGCCGGAAAGCCGGCGGCAGTGATGGGGCTGCGCTTCGCGCTGGTGAACGTTCAAGGGAAGGAGCCCAGGGTCCTGTTCCACAAGGACTACAGCGTTTCGCACGCGATCGCTGCAGGGACGCCGTCCGCGCTCGCCGCGGGATGGAACCAGGAACTGAGCGAGATCTTGGGAGCGCTCGAAACGGACGTCCGCGCGACGGTACAGCCGTAGCGAGCGCAGGCTGCGGAAGGGGCAGCGCTGCCCCGTCCGGACGCCCGGTGGCGTGAATGCGGTCCACGTCCCGGGTTCGCCTTCGGCAACGCGCGACCCGTGGAGGCGTACGATGTCTGCAAGTCTTGGCACCTGGCCCTACACGCGGGGGCTTCACGATCTCGGGAATGGCTGCTTTGCCTGGCTTTTGCCCAACGGGAGCTGGGGCTGGAGCAATGCCGGCCTTGTGACCGACGGCGGGGAGGCGCTGCTCGTCGACACGCTCTTCGATCTCAAGCTCACGGCGGAGATGCTGACCGCCATGCGCGACGCCGCGCCCCGGACGCGCATCGGCACCGTGGTGAACACCCACGCAAACGGAGATCACTGCTACGGCAACTCCCTCGTGTCGGATGCCGAGATCATCGCCTCGAAGGCATCGGCGGAGCAGATGGCGCACGACATCCAGCCCGCACAGTTCGCGTCGCTCCTGCGCTCCGCATCGGACATGGGAGCGCTGGGCCGCTACTTCCTGCAATGCTTCGGAGCCTTCGACTTTGCGGGGATCGAGCCCGCACTCCCCTCGCGGACGTTTTCGGGCGCGCTCAGCTTGCAGGTCGGTTCAAAGCGGATCGAGCTGCTGGAGGTAGGCCCGGCGCATACGGCGGGCGACGTCATCGTGCACGTCCCCGACGATCGGACGGTCTTCACGGGTGACATTCTGTTCATCGATGGAACGCCCATCATCTGGGCCGGCCCGGTGGAACGCTGGATTGATGCGTGCACCCGGATTTTGGCGATGGACATCGAAACCGTGGTGCCGGGACACGGTCCGATCACCGACAAGCGCGGCGTCCTCGCGGTGAAGAACTACCTCGAACACGTGCGCACGGAGGCCCGCAAGCGCTTTGACGCGGGCATGAGCGCGTGCGACGCCGCGCGGGACATTTCACTCGGCGACTTTGCAGGCTGGCTCGACGCGGAGCGAATCGCCGTGAACGTGCACACGCTCTACCGGCACTGGAGCCCCACGGCGCAGACCCCCGACGTGATGACGCTCTTCCGTGAAATGGCTGCGCTCGCCGCCGACCGGGCGTCCGGATCCTCCAGCCGGGGCTAGATTCGGCGCGCTAGCCTTCGTGGTGTGCAGCGCGCCTACCGCTTGGCTCGCGGGAAACGAGCCGGGGCAGCAGGGCGCTGATGGAACCCCGGAGCACAGCGTCGGCAAGATCGTCCATCTGCGTCGGCTCGGCATTTATGATGACGACGCGTGCCCCGGCCCGCTTTGCCGCCGGCACCATCCCGGCGGCAGGATAGACGGCAAGGGTCGATCCGATGGCCAGGAGCAGATCGGCGCGGAGCGCGGCCTGCTCCGCGCGCCGCAGATCCTCGGGCACCAGATTCTGGCCAAATGAAATCGTTGCGGACTTGAGAATGCCCCCGCAGCTGCGACACGGCGGGTCCTCTTCGCCCGCCCGCACCCGCGCGAGTGCCCGCTCCATCGGCGCCCGTTCTCCACAATCCATGCATACCACTTCGTGCATCGTTCCGTGGATTTCGACCACTCGCTCCGGCGAGGTTCCGGCACGCTGATGCAGGCCGTCGACGTTCTGCGTGATCAAGGTATCGAGCTTGCCCCGGCGCTCGAGGGCGACGAGTGCATGGTGACCCGGATTCGGCTCGAGCGAGCGTCCCAGCGTATCCCGCCGCGCGCGCCAGGCACGCTTGCGCACCTCGGGATCGGCCAGATAGTGCTCGAGTGTGGCCATTTTCTCAGCAGCAGGGTTCTTGGTCCACACTCCCTGGGGGCCGCGGAAATCCGGGATCCCGGAGTCCGTCGAGATGCCCGCACCCGTCAGCACGACGATGCGCGAAGCTTCCTCGATCCATGCGCATACGGCCGCAATCGCTGTGGCCTCCGCGTCGTCGCCTTTCACCATGCAGAGATCTCCTGGGCCCTTTCGCTCGAGGAACGATCCTCCGGTGCGAACTCGAACGTTCCCTTGCGGATGTTAAAGAAGGCGAGCTCGGGCAGGCTGAACAGCGCGCCGCGCGCCCCAGCCGAGAGCACCTCCCCGCCATCA
>DATGZK010000035.1:0-19584 GCA_035489755.1 Myxococcota bacterium
AGCTCCGCTCCCGGCGGCGTCCTTTGTGCGATCGGCGACGCCACGGCGCGGAGACGTGTCGAAAGGCGCTCTCGCGCTCACGGAGCGTGATCGATCAGCGCTTCAAGCAGCGCCGGATGCTCCGCGAACGCGTCATGGGAGAAGAGCGAGACGCCGGCGAGGCCAGCAGAATGCGCTCTGCGGAGCTGGTTCGCGGCGCGGTCTGGCGCGTCGGCGAAAAGCCAGCTACCAAGCCCCACCCAAATCCGATCACTTGCGATCCCATGGTAGGCACGCAATTCCGTCAGGAAGAAGCGGTCGTCCGTCGTGTAGAGCATGGGTACGGCAAAGTCCAAAAGGCCATCGTCGAGCCATCCCGGCCAATCTTGAAACACAGAGAAATAGGATCGTTCGGGGAAGGGCCACACCGCGGCTGAGATCGCGAGAGCGGGCTTCTCCGCACGGACCGCGTCGCGGATGGCCCGCACGAGCGCGGTGACCTGTCCTCGTCGCCAAGCATCCCACGCATTTGCGCTAGCCCCCGGAGGACCAAGAGGCGAGGGGAGCCCCGTCTCCTGGGTGAATCGGGCGCGCGTGCCAGCACCGTAGCCATAGTCAAGGCCCACATCGAAGCGCGAGCCCGGGGAAAAGGGGAGTACGTCGGGATGACGGATGTAGTCGAGGTGCAGTCCGTCTAACTCGGGATACCGCGCAGCGAGTTCCGCGAAAATCCGAGTCAGCCGCTGCGGGACGCCGGGAGCACCGGGATCAAGCCAGAGCGCGGGGGTGCCGAGCCGAAGAAATTGCGAGTCAGGTGCTGGAAGCTCGAGCTGTGGGTACTCGAGTATCGACCGACCGCGCCGATCCACCTGCACCGCGGCCGAACCGAGGTCCCTGAGAACTGGCGCCTCCCGATTCGATCCGAGCGAGAGCACGTTCACCCAAGCGTGGACACGCAAGCCCCGCGCGTGGGCAGCACTGATGAGAGCGCGCAGTGGGTCAGCACCGGCCGCGTCTCGCGCGGCTACGAAGGGAGCCGCATCGGCGGCGGAGGAATCGAACCATGCACGCCCGTTGCGGTAGACCTGGACGAAGAGGTCGGTGACACCCAGCCGGCTCGCATCGGCCAGCAGACCGGCCACGCGGTCGGGATGCTCGAGAACTCGCTGCGATCCCTCGCACAGCACCCAAAGGCCCACCCGAGGCGCGCGGGCGGAGCCTTGCGGTGCAGATGCAGGCGAGGCAGGGAGCGGCGGAGAAACGGTCGTCGACCGACAAGCGTCGGAAAGGGCCAGACCGCATGAGACAAGCCCGAAGAGGAACGCGCGGCGCAGAGCGGGGATGCCCACGACTTCGAAGGCTAGCGCGGCTGCGTTGAAGGAGGGCGGCCGCTTTCGCACACTCAAGGCGATGTGGGGGTGCTTGCGCAACGGGCCTCGAAGACTGCATTCGCACGCGGGCGGCCAAACGCGGCTTCGCGCGGCACTCCTCCTCTCCCTCGCTCTCCTCCTCCCTCCGCGGTTCCCCTTCGCGGAGGTGGCATCGGGCGCGGAGACGCACCCGCAGAGTGCCGGTCAGGCGCTCCGCGCGGCCATCGATGCCCGCAAGGCGGGAGACGTCGATCGTGCCGCGAAGCTCTTCGCAGCGGTCGCCAAGCAGTACCCAGTCATCGCCGATCACGCCCACCTTCTTCGCGCGATATTCCTGCTTGATGTGCAGCGGTTCGCCGAGGCGATTGCGGCCGTGCGAGACGCTGAGGCACAGCGGCCTTCCTCCCCGCTTGCTCCGGATCTGCACCGGGTCATGGGCGACGCCCAGGCGGGCCTCGGAGACGATGCCGCAGCGCGAAAGTCATGGCAGCTTGCGCTGTCAGAGACGGCCGATCCATCCCGGGCAGCTGCGCTGCGCGGACGGATTGCCGATTCGCTTGCAGCGGCAGGCGACGCAGCTGCTGCGGCACAGATCTACCTCGAGCTCTGGCGTGACACACCCATTGCGCCCGAGGGCCGACGCGCCGCGGAACGGATCGCTTCCCTCGAACCAGGTCTCGGCGTGCCCGTGCGTCGCGCCAGTGACTATCACGCCCGTGCGGAGGTCCTGCTCCGCAGCGCCTACACCGAGGAGGCCCTGAGCGACCTCAACTGGGCGCTCGAGCACGGTCTCGAGGGTGAAGCCCGCACCGAAGCGGCAAAGCAGCGTGGAATCTGTCTATTTCGTCTGCGGCGCTACTCGGAGGCGGAGCAGGCCTTCGCAGCGCTGGCTCCGGACGAAGAGGCCGCACTGTACCGCGGGCGAGCGGTCGCGCGGGCAGGGGATATCCCGCGCGGCGCGACCGAACTCGAGAAACTCGCAGCCACCGCCAGCCCCCACTGGGCGGCGCTCGCGCACTGGTACGCCGGCGAGCTTCTGGATGGTGCGGGCGAAACTGGCCGCGCGCGGGAGCACTTCATCGCGGTTTCGCAACAGGCGGCTGATCTGAGCTTGGTCCCGCAGGCCTTCTGGCGCCTCGCCTGGTCCGCGTACCGGGCGGGTGACTTCGGCGACGCACGCACCTGGTTGGCGCGGCTCGAGGCGGCAGCGGGAGACAGCGCAACGCGTGCACAGGCCCGCTACTGGAACGCGCGTGCTGCCGAGCGCGCTGGCGCACAGGATGTCGCTCAAAGCCTGTACGCCGCGCTGGTGAATGACTTTCCGTTCACTTATTACGGCTGGCGCGCGCGAGCGCGCGCGCCAGCGGTGCAAGCGGAGCCGGCTCCCTTGGTGCTCGGTCCGCGCGTGCTCAGCGACGCCGATGTCGAGCGACCCCGCATCTTGCTTGAGGCAGGCCTCGACGGCGCAGCCTTGGAGGAAGTGTCGCGTTTGCTCCGGCGGGGTTCGGCCGATGGTCAACGAATGAGCCTTACTGACCGAGTGGAGCTTGCGGATCTGTTTGCGCGCGCGGGGGACGCGCATCTCGGACAAAGCCTGGTGGTCGATGGCTTCGGGGATGCGCTGGCCAAGGCGCCGCCGCCGAGCGGAGAGCAGCCGTGGCGTCTTGCCTGGCCACTCGCGTTTCGGGAACCGGTAGAACGTGCGGTGGCGGGCAAGGGCCCTGACCTCCCGCCCCTCGTCTACGCGATCATGCGCGAGGAGAGCGGGTTCCAACCCTCCGCGATCTCCCCGGTCGGCGCCCGCGGTCTCCTCCAGCTCATGCCAACCACGGGAGCGCACCTTGCACGACTCGCTGGAATCGAAGGCTTTACCGCCGAGGCCCTCTTCACGCCGGAGACAAACCTTCGGCTTGGCGCCGTGTACCTCGATGAGCTCGTGCGACGCTTCGGCGGTCGTCTCTCGGCGGCGATCGCCAGCTACAACGCAGGCCCAGAGGCCGTATCGAGGTGGCTCGAGGCACGCGCTGATCTCGCGGACGATGAGTGGGTCGAGGAGATTTCTTATGAACAAACTCGAGGTTATGTGAAGCGGGTCTTGCGAAGCCTTCACATCTACCGAGCACTCTACCCGTGAGAACGCAAAGGAGCGCCGGCGATTGCGTCAAGGTCGAGCGGCGCCGGACGAGCGCGCGGCGGCAAGAGACAAGGCCGGCTTCGGCTGCTTTTTTGGCGAGATCGGTGCGGATCTTCTCGCAAGGCTCGCCCGGAGTCCGCTGGGGATGCACCAGGAGCGTTTCCCAGCACCCACGACGCTCGGGAGAGGGAAAATCCATCGGGGCTCTGCCGGTCCGAGCGTCCGCCTGCGCTCCATCTGGGTCTCCGTCAGGCCGAAGAGATATCAGCCAGGTGGAGGTGCGCCGCTATGGCCCAGTCCAGTGCAAAGAATGGGCTTCTCTTGATCCTTGTCCTGCTCGGGAGCGCGGGGGGGGGCGGCTATTGGAACTACCAAAGGAATATTGCCGCGGAAAACAGCGAACCCCGGCCCTTCCGCAGCTACGCCACAGCGGATCTCGACAAGATGATCGTCGCCCAGAAAGCCGAAGTCGCTCGCATGCGGGCCGCTGTGGAAAAGGCGCGGCTCGGCCATTCGGAAGCGCGGGGTAACGGCTTCATCGCCGAGCAAGTTAAGGAGTTCGAGCGAGTTCATCGCCAAGTCTCGCACGAACGAGATCTGTCGGATCGGCTCGCGGACGTTGAGGTCATGCAGCAACAGCTGGAGAGGGAGCGAGCCAAGCGCGCTGGGGAAGGCGAGGGAGAGCTCCTGCGGGTCCTGAGGCTTGCCTTTACCTTCTAGTACACAGCCCCTTAATCCTGCATCGATTTTTTATGGCTCCTCAGCCTCGTCTTCGGTGGCCTCCGGCGACTCGGTGTCCTCTTCGAAGAGCTCATCGCCCGTCGTGTCGAGATCGCCCAGATCGAGGTCCATGTCCTCCTCGAAGGGGACGACCTCTTCCTCCTCATCGAGTAGGCCCGGCATCGGCCGAGGCGGCGGGCGCTTCGGGGGAGCCGGCGGGGGAGAGGCAGTGGCCGGGCTGTCCTTCGGTTTGGTGCGCTGGTCGGTCCCGCACTTCGGACACAAGGGCTCGGGCTTGTTCAGGTCATAGAAGCGAGCGCCGCACGAGTAGCAGACGTACTTCGTACCCAGCTTTGCCTTACGGTCCTCGTTCTGGACATCGCTGGCGGTGCGGCCGCGTTCGACCGGCTTGCGGCTCTGCTTCGATTTCTTGGTTCGGGGTGTCGTCATTCAGCAACTCCGGGCGCGATACGAATCGCATCGCCAGCCTCAGCGACGCGTCGGATCCGGCTCGCGCGCAAGTCGTCGGGTCCGTCAAACACAGCGTGATTAATCTCAATCGCCGTCGCAGCGTCGAATCCCTCGACGCCCGCCTCCTCCAGCCACCGGCGATACACCGCCATGAGGTCGCGACGGGCGGTCTGCGGGGAATCGGCTCCGTTGGCGTTCTTAATCGGGGAGTAGTCTTCACCGCGACGCGTTTCGAGGACCATGACCTCACGCGCGGAGGTGAGGGCGTCGAACACGAATCGCTCAAGTTTCCGACCGTTTGGCGCGCTCGGTAGCATCGTACGACCATTGTCGTCGACCGTCGGGATCTTTTTGGCGGAGGCGTGGTAGGGAAGAATGCGATCGGCATTTAGCGCAGCGCGGCGGGCAAATGCGACCTCAATCACGTGGATGGCGATGTTTCCAGCCCAGTACACGAGCTCCCCATTCGGGTCTCGGGCGTAGCGGTGTGCGTCGTCAAGCTCTGTGTACTCGACGACTCCGACCCGACCGTCCAGGCGCGCGATGACTCCCATTTTCTCGAGCGGATCGAGCTTCGCGATCACCTTGCACGACATGTCCGCACCCGCTGCAGCATGGAAGCCGAGATACACAGGATCGCAAATGCGCCCGAGTGGGTTGTCGACCTGGTAGTAGTAGATCGAGCCCACCCCGCGGCGCTCCATGTCATCGAGCGCTCCCGAGGTTGCGAGACCGGTCAGCGACCCACCGTGTCCATTCGGGCTTTCAAAGATGTGGTCGGGCTGATCGAGGATCAGGCGTCCCTCGAAATCGAAGGCAGGGATCATCTGCTGCTGGAAGAAATAGACCTCGCCTTCCGGTAGGCCAAAGAAAGCGTGACTGCGAAAGAGGGCGCGGGTCTGTGCATCGGTTGCCTCGCTCGTCATGATGTACCAGGGAAGGGAGCGTCCGTAACGACGACGCAGCCCCTGGATTCTCTGAGCCTGCTGCTCGAAAAGTGTGCGATTTGTGAGTGGACCTAGGGGGAACGCCCCCTTGGGTCCGTCAAAGCCGAGCCGCGTGCCCTGGCCACCCGCAACCACCAGGGCGGCGACCCGGCCGGCGGCGAGAATCTCCTCTCCGCGCACGGTCGCGGCCAGGGCCAGCTTGGGATCGCCACCGTGACCGGGAAGGCGCTCAATCGGAGCTGGCTCTAGCCGCCTGGCTCCGGGAGCGGCGAGGGCGCGCGTCGCCTGATCTGCCGCAGCGAGCGCGGCAAGATCAAGCCCGGCCGCCTGTGCCGCGAGGCGGGCCCGGGAAGAACTGCCGAGTGCCTCCCAGAACCGGAATACGTGCGCTTGCCCAAACGCGGCGAAACGCTCACGAAGCTCGCTGAACTTCGCGCTGCATTCATGACCGGACTGAGTGGAGTAGTCGGCGTGCAAAGCGGAGGCCGCTAATAGCACACGGCCGAATTCGTGCAAAACCCCAGGTCGGAGTGACGCGAACCACGCGTCTTGGGGCTGGGAGCCTCGTCCCGGAAGAGGCCGAGCCGATCGCTCGCCGATTTCCATAATTTGACATAATCAATCTTATCGGACGCTATTAATCGGGGCTGGGGGGGGCCGCGGGAGATCGTCCGGGATGGAGTTAAGGCGCTTTGGCGGCCGCGCCCGCGGCGCTGGTTGCGCCGCGCGCCCGCAGCTCCGCGAGCTGAGCGGCCAGATGCGGCGGGAGGCCTTCGGATGCTCCGTTGCTCTCCACTCGGGTGGCAATGCTGATGGCGCGGACCATGTCCCCGGCTTCCGCGTAGCAACGCGCGGCATCGGCCAGCGCCCAGTCTCGGAGCGGGAAACCCGCGAGCTCACCGGCTTCGAGGTTCGCGGCGCCGGCTTCGCTCCACTTGCCCTGCGCTTCGAGGGCCGTCGCCACGCGGCGCAGCGCGATCCCCCGAAGTGCGGGATTCCGCCCGACCCCGCCAAGAGCGGCCTGCCACGCGTCGAATGCCTTCTCGGGGGCACCCGCTGCAGCCAGGAGATCACCCGCGGTGAGGCGAGCCACGGTGGCAGCCGACGTGCGGGGATTCGCTTCGGCCATCGCGAGGAGCTTATGGGCGAACTCTTGCCGGAGCGCCTTGCCGGTTTCCGGATTTGCGGGCTCTGTGATCTCTGTCGCCCCCGGCGGAGCGCCCATCGCCTTCAGATATTCCCGTTCGAGGCTTGCGAGTGCGAACGAGGCGCGGTCCTCACGGCCGGACTGCCATGCGACCCATCCCCCATAGGCCCCAGCCGCGAGCAGGATCGAGCCGGCGAGTGCGATGACGGCAACGGGGTTCGCGCCAATCCAACTGGCGATGCGATCGGCGATGCTCTCGATCTCCTCCAGTGTGGTGTGGGCTGTGGGCTGCGTTCCTCGGGCCAAGACACCCCTCGTGTTGCGGCTCAAAGCCGCGTGCTGGGTCCTTGCGCGGAAGGCACAGGACGCTGCGCGGGCGGAGTCTAACCTCTCTCGTGTCGAGCAGTCAGCGCTTGCGGCGCGGGTTTGCGTCGGCCGCTTCGTCGCGCGCCCGGAGCCGTAGGCGGACGGGCGTCCCGACGAGGTCAAAGCTCTCGCGCAGGCGGTTCTCGAGAAATCTGCGGTAGGCGGGCTTCACCGCGGCTGGCTCTGTGCAAAAGAGCACGAAGGTAGGGGGTCGAACGGCGGTCTGCGTCACATAGAAGAACTTGATCGGGCGCCGCCGAGGTCCGCGCTGCGCCATCGACGGCTCGTGCAGTGCGGTCGTGGTGCGGAGCCAGCGGTTCAGCTCCGACGTCGAAATCCTCCGATCCGCTGCCGCGGCGAGCTTGTGAACCGTGGGAAAGAGCGCCTCGACGCCCTTTCCGGTGCGCGCGGAGATCGTGACAACTGGAGCATCCGCCATGAAACGCAGGCCATGGGCGATTTCATCCCGCACGCGCTTGCGCTCATCCAGGGGACGCTCCTCCATCCGGTCCCATTTGTTCGCCACGACCGCAGCGGCGCAGCCGCACTGGCGCACAAGGCTCGCAACGCGAGCGTCTTGATCCGTAAAGCCTTCACTCGCGTCGATCAGAACAAGCGCCACGTCGGCCCGTTCGATGCTCCGAACCGCCATGAGTGCACTCCCCCGCTCGACCGCCTGCCGGCGCTTGCCGGGACGGCGCAGTCCGGCGGTGTCGATCAGCACGTACGCTTGGTCCCCGCGTTCAATTCGCGTGTCGGTGGCGTCGCGGGTCGTGCCTGGCGTATCGCCGACGACAACGCGCGTCGTACGCGCCAAGCGGTTCACGAGTGAGCTCTTCCCCACGTTGGGCCGGCCCACGATGGCCACGCGAATCGCCCCATCTTCGGATTCGGGCGCTGCAGCTTCAGCCGCTGCGGGTAGCGCCGCGACCAGCTCCTCGAGGGCGTCCCATGCGCCGGTCGCATGTTCGGCGGAGACCGGGCGGGTTCGCTCGATCCCGAGGCGGAAGAAATCTGCGACCCGGTCGGCGTGAAGCGGCCGGTCGACCTTGTTCACGGCGACGGCGACCGGCTTGGAGGTGCGCCGCAGGGCCCGGGCGATGGCCTCGTCTTCAGGCAGACAGCCCGCTTTCGCATCGACCACAAAGAGGATGGCGTCCGCCTCATCCACCGCGGCTTGTGCCTGGGCCTGAATGGCGGCGGGAAGGCCCGCCTCGGCTTCGGGATCGAATCCGGCGGTATCCACCACGAGGACCCGCCGACCGCCGACCTCCACCGCCTCGACGATGCGGTCCCGGGTCACGCCGGGGGTGTCCTCCACCAAGGCGCGTCGGCGGCCGGCGTATCGGTTGAAAAGGCTCGACTTGCCAACGTTCGGTCTGCCGACGATGGCAATGATGGGGGGATGGGCAGCGGTCACAGCGCACCAAGGTACGCGGCGCACCGCGAGCGAGGAAGTGCCAGGTCCATGCTTCGACTCGCAGGAACAGGACCAACCCAGCGTCCCCACAAACGATTGCTTGACAATCGATGCGTGTGCCTCGTACGCTCGCAAGTGGGTCGCCTTGCTGTGGGGGAACACGCGGCCGTCGCCGACTGCCGTGCATCCGAGAAGCCGCTCGACGCTCATCGACAGGCTGGCCGGTCGAGCTTGTCGACGCGGTGGGTCGAAAGAATGGGTCGAGCCGACTCGACCTAAGGGGAGGAGTGCCGTGATCTCGCCTGTGCGCCTTGTCGCGAGCCTCGCGCTCGTACTCTCGCTCCTGTGCGTGGCGCCGCGCCCGGCCCATGCCGGGTACGACACGCTGAAGCGCTCGCTCGGGAATCTCTTTTTCGCACCGCTCGATCTTGTTCTTTCGCCGGTTGTGGCGGGCAAGACCGTCTATACCCACTTGCGCGATATCGATGACACCCGTGCCGTCCGGATCGCCTACACCGTGCCCGGTTTCTTCTGGATTACGGGAGTGCAGCTCGGGGCCGCGGGGATCCGGGCTGCGACCGGCTGCATCGAGCTTCTGCCAGGGATTGTCCTGCTCCCGTTCCCGGGTACGGAGATGTCACCGCTCTTCGACCCGGTCGAGAAGTCGGATGCGCTCGTCGACTACCCGAATCCCGCTGTCAACGTGAAATTCGGGATCGACTACACGTCCCCGCCCTCCTAGCAGCCACGCGGGGCTAGCCTCGAAGAAACGCCTCGACCGACTTCACGATGGCGTCCTCGTCGTCGGGATGTAGCGGCAGAGCCTCCGGAACACTGCGAATCCACGTCCGCTGGCGGCGTGCGAACTGGCGCGTGTCCCGCTTCATGGCCGCGACGGCGTTCGTAAGGGTGTCGGCGCCGTCCACGACCGGTGCCATATGCCGATAGCCGATCGCCTGCATCGAACGCAGCTCAGCCCCGTACCCGAGCGCACGCAGCGCCCGCACCTCGCGCAGAAGGCCGGACTCGATCATGGCTTCGCAGCGCAGGTCGATGCGCCGGTCGAGCTCCTCACGCCCGGGATCAAGGGCCAAGTGCAGCGTGCGGTAGGGCTGATCGGCGAAACCGTGGGCCCTGCGAATCGCGGAGGCCGCGCCGCCCGCACGGAGACAGAGCTCGAGGGCCCGGATCACGCGCCGCAGATCGTGGGGGTGAATTCGTTCCGCCGCTGCGGTGTCGAGCCCCGCAAGACGCCTGTGCAGCCGGAGGGGATCGCCCGCGGCGGCTGCGGTGGCGTGCTCCTCTTCGAGCTGGAGCCGCAGGGTTTCGTCTGCGCCGCCGCCTCCCAGCAGACCCGCGAGGAAGGCGCGGATATAGAGGCCTGTTCCGCCGGTCAGAAAGACCGCCTGCCCGCGCGCGTGGATTCGAGCCGCTGCTGCGCGCGCATCCGAGCTATAGCGACCAGCGCTGTAGATCTCGTTGGGAAGCACGACGTCAATCAGGTGGTGCGGGACGCGGGTGCGCTCTTTTGCGCTTGGCTTGGCGGTACCGATGTCGAGGTACCGGTACACCTGCATCGAGTCCGCGTTCACAATTTCGCCTTGGAAGCGCCCGGCGAGACGGATCGCGCAGGCGCTCTTGCCCGACGCCGTCGGCCCTGTCACGACCACGACGGGCGGCCGCGGATCTTCGTGCTTCATGGGGGAAATCTCTTGAGAGTGCGGGCCTAGGGTAGCGCCCCCTTTCCTCTCGGGTCAGCGGCGACCAAAGCGCCGCTCGATCTCCGCACGATCCAGGGGCAGTGCGATGGGACGTCCATGGGGGCAGGTGGGAGCCCAGGGAATGGTGTCCAGCGCTTCCGCGAGGGCTTGCTGCTCTTTCGGGCTCAGCACATCGCCCTTTCTTCGGGCGGAGTGACACGCAAGCGTTGCGCATACACGATCGAGCTCGGGAAGAAGCCGCACCGTGGCAGTCTGATCGGCGCCGGCGCGCCCGGCCGCAAGAAGCTCCTCGGCCAGAGTTCTCACGAGGGGTGCGGGATCCTGGCCCGCAAGGAGCGAGGGGATGGCGCGCACCGCGATCGCATCATCCCCGAAAGGCTCAAGCTCAAAGCCCAGGCCCAGGAGGGAATCCGCTGCGGCCGCAGCAGCAACCGTCTCGGCCACTCCCACCGAGACAACCAAGGGAGAAAGAAGAGCTTGGCGAGGCACCCCACCCGCAGCCCAGCTTGTACGCAATCGCTCGTACAGCACCCGCTCGTGCGCGGCGTGCTGATCGATCAGCACGAGACCGTCCTTGCCTTCGAACACGAGGTAGGTGGCGAGGAGCTGACCAATCAGGCGAAGGTCGGAAAATTGCAGCGGGAGGGCCGTGCTTAGGGGCGCGAGCGTTTGGCCGGGAGCCTCTCCCAGGACTTGGGGCGCAGGTACCCGATCTTCATCGACTGAACTATGCGCCTCCGCGGGGCGGGCAAAGATCCAGTCGGTCGTCGACGCGGTCCCTAACGCCCCCTTCCCCTCCTCCCGCCTCTGCAGTGCCGACGCGGGCGCCGCTGACCCTGCGATCCAGCTGCGCCGCACGATTGCCTCTCGCAAGGTCCGGGTGATCAGCTGGTGAACGCCTCTTGGATCCGCAAAACGCACTTCCCATTTCGCCGGATGCACGTTGACGTCGACGGCAGAGTACGGGAGCTCGACAAAGACGAGCGCTGCGGGGAACCTCCCGCGCGGGAGAAGGTCGCGATAGACCTCCACAACGGCGTGCCGCAAAACCCGATCGCGCACGGGTCGGCTGTTCACGAAGAGGTGAATGCTGTCGCCGGTCGCGCGGTGCCAATCCGGGCGGGAGGCGAAGGCCAGGATTCGGACCTCCCCCTCCCGACCTTCCGACGGTACGAGCGCCCCGGCCTCGTCCTCCGAGAGGACCGCGGCGATTCGGTCAAGGGGCTCTGCCGCGGCGGGCCACGTGATCGCGCTGCGGTCGTCGCGACGAACGTCAAAGTGAATGCTTGGCCAGGCGAGGGCAGCCCGCGCGAGCCAGTCGGTCACATGACCCCATTCCGTAGAGGCCGCTCTTAGGAATTTCCGCCGGGCCGGAACCTGGGCGAAGAGATCCGCAACCTCGACCCGCGTGCCGATCGGGCCGCCCGTCGCGCGCTCGCGGACGAGCTCCCCTCCCGTGACGAGGAGCTCGAAGGCCTCCGCCGCCCCCGCCGGGCGGGTCTGCAAGCGAAGGCGGGAGACCGAGGCGATCGCGGGGAGGGCCTCCCCACGGAACCCGAAGCTCCGGATGCGCTGCAGATCTTCGGGGGCGGTGAGCTTGCTCGTCGCGTGGCGCTGAAGGGCGAGCCGGGCGTCCTCCGGGGTCATGCCGTGCCCGTCGTCGGTCACCGCGATGAGGGCAGTCCCGCCTTCGCGCACCTCGACACGCACCCGCGTCGCACCCGCATCAACGGCGTTTTCGACCAGCTCCTTCACCACGGACGCCGGTCGTTCAACGACCTCGCCGGCCGCAATCTGGTCGATCAGGGGGTCGGGCAGCAGGCGGACGCGGGGAGTGGGTCCCGTGCCAGGCAGTGGTCGAAGCTCGGTTTGGATCGCCCCCCCTCCTCCCCACCCCGCTACCACGCAGGCGCCACCCCCGTCAAGGCTCGGAGCCCGCAGGAGGAAAACAGAGCGGAGTGCCTCCGGACTCGCAAATTGGTTGACAACTCCCTTGCTTTTCAAATAGTTTTCGGCGGCGGGAGGACCGCGGGGGGGGGATTTCGCCATGGTCATGGCCGAGCCTATGGAGCAAACCGCTCCGTCTCTAGAAGCAATCGGTTCCGAGCGGCCGGTGGGCCGCCGTCGCGAGGACAGGATCGTCGGCGCAAGTCGAGCCACGCAGCGCGTGATCGAGCAGGCCGGCGCAGCAGCGCGGACAGACTTACCTGTTCTGGTGTCGGGGCCTTCGGGGTCGGGCAAGGAGTTCGTCGCACGGGCGGTGCACGCCTGGGGACCGCGCAGTTCCCGTCCCTTCCTGATTGTGGCCTGCGGCTCGATCCCAGAGTCGCTCCAGGCACGCGAGCTCTTGGGCTGCGCGGCGGGTCAGCATCCGGTGATCCCCGAGCCACACGTGGGTCTTTTCGAACGGGCCGCGGACGGGACGGTGCTGCTTGACGAAATCGAGCTTCTCCGCGCAGATCTGCGCGCATCGCTGCTCGCGGCGCTTTCGCAGGGGACCTATCGAGCGGAAGGCAGCCTCCAAGCGGTGCCCTTGCGCGCCCGCCTTGTCGCAACGACCGAACGGGGGGGGCTCTCGCCCTTCGCCGACATCCCGCATCACACGATCTCCCTCGTTCCTCTGGTTGAGCGCCGCGAGGACATCCTCCCCCTGGCCGCCCATTTTCTCGCCGCGAGCGCTGCGGAGGCCGGCACAAAGCCAGTCGGTTTCACAACCGAAGCGCGGGATCTTCTGCTGAACGAGATTTGGCCGGGAAACGTGCGCGAGCTGCGCGCCCGGATCCATCAAGCCGTCCGGCTGGCGGCGGGAGGCGCGGTGACAGCCGAAGCCCTGCTGCTCGCAACCGAGGATCAGGAGATCCCGTCCTTCAAGGATGCCAAGCGCGCGTTTGAGACCCGGTACGTCATTGGCCTGCTCCGCCGCTGCGGAGGCAACATCAGCCGCGCGGCGCGCTTGGCGCGCAAGGACCGCAAAGACTTCTACGATGTGATTCGAAGGACGGGGATCGATCCAGCGAACTTTCGGTCCTGACCGCCTGCCGGGTCGCAGGAGCGCCGCCGCCCGATATCCTCATGCCTATGCCGTCTGTCCGCGCGGCCGTGATCCAGATGACCTCGACCGACGACGTGGCGTCGAACCTCGCCTCGGCCCGCAGCCTCCTCGCGGAGGCCGCGTCCCTCGGCGCTCAGCTCGCTGGCTTGCCTGAGAATTTCGCCTACCTGCGTCGCGAGGGCGGCCCGATCCCGTGCGCACAAACGCTGGACGGTGAGATCGTGAGCGTGCTGCGAGACGCAGCGCGTGTGCATCGCATGTGGATTGTCGGGGGAAGCTTTCCCGAAGGAATCGCCGGGGACGCGCGGGTCTGGAATACGAGCGTCCTCGTCTCGGACACCGGCGAGATTGCGGCTGTCTACCGGAAGATTCATCTGTTCGATGTGGACCTGCGCGAGGCAGGCGGCGCCCGCTACGCCGAGTCTGCGGCGATTGCACCGGGCAAAGAGATCGTTCTCGCGGAGACGCCGTTCGGGCCCCTTGGCCTTTCGATCTGTTACGACCTGCGTTTTCCAGAACTCTATCGGGACCTCGCCGCACGGGGCGCAAGGTGGCTCGCGATTCCCAGCGCCTTTACGCCCCACACAGGCAAGGATCACTGGGAAGTCCTGCTCCGCGCCCGTGCGATTGAAAATCAGGCGTTCGTGCTTGCGCCCGCACAGTGGGGTCGCCATAACGAGACGCGCTCGAGCTACGGCCGCTCGCTCATCATCGACCCCTGGGGCTTGGTGCTCGCACAGGTCGCCGACCACCCGGGCGTGGCGCTTGCCGATTGCCGCCTGGAGGATCAGGACCGCGTTCGTATGTCGCTGCCCGCCCTGCTGCACCGCCGGCTCTGAGGCCTTTGGCCCCGGGACCGCCCACTCAAGCGCAACTCCACGCCCGCCGATAGCGCCCTGGCAATGTCAGAGCCCCGCGGACAAAGCTCGTCTTCCGAGACCCCCAATCCCCCGCCGAAGGGTCCGCGCGCCACGCTCGTGATCCGCAATGGCGGCTTCGAGGGCATGACCTACGAGCTTGGCGGCGAGGAGACCCTGATCGGCCGAAACCCGACGACAGACATCACCCTGCTCGATGAAGGCATTAGCCGCGAGCACGCCCTCATCTCCTACGATTCCACGAGCCAGAGCCACACCATCGAGGATCTCCAGTCGACCAACGGAACGAAGCTCAACGGCAAGAAGATTCGCTCGGCGGTGCTCACAAACGGCGACGAAATTCAAGTGGGCCACACCCTCTTCCAGTTTCTCGTGCGCTAGCTTCGTCACCTGACCCCTTCACCGTACGAACCGCAAAGCCGGCGGGACCCCGCCAGCGGCCCCGGGCTCGTCGCGGGCCGCCGTCGCGGCCGATCCATTGGTCGCAAGTGTTGCAGCCCGATGGGTTCGGGATGAAGCCCCGGCGCAGGCGAAACTAGGGCGTGTCGCGACCGTTGCCGGCGCGCGGACCCCGGCGACGCTGGCGCATCCGGTAGTGCCGGCGGATGGCGGCCACGACCTCATCCACCTCGTCCGTGAGCGTAAAAAGTCGAAGATCCGAGCGCGAAATCATGCGCTCTTCGAGCATCCGGTCATGGATCCATTTCACCATGCCGGACCAATAGTCGCTTCCGAACAGGATCACCGGGAAGTCGTGAATCTTTTGCGTCTGCTTTAGGGTGAGCGCCTCAAAGATCTCGTCCAGCGTCCCAAATCCGCCAGGAAGCCCTACAAAGGCGCAGGCATACTTCACGAACATCACCTTGCGTGCGAAGAAATAGTCGAAGTGCACGACCGCGTCCGTGAAGGGATTGGGCTCTTGTTCGTGGGGCAACTTGATGTTGAGGCCGATGGAGCGGCCCTTCCCTTTGCGCGCCCCCCGGTTGGCGGCCTCCATAATCCCGGGGCCGCCGCCCGTAATGATGGAGAAGCCGGCTTTGGAAAGGGCTTCAGCCACCTGCACCGCGTCTTTGTAGTAGCGGTGTCCGCGGCGGATCCGCGCGCTCCCAAAGATCGACACGGCGGGCCAGACCGGCCGAAGGGTTTCAAAACCCTCCACAAACTCGCCCATGATCTTGAAGACGGTCCAGGTGTCCTTGGCGCGCGGATCATTCACCGAGTTCATATCGGGACTGCAGCCGCACGACTTAACTCCCCGCCGGAGCGCGTCTTCAGCGCCAGCGCCCCGCGGGTGAATTAAGATCCTCTTCAGGAGATCAGGCGAGAGGCTGTGGTAGCGTCCGCAGGAGGGGGGCTCAGGCTGAGCATGAACGCACCCGGGGATTTTCTCCCCTTTTCGCGCCCTACCCTTAGTGAATCGGCGATCCAGGAAGTGGAGGACTGCCTCCGCTCGGGCTGGATCACGACGGGTCCGCGCGTCGAGCGCTTCGAAGGCGCTCTGAAGGACTATCTCTTCGCTCCCCACGCTCTGGCCCTCTCGTCGGCGACCGCGGGTCTGCACCTCGGACTCCTGGCCATGGATCTCCAGCCTGGGGATGAGGTCATCACGACGCCCCTTACCTTCGTGGCTACGGCAAACACGATCGTTGAGGCGGGCGCAACGCCTGTCTTCGTCGATGTCGATCCCCGCACCCTGAACCTCGACGTGGAACGGGTCGCAGCCGCGGTGACCGAGCGAACGCGGGTTCTCGTGCCCGTGCATTTTGCGGGGCTCCCCGTGGACCAGGACGCACTCTATGCGCTCGCCGGCCGCCATGGCCTGCGCGTCCTCGAGGACGCCGCACACGCGATCGGTGCGGAGCACCGCGGTCGGCGAATCGGAAGCTTCGGCGACACGCAGGTCTTCAGCTTCCACCCGAACAAGAACATGACGACCGGCGAGGGCGGGTGCCTCACCACAAGCGATGCGCGCCTCGCCGCCGTGGTCGAGCGGCTTCGCTTCCATGGAATCGAGCGCAAGGAACTGGGGCCAGCGGCTCGCGCTACCGGCGCCCCCTACGATATTTCTGCGCCAGGCTTCAAGTGCAACATGATGGATCTCCAGGCCGCACTGGGCCTCCATCAGCTAAAGGACCTCGACGGCTTCATCGCACGCCGGAGCGCCCTCGCCGAGCGCTACCTCGAGCTCCTCGAAGGGTGGCCCGAGCTCCGCTTGCCCAAGGCCCCCTCGTATCCGCACCGCCATTCCTGGCACCTCTTTACGCCAGTCCTGGAAGTTGAACGCGCGGGGATGAACCGGAACGGATTCATCGCGGCCATGAAGGCGCGTGGGATCGGCATCGGGGTCCACTACCCGGCGGTTCACGTCTTTCGCTTCTACCAAGAGCGCTTTGGCTATCGCCTGGGAGCTTTTCCGGAAGCGGAAAGGATCGGCGAGCGGATCGTGAGCCTCCCCCTCTTCCCGACGATGACAGACGCGGATCAAGACCGCGTGATCGCAGCAATGCGGGAGGCGTTCAAATAGCGTGGCGGACCTAACCTCCTCGGAGGGCCTCCTGCGACCTTTCCTTTCGGTCGTGATCCCCGTCTTTAATGAGGCGGAGAACCTGCGCCCGCTCTTTGACCGCCTCAGCAAGGTTCTCGACGAGCTTGGGACGTCCTGGGAAATCGTCTTCACCGACGACGGCAGCAAAGACGGGTCCGTCCCCCTGCTCCTCGAACTCCAGCGGCTGCGGCCCGCCCAGATTCAGATCATCGAGTTCAGCCGCAATTTCGGCCAGCACATGGCCGTCCTCGCAGGGCTTCGGCAGTCTCGAGGCGAGGTTGTGATCACGCTCGACGCCGATATGCAGGATCCTCCCGAGGAGATTCCCAAGCTTGTCGACGCGATCCGCAAGGGACACGACGTGGCCGGCGGCTACCGGGTCGATCGCCAAGACTCTCGGTTCCGAAAGAGCGCCTCGCGAATCGTCAATGCCCTGCGATCGCGCGCCACGAGTCTCAACATGCGCGACCAGGGGTGCATGCTGCGCGCCTACAGGCGAGAGATTGTGGATCTCATCCTCCAGAGCAATGAATCGATTACCTTCGTTCCCGCGCTCGCGGCCCTTTACGCGAGCAACCCCGTCGATGTTCCCGTGCAGCACGCACCGCGCCTCGGCGGCCGCTCAAAGTACAATCTGTATCGCCTTGTAAGACTCAACTTCGATCTCGTGACGGGCTTTTCCGCGGCGCCGCTCCAAGCCTTCAGCCTGGTAGGCCTCATCGTGTCCGCCCTGTCCGGAGCTCTCGTTCTTCTGCTCGCGATTCGCCGCCTGGTCGTCGGCCCCGAGGTCGAGGGAGTCTTCACCCTCATTGGAATTCTGTTCTTCTTCCAGGGCATCTGCATCACGGGCATTGGGATCATGGGCGAGTATGTGGCGCGCATCTACCAGGAAGTGCGCCGCCGCCCTCCCTATGTGATCAAGAAGATCCATGAGCCCCGACCCGAATAGCTGCCGCATTCTCGTGTTCGGCTATGGAGAGGTGGGGTACCGCTGCCTCGAGATCCTGCTGCGCCGCGGCGAGAACGTCGTCGGGGTCTTTACGCACGAGGACGACGTCGGGGAGAGCCAGTGGTTTCGCTCGGTCTCCGAGCTTTCGAAGCGCCATAGCGTTCCGGTGTGGAAGAGCGAAAGCCTGCGCGACGCGACGAGCCGCGAGACGATTCGTCAGCTCGCACCGGATCTCATCTTCTCTTTCTACTACCGCAGCCTCATCCCGGGCGAGATCCTCGCGCTAGCGAGACTTGGCGCGTTCAACATGCACGGCTCGCTGCTGCCGAAGTACCGCGGCCGCGCACCCGTCAACTGGGCGGTCCTCCACGGCGAGAGCGAGAGCGGCGCAACGCTTCACTACATGGTAGAGCGCGCCGACGCAGGCGATATCGTCGACCAAGAACGCGTGGAGATTGGTCCGGCAGAGACGGCGTTCGAGGTCATGGCGAAGGTCACTGAGGCTGCCTGCGTCGTCCTTGAGCGAAGGCTCGATGAACTCAAGGAAGGGCGCGCGCCCCGGATTCCGCAGGATCACGCACGGGCGACAAAGTTCGGTCGTCGCCGGCCGGAGGACGGGAGAATCGACTGGGCGCGCAGCCCAGACGAGATCGTGAATCTCGTTCGAGCTGTAACGCGCCCCTTCCCCGGTGCCTTCACGGAGACCCAGGCGGGGCGCCTTTATGTCTGGCGGGCGCGGGCGGCGAAGGGAAGCGGTCCGCCGGGACTCGTGCTGCGCTGCGAGCCGCTGACCATAGCGGCGAAGTCCGGGGCCGTTGAACTCCTGGACTTTAGCCCGGGGGACGCGCGCGCGTGGCGTCCGCCCGCCGTGGGCACTCAGTTTGGAATACTCGGATCTCGGAGGGACCCGGAAGGAGGGGGCGATGTCGCAGAACGTACTGATACTCGGGTGTGACGGATTCATCGGTAGCAATCTCACCGAGCACATCCTCAAGACAAAAGACTGGAACGTCTACGGCGTAGACTTGGGATCGGGGAGGCTTACGGAGTTTCTCCCGCACCCGCGTTTCCACTTTACACAGGCGGATATCACGCAGAGTCCCGACGAGGTCGATCGCCTCATCGATCGCTGCGACGTTGTCCTGCCACTCGTCGCGATCGCAACCCCCATCTCCTACGTCCGCCATCCGCTGCGGGTCTTTGAGCTCACATTCGAAGCCAATCTGCGGATCGTGCGGCGCTGCGTTGCGAGTCGAAAGCGTGTGGCCTTCCCGTCGAGTTCCGAGGTCTACGGGATGAGTACGGACGCGGCGTTCCAGGAAGAGACGACTCCGCTGGTCGTGGGCCCGATCAACAAGCACCGCTGGATCTATGCCTGCTCAAAGCAGCTGCTGGATCGTGTGATCCATGCCTACGGAATCGAGCAAGGCCTGCGCTATACGATCTTCCGCCCCTTCAACTGGATCGGCCCGCGCCAGGACGACGTCCTCGACCCCCGCGAAGGGAGCTCGCGCGTTCTCACCCAGTTCATCGGCAACATTTTGCGCCGCCAAGACCTGCGCGTCGTGGACGGTGGCTACCAGCGCCGATGCTTCCTCTACATCGGGGACGCGCTCGAGGCGCTCACGACCATCATCGAGAATCGCGACGGCTGCGCGGACCAAAGGATCTTCAACATCGGCAATCCCCAGAATGAGATCTCCATCCGAGATCTGGCCGATCTGCTGATTTCGCAGATCTCCTCCTACCCGGGATTTGAAGACGTGGCCAAGCAAGTGACCTGGATTGACGTACCGTCAAAGGACTACTACGGAGAAGGCTACCAGGACATCCCGACCCGCACGCCTTCGATTCGCAATGCAGAGCACTACCTGGGTTGGCACCC
>DATGZK010000036.1:0-21044 GCA_035489755.1 Myxococcota bacterium
TTCTTGGCGTTTCTTGGCGACGCGACGCCCACGACGCGCACGCTCCTCGTCTGCTCTCACCGCCCGGGCTACCGCCACCCCTTCGGAGACCGCAGCTACCACGTCCGTGTGAGCCTGCGGCCGCTCTCGTCGACCGAGATGTCGGGAATGACCACGGCGCTGCTCGGTGGCGTTGATCTTCCGGACGCCGTGCGCGATCTCGTCGAACGCAAGGCCGAGGGCAACCCCTTCTTCGTCGAGGAGGTGACAAAGTCACTTCTCGAACAGGGCGCGCTCCGCACCGAGGCCGGCCACCTAGTGCTGGCGCAAACTCTCCAAGAACTCGCCGTGCCCGACACTATTCAAGGTGTCCTTGCGGCGCGCATCGACCGGCTGTCCGACGCGCCGAAGCGTGCCCTCCAAATTGCATCGGTGATCGGGCGAGAGTTCGCGCTTCGCCTGCTCGAGCGCATCGTGGAGACAGGCAAGGGGGTGAGTGGCCAACTCGAGGAGTTGCGGGCGCTCGAGCTGATCTACGAGAAGGCGATGCACCCCGAGCTCGCCTACATGTTCAAGCACGCTCTTACGCACGATGTCGCTTACGACAGTATCCTCATCGACCGCCGGAAGTTCTTGCACAACAGCATCGGGCTCGCGATCGAGGTGTTGTATGCCGACCGCCTCGCAGAGCACTTCGAGACGCTGGCGCTCCACTTTGAGCGCGGAGAAGACTGGGAACGTGCGCTCACGTATCACGAGCGCTCCGCCGAGAAGGCGGAAGCGAGCTATGCGACCCACGCGGTCGTTCACCACTGCCGGCATGCGCTGGCGATCACCGAGCGCTTGGGCACCGTTATCGACGACGAGCGCCGACGCCGGCTTGAAGACAAGCTTGGTCTTGCGCACTTCTACTTGAGCGAGTTTCACGCTTCGGCCGACGCCCACCGGCGAGCGGCGAATCTCAGCGCCGATACCGCGCTCCAAGCAACGCACCTCGCGTTCGCAGGTCACAGCGACACATGGGGTCACCGCTACGCGTCCGCACGCACCTCGCTCGGCGCAGCTCTCGCGATTGCCCGCCGGGATGGAATCAGGGGAGTTGAGGCGCTGGCCCTCGTCCTGGATGGCTTTCAGTTCAGCGTCCTCGGAGAGATCGACGGCTACGAAGAACACACGCTTCGTGCGCTTGCGATCGCCAGGGAGGCCGGCAGCGAGGAGGCGGCCGCGCTGGCGAACTTTATGCTGTGCGAGATCGCAGAGTGGACGGGCAACTACCAGCAGTCCATCGCTTTCGGCACCGAAGCAATCGAGGCGGCGCGTCGGCTGCGTCTTGCGCATGTCCTCGTGTGGTCCACCTGGTTTGTAGGCAAGGCGGCCTGCTGCCTGGGAGACTATGGGCGCGCCCTTAATTGGTTAGGAGAGGCGCACGCGATCACAGAGCGGATCGGTGATCGCGCGTGGCGGACGCGGCTCCTGAACACATTGGGCTGGTGCTACACGGAGCTCGGAGACGACGCCCGGGCCCGCGAGTACAATGTGCTTGCCTGCGTGCTCGCGCGGGAGTTCGGCGATCCCGAGATCATTGTCAACGGCGAGATCAACCTCGCGATGAACGACCTGACGCTCGGAGAGCACGGGCGCGCCGCCGATGCACTCGAGAAGCTGCGCGAGGAGGCGGAGACCCGGGAGGATCCGTGGATGCGCTGGCGTTACACGCTGCACATCGCGCACGGCCTGGGACGCGTGGCGCTGACGCGGGGAGATGCAGAGTGCGCGCTTGCTCTCGCGGATCAGGAGCTCGCGGGAGCGCGCAGCCACCGTGCGCCGAAGCTAGAGGCGCGCGCCCTGGGCCTGCGCGGCGCCGCGCTTCTGCTGGAGGACCGACGCGACGAGGCGACCGCCGCGCTCTCGCAGACGATCGCCGCTGCAGACCGAATCGCGTATCCGCGCGCATCCTGGAGTGCCCTCGGCTTGCTTGCGGAGGTCGAGCGCCGCGCAGGTCACCCCAACCGCGCGGGGGCACACGCGGCGCAAGCGCTGGCCCTCCGCGAGCGCGTGGCTGGATCGCTGCCCGACGTGGTACTCCGCCGCGGTCTGTGGACGCCAAGAGACCCAGGGTCTTGAGCGGCAATCGGGTTCCCGGAAGTTCCCGGAAGAACGGCGCGAAGCTGCGGCGCTCGAGACCACGGGCGGCAGCTCGAGCTACGGGCCTGTCCGCCAACGGCGACCGCAAGGTCCGTTCCCGACCTTTCTTAGGAGTCATACTCTATATAGTGTATATCTGCACTCGCACACAGGGAGCTGGACGGACGCGGACCCCACTCCGGTGTTGGATTTAGGGTGCCCCCTCGGTCTCGCCCAACGCCGGCGTTCTGTTCCCAACGCGGCAACGAACAGCCCCGAGCTCGACTGGTGCGTTCAACCCCCGGCAGGAACCCGCCGCCGAGTTCGGCGAAGGGCTGGGGCGAGAAGTTGATAGGCGAGGGTTGAGGGCGGTAGGTGTCGTGCGGCCGCCCGGCGCTTGAGCGTTGCGAGCTCGTCCGCCGTGACCATCAAGACCACCCGCTCGGTGCGTCGTTCGTCGACGGGCAGCGGCGGCCGACCCGCTCCAAGCCTCGGTCCTCCCCATTTGGCAGGCATGCATGCGATCGTAGGACGTGGCATCTTGAATTGCAAGCACACCGAGGTGGTGTAAAATTCGAGCCGAGAGGAGCCCCCCATGAAGCACCTCGCCATCTACGCTCGAGTCTCCACGGATCAGCAGACCGTCGAACCACAGCTCCACGCGCTACGTCAGTACGCCCTTCGGCGAGCCTGGGAGCCGGTCGAGTACGTTGACGCCGGCGTGAGTGGAGCCAAGGATCGGCGGCCGGCGCTGGATCAGCTCCTGGCGGACTGCAGGAGGCGGAAGGTGGATGCTGTGGCTCTCGTCCGGCTGGATCGGCTCGCACGGAGCGTGCGGCACCTCGTGACGCTGGCTGGCGAGCTCGAGGCCCTGGGCATCGATCTGATCGCGACCGAGCAGAGCATCGACACGAGCACGCCAGTGGGCCGTCTGCTCTTCCACGTCCTCGGCAGCATCGCGGAGTTTGAGCGTGACCTCATCCGTGAGCGGACAGCAGCTGGGATGCGGGCGGCGAAGCGCAGGGGCGCCAGAATCGGACGCCCCGAGGTCGCAGTCGATCGCCTCGTGCTCGTCCAGGGCGTCCGCTCGGGCGCGTCTGTCTCCGAGCTCGCCCGCCGGCTTGCTGTCTCCCGGCCGACCGTCCGCAAGCTCGTGTCGGCCGAGGTGGAGAATCTCTGCCGAAGCCGCACACGTGGAAGCGATCGCTAGCCCTGGGCCTGCCTAACAATCCTGCCAGTCTCACCCGCGGGTTAAATCGAGCCGCCAGCCCTGGAGAAAACCGGACGGTTTCTGCCAGGCGTACTCCGAACCCCGGCCGCCACGCCCGCCAGCGCGAGCACCGGGCCTCGGGTTAGTGACGACTTGTCGCACCCATCCTCGCTCGCGTGGTCATTTTGCCACTGCGTTCATTCTTCACGCCGCGCCCTCCAGGGCCCACGTGACGCTGTCCGTACCGTTCGGTCCATGGGTTCGGCTGAGCCGCCCCCGATTTTCGTTGCGCGATTCCCTGGATTTCGTTGCGAGAGCCCCCTGAATTCTGGATACCGTCGTCTCTCGCTCCGGCGCACCTTCATCGTCTCCACGTTGGCATTCGCAGAATCCATCTCAAACACACACATTCGAGGAGAGTTGTCATGGCACTCATGACGAGGCAGGAGCTGACACTCCGTGCAGAGCGTCTCAGCACCTTCGAGACGGCGGCCCGGCGGGTCGCCGAGCGAGCGGTTGGCCAGAAGGAGAAGTTCCGCTGGGGCGTCTATCAGACGATGTTCGGCGATATCTCGACGATGAGCTACGTGTCGCAGGCTGAGGACTGGGCGGAGCTCGAAGCCAGAGAGCCGATCGACGCCCTCCTGCGCCGGCTGCTGGGCGAAAAGGACGGCCAGCGGGCTCTTGAGGAGATCCGCTCCGCCGTGGAGCGCGCGCACAACACCGTTTCCATCGACCGCCCGGAGCTCAGCTACCCGCCCGAACAGACGGGACGGCCGGCTCCCTTTGCCATGGTGACGGCCATCCGTGTTCGGCCGGGCGGCAATGAGGCCTTCGAGGAGCTCATCCGCAAGATCGCCGAGGCGATCCCGAAGGTGGACGAGCCCGCGCGCGTGGTCGTCCGCCAGACGATCGTCGGAAACCTTCGCGAGTACGCCGCGATCCGACCTCTACAGAGCCTGAAGGAGCTCAGCGCCCAGCGCACGCCCGCGGATCTGCTGACTCGCGCCTTCGGCGCCGCCGAAGGGGGACTCATCTTCCGCACAGGCAACGAAGCGATCGAGCACATCGAGCGGCGGATCGTCGCCTATCGCCAGGATCTCTCGAACCCGCGCTGATCCCTCATCGCAATCGATCGGGCGTGCGGGCGCCCGATCGATTTCTCCCCGGGCGCAGTCCTGATCGCCGCCGCGTGTAGCCGTCGTCCTAGTTTTCGCATTCGAGACCCCGGCTTCGGTCGGGCGTTGTCGTTCTGCCGCTGGCATCGCGGCTCTCGCCGTCCGACGCCGACATGCGCGAGGCGCCTTGCTCGGAGAGCGCGTAGTCCACTGCCCTTGCTTCTGTGTGCCGCCCGGCCGCGATGGCCCTTGCCCGTCGTGTCCTCCACGAGCGAGACACTCCTGCCGCGCACCTGCGGCGGTGGGGCGGTCTCTACACCTCGAGCCCCCGGGCGCGCTCTTCGACGTACCGTCGAATCGCTTCCAGGTCCTGCGGAGCGAGCGATTCGAATGCGACTCCCATCCCATGAGGGAGCTGCGGGCGCTCGAGGTTTCCCGGCACATTCGTGAAGCCCACCTTCGCGACCACACGGATGCGGGCTGAAGGAAGGGGGAGCTCGAGTTCGATCCGCGAGCTGCGAGGAGAGGGACGAGGCGTCTCCAGGAACGCACCACCGGTGGATAAGTTGTAGACAATCACATCTTTCTGGCGATCTTGCGTCACCACCCGCGCGATGAAGACCGTCGGCACATGGACCTCACGCCGATGCTCGGAGGGAGTCTGCTCCTTCTCGTAGAGGGCGCGGTTAAGTTGGAATCGGAGTGCGCCGTCGTCGAACGGTTCCCAGAGCGCAAGCCGGAGTCCCGCGTCGCGAAGCTGCGTACGGACCGAGGCCTCGGGTCGGGGACCCACCACCACGAAGCGGAGGTGTCTTCCGGGCCCAGCATTGCGAATCGACCGTAGAAGCGCCTGAGGCTCAGCCATGGGAAAGTCGCTTGCGAGGAGTCCCACGCCATCGCCCTGCATTCGCTGCACATGAGAAACGGCTTCGGATGGCGTCTTGGCACGGACGAGGAAAAAGCCAAGCGCGTGGCTGCGACTCACGATGCCTCGCTGCGGGCCTTGCGGCCCTTCGAACAGGAGAATCCACGGTTTATCCGGCAACCTTCGAGCGTGCCTCCACTGGCGTCCCTTCCCCGTTTCGCGCTTCGGGTTGGAAGGCTGACGACCGGATGCTATCGAAACGCTCCCTAAAGTACGCCGAAGCCGAGGGCCGCCTCCTGCGGCGAACGAACCAAGACTTCCGGAAGATCGCATCCTCCTTCTCGGGTTCTCTCCTCTTGATCTCATGGGGCCACCGACCGATAACGCAGACCGGGCTGCAACGAGAGTCTCCTCCCGGAAGGAGCCGATGGAACGCCGGAGGCAGAGACGCATCAAGTGGCGGAGTTCGTGTGAACTCAGGGCCAACGGCCGAACGGTATCCGCGACGGTCCTGGACCTCTCGGAAGGCGGACTCTCCGTCCGGCTCGTTAACGAGGAGCTCGAGCAGCAAGGAACCGCAAAGCACTTTTCGGCATCTTCGCTAAACTTTTGCTCGCCACAGCGGCTCCCTATCCCCCCGAGCGAGCCTTCCCCATGCCGCGCGCTTCCTGCACGTTGGCGCCGAGGAGCCGTACGGCCCTGACCATCAGCGATGCATGGCGCAGATCGAACAGTTGCCGCCCCATTGAGCTTCCGCACCCGCCGGAGAGGTATTGCCCATGACGAAACCGACCTACGTCGACGCAGAGTTTTCCAAGCCCGAGACGGTTGAGCACCGGACACTCTCGCCGGCCGAAGCCCTCGATCTTGTGTGTCGTCTCGATCGGGTCGCCGAAGACTTTCAGCGCTTCTCGACGAGCCACAAGGACGCCATGGACCTCCTCCACAAATTTCGCTTTAGGGGGCCTGAAGGAATCGACCCGGACCTAGAGCGGTGCTTCGACGTGCTTTGTGACGCAACCGACCCCGAGACGTTGCGCGGGGAGCGCGAACAGATTGCAGCGCGGTACGGGATCAAGGAGATTGAATAACTGCATCCGGAACAGTGGCGCCGATAGGCCGTCACGCTGCGGGATTCAACCCGACTAGCAGGGATCGCGGCGGCGCCCGTCGCCGTGGGTGATCGGCGCACGGTCGAACGCGGTCGCGACGCCTCTCTCTCATTCATCGTGCCTTCTTCGGCTCGTCCGTCTCCGGCGGGGTCCGCTCAACTACGACATCGATCCACCTCGCCCAGAACGCCCCCGGGTCGCTCCCCGTCTCAAGCGCTTCCACGCAAAGGTCGGCGCGAAACGCTTTCGCGAGCTAATGACCGAGCTGCCCTCTACGATCGAGAATATCGGCAGCAGCGATCAGCGGGGCGTCGCTGAGTTCTTCGTCCTCTCGGGCCGGAGCACTTCAGCACGTACGTGGCCGAGCCGGTGCGCAGAAGCGAGTCAGGGCCTCCCAGGTGCGGTCAAACTTCGCAGGCGTATGTCTCGACCCTCTATAGATCGAGCGCGCCGAAGCGGGTCGATGGAGCGATGGGCGCTGCGCGCGCTCGCCGGCGGATCCGCGAGTCAGCGTCCGATAAGGTCGAAAATGTCAAATAGCGATGTTGAATGATTCCGGGAACTTACAGCGTCGGCACAGTTATGCGCGCCGATTGTCCGGCTCACGCGAGGCCTCGCGGAGGGTCCGAGAGCCGGTCAAGAGCGCCCACGCAAGCCGCGGGCGAAGGCGGCGCGACCCCGGTCGCCTGGGGGTTCGCGCTCGGCGACGCCTCGATTGCCTCCTCTCGCACACGGCGAACTGCCGCTTCGCAGACTGCGAATCCACGGTTGCGGTGCAAGTGCTGGGGGAGGAGTGCGAGAGGTTGCCACGCAGGTGTGTTGGAGCAGTCACCGGCCGGTATCACTCGATCTCGTGCGCCGTTTCACTAAGCGGTTTACCGGAACAGGAACGCCGGTGCTGTCCTACCCCAAAGGGGGCCGAACGTGAACGACATCCACATCTCGACATTCCAGGCGGCCATCGAGGAGATCCACGGCGCTAAGTCGCGCTTCTTGACCAGGGAGAACGTCCAGGAGGTTTTCGAGGGCGAGCCGGTCTGGCAGGGTGAAGTCCTGATCTTCGAGCTTCTGGACCATCCCAGCGTGCGACTCTGCTACGCCTGGGAGGTGGATGGCGAGGTGACGGCTGTCTTGGGTCAGTGGCCGATCCAGAGCGCCCAGGACGCCGTTCGCGCCTCGATCATGGCGGATAACGGCCCGGCTATGACATAGCGATCCACGGGGTAGGACAGCACCGGAACGCGGGTCCTGAACAGGCGCCGTCTCGCAACGGCGGACGCCCCAGTCGGAGGTTGGATGCCCCGCAAGTGCTCAGTCTGTGCACGAGCGGATCGCGAGCTTGTCGAGGCAGCCCTGGACAACGGCGGCAGCTTCCGAGAGATCAGAAGGCGCTTCGGCGTCGCACTGGGGACCATTCACCGTCACGTGAAGCACACGCAGCGCGCTGCCGTGCGGATACTCGAGGAGGCGCCCGAGAAGTGCGGCGAGAGCGTGCTCGCCAACCGCAGCCGCCGCGCCGCTGACAGCGGACCCGCCTGGAGCCCACGTCCCGACGACTTCTCCCCCGCTGCCCACTCGCAGCGCAGGCTGCTCGAGGCAAGACGCAGGGTCAGAATCCCTTGAGCGAGCGACCCCGTGGGCAAGCCGTGGGCAGAAAATGGATCGCAACTCAGCCAGCTAACTTCCCGCAATTGCTTGATCCCCGCTGGCAGAGGCGCGGGATGGTGACCCGTACGCCGGGGCGCAGGGAGGCCAAATCGAGATCGGGGTTGTATTGGTGAAGGAGCCAGACCGGGACGGCCACCTCACCGCGCGAGAGGCTCCACAGAGTGTCGCCTTTACGGAGCACGTACTCTTGCGTGCCCGCGACTTCGAAGGTGTCGAAGAACTCACGGCGCAGAGCCTCGTGGTAGGCGAGGCGGCGCTCCTCGAACGCTGCAGGGGAACTCTTCGAGAAATCAAGACGCAGGCGTCGTCCGATCGCCACCGAACGCCCCGGACGCAGTCCATTTAAGCTCCGGAGCCTCGAAGCTGAAACGTTGAGCCACTGCGCGTAGTGTCCAAGCGTTTCGTCCGCCTGCACTTCGATGAAGCCCTTCGCGTCGACCCGGTAGCGCGGCGAACTCACACCCATGAGCGCGGCGGCAGGACCGACCTCACCCTGGGTCGGCGGCGTCGCGCTTGCGACCGCCTTCTTCGCGGGTGAAGGCGGGGGCGTGCGCTCCTGCGCAGCGCTCGGCGCGACCGGGGATCCGGCCGCGCCATCTGCTGCCGGTTCTGTCGCATGGGCCACCGTTCCCTTCTCGGGTGAAGACGCAGGCGCGGACTCCTCAGCGCTGGACGCGACCGGGGATCCGGCCGCGCTATCCGCAGCGGGCTCGGTCGCGCTTGCCACAGTCCCCTTCGCGGGTGAAGAAGGGGCCGCGGGCTCCTGCACGGCGGTGGACGCAGCCTCGGGTCCCACCGCGCGATCCGCAGCGGGTTCGGTCGCGCTTGCCACAGCCCCCTTCGCGGGTGAAGAGGGGGCCGCGGGCTCCTGCACGGAGGTGGACGCAGCCTCGGTATTCGCAGCGGGCTTGGTCGCGCTTGCCACAGTCTCCTTCACAGGTGAACGCGCCGGCTCCTGTGAAGAGGAGGGCGTCGCGGCGGGCCCCGCTGCGGTGTCCGCGGGCGAGGGCTCGGCTTGCGCGACGGGCAGCTCGACTCTTACGGGCGCGGAGGCGGGCTCCACGGGCGACACCGTGTGCGCCGAGGGGATGGACAGCAGCATGCCCCGCCGCAGCCGCCGGGGGCTTAGGTGATTGGCCGCCAGAAGCGTTCGCTCCGACACACCGAAGCGGTGAGCGATTTTCCCCACCGTGTCACCTTTCGCCACGCGGTAGGTCCGGTTCCGGACCTCCACCTGGGGCTGCGGGTGGGTCTCGGGCGGCTGGCTTGCGAGCGCCAACTCTGTGCCCCGGGCGTGCCCCGCCGGCAGACGCAGCACGTAACCCGCGGGCGCGTAGCGGCGGCCACGCCAGAACGGCATGCGCAGGGCGAGGTTGTTGGCGCGCAGGGTCTCGAGATCGACGGCCAGGAACCGCTGCAAGGCACCCACCGAATAGGAGCGCGGGAGCACGTAGTTGCGGGGCTCTTGCGGCTGGCTGCGCTCGAGCGCTCCGAAGTAGCGCTCGGGGTCGCTCGACACATCCAACGCAGCGAGAAACGAGGTGTAGAAGTTGCGGGAGGCAAAACCGAAGGAGGGGCTCTTGTAGCGCCGGACGATGGTTGCGATGTCCTCGGTTCCGAGGATCTGTTCCGCCCGCTTCATGCCGCCGGACCCATGGTTGTAAGCCGTGACGGCGAGGGGCCAGCTGCCGGTGGCTCTGTAGTTCTCGGCCAGAAAGCGTGCGGCGGCCTCACTCGAGCGCCAGGGATCGAACCGCTCGTCCACCACAGGGTCCACGCGCAAGAAGCGCCGCCCGGTCGAGCGCATGAACTGCCAGATGCCGGCCGCGCCCACCCTCGAGTAGGCCTCCGGATTGTACGAGGACTCGACGTGCGGCAGCGCGGCCAGCTCCGGCGGGACGCCGTTCTCCGCGAGCGTCCTGCGGATGTGCGCCTCCCAGCGGCCCGAACGCACCACCCCCTCTCGGAAGCGGTCGGCCTGGCCGAGCTGAAAGCGCACGTTTTCGGCTGCGTGGCGGAGGGTCTCACTCGCGACACCGGTCGGGAAGAGCTGGAGCACCCGCTGCTCATCGGGCGAGAGATCCTCTCTGCGCCCATCGGCCAAGCCGAGAAGGATTCGCCGATAGGTTTCCTTCCGTTCGTCGATCCGCGCCTGGAAGGCCGAGTTACTGAGCCCCTCGGGCATCCGCACGGTCTCGTAGACCACGTCGAGATGCTCCGCGTCGTGGATCAGGCCCCCGTTGGTATCCACCTCGGTGTAGACGCGCTTCCAGAACCGGATCTGCGGCTGAAGTGCATAGGGACGCGGGAACAGGTCCTCGCCGGACTCGGCCTGCGTGGTCGAGGCGCCCGCCAGAAACACAACGGTAGCGATCGCGGCGAGAAAACGGCGCATCGCGGTCCTTACATCGGCAACTCGTCGGCCGAACCTAATGATGACGACCGCATCGAAGTGCCCGGCGGCATTCGCTCAACGCGAATCCCTCACAGCGCTCCGAGCAACGCCCGTGCCCCCCCCCGCGCACGAGCGAACGATCCCATTGTATGGAGAGGGCGCGACGATTTCTAGCGCCGGCGGCCCTTTTTGCGGTCTTTGCGAGCCTGCTTTCTCTTGCGCTTCTGTTGCGCACGTCGCTTGCCATCGTCACGCCGTGCGGCGCCCCCCCCGGCAGCGTGCGGTGCGCCCCCCCGCTGTGCCCCAGCCAGCAGGGCTTGCGGATCGAAGCCCGCGGGCGCTCCCGCCCCCGCAAGCCGGCCGAGTCCAGGGATGCGCGACAAGAGCCCACCGCCTCCGCCGAGCGCGCCCATCATCTCGCGCATTTGCCTGAAGCGCTGGACGAGCTCGATCACCTCCTTGCTGCGTCGGCCACTGCCGCGCGCGATGCGTGCGGCGCGGCTTTTCTGGATCGTCTCCGGCTCGGCGCGCTCGCGTGGCGTCATGGAGCGGATCATCGCCTCCACCTTCACGAGTTCGCGTTCGTCGAGTTGGTCTGCGAAGGAGCCAAGGCCCGGCAGCTTTCCGAAGATCTCCCGCAGCGGACCCATGCGCTGGATCGTCTTCAGCTGATCCAGTAGGTCCTGCATCGTGAAGCGGCCGCGCAGCATGCGCTCGGCCGCGGCCTCGGCCTCTTGTTGGTCGACCACGGCTTCGAAGTCGCGGACCAGCCCCACGACATCGCCCATCCCGAGAATGCGTGAGGCGACGCCTTCCGGCCGAAAGGGCTCGAGCCGCTCGAGCGTCTCGCCCGTGCCCAGAAACTTGATGGGAACACCGGTCACCGCCTTGACTGCGAGCGCAGCGCCTCCACGCGCATCGCCGTCGAACTTGGTGAGGATGAGTCCATCCAGACGCAGCCGTTCGCTGAAGGCCTTGGCGACCTGGACGGCGTCGCGTCCCATGAGTGCGTCACAGACCAGAAGGTGGTTGGCGGGTTGGGTGGCCGCCTCGATCTGCTCGAGCTCCCGCATGAGCTCTTCGTCGATCGCAAGGCGGCCTGCGGTGTCGTAGACGATCGCGTCGAAACCCTCCGCGCGGGCACGGGTCGCGGCCGCGGCGCAGATGGCGGGCGGCTCCTCGCCCGCTGCCCCGACGTGCACGGGCACACCGATCTGCGCGCCAAGTTGCTGCAGCTGGAGGACCGCCGCCGGGCGATACACGTCTGCCGCGACGAGCAGCGGACGCCGGCCCTCGCGCTCCAGCAGGCGCGCCAGCTTGGCTGCAACAGTCGTCTTGCCGACACCCTGAAGGCCGAGGAGCAACACCGAAACGACGCCGCCCGGGCCCCTTGCGAGGCTCGGGTCGACGGGTCCCATCAGTTCGGTGAGCTCCTGTTCACAGATCGCGATGAAATGCTGACCCGGTGTCGCGCGCAGCTCGCGACCGGCCGCGTCGCGCACCCGTGTCTCGACCTTCTCGCCGAGGGCGCGCGCCCGTACGCGCTCGAGGAATCCCTTGACGACCGTAAAGTCGACGTCGGCCTCGAGCAGGGAGGCTCGAACATCGCGCAGCGCCTGGTCGATGTTTTCGTCTGTGAGGGCACGCACGCCGCGCAAACGTTCGCGCGCGGCGCTAAAGCCCCGGCTCACAGTCTCGAGCATCGGTTCCTCCGGAGGCGCCGAGCATACGGAAGGGCGGCGGGAGGGCCAAGGCACCGTCTCGCCGGCAATTGGCTTGGAGGCGATCGGCGGGGCGTGCTAAACCGCGACCCGTGTTCCGTCGGGTGCTGATCGCTAACCGGGGGGAGATCGCGCGGCGCGTGATTCGCGCGTGCCGGGCGCTTGGGATTGAGACTGTGGCGGTGCACTCGGAGGCCGATGCCGAGGCCCCGTACGTACGCGAGGCCAACGTCGCGTTCGCCATCGGACCGCCGCCCGCGCGCGAGTCGTATCTCAAGGTGGAGGCGCTCCTCGGCGCGCTTGCTGCGAGCGGGGCCGACGCGGTGCATCCCGGCTACGGCTTCCTCTCCGAGAACGCAGCGTTCGCGCGCGCCGTCGGCGCCGCGGGTGCGACCTGGATTGGTCCCTCGCCCGATGCCATCGCGCAGATGGGGGACAAGGCAAGAGCGCGCCGCCTCATGCTCGAGGCGGGCGTTCCGGTCGTCCCCGGGAGCTCGGTGGTTCCGGACGAAGAGGCCGCCCTCGCGAGCGCCCGCGGCCTCGGCTGGCCCATCATGATCAAAGCCTCCGCCGGGGGCGGCGGGATCGGCATGGTGGCCTGTGAAACGGAGGCCGATCTGCGCAAGGGTTTTTCGAGCGCAGTGGCGCGTGCGCGCGCCGCGTTTGCGGACGGAGCGGTGTATCTCGAGCGCCTCGTCCATGGCGCCCGGCATATCGAGATTCAGATCGTGGCGGACTGCCAAGGCGCAACGGCGCATCTGTTTGAGCGCGAGTGTTCGGTGCAGCGCCGACATCAGAAAGTGTTGGAGGAGGCGCCGAGTCCGGCGGTCGATGAAGCGCTCCGTCGCGAGCTTGGCGCAGCCGCGGTGCAGGCCGCCCGCGCCATCGGCTACTACAACGTGGGGACTGTGGAGTTCCTGCTCGGCCCCGATCGAAAATTCTACTTCATGGAGATGAACACCCGTCTTCAGGTCGAGCACCCGGTCACCGAGATGACGACGGGCATCGATCTGGTCGAGCTTCAGCTCCGGCTTGCGGCCGGGGAAGCGCTGCCGTTCACGCAATCCGACCTGCGGCAGAGCGGCCACGCGATCGAGCTGCGAATCTACGCCGAGGATCCGGCGAAAAACTTCCTGCCGTCCCCGGGCACGATCACCAAGCTGCGCTGGCCGGAGGCGAGCGACATCCGCGTGGACGCAGGGGTGGTCGAAGGATCGAAGGTCACACCGTTCTATGACCCCCTCCTCGGGAAGATGATCGTCCCCGGTCCCGACCGGGCGCAGTGCATCGCGAAAGCACGCGCTGCCGTGGGGGCCACGACGATCGAAGGGCTCAAAACCAACCTTCCCGTGCACGAAATGGTGCTGGACGATCCAGCATTTCAGCGCGGGGAGATCACCATCAGCTACCTCGGCGCGCTCATGCAGCGCCAGCGCGGCCGCTGACGCGCAAAGGAGGGAGGAGGCCATGGCGACCGAGGTCGAGGCACAGATTACGGGCAGCGTTTGGAAGATCGAAAAGAGCGTGGGCGACCCGGTGCAAGAGGGCGACGTCCTGATCATCCTGGAGTCGATGAAGATGGAAATTCCGGTCGAGGCTCCGTGCGCGGGACGCGTGAGCGAGATCCGCGTACAGGAGGGGGCGAGCGTCGAAGAAGGCGCGGTCCTGGTGGTGATCGCGTGAGGCGCCGGATGTGCTCGGCGCAGTGAAGGCTCGGATGCTCGGGCCCGCGGACCGCGAGGCCGCGAGGCGTTTTTTGGCGGAGGACGCTCAGAGCAACCTTTTCCTTCTCGACCTCGTGCAGAGCCTCGGCTCGCCGCCCACGCCCGGGGAAGCCGGGGCAGAGCTCTGGGGGGCTTGGCGCCGCCGCACCTTGCTCGGCGTGGCTGCCATGCGGCCCTGTCTTGTGCTGGCTGCGCAGCTGCCGCCGGCCGTGCTCGAGGGGCTGACCGCGGTGCTTGCGGGTGTGGAGAGCGGGCTCATGAAAAGCTCGCTCGAGAGCGCCGGCATGCTCTGGCGCAGGCTCGAGCTGCGCGGTCGTCATGCGCTGGTGGACCGCGTCGAGCGCGCGTACGCATTGCGAGTCGCCGACGCACGTCTTGTGGATCCGCCGGCGGGGGCGCGGTTGCGCGAAGCGTCCACCAACGACCTCGACGCCCTGGTCGAGGCGGCACGCGCCAGCCTGCGCGAGGAGCAGCGCCCCGACCCATTCGACGGGGATCCGGAGGGCTTTCGCCGCTGGGTGCGTGGCCGGTTGGGGCGCGCCCATGTGATCGAACAATCGGGTGCCATCGTGTTCGTCGGCTATGCCGACGTGCGTCGCCCGGAAGGTTGGCTTCTCCAGGGCGTGTATACCTGGCCGGCGGCACGCCGCAGCGGCTTTGCATCGGCGGGAGTGTCGTCGCTCTGCCGCGCCGCATTCGACGCGAGTGCCGAACACGTGCAGCTTTCGGTGGTCGAGGGGAACGAGGCGGGAGGGAACCTCTACGCGAAGCTCGGCTTTCGGCCCTTCGCGAACCTGCGCACCATCCTCTTCGCCTAACCGGGTTGATCCGCGAATCAGGCGTCGGCTAGGATGCGCCCTCCACAGAGAGGAGAACCCCCATGGGCTTGCTCGACGGAAAGGTTGCGATCGTAACGGGCGCGGGCGGAGGCATCGGACGCGAGCATGCGCTGGCCTTGGCGGCCGAGGGCGCGAAGGTGTTGGTCAACGACTTGGGTGGGACGCGGGACGGGTCGGGCGCCGGCAGCAAGCGCATGGCCGACCATGTGGTCGAGGAGATCCGCGCCGCCGGCGGCGAAGCCGCTGCGAACTACGACAACGTGGCGACCATCGCGGGCGGGTCCAGCATCTTGAAAAGCGCGCTTGCGGCATTCGGCAAGGTCGACATCCTGGTGAACAACGCCGGCATTCTGCGCGACAAGACCCTCTCGAAGATGGAAGAGGAGCAGTGGGATATCGTAAACGCTGTTCACCTCAAGGGGACTTTCTGTGTCACGCAGCCAACCTTCAACCACATGCGTGAACGGGGTGAGGGCGGCGTCATCATCAATACTTCATCGACCTCCGGCCTTGAGGGGAATTTCGGGCAGTGCAATTACGGTGCAGCGAAGGCCGGCATCTGGGGCTTCTCACGCTGCCTCGCCCTCGAGGGCAAAAAGAGCAACATCCGGGTCTTCGTGCTCGCGCCGGTCGCGCACACCCGCCTGACCGAGGATCTCCCCTTCTTCCAGACGGAAGAGACCAAGGCGCGGATGGACCCGAAGCTCGTCTCGCCGCTCGTCGTCTTCCTCGCCAGCGACCTCGCAAAGGACCTGACGGGCCGCACGTTCTTCGTCGGCGGCGGAACGATTGCGGAGATGAAGATGGTGCGCGGCGAGGGCGCGACGAAGAAAGAGAATGGCGGTCTTTGGACGCCGCGGGAGATCGCTCAAAGCATCAGCAAGATCCTCGCCTGAGCCCGCGCGCGCGTCTGCGCGGGCAGGCCGACATTGCTCGCCCTCAGCGCGCGTGGTACACCTCGGTCCATCATGTCGGAGCGGCCGCTCGCCCCGCATCGCGTCACCACCATGCTCTCTCCTCTCGCCGATTCGTTCTCGGCGATGACGCCTCGCTTCAATCTCTTCTTCCGCTGGTTCGCAAAGCGGTTCTTCGGGCACCTTGATCTCGACGATGACACGGTAGCGAGGCTGCGAGAGCTCGAATCCCGAGGCTCCGTGGTGTACGTGATGCGCTACGCGAGTCGACTCGACTACTTCCTGTTCAATGCGCTCTTCCTGCGCGAGGGACTGCGCCTTTCCGGCTTCGCAAACGGTGTGCGCTTCTATTACTACCGGCCTTTGCTGGAGGCGATCCGTCTCGGCGTGCGCCGGCTGCGCGGCATCCTGCGCGAGGGTCGTGGACGAGACGGTGGGGGCGCCGAGCGCGAGCACGCCCGCCAGCTCGTGCTGGCGGGCGAGTCCCAATTCCTGTTTCTCCGCACGGCGCGGCTCGGGTCGTGGCTGCGGGGCCGACGGCGCGCCTTGGAGGTCGGCAAGCAAGAGCTCGACAGTCTCGAGGAGGTGGTTCGGGCCGCGTGGAGCGCCGAGCGGCCGGTGTTCCTGGTTCCCCTGGCGCTGTTCTGGCGCAAGGGACCGCGCTCCGAGCGCCGGTTCCTGAACCTCGCGTACGGCGGACCGACACGGCCCTCGGACTTGGCGAAGGTCATCGGCTTCCTCACCACCTACCGGGGACTCTTCGTGAAGGTGGGGGAACCGATCGATCTGAGCGCCTTCATCGAGGAGCGCCGGCAGGAGGGCGAGACGGCGATCACGCGCAAGGTGCGCCGCTCGCTGCTCATCTTTCTCTACCGCGAGGAGAAGGTGGTCGAGGGTCCGACGCTCCGGCCGCCGCACAAGGTGCAGGAGAGCGTGCTTGGGGACCCGCATGTGCGGTCCGCGGTCGAGGCGGTCGCCCGGCAGCGTGGGATTGGGATCGAGGCGGCGTGGAGGGAAGCGGAGAAGGACTTTCGCGAGATCGCCGCTCACATGAACTCGACCTTTCTCGCCCTGCTCAATGTGGCCGTGAACGCGATCTTCAAGCGGCTCTTCGCGTCCATTGAGGTCAACGGCCTCGAGAAGGTTGCCGAGTACGCAAAGCGCCATCCGCTCGTCCTTGTTCCTAGCCATCGCTCGTACTTCGACTTCCTGATTCTTTCGTGGCTCTTCTACAGGAACCACCTGGTACCCCCTCATATCGCCGCGCGCGAGAATATGGGCTTTGGTCCCTTTGGCTTCCTGTTTCGTCGCGCAGGCGCTTTCTTTCTGCGACGGTCTTTCGATGATTCGCTCTACAAGGAGGTGTTTCGCCGCTACATCGCATATCTCGTGAAGGAGGGTTTCACGCAGGAGTTTTTCATCGAGGGTGGCCGCTCGCGCACGGGCAAGACGTTGGTGCCCCGGCTCGGCATGCTCTCCTGGGACGTCGAAGCTTTTCTGGCAGGCACCCGACGAGACCTTTTCTTTGTGCCGATCGCCATCAACTACGAACGCCTGGTCGAAGAGGGCGCCATGGTCGATGAGCTCGAGGGTGGCGAGAAGGTCAACGAAAGTACCCTCGGCCTGCTGCGCGCACGCAAGTACCTGCGGCGGCGCTTCGGCAGCGTTTTTTTGAACTTTGGGGAGCCGATCTCGCTTGCCGAAGCGATGGGGCCCGATCGGGCGCTGTTCGCAGCGTCCGCTTCGCCTGAGGTGGAGATCGCCAAGCGCCGCTTCATCGAAGGCCTTGGAAACCGGGTCGTCGAGCGTATCAATTGGGCCACGGTCGCGAATGCCACCTCGGTGGCGGCGAGCGCACTCCTTGGGGCGCCTGCCCGCGGCCTGTTCCGACATGAACTGGTGGCCCGCATGCAAGAGATCGTCGAGCTGCTCCGGCTGCAGGACGTGAGGCTCACGCCCGCGCTGGAGCGCGACCGCGACGACTTCCGGGAGTCGACCGCCTTTCTGTTGCGCGCCGATCTCATCCACACCGTGCAAGATCCTCGGGGCGAGGTGCTGTATTTCGAGGAGGCCCGACGCCGCGCCCTCGACTTCTACCGCAACGGAATCCTTCATTTCCTGGTGACACCCAGTTTCATGGCGCGCCGCCTTTTGGCCGGGACCACAGCGTCCGAGCTGCGAGAGGACCTCGGCTTCTGGCTGGATTTGTTTTACCAGGAGTTCTTCGTCCCGCGCGGGGAGCTGATGGCCGCGCACCTCGAGGCGTTCGCCGACTACTTCGAGCGCAAGGGCGTGATCACCAGACGCGCGGGACGACTCGAAGCCGCCGAGAAAGGGTTTGCGTACCTTCGCTTCCTCGCCGAACAGACCCGGGGCATGCTCGAGGTCTATTACGCCGCGATGGGTGCGGTCCTGGCCGCCGATGAGGTCGTGACGGGCCGGCGCATCGCGCTGCGGGTGCAGGAGCAGTTCGAGCGATCGCAGCTCCTGGGCGAGGTCTCGAGGCGCGAAGCCGCGAACCCGGTGACCTTCGCCAACGCCATCGATGTGTTTGTGCGGCGCCGCATTCTCGACCGCACGCGGGCGGAGGCGGGGCGGGACAGTACGCGCGACTCCCTCTACACGCGCGGCCCCGCATTCGAAGAGCTCGCGCCTCTGCGCGAACGCCTGGCGGCCGCTCTCGGCGCCCGGTAGGCTCGAATTTCCTATGGAACTGCTCGAAGCCATCGACTTTGCGAAGGGCGACGGTCTGGTCACGGCGATCGCACAGGACGCGTCCTCGGGCGAGATCCTGATGGTCGCCCACATGAATCCAGAATCGCTTCGCAAGACGCTCGAGACGGGCGAGGCGTTCTACTGGAGCCGGACTCGCGGCCTGTGGCACAAGGGCGAGGAGAGCGGGCACACCCAGCTGGTGCGCGAGCTGCGGATTGATTGCGACGGCGACGCCCTTCTGCTCCGCGTGGAGCAACGGGGAGGCGCCGCCTGCCACACTGGAAAGCGGAGCTGCTTCTTCCGGCGCCGGGATGGCGCGGGCTGGACCGACGACGGCGTGCAGATCTTCGACCCCGAGAAGGTGTACGGGAAGCGCAAATGACCGCCCGCCCGACCCCCAAGCTGCGCCTCGGCTTGCCGAAGGGCAGCCTTCAGGACACGACGGGCAAACTGCTCGCCCTCGCCGGCTTCCGGGTCAATTTCTCGGGCCGTTCTTATTATCCCGAGATCGATGACGCCGAGATCGATTGCATCCTGATCCGCGCGCAAGAGATGGCGCGCTACGTCGAGCAAGGTGTCATGGACTGCGGGATCACGGGGCTGGACTGGGTGCTCGAGAACCGCGCGAAGGTGAAAGAGCTCGCCGATCTCAAGGCACCCTGGCCAAACTACCGTCCCGTGCGCTGGGTGCTCGCGGTGAAGGAGAACTCTGCCTTTAACAGCGTGAAGGATCTGCAGGGAAAGCGCATTGCGACCGAAGGCGTCGGGCTCACCCAGCGCTACCTGGCGGAGCACGGGGTGAAGGCCGAGGTCGAGTTCTCCTGGGGTGCCACAGAGGTGAAGCCACCGATTCTCGCCGACGCCATCGTTGACATCACCGAGACCGGACACGGCTTGCGCGCGAACGAGTTGCGGGTCCTCGACACCGTGCTGGTGACGACGCCGCGCTTCATCGCCAATCTCGATGCTTACGACGACGAGTGGAAGCGCCGCAAGATGGAACGGCTGGTGCTGCTCCTCCGGGGTGCGATTAATGCCGCCGATCGCGTGGGGCTCATGATGAACGTGCCCCGGGAGCGACTGCAAAAGGTGATCGAGCTGCTCCCCGCCCTCGCGACGCCCACCATCTCGGCCCTGGCCGACGACCGCTGGGTCGCCGTGAACACGATCGTCGAGGAGCGTCTCGTGCGCGAGCTTCTCCCGCGGCTTTCCGAGTCCGGCGCCCAGGGCATCGTCGAGTATCCCCTGAATAAGATCGTGGAGTAGGGGCCTGGGCACTGGCCTGCGCGCACTCGGGCGTCTCTCCCGTGCCCCGCTGGTGTATGCAAAGCTCGCCTGGTGGGGTCTCGCGGCGCCGCGCGTCGTGGAGCGCGCCCCGCTGGTCGTCGTGCAGGGCATCGTGCGCTCAGAGCAGGGGGAGATCTTGCTCGCGGTGCGCAGCGATCTGCAGGGCTGGGAGCTCCCCGGTGGGACACCGAAGAGTGCCGAGGCCCTGGAGGATGCGCTCTGCCGAGAGTTCCAGGAAGAGACCGGCCTACAGGTGATCGTCGAGCGCGTGGTCGGAGACTACGTCCGCACCGGCTTCCGGCCGCATCGGGCGCGGGTGTATGTGTGCCAGGAAGCGGGCGGCCATCTCCGGCCGAGTCATGAAACTCTCGCGCTGCGCTGGTTCAATCCCAACGCGCTCCCGGACACGCTGTTGCCCTGGTACCGCGCGCCGATCGCAGACGCGCTCGGCACGCCGCGCGCTCCTGTGACGCGACACGAGCACCAGGGGCTCTCCGCGATCCTCGCGGGCATGGCGATCGATTTGAAGACCCGGGCGCGCGGAATTGAACAAGAGCTCCCCGCGCAAAGGGAAAGCCGCGGCCCGGCGCAGGGCGTGCCAAGCGAAGGGAAGGGGAGGCCCTCCCGGCGAGACTAGCGGGGCGTCTCGCGCAGGCCGCTCGCCTCCCACTCTTTGGAAAGCTGCTGCAGCTTGCGCGTGAACTCGTCCATCGAGTCGTCGAACGACAGGATGATTTCCGTCGTGCGCGGAATGTCATCCCCATTCAGCAGACCGCGGTATCGGTTCAGATTGGCAAGGATCGCTTCCGCGACCTTGAGCGCGCGCTTTTCGGTCTTGATGAGAGGGGACTGGAGTGTATAGACGTTATTGCGACCCCAAAGGCTCTCATCCCGCACGATCGCAATCTCGCGGTACACGCTGTGGATCGGGTCGAAATTGTACTCGACGCGGACCTCCTTGAAGATGTCGGAGTTCCCCGTGTAAAAGCCCCGTTCCTTTTCCACCTTGCCGAGCTGACGGCAGCGTGGGCAGTAGAACGTGTCGCCGTGGTTCAACAGGAAAACGCCCTTGGCGTAGTCCTCGCAATCCGTGTTCTCGCAGTACCCGACGCCTCGTTTCATGCTTGCCATCCTCTCCGGACCGCCTCCGAGGCCCTCGTTGCTCTGCATCTCAGGCCTTAGATCCTTTCGCGGCCATACCCACGGCTTGCCCCCAAGTCTTCCCGGGCCACAGCGGAAGACCAAGCAAGCCCCGCGCCAAGCGGTGGGTGGGGGACCACCGCGAAAGGATTTTCCGTTAGTTGGGTTGGACCGTTGCCACCCGCCTTCCGCTTGCTGAAGCGGCGGGGAGGCTCCGCACCCACTCTGTTCCA
>DATGZK010000037.1:0-5422 GCA_035489755.1 Myxococcota bacterium
GCCCGTCCCGGCGAAGACGATGTCGCTGGGCTCGTCGCCCACGAGGAGCGTGCGCGTCACGCGAGGCGGGATCGCACTCACGTCCACGATGCTCACGCTGTCGGAGAGGTGGTTCACGACCCAAACTTCGGTGTTGCTGCGAGCGGCTACGGCGACCGGCTCAAGACCCACGGGTACGGAGGAGACCTTGGCCACACCTCCCGAGCCGACGTTCAGGATCTCGAGTGTGTTATCGGGAGTGTTGACCGCGAAAAGCCGCGTGCCGTCCGGGGAGAGTGCGAGCGGCCGCACCTGGCCCGACTCGAACAGCACGAACTGCGTGCTGAAATCGTTGGGGAGACCGAAGGCCGGGGTCACCAGAATGGCCGCCGAGGCCACAGCGAAAAGCTCGATCCAGCGACGGTGAGGCCGCATGGGCTCTCCCTCTGCTCGGTTAAACGACGCGCCATCGTGACACGAACGAGACACCGCGATCAAGAGACCAAAAAGCGTGAAACTGCCTCGCCCCCTCACCGGAGACGTCGAGTTGCTATCGAACGGCCGACCGCAAAGGAGGGCCTGTAGCCTTCGAGCTTCAAGGATCCAGGGCGCCTATCCTCGTCATGACGTCTCCGAGGGTGCGGGTCGGGAGGGCCCGGGGGGGGCCCTTCTGCTGGCAAGAAAGAGAGCCAATGGGCCTGCGAGTCCACGTGGATGTGACACGCGACCTGCCGTTCAAGCGGCTTCAGCCCCTCTTCGCCGAGAGCGCTGCTCAAGGTTGGGACCACTTGAATCGCCTTTACGCGGAATGGCAACAGGGGTTGAATCGATTTGTTCGAGAAGGAGAGGCGCTTTATCTCGCGCAGGCGGGTGAGCGCATCATCGGGATCGGCGGTGTGAGTCTCGATCCGTACGGCGCATTGCCTCGGATCGGGCGCGTCCGGCGGGTCTATGTGCTGGCGGCGTACCGGCAGCGGGGCGTTGGCCGCATGCTCATAGATCGTGCGATACGCGAGGCCCGGCAGAGCTTCGCGGAACTGCGCCTGCGCGCCGGTAGCGCTCGGGCAGCTGCATTCTTCGAAGCCCTGGGCTTCGAGGCCACGGCCCACGTTGCGCAGGCCACCCACCGGCTCTGGCTCCCCTAGCAGCGCGACGCCGAGACGTCATCTACATTTGCGGTGCAGCCCGTTCGGCCGGAGCGGTGCGACGTTCGTTACCCGCCCTTTCGGTTGGCTGCGAGTACAGCGTGCGGTGGCGCGACGGGGAGATCGGATCGTGCCCACGGTTCGCTTCGCTGGCCACACGGTGGAATGTCTGCACGGAGCGAATCTCCGAATGGTTTTGCTGCGCGCGCGGCTCCCCCTCTACAACAGTGTCGCTCGAGCGCTCAACTGCCGGGGCTTTGGCACGTGCGGAACCTGTGCGGTTCGGATCGAAGGCAAGGTTTCGGACTTGAGCGCCGTGGAACACCTGCGCTTGGACTTTCCTCCCCACGAGCGCGAAGCCGGACTGCGCCTCGCCTGTCAGTGCCAGGTGCTGGGGGATCTCGTCGTGACGAAGTACGCGGGCGTTTGGGGAACGGGCGAGGAGCCCGTCGAGCCGAAGCCGCGTCCGACGCGCTAGAAGGTTCCCGACGCATCGCGCGCAGGATTCTCATGCTCGCGCTTGGGATCTAAGCCCGCGTCTCTGCGCTCGGCAGCGCTGTCAGCAAAGCCGCGAGGAACCCGTTCATCTCGTCCATCTCTCGCCGAACCGCCGGACGTGCGAGGGCTCGCTTGAGCCATTCGTTGAGTGAGCAATGCTCGACGCCGGGCGCTCCGCCCAATCCGGATGCGGCGCGCACCATCACGAGGGTCGCGACGTCCGCGACAGAGAACCCGTCGCAGAGCCACACGCGCCCGGCGAGCTCCTTTTCCAGCAGCGCGTACTGCTTTGCGAGCACGGCCTGCGCCGCGGCAAGCCGCTCTCTGTCGCGGCCCCCTGCGCTGGCCGGGTAGAAGCCTGCATCGATCAGGCTCCAGATCGGCGCAAACAGAATCTCGTCCGCCTGGGCCTCGAGCCGCCGGCACCGCACGCGCCTCGGGACATCGAGGGGATAGAGCGGGGGATCGGGGTACTGCTCCTTCAGATACTCGAAGATGAGGGTCGAGTCGTAGACGACCACGTCCCCGTCTACAAGCACGGGCACCTGTGCCTTCGGGTTCAGCGCGACGACGTCGGGATGGTGTGGCTCGTAGCGCCGTTCTCCCGGTTGCTCTTGATCGGCCGGCGCGAGATACGGACCAACAACTCCTGGATGCATAACGTGCCGTCGCTCGTGTCGGGCGCCGAGCGTTGCCTCCTCTTCGTGCACCCGAAGGACGCGGCCTCGCGGGGCATCGCAGACGGCGAGCACGCGCTTCTTGAAAGCCGCGTGCACCGAGGGAGCGTACGCGTCCGCGTCACCGACGAGGTGACGCCGGGGGTCGTGAGTCTGCCTCACGGCTGGGGGCATGCGACGGCGGCGCCATGGCAGCGTGTCGCAGGGCGGCGGCCGGGAGTGTCGCTGAACGACTGGACCGACGAAGCCGAGGTGGAGGGCGTGGTGGGGCAGTCCATTCTGAACGGCGTTGCGGTCCAGCTCGAGGCGCTCGGCCGGGCTGGCGATCGCGTGAGGGCGGCGATCGCAAGCCCGGGACAGCTTTCGGTCTGGTCCGACGAAGCCGGTCGCGAGCTCGGGGCGGAACTCTGGCGCAAGCCCCCGCACTTCGCCCAGGTCGGCGCGTCGCGAATTGCCTATCGCGTCGTAGGCGAGGGGCCCCCGCTCATTCTGATCCACGGCTGGCCGTTCTCGAGCTTTAGCTTCCGGCGGGTTCTTCGCGCGCTCTCGGCGCGGTTCACCTGCATCCTGCCCGACACACCGGGCCTCGGCGAGACGGAATGGACGGACGCCACCGATTTCCGCTTCGCGGCGCAGGCCGACACGCTGAGCGCCTTCGCGCGCGGCCTTGGGCTTACCTCCTACGCCCTCCTCGCCTTCGATACGGGAGCCACGATCGCGCGGCAGCTTGGACTGATCGACCCTGCGCGCGTCCGGCGCCTTGTGCTTCTCAACACCGAGATCCCGCACCACCGTCCGCCGTTCATCGAGCTTTACCAGCGCTTGACGCGTCTTCCGGGCGGGGCGTTCGGGATGCGGGCGATGCTGCGCTCGCGGGTGCTGCGAAGGTCGCGCATGGGCTTCGGTGGCTGCTTCGTCGATCTTGCGCTGCTGGACGGCGAGTTCCAGGCAGGCGTGGTCGCGCCGCTCCTTGCGTCGCCGCGCCGGCTCGAGGGTGCGCGGCGCTATCTCCTTGGGATCGACTGGGACCTCGTCGACGGTCTTGCCGAACGCCACCGCGCGCTCACGAGGCCTGTCCTCTTCGTCTGGGGCGCGGACGACCCGACGTTCCCGATCGAACGTGCGCGCTCGATGACTGCGCAGCTGCCCGACTGCCGCGGGCTCGTCGCGATTCCACGCGCGCGGTTGCTCGTGCACGAGGAGAGGCCCGAAGAAGTCGCCCGAGCCGCCCTGTCTTTCCTCGTGGAGTAGGCGCAGCTGGCTTGTGCCGGTCCGACACGCGTTCGAGGATTCACAAATCTGCGCGCTCGTTAGTCGTAGCTTCTGATCTCAATCAAGTGCCGACTGGGGTCGAAGAAGTAGACGGCCTTCCCGATTCCACGCGCCCCAGATTCCTCGCCCGGACCCTTCATGTTGCCGACGCGGTCAAAGGCGTCCCCGTAGGCGATCCCCGCCTCTCGAACCCTCTCGAACGTCCTTTGGAACTCGGCCGCAGTCATTGCGAATGCAAAGTGCTCGTTCCCCTCCGTTTGCACCGCAGCGAGCTGGAGTGTCAAGTCCGGACTCACTCGCAGGACGCCAAAGGGCCCGTCCGATCCCTCGAAGCGCAGGCCGAGAATCTCGGTGTAAAAGCGCACGCTCGCGTCCATGTCGTTCACGCGGATGATGAGGTGATCGAGGCTCACGGCCATGGTTCTGTCTTCCCTGGCAGAAAAATTTGGCAATCGCAAGGGTGACGGCACTCGGCGTCCCGGAAAGCCGCGGCGGCGTCGTCGGTTGCGGCTTTCCGCTCCTCGCAGCCGAATAGGCCGTAGGAGCGAGTCGCCTCGCACCCCTCGCGGTGTTGTGTTGCGCGCTGCGAAGCGACTCGTCTCATCTCGGGCAAGTCTGCAAAAATCGAGTCGCGGCTCATTTCTCACCTTTGCCGCGAGCGACGCGATGGGGAACCTGCGGCAGGGCGACCGGAACTACGGGAAGCCAGCTCCGGGCACGTCTACGCGCACGGTCTCGATGCGGCTCTTTCGATTCGCACGGCAGCGCGCGGGATTCGTGTCCTCCGCCGTACAGATGAAAAGCGTGCGCCGATCTGGACCGCCAAGCATGCAGGCGATCGCTTGTGTCGTTACGGGGATGCGCTCGCTGACCTCGCCGCCTTCGTGAACACGCAGCACGGCGCCGCTAATGGGTGACGCGACCCAGATCGCTCCTTCCGCGTCGAGGCAAATCCCATCGGGGACCGCCTTCTCGAGCTTCGCCCAGACACGCCGATTGGAGAGTGAGCCATCTTCAGCGACGTCAAAGGCCGTAAGGCGTGCCCCGAACGACTCGCCGACGATCAGCGTCCTGCCGTCCGGTGTGATCACTGTGCCGTTGGGAAACGCGAGATCGCTTGCTGCGGTGCGCACCTGACCGTCCGGCTCCACAAGCACGATCTCCGCCTTTCGGAAATCGATCTTCTCCGCGTGGATGTCAAACCCAAAGTTTCCGATGTAAGCCCGGCCCTTCGAGTCCACCACCATGTCATTGCAGTGATAGGTGGCATGCGATGAAAGATCGGCCACCTCGCGCGGCCCGTCGGGGTCGAAGCGCAAGAGGCGGCGGTCCTCCATCGATACCACGAGGAGCCGCCCATCGGGAAGCCAGCCGAGCCCGGAGGGCAAGGCGGGCACCTCCGCCACGGTTTCAACTCGGCCGTCGAGGTCGACTGTGAGGACCTTGGCATCCTGCATGTCCGAGAAGAAAAGCTTCTCGTCATGCCAACGGGGACCTTCGGAGAACGCAAGGCCGTCGAGCAGCACTGTAGGGGTCTTCATGAGAGGTTCATCGTCAATGAACGGCGAGGTGGGTGTCAAGGGCCGAAGAAGAAGGAGGGGACTTGGAAGTCCCGGACGTGCGCCTCAGGGCGCGCGTCCGGAGTCGCTCGAGATCGGCCGCGTAGGGCGGCCGAGAAGTACGAACCCGGCCAACCGGCCGCCCCGGTTGAGGGCCACGGGGAGCCCCGGGGGTTCCTCTGGGGTCGCAAGAAGTCGCCGTGCGTCACGCCGAGGTTCGGTGCGAAGCGTTTTGGGTCTCGCGGTAAGTCCCGTGCCCGGTTCCGCCGATAGAGCCGCCACACCCCTCGCG
>DATGZK010000038.1:0-102798 GCA_035489755.1 Myxococcota bacterium
TTTCGAGTTCCCTCGCCCACGCGCCATGGGTTAAGATCCTCCGATGAAGCCGACCCGTGTACGTGACATCATGCAGGAGAAGATCGTCACGATCAGCGCGGGTGAACGCCTGTCGACGGTTGAAGATATCATGACGCTGGGTCGCGTGCGCCACATGCCCGTGGTGCACGCCGGTAAGCTCGTCGGCGTCGTCTCCGAGCGCGACCTCCTGCGGGCCTCTCTTTCCTCACTTCATACCGCGCGCGCCGAGGAGCGGCGTGCCTTCCTCCACGTCGTGGAGATCGCCCGCGTGATGTCGACTCCGCCGATCGTGATTGGTCCGGACGCGGCGATCCAGGAGGCCGCGCTCATCATGGCGGAGCGCAAGATCGGCTGCCTGCCCGTGGTGGACGGGGACGCGCTCGTGGGCCTTCTGACAGAGACGGACATGCTGCGCCATTTTGCCGGCGTCCCGCCCGAGGATCGCGAGCCCTAGTCCCGCGCCCCGGCCTTTTCCGCGCCCCACCTGCGATTCGCCCGGGTCGTTGAGTCCCACAGGTCCCCTCGTTCCCGGCAATCCAGCGGCCTGCCCGCGGTGTACCCATCCGGAAGAGGAGGCCCAAGCCTTGGCACACGACCCACCTTGCCGATTTCCCCCGGATTCCAGGCATCTGCATGCTGGGCTTGCTCTGGATTGCGGCCTTCGCGGGGGCTCCCGTGCCGGCTCACGCCGCGTCCACGGCTCCCGCCGAGGTGCACATCTGGAACTTCACGTTCGATCCGCCGAGCCTCACCGTCCCCGTAGGTGCCACGGTGACCTGGATCAACCGGGATGACGAGCCCCACACGGTGACCTCCGCGGAGGGCGCCTTCACCTCGCAGGCCCTCGACACCGACGACTCGTTCTCCTTCCGCTTCGATGCGCCGGGTACCTATGTCTACCGCTGCGCCATACACCCCCAGATGACAGGAACAATCGTCGTCCGGTAGGAACGACGCGTTGCCCGTGGAGGATTCGATGTCCCAAGAAAAGCCCGAGAACAGCACAAGCCGCCGCGACTTCATGAAGTGCATGGCCTGGGCAGGCACGGGCCTCGTCTGGACGCTAAGCGGTGGCATTCTCTCGTCCAAGGCACTTGCCGGCCTTCAGGCCGCGCCGAACGCTCCCCGGGCGGGCCCGGGCGGGAGATCCACCTCTGGTTTCCGCTTCGTGCAGATCAGCGACACGCACATCGGCTTCGAGAAGGATCCGAACAAAGATCCGGTTGCGACCTTGCAGGAGTCGATCGCACGCATCCGCGCCCTGGATCCGGCCCCCGACTTTCTGATCCACACCGGAGATCTGACGCATGCCCAGAAGGCCGGCGGGTTCGACACCGTGGCGCAGCTCCTCGGCGACGTGGCCTTGGGAGGAACCTTCTTTGTCCCGGGTGAGCACGACGTCTTTGGCGACGGAGGCAAGGAGTATCTCGCGCGCTTCGGCCGGGGCACGCTGGGCGGCGGATGGCGCAGCTTCGACCACCAGGGAGTGCACTTCATTGGGCTCGTGAACGTTCTCAACTTTAAATCGGGAGGCATGGGAATGCTCGGCTCGGAGCAGCTCGAATGGCTCGAGGACGACGTGAAACGGCTCTCGAGCAGCACCCCCGTCGTGGTCTACACGCACATCCCGCTTTGGGCGGTTTATCCTGAGTGGGGCTGGACGACGGGCGACGCGCAGCAGGCGCTGGCTTATCTGAAGCGCTTTGGCTCGGTGACGGTGCTGAACGGACACATTCACCAAGTGCTCCAGAAGGTCGAAGGCAACATGACTTTCCATAACGCGATGTCGACGGCGTTTCCGCAGCCGGCGCCGGGCCAAGGGCCCGGGCCGGGGCCGCTCAAGGTGCCCGCAGACGAGGTGCGCCGGCTGCTCGGCCTGCGCTCCGTGACCTACACCGCCGGGAAGCAGCCCCTCGCCGTCGTAGACTCGACGCTCGGCTGATCCGGACGCGATCCCCGAATGGAAGGACCTCGCATGAACGGTCGAGACGCGAGCGCGAAGCCGCCCGAGGAGACGGACGAGCAGCTCGTGCACGCGCTCGCCGGCGGGCGCCAAGAGGCGCTCGGTGCGCTCTTTGCGAGGCACGCGCCGCTCGTCTTTGCGATCGCCCGCCAGACGCTCGACGCCGCGGCAGCCGAGGACATCGTGCAGGATGTGTTCCTGGCGGTCTGGCACGGCGCGGCGACCTTCGACGAAGGCCGTGGTGCGTTCCGCCCCTGGCTGCTGCAGATCGCCCATCACCGGGTGCTGAACGAGCTGCGGCGCCGCAGTCGCAAGCCGCTCTCGGGCACGGAGGCCGATCGCGAGCGCCTCGAGGCGGTCGCGGACGCGAGTCCCGAGCCCTCGGCGGAGCTGTGGCGGGAGTTCCGACGCTCCGCCGTGCGCGAGGCCCTCGAGCAGCTTCCGCCTCCTCAGCGCCAGGCCCTCGGCCTTGCATTTTTCGACGAGCTGACACACGAACAGGTCGCATCCGTCCTCAACCTGCGCCTCGGCACCGCGAAAAGTCGCATCCGGAGCGGGCTCCAGCGTCTGCGGACGCAGCTCTCGCCGGTGCTTGCGCTCCTGGCCCTCATCCTCGTCGGGAGCGCGGCGACGCTCAGCATCTTTGAACTCCGCGACCGGGCGGCGGTCTCGCGCGACGAGCGCGCCCTCGATCTCGTGACCTCGAGCGACGTGCATCCGCTGCGCATCGAGGCTGCGCCGGGCGCGCCGGCGGAGGCCCATGCCAACTGGCGCGCACGTCCCGGGACGAAGCTCGGCGTGCTGTCGCTCTCCCACCTGCCCGCGCCGCCCACCGGCTTCGTGTATCAGGCGTGGCTGCTGCACGAGGGTGTGTGGATCTCCCTCGGCACGGTCCTGCCCGACGCCGACGGCAAGGCGCGCATCGTGGCCGAGGAGGAGGCCGTCGCGTTCCCGCCCGAGGCGCTGCGCCTGACGCTCGAGCCGAGCTCCGGGAGTCCGGCGCCGCTGGGTCGCACGATCCTCGCGTGGCCGGCGGACAAAGCCGGGCCGCCTTCCGGCGGAGGGTGAGAACATGCTCGAAGGTCTCTTTCAGCCCCTGCACCTGCTCGCAACTCTGGCGATTGCACTCGTGGTGTTCGGGCCGGCGCGCCTTCCCGAACTTGGCAAGGGCCTGGGCGAGGCCTTCCGAGGCTTTAAGACCGGCCTCCAGGGCGAGTCGCGGCCCCCGCTCCCGGCGCTAGATGCGCATGTCCTTCCAGCGCCCGGAGGCGAACCGGGCGGAGAGCAGCGAGGCCTTCGCCGTATAGTCCATGAGCAGACAGCACCACACGGCGACCACCGACCCACCGAATACCCGTGAGACCAAAAGCGCGCCCCCGAGGCGGAACACAAACAGTCCAGTCAGGATCGAGACCAGCGGGAAGCGAGTGTCGCCAGCGCCACGCAGGGCGCCGCCCAGCGCGAACTCCACCGCCATCAGTGGCTGGGCGGCGCCCAGGATCCAGATGAAGGTGACGGCGAGGTTCACGGTATTCTCGCCGGCGGCCCCGAAGTAGTTCGCGACGGGCCGAGCGATTGCGATGATCGCAGCTCCGACACATGCCATCACGACCATCGCACCTGCGTTCGCGCGCCAGCCCGAGCGTGCCGCGAGCTCGGGTTCGCGCGCACCGAGATGCTGGCCTACGAGTGTCGCAGCCGCCGTCGAGAAGCCGAGCCCGGGAACGAAGGAAAAGGAAAGGATTCGCACGCCGATCAGATAGGCGGAAATCGGGTCGGTCCCGTACTGGGCGACGATTCGCAGGAAGAGCCAAAGGCCTGACTGCCAGGCGATTTGCTCGAGGGCCGTGGGCACCCCGATGCGCAAGATGCGCGCGGCCCGCGCCCGCTCGAAACCGTCGAGCCAGGGTCCCCGGGGTACGACCAGCCCGTTGCGGATCCAAAGCACTCCGTAGATTGCGGCGCTGACGCAGAGCGCGATCCCGCTGGCAATGGCGGAGCCATCGGTTCCGAGCTTTGGGGCGCCGAACTTTCCGAACACGAGGACGTAGTTCCCGGCGACATTCACGAGGTTCATCACCACACCGATGAGAAGCGGCGTTCGCACATCGCCCGCTCCGCGCAGGCCGCTGCCGAGCACAAAGCCCACGGCGAACGGCAGGGTGAACGCGAGCAGGATTCGCAGGTAGGAACCGCCGAGCACGACGACCCCCGGAGCGACGCCGAAAGCGGCGACCACCTTGTCGGCGAGGGGGATCAAGCACATCACGAAGCCGCCGAACAGGGCCCCGAGGGCCACCGAGATCCGGATCACGCGGTCCGCCTCGCGCGCATCGCCGGCACCCCACGCGCGTGCCACGAGAGCGACGGTGCCCGTCGTCACCGCGGCGAGTACCGCGAACAGCACGTTGAAGAACTGCGAGGCAACGCCGACGGCGGCGACGGCTTCCGAGCCCAGGGAGCCCACGATCACGAAATCCACCAGTCCGACGAGTGACTGCAGCGCAAACATGGCCATGGAGGGCCAGGCGAGCTGCCAGATGCCAGGGCGCTTGGGTCCGAGCCCTTCGGCGACGACGAGCGCCGGGGCCTCCTCCTCGAGGCCCTCGAGGGGTGAGGGCTGTGCGTTCACGCTGCGAGCTCAGGCCAGCGGGCGAGGATGTGGGAGGCGGTGCGGTCTGCCAGCGCCGCGGTCGTCAGCTGGGGCGGGGCACCGAGGGAGGTGGGAAAGACGCTCATGTCCGCGAGAAACAGGCCAGCCACCTCGTGGGATTCGCCCCATGCGTTGACCACCGACGTGCGCGAATCGGCTCCCATCCGGCAAGTGGACTGGGGGTGCGTGGACGCAAGACCGATCTCACCCTCCCGAACACCCCGGCGCTCAAGCACGGAAAGATCGCTCCCCGGCCCGAGCTCGACGGGATCACGCCAGTAGGGAGCGAGCACGGTCTTCGCGCCGCCGGCGAAGAGTACCTTGGCGATGTGCACGAGACTCTCGGAAAGCTGGCGGCGGTCGTCCTCCTCCATCCGGTAGGCAATCCGAGGCTTTGCAAGGGAACGGCCGCTCTCCACGCTGCCGGCGCTTTGGTCGTGCAACAACGCGAGCAGGCCGACCATCCGCGAGAACTTCGCCATGTGCGCGAAGTGCGCGCGTCCAAAGCCCGGAAGATTGGCACCCGTAAGGACCGGGAAGCCGGTGATGGGCATGAGGATGTAACCGTGGTGCGGGTCTTTCTCGAGGTCGATGAACTGATCGATGTAGTAGCTCTGCGGGATGCCTCGGTAGGCGTGAATGGGCTCCTCCATGAATCCTGCGAGCATGACGGACGGGTGGAGGTGGAGGTTTTTTCCGACCTGGCCGCTCCCATTCGCGATTTCGCTGCGCAAAAGGAGATCCGGGGATGCGACCGCACCCGCCGCGAGCACGACCACCTTGGCCTTCACCTCGACTGAACCGCGCGGGCGACCGTCATGGTCCACCACGCTGCCGAGCACGCGCCGCACCCGCCCCCCCTCCGCCTCGATGCGCTCGGCACGTGCGTTGGCGTAGATGCGGGCCCCGGCGGCGGAGGCGCGGGGCACATAAGTGATGAGCATGGACTGCTTGGCGTCGTAGGAGCAGCCGAGGATGCAGTAGCCCGCTCCGATGCAACCTTCGCGGTTGTGACGCGCCACGAAACCCGAGTAGCCGAGCCTTTGCGCACCCGTTCGAATCACGCGGTTCAGCGCGTTGAGCTCGGATTCGAGGATCTGTTTGACCCGAAGATTCTTTTCCACCCGTTCGAACGAGGGCGCGAGCGCCTCCGTCGTGAGCTCCGAGAGTCCGTGCTCCTCGCGCCAGATCCGCAGGATCGGTTCGGGTGCGCGGAAGGCGTAGCAGAGGTTATGGACCGTCGAGCCGCCGACATTGCGTCCCTGAAGAATGGTGTAGGCGCCATCGGCGGTCTGGCGCATCCCGGCCTCCTCGAACAGGCGGGGCAGCATGTCGTCTTCGCGCTGGGTGAAGTCTGCGCGCGTCCAGTGGTGGCCCTGCTCGAGGAGAACGACGCTCCGGCCACCCACGGCGAGCTCCGCAGCGGCCACAGCCCCACCCGCCCCCGAACCAATCACACAGACGTCGGCGCTTTCCACCAGATCCCCGCCGCGCTCCAGAAGCTTCTCGATCATGTGGGAGGCCGCGGGGAACGCACGAGCGGGCCGGCGTAGCCGATGAGGGGCCAGCTCTCCTCCTGGCTGTAGTAGCCGAGGATCGACAGGTTCCGAAGCGCCTTGAAGGCGAGGCGCCGGATCTCGAACCGACTTGTCATCCAGCCGCTGAGGGAGGCGTCCTTCTCGGCGTCGCTGAGTTGTGTAAAACGCCGGAATGTCCAATCGAAGAGAAAGGGGCCGTATTCGACCAGTCGCAGTGCCGTTGGCAGGAGGCTCGTGAGCGCCGGGTCGAGCTCTTGGCACGTGCGGTCGATGGTGGCGATCGCGCCGGTGGCACGCAGGCGCGGAGCAGCGGCTTGCCCGGATTCGACCATCCGCTCGGCAATCTGGGTCAAGATCTCGGTTTCGGTCCCGCTAAAGAACCGCCCGCCCACCTCTTCTGCAGCGGAGGTTGCCGCCGCCGGCAGGGCGCGAAGCTCGGCGAGTGCGCCGAGCGACGCCGAAGCGGCGGCGAGCCGCAAAAAGCCGCGGCGGGTGGTGCGCTGGAAGTCGGTCGCGAAAGGCTCCATGGCTGCTTGCGACGCTTGGTACCACCCTCGCGCCCGCAGCTCAATTCGCGCTCGCGCGTGCGAGCACTCGTCGGATCGAGCGTGGAAGTTGCTCGGGCCCGATCCGGTGCGGTGCGGCGCTGGCGATGTCGACGGCGTTGTACGTGTTCCAGAAGAGAATCGGACCGTCGCCGAGCTCCTGGCGCCGCGCCCGGTTCAAAATCGCCGAAAGGCACTTGCCGGCGTACGTCACGTCCAGAGAAAGCCCCGCGCCTGCCGCGAGTTCCACGGCCTCACGCGCAGCCGGTGTGGGCGCGCCGTAGCCCGGTCCGAGCTCGCTCGTGATGAGGGAGAAGTCCGAGGGGACGATCGTGAGCCCAGGCACCGATGGGTCCGCCCGGCGCAAAAGCGCAAGGGTTCGCCGCGCTGCCCGCGCGAGAGAAGCGGGCGAGGGAGGCAAGATGTCTGTCACGAGGACGCCGAGGGCTCGGGTGCGCAGCCGCGCAAGGCGCAGACCGAGAACCAGGCCGGCGAGCGTTCCGCCGCTGCCTACCGGCACATAGACCTGCTCGGGCTCGGGCAGCGCACCGGCGCGCACCTGCTCGGCCAGCTCGAGTCCGGCGGACACAAGGCCGAGGTTGCCGCGCGCGGACGATCCCCCGGTCGGCACGAGGAGCGGCCGATCGCTGCGAAGCAGCGAGCCCACGAGCACCCGGAGCGTTTGGATTGCCGCTCCCGGCACGTTCGCTCCGTACACCTGCTCTGCCCCGTAGCCGGCCTGAAGGAGGAGTGTCGCCCGTACCGCCTCTGTGACCGGCTGGTGAACCAGCACGAGGATGGTTTTGAGCCCCACGGCGCGTCCGAGGATCGTGGTTGCGAGCCCATGGTTCGTGCCGAGTCCGCCGGTCGTCACGAGCGTGCGCACGCCGCGCTCAAGCGCATCGCCGATCACGAACTCGAGCTTGCGCGGCTTGTTCCCACCGTACGCGGGGCACGAGCGCTCGTCGCGCTTCACGTACAGCCTGCCCCGGGCGAACCCCTTGCGATCGAGCTCCAGTGCATCTACCGGGGTGGGCGCCTTCACGAAAGCGGCCCGGGGAAGCTTCCCCCGCGCGGCGGGATAGGCCCGAAACAGCGCCAGCTCCGGATCGGCCACGCCCCCCTAATGGCACGACCCCGACGAGGGCGCAACGCACGAAATCAGGCTTTGACACCTCCCGCGGGGCTCTCGTACCCTCGGTCCACAGCCAACAGCACCGGAGACCCCCATGGCCGTGGTCGAGCGCGTCGAGACCGCAGCAGGCGCATCGGGTGCCCGGCGACGCCTGCGCCTCCGGAATCCCGCAACGCTCGATCCGATCGGGGAGATCGAGGTACAGACCGAGCAGGATGTGCGCGCTGCCGTGGAGCGCGCCCGCAAGGCGCAACCCGGCTGGGCTGCGCTTCGCTTCGTAGATCGGGCGCGATACCTAAAGCGCGCGGTGGCGATCTTGCTCGAGCGTCAGGACGATTTCCTCGACGTCATCCTGCGCGAGACGGGCAAGCCGCGCGCAGAGGCCCTCGCGGTCGAGATTTTCGCCGCGTGCGATGCACTGTCTTTCTATGCAAAGCGCGCGAAGCGGATCCTTGCCGACCGCAGCATGCCCGTGCACCTGCTCAAGACGAAAAAGTTGCGGATCTCCTACCGACCGCTCGGGGTCGTCGGCATCATCACCCCCTGGAACTTCCCTTTCATCCTCTCGCTCAATCCCACGGCTCAAGCCCTCATGGCGGGCAACACCGTCGTGCTGAAACCCTCGGAAGTCACGCCGTTTTCGGGTCGTCTGGTGGAGGAGCTCTTTTCGGCTGCCGGTCTGCCCGAGGGGGTCTTCAACCTGGTGCAGGGAGATGGTGAAACCGGGGCGGCGCTCGTAGAAGCGGGTGTCAACAAGATCTCGTTCACGGGGAGCGTACGCACCGGCAGAAAAGTCGGCGAGGTGTGCGGGCGCAACCTCGTGCCCTTCACGCTCGAGCTCGGTGGCAAGGACCCGATGATCGTCTGTGCCGACGCCGACCTCGAACGGGCCGCCAATGGCGCCGTGTTCGGAGCTTTTTCGAATGCGGGTCAGGTGTGCGTTTCCACAGAACGGGTGTACGTCGTGGATTCAGTGGCGGACCACTTCGAGCGCAAGGTGGTCGAGAAGACGGGGCGCCTGCGTCAGGGGGTGGAAGGGGAGTTCGACGTCGGACCGATGATCTTCGGAAATCAGCTGGAGATCGTGGAAAGACACGTTGAGGACGCTGTCCGCAAAGGGGCAAAGGTCTTGGCGGGGGGTCGGCGCAATCCCTCGTATTCGGGCCTGTTCTATGAGCCGACGATCCTTTCGAACGTGACCCATGAGATGGAGATCATGCGGGAGGAGACCTTCGGGCCGGTCCTCCCGATCATGCGGGTGCGGGACGAGGAGGAGGCGCTGCATCTCGCGAACGATTCGCCGTACGGCCTCAACGCGAACGTCTGGACGCGTGACAAGCGCCGGGGCGAACGTCTCGCGAAGGCGCTCGAGTCGGGGTCCGCGGTCGTGAATGACTGTATGCTGACCTACGGCATCGCCGAATCGCCCTTTGGCGGAGTGAAGGAGAGCGGGATCGGGCAGGTCAACGGCGAGATCGGGCTGCGCAGCTTCTGTCATGCCCAGTCCATCCTGATCGACCGGTTCGGCGCAAAGTCGGAGCTTCTTTGGTATCCCTACACCGCGAAGAAAGCGAACCTGCTGCGGGCGGTGATGCGTTTTCTCTGGGGTACGCCGCTTGGAAGACTCCTTTCGTGAGCCCGGTGCACGCGCGGGGACTGCGATGATCGACTCGATTCTTCTCGCCACGGATGGGTCCGAGGCGGCGATCTCCGCCGAGCGCTCCGCGGTCGCGCTGGCCTCACGGCTGCCTGCGCGCCTGCGCGCGGTGAGCGTGGTCGAAGAGAAGATCGCGGCGAGCCTTCGCGCTCCCGGGCTCGACCTGCCGCCTCTTTCTCCGGTGGAGGGTGTCGAGGCGTTCCTCAAGGCCAAGGCGGACGCGGCGTGCCGGCGCTTCGCGGAGCGGGCACGCGCTGCGGGCATCGACGCGGGATGCGAGAGCGTGCAGGGTGTGGCCGACGACGTCATCGTGCAGCGCGGCGGAGAGGCGGACCTGATCGTGATTGGCCGCGATGGCGAGCACAAGGGGCTGCGCACGGCGCTCATCGGTTCGACGGCGGACGCGGTGATTCGCAAAACGTCGCGGTCGGTGCTCGTGGTTCCCGAGGGCGCTGAACTCATCGGAGGCCTGCTGCTTGCCTTCGACGGCTCCGCCGGTTCGCGGGTCGCGGTGAGGATCGCGGTGGAGCTCGGGAGCAGGCTGCGCGAGCCGACGCATCTTTTTGTCGACTCGAAGGACAAAGGTCGTTCGGTGGCACGCTTCGACGAGGTTCGGAGGCTGTTAGGTCAGCTTCCGGTGCCCGGTCGAGAGACTTCCTCGACGCTCGGACGGCCCGACGTGAAGATCGTCGACACCGCGCGATCTTTGCGGGTGGGCCTCATCGTGATGGGCGCCTACGGGCGCAACCGCATCACCGAATTTTTCCTCGGCAGCAATGCGGCGGCGGTGGTGCGCACCTCGCCCATTGCCGTTTTGCTCGCCCGCTAGGCGCAAGGGATCCTTGCGGGAGCCCCATCCGATGCGGCTGCGCGAGCTGGCCTCCCGCCTCGGCCGTGAGTTCGTAGGCGATGGAGAGTTCGTGATCCGGGGGGTCGCGCCCCTCGAGCAGGCCGGTGCGGGAGACCTCTCGTTCGTGCGCTCGGAGCGCTGGGCGAAGCTGCTCGAGGGCAGCCGGGCCGGCGCCTGCATCGTGCCGCTCGGGCTCAAGGCCGGTGCGCGCCCGGTGATCCGCTCCCCCCATCCCGGCCTCGATTTTGCGCGCGCCGTGGGCACGCTCCTGCCCGCAGAAAAGCCAGCTGCCGGCGTTCACCCCACCGCCTTCGTCGACCCGAGCGCTGAGATCGACCCCGAGGCTTCGATCGGCCCCCGCAGCGTGGTGGGGCCGGGTTGCCGAATCGGTGCGCGCACCGTCCTCTTCCCCAATGTCACGCTCTACGCCGACGTCAGGATCGGGGAGGACTGCATCGTGCACAGCGGCGTCATCCTTTGTGAGGGCACACAAATCGCAAATCGCGTCTTGCTGCAACCCGGCGTCGTGCTCGGCGGCGATGGTTTCGGCTACGCCTTCGATGAACAAGGTGCCCTCGAAAAGGTCCCACAGGTAGGCTGCGTCGTGGTCGACGATGATGTGGAAATTGGTGCCAACACCACCGTGGATCGGGCTGCGCTTGGCGAGACGCGGATTCGGCGCGGAGCGAAGATCGACAACCTCGTGATGGTCGCCCACAACTGCGACATCGGAGAGGGTGTGGTGATCGTCGGGCAGGCCGGGCTCGCCGGCAGCACGGTGGTGGAACGGGGTGCGATGCTGATGGCGCAGATGGGATCGGCGGGCCATTTGCGGATCGGCGAACGGGCGTTCGTGGGGGCGCGGGCCGGCCTTCACAAGGACGTCGCGGCCGGCGCGCGGGTCTGGGGTGCGCCGCAGCGTCCCGAACGGGCGTTCCATCGTGCCATGGCGGCGCTGACGCGCCTGCCCGATGCCCTGCGTCGCCTGCGCGCGGTCGAGAAGCGTCTTGGCCTCGAACCGGCCGAGGGTTCGGAGGAGGGGGAGTGAGGGCCCGCGGCGAGTCGACCCTTGCCGCCTTGCGCGCGCGCGCGGCGTCCGTGCACGAAGCCGCGGAACTTAAGGCTCTTCTGGCGGAGCTCGCTTATGACCGGCGCCGCGGCGCGCGTGTGCTGGCGGGTGCGATCCGACAGCGAAGGGAGGCCCTGGCCCGGGAGACGCGCCGCTTCGAGGGGCTCCTCGCGCGCGCACGGGCGCTGCGCGCCGCGGGTGCCCGCTGGGTTGCGGGCGTGGATGAGGTGGGAATGGGGCCGCTGGCCGGTCCCGTGGTCGCCGCGGCGGTCGTGCTGCCGGAGCGCCCCGACTTAAGCGGTCTCGACGACTCAAAGCGGCTTGCTCCGCGCACGCGGGCGCGCCTCGCCGAAGCCATCCGTCGGCAGGCCGTTGCGTTTTCCCTGGCCGAGGTGTGGCCCGACGAGATCGATCGAATCAACATCTACCGTGCGGGGCTCGAAGCGATGCGCCGCGGGGTGGCGGGGCTCTTTGCGGCCGCGCCGCGCCTTGCCGTCGATCACGTGCTGGTCGATGCGCGTACGATTCCCGGGCTCACGGTGCCGCAGACGCCGCTGGTTCATGGGGACGCGCTCGACGCGTCGATTGCCGCGGCCTCGATCCTTGCCAAGACGCACCGCGACGCGCTGATGGAAGCCCAAGAAGCGCTCCATCCCGGCTATGGCTTCGCGACCCACAAGGGCTACGCGACCGCCCAGCATTTGGCTGCCCTCCGGCGGCTCGGGCCCTGCCCGATTCACCGGCGTTCGTTCGCGCCGGTCGCTGCGGCCGCGCGATGACGCTGCGGGAGAGAGCGCGGACGACGCTTGCCATGGGCACCGTCGCCCTCGACACCCTTGTCTTCGCTCCCTCGGCGATCGTGGCTTCGCTTGCGCTCGGGCCCACGCATCCCTTGGTCAGCCGCTGCTACCGCGACTTCGCCCGGGTCGCGCTCGCGGGCTGCGGAGCGCGCGTCCGCACCGGCGGCGAGGCCGGGCTCGATGCGCGCGAGCGGTACGTCTTCGTCTCCAACCACTCGAGTCATCTCGATGCGCTCGCCATCCTGATCTCCCTGCCGCGGCATGGGCTTCGCTTCATCGCCAAGGATGAACTCGGTCGCGTTCCGCTGTTTGGCGCGGCCCTGCGCGCGACCGGGAGCGTCTTCGTGGCGCGCTCGGATACGCAGCGCGACGTAAAGGCTCTCGATGCCGTGCGCGACGAGCTGCTCCGTCATATTTCTGTGTTGTTCTTCGCCGAGGGTCATCGCAGCGAGACCGACGAGCTCGGTCCCTTTAAAAAAGGTGCCGCCATGTTCGCGTTGAAGACAGGATTCTCGCTCGTGCCGATCGGGGTGCAGGGGGCCTTCGAAATCTATTCTCGGGGTTACGAGGTCAAGGGGGGCGGCACGATCGGGGTCTCCATCGGCAGTCCGATCGAGGTGAAGGGGCGGGCCATCGAGGAGCGAGACGAAATTACGGAGGAGCTGCGCCGCGCGGTGATCGAGCAAATCGGCTGCGCCCGCAAACTGGCGGAGCGCTAGCCGTGCCGCGGCTGCGCGCGTCGCCCGAGGACTTCCGGGTCGAAGAGATCCCCCTCTACGCCCCGAGCGGTGCGGGTGAGCATACGTTCGTGTGCGTCGAGAAGCGCGGCCGGACGACGGAAGACGTGGCGGCGCAGCTTTCGCAAATTGCGGGCGTTGCGCGGCGTGACGTGGGGTACGCCGGTCGCAAGGACCGTGACGCCGTGGCGCGGCAGTGGTTCTCGGTGCCGCGTCTTGCCCCCGAGCGTGCACTAGGCCTCACGCTCGAGGGGGTGCGCGTGCTCGAGGCGATCCCGCATCGGCACAAGCTCCGCACCGGTCAACTCGCGGGGAACCGATTCGAAATCCTGGTGCGCGAGGTCGACGGGGGCGCGGCGGCGCACTCGGCAAAGGTCCTCTCTCGTCTGTGCGCGGGGGGAATGCCGAACCGCTTCGGTCCGCAGCGCTTCGGATGGGAAGGCGGGAACGCGGAGCAGGGCCTTCGGATTCTGCGCGGCGAGGGCGCGGGAATGGACCGTCGCAAGGCGCGCTTTCTCGTCTCTGCCCTTCAGGCGGCGGTCTTCAACGAGGCGCTGCGGTTGCGCGAAGCGCCGCTCTCGAGCGTCGAGCGTGGCGAGATCGCCGTGGTCCATGCTTCGGGCGGCCTGTTTCGGGTGGAGGACGAAGGGCGCGAGCAGCCTCGCGCGGACGCGTTCGAGATCAGTGCGACCGGCCCGATCTTTGGCGGGCGCACGCTCGATCCCGACGGTCGCGCGCGCGAACGCGAGCGGGCAGCGCTTGCCGCAGTCGGGATCGACCCCGATACGCCGATTCGGCCGCCGCGGGGCATCGAGCTGCGCGGTGCGCGTCGAGCGCTGCGCGTACGCCCGGAGGACGTCGCCCTCGAGCCCCTGCCGGACGCGGTGCGCCTTCGCTTCACCTTGCCGGCCGGCAGCTTCGCCACAGTGCTGATCGAAGAACTGTTCGGTGCCGCGGTGGCCTTCGGACCCAGTTCCCGGTGACACTGCCTCGCGCGGCGCGCTATTCTCGCGTCCCTCAGGAGGAAATCCGCCATGAACATCGCCCGCGACGTGACCGAGCTGATCGGCCGAACTCCGCTCGTGCAGCTGAACCGCGTAACGGCAGGCGTTCCCGCCCGAATCGTCGTGAAGCTCGAAAGCCGCAATCCCGCCAACAGCGTGAAGGACAGGATCGGTCTTGCCATGATCGAGGCCGCCGAGCGCGAAGGGGCGATCAAGCCCGGCAAGACGGTGATCGTCGAGCCGACCAGCGGCAACACGGGAATCGCCCTTGCCTTTGTGGCCGCGGTGAGGGGCTACCAGTGCATCCTCACCATGCCGGAAACGATGAGCCTCGAGCGGCGGATCGTGCTGCGCGCCTTCGGTGCGAAGCTTGTGCTGACCGAAGGTGCAAAGGGGATGCGCGGGGCGATTGACAAGGCAAACCAGATCCTGGCGGAGCTGCCCGACGCATTTATGCCGCAGCAATTCCGAAACCCCGCGAATCCCGAGATTCATCGCAAGACAACGGCCGAAGAAATCTGGGCGGATACCGACGGTCAGGTCGACGCGCTGATCGCTGGAGTCGGCACTGGTGGCACGATCACCGGCGTGGCGCAGGTGATCAAGCCGCGCCGGCCCTCCTTCCAGGCGATCGCCGTCGAACCCGAAATGAGCGCTGTGCTTTCGGGTGGCGCACCGGGACCGCACAAGATTCAGGGCATCGGGGCAGGCTTCGTGCCCGAGGTCCTCGACCGCTCCCTTGTGGACGGCATCATCACGGTGACCAACGACGAGTCTTTCGAAATGTCGCGGCGCCTCGCCAAGGAGGAAGGACTCCTCTGCGGGATCTCGTCGGGTGCGAACGTCGCAGCGGCGATCAAATATGCGCGCAAGCCCGAGAACGCGCGGAAGCTGATTGTTGCGATCGTTCCCAGCTTCGGCGAGCGCTACCTCGCGACGGACCTGTTTGCCCCGTACCGCTACGAGGGGAGCGACGACGTCGTCGTCTAGCCCGGGACCTCTCGGAGAGAGGGTGTCCAAGGGCGTGGCCGCAGCCCCGGCCGTCGTCCTGCCGTTCGCGGGTCTGTGGCCGCGCATCGACCCGGAGGCTTGGGTGGCGCCGGGGGTCGCGGTGATCGGGGACGTGGAGATCGGTCCCGGCTCGAGCCTGTGGTTCGGCAGCGTGGTGCGCGGGGATGTACACTCCGTCCGGATCGGCGCTCGCACGAACCTGCAGGATCTGTGCGTGGTGCATGTGACGCGACATCTTTTCTCCACACATCTCGGTGATGAAGTCACAGTGGGTCATCGGGCGGTTGTGCACGGCTGCCGAATCGGCGACGGGGCGCTGATCGGAATCGGCGCCATCGTTCTCGACGGGGCAGAAGTGGGCGAGGAGGCACTGATTGGCGCCGGCGCCGTGGTGACACCGGGGACGAAGATCCCGGCGGGCGCGCTTGCCCTTGGCACACCCGCTCGGGTGATCCGTGTGCTCTCCGCAAGCGAGCGAGAAGAGCAGCGGGGCCGGGCTCACCACTACGTGAAGCTCGCACGCGCCCACCGCGATGGAGCGGCCCTGTGAGCGTGGGCGCTCCCAGCGCGGTCCGAAGGGCCGGCGGCGCGAAGGCGCCGCGCCCGCGACGCGCAGAGCACAAGGCGGCGTGCCGCGCGCGCATCCTGGAGTCGGCGCGGCTTGTGTTTTTCCGAGACGGCTTCGCGGCGGCAAATCTCGACGAGGTGGCGGAACGCGCCGAGGTCGCAAAGGGCACGCTCTACCGCTACTTCGAGAGCAAAGCCGAACTGTATGTCGCGGTCCTCACCCACAATGGGCGCGCGTTCGAGGAGAAGCTCCGGGCGACGGTGTCTCCCGAGCTCGAACCCCTCGAGCAAATCCGCCGCACGGCGAGCTTCTACTTCAAGCACTGGACCCAAAACCGGGAATACTTTGCGATCTTCTGGGCCCTCGAGAACCAAGAGCTGATCGGCGAGCTGCCCGAGGGTGTCGTGGAGGAGGTGACGAAGCTGTGGGAAGCCTGCCTGCGGATCCTTGCCGACGTGATCGCGCGCGGCGTGAAGGAAGGGCACTTTGCGGCCTGCGATCCGTGGGAAGTTGCGAACGTGCTCTGGACGCTCGCCAATGGTCTGCTCCAGACCGACTATGCAGCCACCCGCAAGCGGTTGCGCCGTCGCCGGCTCGATCGGGTCTTTGATCACGCGATCGAGCTTGTGCTGCGCGGCCTCTCGGTGGGCCAAACGCACCACGCTTGACAGCCTGCCGACGATGGTGGAACCTTCCACCTTGGAAAGTGACCCTGAGTCACTTTTTGTCACGCTGCCGTCATCGCACCGCCAGAACACGAGTCCGCGTGTGACACCCAAGGAGGCCTGAGCGCGATGAATTCGACCGTTCAACATCGGATCCGCGAGATCGTTTGCGAACAGCTCGGCGTGGATGCAGCTCAGCTGTTGCCGGAAGCCAGTATTCTGGACGACCTCGGGGCCGATTCGCTGGACGTGGTCGAGCTTGTGATGGCGCTCGAGGAGGCGTTCGACATCGAGGTCCCGGATTCGGACGTCGAGGGCATGCGCACGCTCGGGGACGTGGAACGCTATGTCGTCGAGCGCACGGGAGCGGCGACCGCCTAGGCTGCGCGGCTCAGCGCCGGGGACCGCCGTCCCGCAAACCCGGGAGCGCGCGCGCATAGACCCCGATGCCGGTCACCACGAGTGCGGCGATGAAGGCGAGCGGGAGGCGTCCCTGGATTGCGTCATGGGCCGCGGACTGTGCGCGTTGCTGCATTTCCTCTGAGGGCTCCCCCTCGCGTGCGACCTGCACCAGTGCGGGAGCCACGATCAAAAGGCAAAACAGGAAAAAGAAGCCTGCAAAGTAGGCGAGCGTTACGCTGAATACCGGACGAAAGGGCGGCGCGCGGCGCCGTGCGGGCGGAGCAGGGCTCACGGGAACCCGAGGCTACGCGCGTTGCGAGGGGTGGTCAACGCGTCCTCCAGCGCTCGGCGAAGCTTGACCCTCCCCGAGGCGCGGCGTAGCGTCGACCGTCGGCCGTGCCGAACCCCTCACCCGAAGCTCCCGACGCCCCGCGCTCGCGGCTCCTCTTGATCGATGCCGCCAATACGCTGTACCGCGCGTTCTTCGCCGTGCCCCCGCTGCGCAACTCGAAGGGCATTCCGACCAATGCCATCTATGGCTTCGTCAATATGCTCCAGAAGGTGATTCGCGAGCTCGGCCCCGACCAGCTCGCGATCGTGCTCGATGCCCCGGGCAAGAGCTTTCGCTACGGGCTCTACGCCGACTACAAGGCGACGCGCGACTCCCAGCCCGAGGACCTCACCACGCAGATTCCCTGGCTCCGCAAGATTGCCGAGGCCTACCGCATTCCCGTCCTTGAGGTGCCCGGAGTCGAGGCGGACGACGTCATCGCGACGATCGCGCGCAATGCGCCACCGGACGTTGCCGTAACGATTGTATCCACGGACAAAGATCTGATGCAGCTCGTGAGCGACCACGTCGAGCTGCTCGACACCATGAAGGACCGCCACTATGGGCCGGCCGAGGTCGAGGAGCGCTTCGGCGTCCCTCCATCGGCGCTGCTCGACGTGCGTGCGCTTGTGGGAGACCCGAGCGACAACATCCCAGGCGTGAAGGGGATCGGCGAGAAGGGTGCCGCGCAGCTGATCCGCGACTTCGGGGACCTCGAGAGCCTGCTCGCGCGGGCCAGCGAAGTTCCCAACAAACGGGCGCGCGAGGCGCTCGTGGCTTACGCGGACGAGGCGCGCCTTTCGAAGCAGCTCGCGACCCTGAACGCCGAGCTGGACCTGCCGATCGGCCCGGGCGCGCTCGCGCGCCAAGAACCGGACCGCGAGCGGCTGCGGAGCCTGTTCGAGGAGCTCGAGTTCGTCCGTCTGCTGCAATCGCTCGGGGAGCCGCAGGGCGCACCCAGCGCGCCCGCGGATCCGGGCGCGCACCCTCCGCTCGCGGCAGCCGCAGCATCCGAAACCCGAGCCGCGACCCCGTCGCTACGCATTCTCGCCGCCGAGGGCGAGCTCGCGGCGCTTGCGGCGGAGCTGCGCGGACAGGAGCTCGTCATGCTCCACGTCGTGGGAAGCGGCGAGAGCGACTGCCTCCGCGAGGAGCCCATTGGGCTCGCCTTCGCGCTCGCCCGCGACCGCGCGGCCTACGTGCCGGTGGGCCATCACACGCTCGTGTCGGGTCCCGGGCTTCCCCTGGGCCAGGTGATCGAAGCGCTGCGCTCCGTCCTCGCGGGCCCGAACGCGCGGCCGTGGGGGGGATCCGGCACGCAGAGAATCGCGGTCTTGCTGGGCGAACGAGGCCTTGAGCTCGCCGCCCCAGCCTTCGATGCGGAGCTTGCCGCGTTCCTGCTCGACCCCGCCGCCCCGCGCGGGACCGCGTCGCTTGCAACGCGTTTTCTCGGCACGAAACTCGGCAGTTGGGAGGACCTCGCGGGGCGCGGTGCACGCACCGTTCCGGCGGCGGAGTTGCCGGTCGCATCCGTCGCCGCGTGGGCGGGGAGCGAGCTGTGCGCCCTGCATACGCTCGCGCCCCTCCTCGGGGAAGGGCTTGCGCGCGACGGCCTTCGCCCCCTGTTCGAGGAAGTCGAGCTCCCGCTGACGCGCGTTCTTGCGGCGATGGAGCGAACCGGCGTGCGGATCGACGAATCTGCCCTTGGCGTCCTGTCCAAGGCGTATCAATCCGAGCTCTCGCGGATCGAGGGGGAGATCTTTGCACTCGCCGGGGAGCGCTTCCAAATCGCCTCCCCGAAGCAGCTGCAGCACATCCTCTTCGAAAAGCTAAAGCTCCCCGTCGTGCGCAAGACCAAGACCGGGTATTCGACGGACGAGGCCGTGCTCGAGCAGCTCGCACCCCAGCACGAGCTGCCCGCAAGGATTCTCGCCCATCGCCGCCTCGCCAAACTGAAGAGCACCTACATCGACGCCCTGCCGCCGCTTGTAAATCCCAGAACCGGGCGCGTTCATCCCACCTTCGTGCAAACCGGCGCCGCGACGGGTCGCCTCTCGTGCGTCAACCCGAACGTGCAGAACATCCCGATCCGCACGGAAGAGGGGATCCGGATCCGCGAGGCCTTCATCCCCGCCGAGGGCTGCGTCCTGGTGTCCGCAGACTACTCACAGGTGGAACTGCGCATCCTCGCGCACTTCTCGGACGACGAGAGTCTCATTCGCGCCTTCCAAGAGGGCGAGGACATCCATCGAAGGACCTGGGCCGAGGTCACGGGCAAGCCGCCGTCGGAGGTCACGGGGGACGAACGCGCCCGGGCCAAGGCCGTGAATTTCGGGATCATCTACGGCTCGAGCGCGTTCGGCCTCGCAAATCAGCTCGGCATCGCGACGGCCGACGCTCAAGCGACGATCGATGCGTACTTTGCGCGCTACCGGGGGGTGCGGCGCTTTCTCGATGAGACGATCGAAACCGCGCGTCGCTCCGGCTACGTCCGGACGCTCCTCGGACGGCGTCGCTATCTCCCGGACCTCTCGTCGCGCAACCGGGTGCTGCGCAACGCGGCCGAGCGCATGGCGGTCAACACCGTGATCCAGGGCACCGCCGCCGATCTCATTAAGCAGGCCATGGTACAGCTGGCGAGGGCGCTCCCGGCCGCGGAGCTGCGTTCCCGTATGATCCTCCAGGTGCACGATGAGCTCGTCTTCGAGGCGCCCAAGGACGAGGAGGAGCGGCTGCGCGCCCTCGTCCGGGACCGAATGCAGGCCGTAGGGCCCCTGCGAGTGCCCCTGCGGGTCGAGATCGGCTCGGGGCGCAACTGGAGGGAAGCCCATTGAGGCGGGCGGCGTGCGGAGGCGGCGGGTCCATCTTTCGCGAATCGCATGGCTGGGGCGAATAGGCACGGCATCGATGGCGTCGAATGAGGGGCAATTCGGGCGGGGCCGGGGCGAGGGACAAACCTCGGATTCCCAATCCGAAACCCAGCGGGGCGTAACCCGTGCAGCTTCGCCGTCGGATGAAGAGGCGATTTCCCGTGCGCGACGCGGCGACCACGCGGCCTTCCGCGTGCTGGTCGAGCGTTACCAGCAGCGGGCCTACCGCCTCGCGCTGCGCATCCTGCGTGACGAGGAGATGGCTCAAGACGCCGTCCAGGACGCGTTCCTCAAGGTTTATGCATCCCTTGGGAGGTTCGAAGGCCGCTCTAGCTTCTACACCTGGCTCTACCGCGTGGTGTTGAACCTGTGCCTTGACCTTCGCCGGCGTGATCGCTCCGGTCGGCACGTGGAGTGGGCGGAAGAGCGCACACCGCTTTCCCAGGGCGCAGATCCGGACTCCGAAGAGCCGATGGAGGGGGCACCGCCGAGCCCCCACCACGTGCTCGAGCGAGCCGAGCTGCGCGAGCAGATGGCCGCTGCGATCGAGGAGCTGCCAGATGCGGCGCGGCGCACGCTCTTGCTGCGAGAGGTGGACGGGCTCAGCTACGAGGAGATCGCGCAGGCGCTCGAGATTCCCAAGGGCACGGTGATGAGCCGGCTCCACTACGCGCGCCGCCGGATGCAGAAGACCCTGATTGCGGGGGGTCTCGCGTTGGACGAGAAAGTCGCGCCGCGCGGGAAGCTGCGAGCGCACAGCACCGGGAAAGGAGGCGATGAGTGAGGGCATGCGAGGACTTCGTGACCGACCTCGAGCTCTTCCACGATGGAGAACTCGCCCCCCCGGCCGTCCACCAGCTCGAACATCACCTGCGCCAGTGCGCAAGCTGCCGTGCCGAGCTCGAGACTCTCAGCGAGCTCCGGCGGCAGCTCGTGCAACACGACAGCGCGACCCCGCATCCCGATCTCTGGGGTGCGATTGAGGCGCGCCTTCCGGCCCTCGATTCCGAACTCCACACGCCCCTTCCCTGGTGGCGGCGCCTCGAACTCGGTCCTTGGATCCTGCGTCCAATCGGGGTCGTGGCAGCGTTCGGTGCGATCGCTGCAGTCGTGGTTTTGGCGCGCCCTCCGGCTCCGATCGACGTCGTGCGCTCCATCGACACAAGCGGCCGCCCGGTGATGGTCCTGCCAAGCAGCGACGATGCGACCATCATCTGGGTGATGGACGACCCCTCCGAGGATTCAGGGACTGGGGAAACACCGAGTGGGCTCTAAGCGAGCGCGCTCGATCCTGGCCGGTGTCGCCATGGTGGCGATCGCCGCTGGGCCGGGAGCCGCTCAGCAGGTCCAGAAGCCCGCTCCGGCTCCCAAGCCAACGCAGGTGCATGTGATGGTGGTGGTGAACCATGTCTCCCAGCATCCCGGTCCGGTGGATCCGGCCGCCGCAAAGCTTGAGCGCCGGCTCCGCCCGGATTTCAAGTACAAGAGCGTACGCGTGATCCAGACTGAACAGATGTCGCTTGCGCTGAACCAGACGGGGAGCTTGACGCTGCCCACGGGGCGACTGCTGAAGGTGAAGCCACGCAAGCTCGGGCAACGGGGGCTCCTCATGACGGTGGAGATTGAGGGAACCCTGCGCACCAGCCTGCGGGTTCCCAACCACCACCAGGTGGTGATCGGGGCGCAGAACTACCAGGATGGAAAACTGGTCGTCACCCTGGAGCCGGATTACGAGTACCCCTAGCGCCCAAACGGGCTTGGGAAGGGCTCTTCGGTACCCCCGCCAGGGCGAAAATCCCGAAAAATCTGACCTTCCCTGACACTTCTTCTCCGAATCGACCACTTCCTTCACCAGATAGCCAAATAATCCCCTTCCCAGGGAGGCCCGGAGCTGCCGCAAGGTGGCTCCGGGCCTTATCTTTTCGCCTCCGAAACGCCCGGAGCTGCAGCTCCTCTCGAAGGCCCGTGGTGTGATGCGGGTCGGGCTAGTCTAGGGCAGGACCGGCGCGCCAAGGCCGCGGCGCTCGAGCGAGTCCCGGGCCGCTGTCCAGATCCTATAAAACACCCTCGGGGATCGCACCGAGCGAGCTGCAGAGGGCGCGAGTTTGGGTGGGGCTCGGATGGCTCAGTGGGTGTCCGGGAGGCGCCAGCGCTCGCCGATCGCCATCACACGGACGCGCTCGGGGTTGCCTTTCGCATCGGAGACCGCTTGGGCGAGCACCTTCGGGGGCAAGTCCATGGGCTCATCGGTGAGATCGAAGGTGCCCCAGTGCATGGCGACCATGTACCTCGCGCCGAGATCCTGGAAAGCGCGATAGGCCTCGGCCGGATCCATATGCTGGTAGCGCATGAACCAGCGCGGCTCGTAGGCGCCAATCGGCAGCATGGCAACGTCGATCTTGTAGTGCCGGCCGATCTCCGCAAAGCCAGGGAAGTACCCGCTGTCGCCGGCGAAGAAGTAGCGGCGCACGCCCGAATCCACGAGCCACGCGCACCAGAGCGTCGTGTTGCGGCCCTGCTCGAAGCGCGCCGACCAATGCTGCGCGGGCAGACAGGTAATCGTCCAGCGCCCGTGGCGCGCGCTTTGCCACCAGTCGAGCTCCACCACGTTCTCGCGTCCCCGGCTGCGGAACCACTGCGCAAGACCGATTGGCACGAACCAGGCCATATCGGGTGGAAGACGATCTACGGTGTAGGCATCGAGATGGTCGTAATGATTGTGAGAGACCACCGCAAAAGCCCGGGCAGGGACCGACTCGAGCGGCACGCCCGGCGGCATCTTCCGGGTGGGCAAAAGTGCGCGCGGACCGAAGTGGGGATCGGTGAGGAAGATGTCGTCGTCGTCATGCACCGCGAACGTCGAGTGCCCGACCCAGATCAGCGAGCCTGAGTGCTCATGGCCTTGGAGGCTCGCGCCATCGTTCGGGACGAGCGGGATCTCGGGTTTTCGGCTCTTGTCATAGGGATTGCGCGAGATCTGCCAACGCAGAAAATCCAAGAAGGTGGAACGGAACGGCGACCACGGGTTGTAGAAGCCTCCGAGCTGGCCGTGGGGGGCGAATAGCGGCGCCGAGTCCTGGGCGCTCATCTCGGGGAAGACCTCTTTCGGCGGTGCACACGCAAGGGCCAGCGCAGCCAGAAGGATGACGCTCCGCACTCGTCAAAAGAAGCTCTCCCGGTGGCGCGAGTCAAACCTGTGGTGCGGACCCCTCCGCGCGCGGGGCCACTGAAAGGGAAAAGAAATTCCCAGTACGGGTCTGCTCCCAGGGGTCTCGGCGGCCCGATGCGCAGAGCCTCCTTTCTAGGCGGGGTGACCCGTCTTCGCCTCTGGGATGAGCGGGTTGGAGCCGCGTTCCACGCTGCGGGGCCGCCGCCGCACACGACGTGCCACGCGAGCAACGCGGAACTGAGTGGCATGCGGGTTGCAGTCCCTCCTCCTTAGTCCGTAACGGCCGGGGATAACCTCCCCGGGGGAGGGTTCAAGGAGAAAATGGGGGGTCAAACGCTCATCGGAGTGAAAGAGCACCTTCGGCCCGCGCGCCTTGGGTCCACAACCTCCGTCCTCGATGAACCCGGGTTTGAGGTCCGCCGCGCGGGAGAGGGTCTGTGCAATCTCCAGCTCTGGGGCCGGCTGCGGCCTAGCTGGAGCGGCAGTTTGGCGGAGGGTCTCGCGGATGCGGGACTGAGCCTCATGAGCGGCTTCGCGCGCAAGATCGGACCCATGCGCTGGCTCGCAGAGTTCGAGCTCGACTGCAAGGAAGCAAGGCAAGACGCGCTGGCGCTCGACTACCTCGAGCTTGTCGCGCGCACACACGTCTCGGCCGGACGCACACCGATCGTGCTCCACTCCTACACGCTCGCGTCGTCGGAAAAGCACGGAGGCTCGTTGTATCTCGAGATCGGCGGCAGCGACCGCGTCGGATTTCTGGGATCGCTGCTCACTGGCTTCGCATTTCTCTCGCTCTTCCCGGAGGAGATGAAGATCGAAACGCGCGCGGGCGCTGTGCACGACCGGTTCTTTCTGACCGGGATCGGCCGCACCTCGCCACCGGCCCACGCGCAGCGGGGTCTTGAGAGGTGGCTTCGCTCCCTCGTGCGGCAGTAAGGCGGGTTCGCAGGTCTTAGAAGGGGCGGCCGACGGGGCCCCGCCGCGACGGCAGTTTGTCCAGCCCGCAGGTTACAATCCGGCTCCGCTGTCTGCGCAAGGAGCCTCGGATGCCGGACTACGAGCAAATCAGCGTCGAAAAGCGGGGTGCAGTCGCACTCCTCACCCTCCAGCGGCCTGACCGCCTCAACGCTTGGACTCCCCGCATGTCGGAGGAGCTCATGAGTGCAATCGAGCTTGCCAACTCCGATCCTTCGGTCGGCGCGGTCGTCCTGACCGGCGCCGGGCGGGGCTTTTGTGCGGGCGCCGACGTGCGGGACGCCTTCCAGCGGCGCGAGGATCAGCCACCCCCCGAGCCCCGCGGCGGATCCCCTGAGCGCCGAGCGCAAAGCTCCTGGGTACACCTTGTGCGCGAGTCCAAGCCGCTCGTTGCGGCGGTGAACGGTGTCGCCGTGGGCGTCGGCCTCACGATGATCCTGCCCTTTGATCTCATCGTGGCCTCGGAGCGGGCGCGCTTCGGGATGTTCTTTGTGAAGATGGGCCTCGTCCCGGAGCTCGCGAGCACGCACTACCTCGTGCAGCGCGTGGGCTTCGCGATGGCGAGTGAGATGTGCCTTTCCGGCCGCCTCGTCGAGGCGGAAGAGGCCGCCGCCCGCGGACTCGCCAATCGCGTGGTGCCAGCGGAAAAACTCGTCGACGAGGCGCTCGCTCAGGCGGACGCGATTGCCGCCCATCCCGACCGTCAGCTTCGCATGATCAAGCAGCTGCTGACCCGAAATGGGAGCGATCCGGATCTCGATGCGGTGATGAAGCGCGAGTTCGAGCTCTTGGGCGCGTGCTACAGCAGCCCCGAGCACAGCGAAGCGATTGCCGCGTTCACCGAGAAACGAACGCCCAAGTTCCGATGACCCTTTTCCCGAGGAGCCCGGCGAGGGTCGAGCCAGCGGCTCGCGACCTGCGCATCTGCTTTGTGGGGGACTCCTTTGTGCAAGGAACCGGCGATCCCGAATGCCTTGGCTGGGCCGGGCGCGTGTGTGCTCGGGCCGCGCGGGCGGGAGGCCGGGTCACCTACTACAACCTCGGCGTGCGCCGGGACACGAGCGCCGATATCCAGCGCCGCTGGCGTGACGAGGTGGCGTGTCGCCTTCCTCCCGATGTGGATGGCCGCGTCGTCCTCTCCTTCGGCACCAATGACACGACCGCGCAGGCCGGCCGCGCGCGGGTCGTCCTCGAGGAGTCCCTCGGCTCCGCGCGGGCGATCCTCGAACAGGCGAAGTCCTGGCGTCCGCTCCTTGTGGGACCGCCGTACCTCTCCGAGCCGGAGCAGGCGCTGCGCCTTCGCGCCCTCTCGCGCGGCCTTTCCATCCTTTGCCAGGAGCTCGGCGTTCCTTTTGTCGAAGCCTTCGAGGCCCTCGGTCGCTCGGCCCAGTGGTGTGCGGACATCGCAGCCCACGACGGCATGCACCCGCGCGCGGAGGGCTACGAGGTGCTCGCGGAGCTCGTCGCGGCCTCGCCAGTCTGGCAGGCATGGATCGGGTAGTCGCCGTGCGGACGAACGTCCCGACGTTCGCGCCCTTCCGCCCGCGCGCGCCCTGGTTTGGGCCAGACCTTCAGACCGTACGCAACGCCATCCGCCACCGTGCCCCCGCTCTTTCACGCTACACCGTGGAGCGACTCACCTTCGAAATGGGCGACGGGAGCGGTGACCGCCTCGTGGGGCATCTGCAGGATCCGGGCCCCGGGTCCGCCGAGCATCCCCTCGTCGTGCTGATCCACGGCCTCGCCGGAAGTGCGCAAAGCGCCTACATGGAGACAAGCGCCGCACACTGGCTGGAGCGGGGGAGCCGCGTGCTCCGGCTGGATCTGCGGGGGGCTGGCGCGTCGCGGCCGCTGTGTCGGCTCCAGTACCATGCGGGCCGCACATCCGACCTGCGCGACGCGCTGCGCGCGCTGCCCGCTGGGCGCGCGCCTGCGGGCCTCGTGATGGTCGGCTACTCGCTGGGCGGGAACCTCCTCCTTAAGTTCCTGGCCGAGCATGAGTCCGAGCTTCCGGTGCGCGCAGCGGCTGCGGTCTCCGTACCGATCGACCTCGCCGCAGCATCCCGGAGATTTCTGGCTCGCCGCAATCGGATCTACCACGCGAGCTTGCTGCGGGCCATGAAACGCGAGAGTACGCTGCCCGGAGCGGAGCTATCGGCCCGAGAGCGCGCGGCGATCTTCGAGGCACGGAGCGTCCTTGAGTTCGACGAGCACTTCGTGGCGCCGCGCAACGGCTATGCGAGCGCGCAGGAGTACTACGAAAAGAACTCCGCGGTGAAGTTCCTACCGGGGGTCCGCGTCCCGACCCTCGTCATGCATGCGCTGGACGACCCCTGGATCCCGGCAGAGTCCTATACGGGCTTCTCCTGGCAGGAGAACGAGCACTTGGTGCCGCTGCTCTCGCCCGGCGGGGGACACGTTGGCTTCCACGGCCGCGGGAGCCGCGTGCCGTGGCACGATCGCTGTCTCGCGCTGTTCCTCGACAGGCACCTCGCCCCAGTGCCCCACCTGTAAGCCAGCCGGCGGGGTCGTCGACGGCGCCGCCTTTCGGCACGGGTTAAGGGGCGCTTGCGGTGGGCGGCTGAGGGGCTCCGCGCGCTCGCGGAGCCGCCGCGCCTAGCGCTGGTCGGGGACCGTGCGTGGCGTCCCCGTGAGCCGCGCGCGCAAGGCGCGCAGCCGGCTCTCCGCCCACTGCTCGGCGTCGTCGACAAGTGTATAGACCACTGGAACGACCAGCAGGGTAAGAAGAGTGGAGCTCGCCATGCCACCGATGGAGATGATCCCCATGGGCGCCCGCCACTCGGACCCGTCTCCCTTTCCAAACGCGACCGGCAGCATGCCAAAGACCATCGCCGTCGTGGTCATCAGCACAGGCCGCAGCCGCGCGGGTCCGGCTTCGAGGACAGCGCTGCGCGCGGAGGCGCCACGCTGGCGCAAGGTGTTCGAGTAGTCCACGAGCAAAATCCCATTTTTCATGACGAGGCCCATCAGCATGAGAAGACCGATCTGACCCATCATGTCGAGGTGGAACCCGAGGAGGGCCATCGCTGCGAAGGCGCCCACAAACGAAAGCGGCGCCGAGAGCATGATCGTGAAGGGGTGGATAAACGAGTTGAACTGCGAGGCGAGGATCATGTAGAGGGCAGTCAGCGCGAGCAAGAACGCGAACCCGATCGCCGCGATCGTCTCTGCCATGTTCTCCGCCGTTCCCACCGGAACGAGTTGGTACTCGCCATGCACCCCAAGCTCGCGGCCGAATCCCATCATTTCGGGTGCAGCTTCGCCGAGCGATTTGCCAGAGAGATTCGCAAGAACGGTGATCGAGCGGGTTCGGTCTTCGCGGTTAATCTCCACGGGCCCGCTTCCCACGCGGGGATTCACCAGATTACCAAGGGGTACGAGCGCGCCGCTCGGCGCGCGCACCTGGATTAGCCCAAGCTTTTGCGGATCGTTCCGGTACTCAGGCAGGACCTGGAGCCGCACGTCGTAGCGCTCGCCCCCCTCCTCGAAGCTCGTCACCTTGAAGCCGGCAAGGAGCGCAGAGATCGTGCTCCCGATTTGCGCCGCGGGAACGCCGAGGTCCCCGGCGCGTTCGCGGTTTAACTCGAGAGCGATCTCGGGCTTACCCGTTTCGTAGGTCGACGAGAGGTCTACGTAGCCGCCTGCCTCCCGCATCTTGGACAGGAGGCCTTGGGCGAAGAAGTTGAGGCGATCGGTGTTGGGCCCGCGCAGGGAGTACATGACGTCTGCAAAACGCATCCCGGACACGCCGAACCACTGGATCTCCTCGACCGCGTAGTCCTTGAGGGGAAGACCGAGGCCGCCGATCCGCCGGCGCAGCTCTTCCATGATCTCGGTCTGGCCCTGTCTGCGCTTTGCCTTGGGCGTGAGCTGGACGTAGAGATTGGCTTCGTTCACACGCTTTTCGACGCCGCCCCCAATCGTCGAGAACACCGCCTGCACCTCGGGGTGGCTATGCAGCGCTGTCTCCACCGCAGCCGTCGCCGCGAGGGTCTGCTGGATCGGGGAGCCCAAGGGGAGCTTCAGCCAGACGTTGAACTCGCTGCGATCGGCCGGCACCGCAAACTCGACGGGTACAAGCTTTGCGACGATGCCGCCCGCGACGACAGCGCCAAGGAGCAGCGCCACCACAAGTCCCCGGTGCTCAAGACCGAACCGAAGCGCGCGGCGATAGTGCAGCTCAAGGCCTTCGTACGCGCGCTCGAGGAGAAGCCAGACGCGACCGTGCTCCCGCTTCACGTTTAGGTAACGCGAACACAGCATCGGCGTCGTCGTTAGGGCGACGAGCAAGGACGCCATCACCGCGCATACGACGACAAGGCCAAACTCGCGGAAAAACTGCCCGACCATGCCGCGCATGAACGCAATCGGAACGAACACCGCGCAGATCGAAAGGGTGGTCGCGACGACCGCAAGGCCGATCTCCTGGGTGGCGCTCGACGCTGCGGCCTTCGGCTCTTCGCCTCCCTCGATGTGCCGGTAGATGTTCTCGATCACGACAATGGCGTCGTCGATCAGCATGCCGATCGAGAGCGAGAGCGCCATCAGGGTCATCACATTCAAGGTAAAGCCGAAGAAATAGAAAAAGCCGAAGCTGGCGAGAAGCGAGGAGGGAATCGCGATGGCCGCGATCAGCGTCGAGCGACCGCTGCGCAGGAAGGCAAGCACCACGGCCACCGCCAGAAAGCCGCCCCACAGGATGTCGATCCCGACGTCATCGACCGAGCTCTGGATGAAGCGGGAAGTGTCCTGGGCCTCGATCATCTGGACGCCGGCCGGAAGCGTTTCCCGAACCCGTGCGAGCTCGCGGCGCACACCCTTCGCCACGGAGACCGTGTTCTCGCCCGACTGGCGCCGGATCTGGAGCGAGACCCCGCGCTCACCGTTGAGCCGCGCGATCGTTCGCTCTTCGGCCATGCCATCCTCCACCGAGGCGACGTCGCGCAGATGCACGACACGCCCGTCGAGGTCGGCCACGATCACGTTGGCAAACTCGTCGACACTGGTGAGCTTGCCCTTGGTCTTTACGGTGTATTCTTGGTGCTCGGTTTCGATGCGCCCGCCCGGCATCTCGACGTGCTCGCGCTTGAGTGCGGCGAGGACGTCGTCGACCGCGAGTGCGTAGCCGCTAAGGCGCACCGGGTCCACCCAGATGCGGATCTCCCGCGCGCGATCGCCGACGAGGGAGACGCTGCCCACGCCCTGCACGCGCTCGAGGCGCGGCTTGATCTTCTTGTCCGCGAGCTCGGAGAGCGTGCGGATGGACTGCGGGCCTGCCAGCATGATCGAGAGGATTGGGGACGCGTCGGGATCCACCCGATCGATCACCGGGGGATCCGCTTCGGCGGGCAGGTCGCCGCGGGCCGCAGCCACCTTGTCCCGCACGTCTTGGGCCTTTTGGCGGACGTCGTAGCTGAGCTCGAACTCGATCACCAGCTGAGAAAGAGAATCGCTCGAGGTGCTGCGCAACGTTCGGATCCCCTCGATCGTGTTGACCGCCTGTTCGAGGGGCTGAGTGAGCTCGCGCTCGACGGTCTCGGGGGAGGCGCCCTGCAGCACCGTCGTCACGGTCACCATGGGAAACTCGACGCGGGGCATGAGGTCCACGCCGAGCCGCGGGATCGATACGAGACCAAACACGACGAGTGCGCCGACGAGCATCACGGCGAAGACCGGTCGCCGAATCGACGCGTCGGCGAGCCTCACGTCGAGGAGCCTCCGGCAGGCTGGGCGCGAACACGCATCCCCGGGGCGATCGTGCGCGCCCCCTCGCCCACGATCACTTCGGTTCCCGCTTCCAGCCCCGAGATCACCTCGACCGCTTCCTCCGTCGCGACGCCAATCCGAACCGGCACGGGCACGGCGAGACCATCGCGCACGGTCAAGACGCGGGTTTCCCCATCTTCCGTGCGCACCGCGTCGGGGGGGATCAGCAAAACCTCGGAGAGCGACTGCGGAACAATGTCGACGTGCGCGAAGACCCCAGCCTTGAGGTTCCGGTCGGCGTTCGGGACCAGCATCTTCACGAGATAGGTGCGCGTCGTGGGATCGATCGAATCGGAAACCGCGCTCACGGTGGTCTCGATGGAGTCCGGGACTCCTTGGACGTGCAGGTACGCTTTGTCGCCGGGTTTCACCAGCGAGAGCTGTGACTCGGGGATCCCGACGCGCGCCTCGAGCACTTCGGTTTCCTGCAAGACGATGACGATGGTCTGGGGCATGGTGAGCGCCATCGTCCCCTCGTCCGCAAGGCGCTTTGAGATCGAGCCTGCGTAGGGCGCGCGCACAACGGTCTTGTCGAGGTTCTGCCGCGCCATCGCGACGACCTCGGCCGCCTCCTTCTCCTGCGCGCGTGCCACGGCGAGCTGTGTCGCGAGTCGGTCGAGCTGCTGCTGGGGAACGAGATCCTGCGCGCGCAGTGCGCGGGCGCGCCCAAGGTCCGCTTCGCTCTGCTGGCGCTGCGCACGGGCAAGCTCGAGGCCCGCCGCGGCCTGCGCGAGCGCGGCCTTGTAGGTTTCGGGATCGATCTCAAAGAGTGGTTGGTCCACTTCCACGCGATCGCCGACGGTCACCATCACGCGCTCGATGCGTCCAGTGACCTGCGCCCCGATCTGGCTCTCGCGGCGTGCAAGCAGGCTCCCCGCCGCGGTGATGCGCGGCAGAATCGAGCCGCGCCGCACGAGCGTCGTCTTGACCTCGGCACCTGCCTCCTTCACGGCTTCTGTCTTGGCCGCTGCGGCCCGGGTTGAGCCCTTGCAGCCGGAGAAAGCAAGTGCGAGGGCACAAAGGATCAGCGGGAGGTTTCGAGACCTCATGCCGGAACTCCCAGCCCGCGCCGCAGCACGCGGCGCAGGCTCTTCGCGCTCTCCCACAACTCCTCGGCGGATCCCGTGCCCTCGATCCAGTGCACGATGTGGTGGTGGAGCGTGCCGAGAATCATCGTTACGCATGCAATCGGGTCCTCCGCGGGGAGCTCGCCTTGTTCCATCGCGCGAGCCAAACGCCGGAGGGATTCCTGCTCAAGCTCTTGGCGCAGACGCTGCGTCTCGACCGGGAAGGGAGCGCCGCTCCACTCCTCACCGGTGAGTCCGCGCACGTAGATGACCCAGAACGCGCGATGGTCCACGCAGAACTGGAGCAAGTGGTCGATCACGCGATCGAGCGTCTCCAGGTAGTGCGCGTCCGCGCGCAAGATCGCGAGCTGCTCGCGCAGGAGCTTCGTGCCACGGGTCGAGATGAGCTCGCGGTAGAGCGCTTCCTTGCTTTCGAAGACGTTGTAGAGGTTTCCCGCCGAGTAACCGGCGCGGGCGGCGATCTCGGCCATGGTGGCACCCGAAAATCCGCGCTCGGCGAAAACGGCTTCGGCAGTTTCAAGGAGCGCCTCGCGCCGGGCCGTGCGTGCACGCTCGCGGGGCGCGGAGGGGAGGGGAGCGGGAGTCGGGCTCGCGGGGGGCATCGGCCTTCCTTTCGGCTGCTGTATCGGACTGAATCCTTCATCAGTGAAGTGAATTCATCATCAGAATAGTGAATGCAGATTCAGACGCCAGGAGGAAGCGGGGATTTCCCCTCGGGGAACCCTCGAGAGACCGGCGGTCCTTCGGAGCGCGGGGGCGGCGGCTCAGCTCTGCGATTTGGCGGGTCGGGCTTCCGGCTCTCCTCCCCTTTGGAAGACCCAGAAGAGGAGGAGGATCCCGAAGAGCGTCGCGGCCACGGACGCGTACTGGCCCGGGGTCCAGCCTAAATAGCGCTCATCTCCGATCCGGAGCACGTCGAAGCCGAAGCGAACCGGTCCGTAGAGCGTAAAGAAAAGGCCGACGAAAAAGCCTGTCGGACGAGGCCGGCGGTCGAGCAGCAGGAAGAGCGCCGCCATCGCGATCGTGTACAGGAGCTCAAGAAGGCCGAGGTCAAAACGCGGACCGTCTGGAAAACGCACGGCAAGGAAGCTCGTGGTCGGGATGCCGACATGGTCGTGGGCGAGGGCACAGCCCGCGCGCCCAAAGATCCACGCGAATGGGAAGGCGAAGCCGAGAATGTCGAGGAACACGAAGATCTGGCTGCCCGACAACCCCTTGCGTCGGGTGAGCCACCATCCGCCGGCCAGCCCGCCAATGATTCCGCCGAACGAGGACATGCTTCCCCAGACTTGGAGGAGGACGAGGGGGTTTTGGCGCAGCTCCGCGGGCTGGTAGAAGACCACATCGAAGAGATGGGAGCCCAGGAAGCCGAAGAAGATCGTCCACGCGACGAGGCTCGAAGCGAGATCCGGGTCGAAGCCAAGGCGCCTGGCCCGACGCACCACGACTTCGTGGCCCACGATCACCGCGCTGCAGACGAGGATTTGGAAGGTCGCGATCTGGAACCCGCCGAGGTGAAAGACAGGCTGTTCGAAATAGGGGAACATTGCGCGCGCGAGTCTACCGGGGCGGAAGCGGCATTGGTGAGCGCTCTTTGGTCTCGGGTACGCTCCCCCGCACCGGACATTCCCGGCCGGGAGGGAGTACAGCCATGGCAGATCCGCGGCCCGCAGCCCACGAAGAGCTCGTCCTTTACGCCCAAAGCTCCGGCGTGGCGACGCTGACGCTCAATCGCCCGCAGCGCCTCAATGCTTGGACCCCGGCACTCTCCACCCGCTACTTCGACCTGCTCGAGCGCGCCGACGACGACCCGAGCGTGCGCGCGATCGTCGTGACCGGCGCGGGCCGCGGCTTTACCGCCGGTGCGGACATGTCCGTCCTCCAGGGCAGCGAATCTGCCGCCGCGCCCGACGCACGGCCCCAGACCTTTCCGTTGACCATCCGCAAGCCGATCCTCGCGGCGATTAACGGCCCGTGCGCGGGCATCGGCCTCGTGCTTGCCCTGATGTGCGACCTGCGCTTCGCCGCCGCGGGTGCAAAGTTCACGACGGCATTCGCGCGGCGCGGTCTCGTGGCGGAGCATGGGATCTCGTGGATCCTCCCGCGCCTCGTCGGCCACGCGCGCTCCCTCGACCTGCTCTACTCCGGTCGCGTTTTTCTGGCCGAAGAGGCGCTCGCCCTTGGGCTTGTGAATCGAGTCTTTCCCCCCGAGATGCTTCTCGGGGAGACGCTCGCCTACGCGCGGGACCTCGTCGCAAACTGCTCGCCGGCGGCGCTCGCGGAGATGAAGCGCCAAGTGTATGGGGCCTACGAGAGCGACCTTGCGACCGCAGTCTCACTCGCCAACCGTCTCATGGTCGAGTCGTTCGGGCGGCCTGACTTTAAGGAGGGCGTGACAAGCTTCCTCGAGAAGCGCCCGCCCGTCTTTGCGCCTCTCCCTCCGAGGCCGACTTCGAAGCGTCCCTCGGCGTAGCACGACGCTTCCCCAGCGGCGCGAGTCCTCCTCGGTCTGGAAGACCGGAATGGGGGAGCTCACACACATGCCGGTATCGTCGCCCTTCAGGAGGGCACGGGCGGAAGCGCACGCCCTCACGGCGCGACCGATGCGCGCCACCCTTCGCTTCCCGATCGGGACGCGCGGGGACTTTAGGCCTCCGCGAGAGCGGCGCGGCTCGAAAAAACTTCTCGACTTCCGACGCACGGACCGGTAACAGAGAAGAAATAAGCGGCGCCGGATCGCCGGGCCCGTTGGACAAAGACTCCCTGTCGGGAGGACGACAGACCTTCCCCTCGGAGGAGCGCAAGGGATCCCAAAGCAGCTGTGTCGTGCGCCGGAGGGAGGTGCGGATGCGTCGCGGCTTCGTGTGTCGTGGGTTTTTTTGGGCTGCTGCCCTCGTCGTCGCCCTCCTTGGCCCGACCTCTTCCCCTGCCGTCGATCTCTTGGATGGCCGCGTCCAGATCCACGGTTACCTCGAGACCCAGATCCGAGCCCTCAACTCCGATCTCAATACCCAGTGGGACCTCTCGGCGTGGCGCAACATCCTGCGGGTCGAAACCGAGGTCGACCTTGCGCCGAAGGGCTTCCTCTTCTTCGACGCTGCCTCATTCTACTCGCGCCTTGAAGTGAGCTACGACTGCGTGTGGACGCACGCCTGCGGACTCTTCCCGAACGCAAACGCCTACGGCGACCGCACGGGTCTTGTGCCCTCGTACTACATGACCGGACATCGCAATGGCTGGGTGGGCGACGACCCGGCCGTCAATCCATTCAACGGCAACAACTCCGGGCCCTCGCGCTCCCCGGGTTTGTCCTACTCCCCCGGCGGTTCGAACAAGCTCGCAGGGATCGCAGACGTTCCTGGCATCGAGGTCCTGGCGCTCAATGCGTCGTTCCCGCAGACCTTTGCTCCCTACGCCAACGACGGCTTCATGATTCACCAGCTCTCGGTCTCGCAAACCACCTCGAACGGCGACTCGTCGGGCGTCGACGCGATCTTCGGCCTCTGGCGACCCAAGGACAACGTGCAAAACAACGCTGCGCTCATCAGCGTTCCGAATATCACCACGGCGCTGCCCTTCCGCCCGAGCGTGCCCACGTTGGGCGGCGTAGGTCGCTACGCGGGCGGTCTCTACGTGCCCTCGCCGGCCGTGCAGGAGCTGTATATAAAGGGTGTACCCTTCAACAACTTCGACCAGAACTTCTCCCAGAGCGCCCTCGCCTGGAACCACGGCGCGAGCCAGGACACCCACGAGCTCCAGCAGGCCTACCTCGACCTCTCCGCCCTCGAGGGGCGCCTTACCCTTCGCATCGGGAGGCAGGCGATCATCTGGGGCAAGACGGAGCTCTTCCGCAACACGGATCAAATCAACCCGTCCGACTTCGCGGTGGCGACGCTCCCGACACTCGACGAGTCCCGCATTTCCCTGTGGGCGGCGCGCGCCATCTACTCGCTCTATGACGTAGGACCGCTCCAGGATGTGCGCGCGGAGCTCGTGTGGATCCTCGATCGATTCATGCCGAACGATCTTGGGCGATGCGGCGAGCCCTATTCACCGCTTCCCGTGTGCAGCCTGCAGTCGCAGCTCTTCTTGCACGGCGCCCTCGGCGCGGGGCTCGTCGGGGAGACGCGTCCGCCGAACTGGTGGAATAGCCTCGAGGGCAATCAGGTGGGCGGGCGGGTCGAGTTCCGGTGGGACCGCTTTAGCTTCGCGATTACCGACTACTACCACTTCGATCAGGGCTTTAACGCTGGGATCATCCAGTCCTACTCGCGCAAGGTCGATCCCTTCACCGGCCGGCCGCTCGCCAACAGTGCACCCACCAATGGGAGCTGCCTGACGGGTACGGAGAGCACGTGTCTTCGGCCCGGGAATTCCGGGATCGGGAGCGCCCTCACCGACAACCCGCAAAATCGCCAGCTCTTCGACGTGATCTGCAGCTCGAGCCTCGGCCTCTCCCCGCTGGATCCGACGAGCTGTGGGCTCACGATCACCAACAGTACCGCGAAGGTGGGTGGATTTGTCCCGCTCAATCAGCTGATCAGCACCGCCTTGGCAGGAAATCCCATCGTATCGCTTCTCCTTGCGGGAACTCTTCCGCCTGCGACGCTGGCGAAGTTCAAGCTGGTGACCCTGAATCCCTCCCTCACGGGACCGACTCCCGGGAGCGCGGGTGCCTTCCCACTCTCGCTTAACGCCACGCTTACCCAAGAGCAGCAGGCGCTCCTCGGATGCGGACCTTTCTACCAAACCAACTGCAATACCCAAGGCTTCGACTTATTCAATGCGGAGGCGAGCGTCATCTTCCAGTCTTGGCCCGGGAATAACCCCGGGAATCAGGTGGCGACGCGCTATGTGAACGGGCACACCGTCATCCTCCCCGGCGCGCGGGGTCCGGGGCAGCCGGGTTACAACCCGCTCGTCGACGGCTGCGTGACGAACACGGGCCCGGGCACGCCGTGCACGGGCGGCCCCATCACCAACCCGGTCCACAGCCTGATTAATCCCCTCACCGGCAATCTCTTCGCCAGCCAGCTGGCAGCCTTGTCCTACAATGCGTACGAATTCCTTACGGCGTTGGACCTCGCCCAAGGGAACGTGCCCGCGGGCTGCGACCTCCCCACCGCGAGCAACCCCACAGCACCCCTTCACTGCAAGACCATCCAAGACTTCTTTTCCGTCACGGGAACCACGCGTCCGGACCTCAAGGCGGGTGGCAATGGGCTTTTCGGGAGACGCGATTTCGTGTGGGCGGGCGCCGGCGAGGCTCTGCTCCAATACCAGAAGGTGAACACGCTCGGCTTTGCCATGGACTTCGCGGAAGACCGGACGGCCACCAACTGGGGCATCGAGGCGAGCTGGACGCCGAATGGACTCTTCAGCAATAGCGAAAGCTCGAATGGCCTCTCCAACAGTGACCGCTTCGATCTCACGATCTCCATCGACCGCCCCACGTTTGTCAACTTCCTGAATGAATCGCGCACCTTCTTCTTCAACATGCAGTGGTTCTTGGAATACCTCTCGAGCTATCAAGGCGGCTACCCCCGCGGCTTCGAGGTGAATGGACCCTTTACCGCGCTGGGTACGTTCACGATTCAGACCGGCTACTTCCAAGACCGGCTGCAGCCCTCCCTTACCTTTGTCTACGACGTGGCCACAGCCTCGGGCGGGATCGCCTTTGAGACGTCGTTCCGCTTCACCGCGAACTTCGCGTTGACGATGGGGATCAACGGTTTCTACGGGCAGCCGCAAAGCTGGAGCCAGTACCTCGCGCTCGGTGCGCTCGGTGAGTCGAGCCAGCGCTGGACGACGGAGAAATTTGATCGCCTAAACGCAATTCGCGAGCGCGACGAAGTCTTCGCGCGCTTGCGATACACGTTCTAAGAGATCCTCCCCGGCGGCGGCCCTTCGCAAGGCGTGGTATCTCCTGCGCGACGCAGCGAGTGGAGGGTAGATGCCGGGGGAGGACCGTACGCCGGTTCTCGTGGGCGTTGCGCAGCTCACCTTGCGCGATGCGAGCATCGAGCGCGCGCTCGAGCCCATCGCGATGCTCGAGCAAGTGGCGCGAGATGCCGCGGAAGACGCGGGCCTCGGCGAGCGGCTGCTGCATTCCCTTGACAGCGTCGCCATCGTGAACGTTCTTGGCTGGCGCGCAACCAACCCCGCCGCCTTCCTGGCTGAGCGCATCGGAGCACAGCCCAAGCGCACGATCCTGACCGGGACAGGCGGAGAGATTCCCCTCGTGTTGCTCGGCCACATGGCCTCCGAGATCGAGGCCGGGAGAAGCCGCGCGGCTCTCGTCGCGGGCTGCAACACCCTCCGAACCGCCCTGCGGGCGCGGCGAGCAGGCCGCCGGTTCGGCTGGGCGACGGGACCTGAGAGCTCGCCCTTCGCCCTCGGTGTCCACAAGGCCGGAAGCTCCGAGCTCGAGAACCTTTACGGTCTTTCGACCCCGCCGGTCGTCTATCCGATCTTCGAGAATGCCCTGCGCGCAAGGCGCGGTCTTTCTCTCGAGGCACACCGCCTGGGGATGGGGCGCCTCATGAGTCGGATGAGCGCGGTCGCGGCGAAGAATCCACACGCCTGGTTCCCGGTCGCACGGGATCCTGAGGAGCTCACGAAGCCGTCCCCGCAGAACCGGATGATCGCATTCCCGTATCCCAAGTACCTAAACGCCGTCATCGAAACCGACCAGGCCGCTTGCGCGCTCGTGCTCTCGGCCGCACACGCGCGCGAGCTTGGCATTGCGGAGAACCTGTGGGTTCATCTGTGGGCCGCGGCCGCCGCGACCGAGGACATCTGGTTTCCGACGCAGCGGGCTTCCTTTGCGGAGTGTTCCGCCCTGCGGCGTGCAGCGACCGAGGCGCTCGCGCGCGCGGGCACGGCGCTCGGCGAAATGGACGCCATGGACTTTTATTCCTGCTTTCCGGTGGCAGTCGAAATGGCATGCGAGATGCTGGGGCTTTCCGAAGACGATCCTCGCGGCTTTACCGTCACGGGGGGCCTGCCCTACGCGGGAGGACCGGGAAATAACTATACACTTCATGCCGTCGCCGCGATGGTCGAGCGCCTGCGGGAGGTGCCCGGGAGGCGGGGCCTTGTCACGGGAAACGGCTGGTATCTGACCAAACACTCGGCCTGCGTCTTGGCGTCTGCCCCGCGCCCTCAAGCGGCGGCCAAGGCGGCGTTTGCGCCGCCCGACGAGGCTGCGCCGACGGCACCGAAGGTGCGGCAGCCTGAGCTCGCCGAAGCGGCCTCTGGGCCCGCGGCCGTCGAGACCTACACCGTGACCTATGACCGCGAGGGCGCGCCGGAACGCGGCATCGTGGTGGGGCGTCTCCTAGACGGGCGCCGCTTCCTTGCCCATACGCCGGGCGAGCGCGCCCTCCTCGAGGACTTTGCGGCCCACGAGGGCGTCGGGCGCAAAGGGGCCGTCTCGCACGAGAACGGGAAGAATCTCTTCACTCCCGCATGAAGGCCTCGGGCCGCTGCAAAAGCGGCACGGCGCGCTCCCTCGCGAAAGACCCGTTGGGGAGTTACGCCGCTCCGCTCGCCTCGGCCTCTTCTGGACGCCTTTCGAAGCGTCCAAAGCGCAGTGCGAGCGTCGGTAGCACCAGCAGATTCAGCGCCGTCGAGGTCACAAGGCCGCCGAGGATCACGATTGCCATCGGACCTTCGATCTCTCGGCCGGCTTGGCCGCTGCCGAGGGCGAGCGGGGCGAGCCCCAAACCCGTGACACTCGCCGTCATGAGGATTGGGATCACCCGCTCCGTCGCTCCCCGCAGCGCCGCCTCGGGACCCCAGGCCACTCCCTCCTGGTTCACGAGATGGTCGAAGTGGGAGATCATCATGAGCGAGTTGCGGGTGGTGATCCCGAAGAGCGTCACGAAGCCCACAAGGGTTCCGATCGAGACCCGACCGACCGCGGGGTCGAGCCATCCCGTCACCATCACGGCTAGCACGCCGCCCACGAGCGCGAAGGGCAGGTTTGCAAGCACGAGCACAAGGTTCCGCCAGCTTCGCAGGCCGACGGCGAGGAGCAAGACGACACCCACCAAGGCGATCGCGGAATGGGAGAGGAGCTCGTTGCGCGCCGTGGTGCGGGCTTCGGCCTCGCCACTGAAGATCGCATACACGCCGGGCGGCATGGCGACCTTCTCGGCAATGGCGCGCTTGGCATCGGCCACAAACGAGACGACGTCGCGTCCCGTCGGACTGCACGTCACCGTCTGGCGTCGACGGGCGCCTTGGTGGAGGATGTCGTAGCGCCCGTTGGAGGGCGACACGTCCGCGAGGAGCCGAAGGGGCACGCGCTGCCCTTCGCTGTTGTGAAGAACGAGCGCGCCCACCGACTCGGGATCCCTCCGGCTCGCCTCGTCCAGAATCACGACCACGTCCGAGGTTTGGTTGGCCCGGTGCGTTTGCGCGACGACCGTCCCCTGGTACGCGGTCTGGACCGCTTCCATGACCTCGGTGGGTCGGAAGCCAAAGTGCGCGAGCCGCTCGGGACGAAGCCGCAGGGTCGTACGAGGCAGGCCGGGAGGAGACTTCGTGACGACATCGGCGGCTCCGGGAATTGCCGAGAGGACGCGCGCCACCTCCCGTGCCGTGGCGTCGAGGGCGTCGAGATCGTCTCCGAAAAGGTTCACCACGACCGGCGCCGTCTCGCCGGTGATCGTCTCCCCAATCCGATCTCCGAGAAAGGTCAGCACCTCCGATTGAATGCCGGGGAAGCCGGCGAGGAGCCTACGAATCTCGTCCGCCAACCCCTCATGCCCCCCCGCGCCTTCTTGGGTGAGCTCGACGTGGAACTCGCTGCGGTGCGGGCCCCAGGTATCCTCGCCCTGTTCGGCGCGGCCGATTTGCTGCTCCACCGTGGCGACCGCGGGCAGCTTGAGGAGCGCCTGGGAGATCGCGGTCCCGATCCGCCGCAGTTCGTCGAGCGAGGTGCCCGGAATGGCGGATACCTCCAAGACGAAATGTCCCTCACGAAAATCGGGCAGGAACTCGCCCCCAAGGAAGGGCAGCGCCAAAAGGGCCGCCGTGCAGAGGAGAGCCACGGCGCCGACAACGCGCCTTGGATGAGTGGCGACCCGGGAGAGCTGCCGGCGATAGCTTCCTTTGACCCAGCGCTGGAGGCTGGACTCACCCAGCGTGCGCGCTTGCTGGCCGAGGAGCGCGAGCGAGAGCGCGGGAGTGACTGTAAGGGCCACGACCAGGGACGCCAAGACCGCAGCGATGTAGGCGAGGGAGAGCGGTGCAAAAAAGCTGCCTTGGAGACCTGTCAGGGTCAGGACGGGCAAGAAGACCGTCACCACCACGAGCGTTGCGAACACGATCGCGCGGCGCACCTCGAGCGAGGCTTCGAGCACGACGCGGAGCGCGGAGCGCGGGCGCCCGAGCTGCTCATTCTGTCGCAGACGACGGAAGATGTTCTCGACATCGATGATCGCATCATCCACCACCTCGCCGATCGCGATCGCGAGGCCTCCGAGCGTCATCGTGTTCAGCGTCTGGCCGAGCCAGTCGAGTACGATCACCGCAGAAAGCAGCGAGAGCGGGATTGCGGAGAGGGAGATGACTGCGGTGCGCACGTGTCCCAGGAACGCGAAGATCACCACCGCAACCAGGAGGGCGCCGAGGAAGAGCGACGAGCGGAGATTGTGGAGGGCCGTCTCGATGAATGTGGCGGGGCGATGGAGACCCGGGTAGAGGGTGACGCCTTCCCGATCGAAGACGGGGCGGAGTTCAGCGAGGGCACGCTCTACGGCGAGGGTTACCTCGAGCGTGTTCGCGCCGTATTGGCTCAGCATCGTGAGGAGCACGCCCGGCCGGCCTTGGATGAGAGCGTCGCCAAACTTGGGAGCCCCGGCCTCCACCACGCGAGCGACGTCTCCGAGCCGCACGACCGAAGCGCCGTGCCGTGCGACTTCGACCTGGGCGAGCGCTTTCGGCTCGATCGCCTGGCCCTCCGTCTCGAGCACGATGCGCTGGTTCGGCGTGTCGATGAAGCCGGCTCCCACAACCCCCGTAGAGGCCCTCGCCGCCGCCAGCACCTCCGCCGGCCCGAGGCCATGGGCGAGAAGTCGATCCGGCACCAGCTGGATCTGGAGCTGGCGCACCTCGCCCCCAAACACCGTGACCTGGGCGACACCGGGAACCGCGAGCAGTTGCGGCCGAACCGTCCAATCGGCGAGCGCGCGCAGCGCCATCGGCGAGAGACGGTCGGAGACAAGGCCGATCTTCAGCAGATCCATGGTCGACGACGTGGGCGCGGACATGGTCGGGGGATGGGCGCCGAGCGGCAATCGCGCCGCAGCGAGTGTGAGCTTCTCTGCGAGGAGCTGACGCGCTCGAAAAATGTCAGTGCCTTCTTCGAACACGACCGTCACGACGGACAGTCCCTGAATCGACTCGGAGCGCAGGGACGCGAGGCGGCTTAGACCGCCGATCGCCGCTTCCACGGGAGTCGTGACCAGGGTCTCGACCTGTTCTGCCGAGAAGCCGGGAGCCTCGGTCTGAACGACCACTTGGGGCGGGACAAACTCGGGGAAAACGTCGAGCTTCGAGTGGCGCGCGGCCTCGAAGCCTTGAATGAGAACGATCGCAGCGAGCGCAATGACGACACCACGGAATCGCAGGCAGAAAGAGACGATGGCGCGTAGCATCGTGTGCCTTGAGATCCGAGGATCTCAATCCTCCGATGTCGCGCCAGCGAGTTCTGTCGAGAGAAGCTGCTGCGCCCCCACGACGACGACCTGTTCGCCGGCCGCAAGTCCCGCTGGGATGAACGCCCCGTCGCCCGTCATCTGCGCGATCTCGACAGGTCGACGCTCGATTGTGTTGTCCGGATGTTCCACGTACACGAAGGTACGACCCTCGTACCGGACGAGCGCGGAGCGCGGCACGAGAACGCCGGACCTTGGATGATCTCCCAAGGTCAAAAACCCGACGAGGGCGGTGCCCGGCGGCCAAGGCATGTGCTCGATCCGCACGAGAAAGCCCCTCCCCTGGGTCACCGGGTCGGCGTCCGGCGCCGGGCCGAGGAGGGTCGCGTCTTTCGGCTCGGCCTCTTCGTCGCCGAGGGCGGCGACGCGCGCCCCCGTCGGTCGGGCGCTCGGCGGATCGCCCACCGGGAGGTCGATGCGCGCCACTGCGACCTCGCGCGCGACAAGCGCACGCACAAGCGACGCGAGCTCATCCCGACGTGCCACGAGCTCGGGGCCAAAGACCGAGACAAGGCGCGCCTGCGCGCTGTCAAAGGCAGCGCGATCCCGCTCGAGCGCGGCGCTTGCGGCCTCGAACTCGCGCTGGGAGGCATTCGCGCTGCCTCGCTGCAGCGCACCCACCCGCTGATACTCCTTTTCCGCGACTTCGAGCGCGGTGCGTGCGGACTCGCGCTCGTAGAAGGGTACGGCCAGAGCGGAGGGATCGAGCACACGGCCCACGCCGCGCAGCTCCTCCGCCAGCTGCGTTTGCGCGAGCGCCGTTGCTTGAAGGCCGATGCGATCGCGTGTCGCGGGGTCAAGCTGAATCACGGCGCCTTCGGCGCTGCGCTTCACCACCGCCGGCGAGGAGGCCTCCGCGCCCTCGCTCTTTTTCTCCTCGGGCGCAGGATGCGCAGCCGGTCGCAGCGCGATCCAGGCGCCGAGTGCGCCCACCACGACGCCGAACGCGACACCCCAGAGTGTTCTCCTCACGGGGCACCTCGCCCCGGAGGAGCGGGCGGAGCCGACTCGACCGGCTGCTGGACGGCGGCCTCCAGGTCGCCCATCGCGTGCTGAACGCGAACCTTGGCGTCGAGCTGAATGCGTTCGGCCCGAGTGGCCTCGGCTTGCGCCGTGCGCAGGGCCAGGCGGTCCACCGCCCCTGCGCGGAGCGCCTGATCTGTGGTTCGCACGCGTTCGTGCTCTGCGCTGATGAGGGATTCGCTCCGGCGCAGCGCTTCGCGGGCGGCCTCCTGGTTTGCGAGTGCGCGGTCGATCTCAGCGATCGCCTGCGCCTGGAGGGCCACGAACCGTGCCGCGGCCTCGCTGCGCCGCGCCTCCGCCTCCCCAATCGGCCCCTCGTTGCGATTCATGACCGGAAGCTCGACGGAAAGCCCGACCACGGCCCATTTGTTAAGACCTTGATCGTATTCGTAGCCGGGACCAATCCGCACGTCCGGGTACTGACGGGCGATCTCCAGCTGGAGCGCGGACTGCGTGGCCTCGTATTCCGCGAGGGCCGCTTTAAGATCGGCGCGGTTTTGGAGGCCCTCTCGCCGGATCTCCTCCGGCGAGAGACTCGCGAGGGCGCCCCCCGCGAGATCGGTATCGACGGAGAAGTCGATCTCGATCCCCTCAAGCGCGCGCGGTGTGAGACCGAGCGCCTCGGCAAATCGCACCCACGCCTCCGCGCGCTGCCGCTCGACCTCGGCGAGATCTGCGGAAGATTGGAGCGCGGCGAGCCGAGCCGGCGCGAGCTCGGCCTGCGACGCTGCTCCGAGCCGCACCCTCTCCTCGAGCAGCGCGACCACCTGCTCCTCGATCGCGACCTCCTCGGCGAGCCGAAGAGCCCGCTCCCGGGCCGCGACGAAATCGAGCAGCTGAGCGCGCACCCGAGCGCGAACCTGCCAAGCTGCGTTGTCGAGGGCGAGCTCTGCGGCGCTGGCCAGCTCCTGCGCGCGCTCGATCCGGTACCCGCGCTTGCCCGCCGTCTCGATCGGCCAATCGAGCGAAACCGTCGCAAGCCAGGGCGACGGCCCGACACCCGCGTCGGTATTCGAGACGTATTGCGGCAGAAAGGAAAGCGTCGGATTGGGTCGTGCGCCCGCGGTAGCGACACCCGCCTGCGCCACCTGCGACTGGGCGCGGGCGAGATCGAGGCTGGGCTGGAAGTAGAGCGCGACCAGAGTGAGCGCGGTTAAGTCCCACTTCTCAAGGGGCCACTGCGCCGGGGGATTGGGCAGAACTTTTTCGAACAGAGAACGCAGCCCCGGATCGGTGAGCGAGCGGTTCTCGAGTGCGGCCGCCGACTCTGCGGGCGAAAGCGGCGCAGGCTCGAAGTGGCGACAGCCAAGTGAGAGGGCGGCAAGGGCAAGCGAGCTGCACACGGCGATCGCCCGGAAGGCACGCGCGGCCGAGCGCTTGGTGCGCTGGGCTTGGCGCAAGGACCGGAGTGCGTCCGTCCAACGTTCCGCGCTCATCCGCAAACCGCAAACCCATGGTCGGGCGGACGGGAGCAAAATCGCCCTCTGCGCATGCGATCCCCTTGCGAGCATCTTAGCTCCGTGTGTCACTGGGGCATTGGCTTGCCCTACGGTGAGATGAAGGCCAGAAAAAGGCGTCGGCATGAAACTGGCCGGTTGCGGGCGGCGAAGCGGAACCGAGTGCCCCATTCTCCGAGCTCAGACCCAAGGAGAGAAAACGTGAACAGCCAATCCTCCTGGAAGACTCCTCTCACGCTCGTCGCGCTGGTGTTCCCGGCTCTCGCCGCACTCCCGAGCGAGGCTCCCGCGGGTCCTTCGGGCTATCAGCGCATCGCGACCCTCCCGCTCGGGGGACTCGGCGGCTGGGACTACCTCACCCTGGACTCCGCAACTCGCCGCCTCTTCATTTCCCGCGAGACGCGGGTCATCGTGCTCGACATAGACCGCGCAAAGGTGGTCGGCGAGATCCCTGATACGCTTGGCGTTCACGGCATCGCGCTGGCGCCGGAGCTCGGGCGCGGATTTACCTCCAACGGCCGCTCGGCGAGCGTGACCATTTTCGACCTCAAGACCTTAAACGTGATCGGAAGCGTTAAGACCGGCGAGGGGCCCGACGCCATCGTCTACGACCCAAAGACGGGGCGCGTCCTTACCATGAATGGACGTTCACAATCGGCCACCCTCATCGACGCGGCCTCGGGAGAGGTCACGGCGACGCTCGCACTCGGCGGTAAGCCCGAGTTCGCGGTGGCAGATGGCAAGGGCAGGATCTTCGTGAACCTGGAAGACCAATCAGCCGAGCTTGAAATCGATCCCGTAGCGCCCGGGATCGTCCATCGTTGGCCGCTCGCGCCCTGCACCGAGCCGAGCGGTCTTGCTATCGACCGCGAGCACCGGCGCCTATTTGCCGGATGCCACAATCGTATGATGGCCGTGATCGACGCGGACTCTGGCGAGGTGATTGCGACTCCGGCGATCGGCGCGGGCGTCGATGCCAACGCTTTTGATCCCGAAGCGCAGCTTGCATTCAGCTCCAACGGCGAGGGCACACTCACCATCGTGCATGAGGACTCTCCGGGCGACTTTCGCGTGATCGAAAATGTGGAAACGAAGCGCGGCGCACGGACCATGGCCCTCGACGAGAAGACACACAACGTGTACCTCGTGACCGCGGAGTTCGGCCCGACCCCGCCGCCTACGAACGAGACTCCGCGTCCGCGCCCACCTATTCTTGCCGACTCGTTTGTGGTCCTGGTGTATGGAGTCAAAGCGAGCCCGTGAAGGGGGACGCGGCGCCGACCGGGTAGGCTGCCGCGAGCGTGGCTGCGTGGGAGCCAGCGGCGTCTTGCGTTCGCGGACGCCCAGGCCCAGCCGCACCCGAGGGAAGGGGGTGCGGGCTCTTGCCCCCGCTCCCCCTCCGGCCGAGTGCAAAGCCACCGCCAATCTCGCTCCGCTCCTCTCTGCGCCTGCGAGAGCCCGCGTCCCTCTCCTGTGTGTGAGACAGAGGTCGGGCAAGAAGCCGGAGGTAGATCGCTGCCTTCCGTGTCCTCCGCTCGAGTGCGGCCCGTCCGTTGCAAAAGGCGGGCGCCTTCCTCTCCTCGCCCTCGAATGCTCGCTCAAGAACCGCAGAGAAGGGTTCGATAGTGAAAACCGATGGGTCAGGCGGCGGAGCTATCGGTCAAGGGCAGCCTCATGCTTGGGGTTGTGGTGACCATGCGACGCCATCGCAAGCAGGGCCGGATTAGCTCCGAGCAGCTCACGGCGCGCCTTAGCCGGGGCGCGCTTCAAATGATCGAGGAGAAGGTCGATATCGGTCGGTGGTATCCAATCCAGATCTTTTGCGAGCTTCTCGACCTCGACTGGGAGCTGGGTGGCCGCCGCGATCCCAACTACATGCGGGATGAGGGGGAGAAAGCCGCCGAGCGGCTCTTCGAGTCGGGGATCTACCAGCAGCTGAGCTACGCCGAGCGCGCTGGACGCGTGCGTGCCCGTGACGATCTGATCCGGCAAGCGAAGCTGATTACGACCATCACGGGCACGCTCTACAATTTCCTTACCTTTGAGGTCCGGTTCGACGCTGACAACGGCGATTCGCTCCAGATCTACTACGGGAATGCCGCGGCATTCTCCGAAGCCCTTCGCTACACGACGGAGGGCTTCATGAACCAGATCAACAAGCGACAAAAGTCGTCCGCACGCTGGTCCAGCAAGCGCCAGCGGCCCGATCTTGTCGTCTTTACCCTCCCGCTGCCGCAGCGTCTCGCGCGCGAGAGCTGAGCCGAGCAAAACTCCGCGCCTCGTGGACCCCATTCCAAGACAGGCGTCGTCCCTCAGGCCACAAGACCCGCGAGAGTGCGGGAGAGGGAGTCGCTCTCGCCGCCAGCGCCCTCGCATTCGGGTCTTTCCAAGACCGGAAAAGAGCGGGAGATTCTTCGCTAAGACTTGATCGCCCACCCGCTCGCTCGTGCCCTCAATGAAGCGAGAGGAGAAAGACCGTGGCGCAGCTTGGGTGGAAGAGCCTCGTTGCCGGCTGGCCCTGGTTCGAAGGGTCCGGGCGCTATCCGATCAGTGCCTATTCCGAGTTCATGCCGCCACCGCGTCTTGGTCTTGCGCCCTATGGCGAGGCCAACCCTTTCCTCTTCCGAGAGGACGATCCCGCGGGCTGGCATGTCACGGAGTATGAGGAGGCCTTCGAGCTCCGTCCCGGGCTTTCTCGAATCGCTGAGCTTGTCATGGAGTCCATGGTGCACCTCGCAAATGGACGCGCGGCGCATGGCATTTCACGGGCGAAGCTCCTCCACAATCCCTATTGGCCCGAGCCCTTGGCCAAGCGGAAAGGCCAGCTTTCGCACGAGCGCTTTGTCTTGCTGCTCTCTCTCTCGCTGGCTCGCACCCTGGACGACAAGGGGCGCGTGCGCTGGACGCTCTTCGGGAGTAGCGAGCAGGGTCCGGCTCGTGCGTTCTGGAAGAGTTTTTTCGAGGCACCGGGAGTCGAGCTGCCTGAGGAGCGCGCCCTTCGCGTCTTGCGCGGGCTCCTAGCCGCCGCCTTCGCCTTGCCCGAAACACAGCTCACCGATCTGCGCGGCGCAGGACTGCGCATTCTTCCGCTCCGCGCTCCCGCGGCGTTTCCCTATTGGGATGAGGAGCCGCTCCCTCGGTGGACCCGCCGGCTCCTCTTCGACGAGGGAGAGCCGCTCCAAGGCCTGCGCTATCTCCTCACCTTTCGGCCGTTCTCCGAGCTTTCGCCGCCGCTCCAAAGCGCCTACCTGAAAGGGGAGCTCCACCTCTTGCCCTTTCCGGGAAGCCTCGCCTTCTGGGGAGCGCCACCCTACCAGACTCTCCAGCGAGAGCTCCCATTTGCGCTGCAGATTCCGCTCCTGCACCTCGTCGGACGCCACGAGGCGCCAAACGGCCTCCGCGTTCCGCAGTCCGGCTGGCTGCACGAGGTGACAGCCGCGCACGCCAGAGCGGACGCGAACCACGGGCCCCTGCGCGACGGATTTACGCGTACGCACCGCTGGGCGCGGGTGCAGCGTCATCAAGATGAGCTTGCGCTTGGCACGCGCGAAGACAAGATGACACACGTTCTGTTCAGCGCGCTTCCCGACGAGCTGGGTCTTTACGGCAAGCCCATGGCGCGAAACGCCCAGGTTTGGTCCACAGACTTCCACTCCATTTTGGACGGGCCGGCAGCCAGAAGCACGGAGTTGGCCGCGGCCATCGCGGCCGTGAAGCAGGGCGGTCTTTTCGGCTACCGGTTCCAGTATCCCGCGATGCAGCTCGGACACCACGCGGTCTATTGGCAGCGTCCACTGGTGGCCTATCTCGACCCGCACACCCAAAGAGCGAGCCTCTTGCCCGAGAATCTGCTCGGATATCTCACGGCATACGACACCCGGGAGCTTCGCCTCTCGGATCCCGTCGAGCTTTGGCCGCGCGTCCTGCAACGCGAGCCGCATCTTGCGGCCGTGCAGCTCCGAACCGAGGGAAAGGGGAGGTCGCCGCGCCAGGAGTCGCTAAACGCGCGCAAGCTGCTCGATGCCCCGCAGCTCCTCGGAAAGAGCCCCCTTCCGCGCTCATTTGCTCGTTCTCTGCTTAGCGCCCCGAAGCACGAGAGCTTGGACCAGTGGCTCGACGCCCTTCAGGGTAGATCCGGCGCTCCCGAGACCGGGCGACGCCTGGCAAGCGAGCTCCGAGCGATGATCACCTCTCGTCCCGATCCGCTGGCGAGTCCGCTCACCTATGGAAAGACGGCCCGACGCTCGTTCGAGGTCGCGTACTGGAAGACGATCGCGGATCTTGCCGAGGGTCGCTTTCTGACCAAGAACAACGCCGATTGCGTACTCGACTCACCCACGCAAAAGCATTTGCGCCATCACCATCGTGACTTAAATCCCCTCGGCAGCTACTTGCTGGATCACTACTGCTCGCTCGTCCGAGCGGCCGGTATGACCGGCCGAGCACTGGTCGGAGATCTCCCCTTTAAGTGGAAGACGGATTTCGACTATGCCTGGATGGGCGGATGGCTCCACAATCAGCAAGGAGAGACGACGGAGCGAAATCTCATCCTCGCGATCCCCGGTCGCGATCGCAGCCAGGCCGTCATCATGGCCGACCACTATGACACCGCCTTCATGGAGGACCGCTACGAGCCTGCCCAGGGAGGAGACCGCGCCCGGCTAGCCGCGGCTGGGGCGGATGACAATCACTCCGCCACTGCGGCCTTGATGCTCGGGGCTCCGATCTTCCTCGCTTTGAGCCGGGAGGGACTCCTGGGCTGTGACGTCTGGCTGATTCATCTGACGGGCGAAGAGTTTCCTGCAGATTGCCTCGGGTCACGGCAGCTGTGCCAGTCCCTCGTGGAGGGCGATCTGCGCCTTCGCCTTTCCGACGGGGCCGTGCACGATCTCTCGAAGACGCGGGCGAGGGGCATCTACATCCTCGACATGATCGCTCATAACAACGAGCGGGATCGAGACATCTTTCAGATGGCGCCCGGCACAGGCCCCGGCTCGATGTGGCTCGCCTACCAGGCGCACGTCGCAACGGAAGTCTGGAACGAGGGCACCAGGAAGTGGAACCGCAGGAGCTCACGGCGCCGCCTTGGGCGAGCTCGCCGCAGCAAAGTGTCGAAGAACATCCCTCCGATCGCCCAACACCTCGCTTTGCACGGCGAAGTGCGCCCGACCTATGACCCGCGAAGCACCCTTTTCAACACCGACGGCCAGATCTTTTCCGACGCAGGGGTACCCGTCGTGCTCTTCATGGAGAACTACGACATCAACCGAGTTGGCTATCACGACAGCCATGACACCATGGCGAATATCGACCTCGATTTCGGGGCTGCCCTCGCGGCGATCGCCATCGAATCCGTCGCGCGTGCAGCGATCGAGCGACCGCCCGAACGACCCGCCTGGTGGACTCGCACGGAGCGAGCGAGGCCCCGTCGGACATAGGCTCTCTCTCAGCGACCTCACGGCGCGCACCCAAGAGAGGTCGCAATGGGGCTCCCCAAGAGCCGCCGTTCGCTGCTCGCCGGGTAGCGCGGCGGCAGAGGATCTCAGGCCCTCGAGAGAGCAAATTCAGCCAGAGATTCGGTTCGTTCCATCCAGAGCGCTCGCAAAACGCTGAACATCGAAGATGAGAGGCAGCATTTGCTCTTCTTCGTCCGTCTTAGATCGCTCGCTTGGGGTCTTGAGGCCGCACCGGCCTTCGTTCCCGCGCGCGAAGCACAGGAGCGCAGGCGTGGCTTTCGGCGGAATCACCTCAGATTTTGAGCAATTCAGAAAATCTCAATGTGAATTGGGAGAAAAATCGCTAGCGGCAGGCCGAAGTCTTGTGCAAACTAGCCGTCGCCTCCGATTTTCCTCACTCGCTGAGAAATCGGCGGACAGTACGCCGTAACAGTGCGCCACCCCGCCCCTACCTTTGGGCTCGGGCCAACGCGAAGGGAACAGTGCATGGCTAGGTCGTCGCGGAAAAACTCAGGGAAGGAATGGACTGCCAGGGAAGTGCGCGCACTGCGTGAAGCAGCGCGAGGAGCAAAGCCGACGCGGCATATCGCGCAAGAACTGGGTCGGACCGTCGGCGCCGTCTACCAAAAGGCCCACGAAGAGCGCATCTCCTTCCGACGTGCCCGGCGGTCGCTCCGCAAGCGGCGCAAATAGTCCTCGCGACTCGCGCAGCGCTGCGGCCGCTTGCCATTGTGCAAGCGGACTGCGGCGAGACGGTCGCGGGACCTAAGCCGAGAGCGCAGGCGCCTGAGCAGGGCGACCCGAGGACCGATCGGAACGCCTTACGCCAAGAGCGTGGGAAATCCGACGTGCTCTGGTCCCTTGCTCGCGCGTGCGAAACGGGACGGTTGCCGCCTGCTCCTCGTCTGCGCGTCGCGTTGCGCGACGACGAAGACAATGCGTCCGGAGTGAGGAGGGCAGCATACACTCCGACGTGGATATGACTTGGTTCGCCGCCGAGAGACTGCCCACACGCGCTCTCCAAGTGGGCAGCTCGCCGCACACGTGCCCTCTTGGAGCTGAATATCGAAACGCTGTTTGACTGAGACTTGGTTGATGCAACGCGCGCAACTCGTTATTGCGAAAGGGTTTTCCGCGCTCACCCCGCAGCGCCGTCGCCCCCGCCTTGATCTCCTCGGAAGGCTTGTAGATCCTCTCACCCATCGATTCCGGATGAAGTATTCTGTGTCGTCCTTTGAGGAGTCATGGCTCATGGCCGAGCGTGAACGCTCCATCCCGGATTCCGTCGCGAGCGAATCCCAAGAGGTCCTTGGTTTGCTGCGACGCCTCCGGGAAATCTTCGCACTCGAGATTCAAAACCTCGAGTCTTCGGGTCAAAGCCCGAACGCTGCCGCCTTGCACGCGAAGGTTCACGACTCTCTGCTCCACGAACGCCGCTACGAGCGCCTCCTCCGTCTGCGCCGGATCCACGCGAAACTCCATAACCGCGAGCGTGTCCTCGCCGAAGGCGAGGCGTTCGGTCCGGAATAGTCTCGCCGCGGGTGTGCACGAGAGTCGGTCCCACAAACCCGTCTTTCTCCAATCGATCGTGCGAGTCCTGCGCAAGGGCTCACCTCCAGCGCCTGCGGCGTCGCGAAAAGCTACGCAATCGAAGGATCTCCGCGCAGCGCGCGTCGGCGTGGGATCCCTCTGCGAAGCGCGGAACGCTGGGCCAAAGGAACTCGCATTCTAAAATGCCGACAGGCGATCGCCGTCTTGGGATGCGCACTCTCACTTGAGCTCGCAGCCCTCGCGGCCCCGCCGTCGGCTCGCTCCTTTGGTTGCGAGGGGCACGAGATTGTGGCGCTCGTCGCGGAAAAACATCTCTCGGTCCGGGCACAGCGCGAGGTGGCCGCGCTCCTCGGGCCGCCCGATACCGTCTCCCACGAAGAGGAGCTGCCGCGTCGCAAGAGCCGCCGCCGAGGCTGCAGCGCAGAGCGCCTCGATGCCTTTGCGCGCGCGTCGACCTGGGCGGACGAGATTCGAGGGGGTCGGCCGGCGACGGCGAGCTGGCACTTCCTCGATATCCCGCGCGGCACAAAGGACGCGAAGGAGGCCGAGAGCTTTTGTGGAGCCTCAGGCTGCGTCACGAGGGCGATTCGCGAGCAAGTCGCCATCCTTCAAGAAGAAGGGGCGAATCCTGCCCAGCGTGCGCAAGCGCTTCGATTTGTCATCCATTTTGTGGGAGATCTCCATCAGCCGCTTCACTGCGCGACGAACAGCGATCGCGGTGGAAACTGCGTGCCGATCGATTTTTTCGGGCACAAGAGCCGGCAAAGCCTGCGCTCTTCTCACGCCGACTACGAGCCCAACCTGCATGCCCTGTGGGACTCGTACATCCTAAGGCGCAGTCTCGGAAGGCGCCGCGTTTCGTCCTATGCCAACGCCCTTGAACAGAAGTTCCAAGCCGAGATTGCCATCTGGCTAAAGGCCGACCTCGAACTTGACCACTGGGCGTGGGAGAGCTTCGAGGTCGCGGAAGCCGAGGCCTATGGGAAGCTTCCGACTCCGATTCCCATCGAGAGGCCCGAGCCCGTCGCAAGCTGTCATGACGCAAGCGACGTTGGCGAGCGAATGGCAGCGCTTCACGAGGCCGTGGGCGAGCCCTACCAGGAAAGGGCCGCCTCGGTCGTCGACGAGCAGCTCGCAAAGGCAGGAGCAAGGCTGGCCCTCGTCTTAAACCGGGTGTGGCCCTAGGAAGGGCCGGGATCCACCGGGCAGATTTCGCAGAGGGTGGCCGTCACGATTTTGGGTCCGTCTCTCAGCTGCGTTCCCTCGGGCTGAGCAGGCGTAGCGCTTCGGCGCTGGCGCAGGACTCGGGGGGAGCGACGGTTCTTGGATGAAGCCAGTCGGGAGCGGAGCCGTAAGGCTCTCGAGGAACGCAATGATCGCGGCCACCTCTGCGTCGCTGAGCTCCTTCCCGAGCTGGTCGTGGGCCATGAGGCGTACCGCTTCCTCGAGCGTTTTCACCTTGCCGTCGTGAAAGTAGGGTGCGGTCTCCTTCACGTTGCGAAGCGATGAGACCTTGAAGAAGTACCTGTCGGCGGCATTCCCGGTAACGAGGGCGCGCCCCGTGTCGTTTGTCGGATACGGATGAACGACCCCCAGCTTGTAAAGCATCTTCCCGCCCACGGTTGCGCCGGTGTGACACTTCGGGCAGCCCGTGTCGATGAAAGTCGCGAGGCCTGCTTGCTCGGCCGGGCTGAGCGCGTTCGTCTCCCCTTCGAGGAACTTGTCAAAGCGCGAGGGCGTCATGAGCCGGCGCTCGAAAGCACCGATGGCCTTGCCCACGTTCTGGGCGGTCACCGGCTGCGCCTCTCCTCGAAAGGCTGCGGCGAAAAGCGGCGCGTAGCCGGGGATGGACCTCAGCACCTTCACCATCTGGTTGGGATCGAACATCCCAGGCGCGATCGGATTCACAGCGGAGCCGGCGGCGACCTCCTCGACGCTCGCAGCGCGCCCATCCCAGAACTGCATCGCGAGAGCAGCGTTGTAGACCGTGGGCACATTGCGCGCGACTCCCGGACCCGCGTGTCCGAGCGAGGCGGGTTCGTGATCGACACCATACGAAGAAAGGACGTGACACGAATTGCACGAAACCTTCCCGTCGGACGATAACCTCTTGTCGAAGTAGAGCGCGCGGCCAAGCTCGACCTTCTCCTTGGTGATCGGGTTTGCAGCGCTCTTCGCCTCGGCGGGAAGCACACCAAAGCGCGCCCTCGCGCGCTGCTGCAGCTCCGGGGCGGACGGCGCATCCGCGGCGGACCATGCCCGGGGCGCCGCGAGAAGGGGCGCGAAGAAGAACGCGAGGAGAACGAGCTTTGCTCTTCGCATCAGCCTTCGTGGCGGGGAATCGGCCCGCGTCGTGAGAGGTCAATTCTTGCAGCCGGAGAGCCCTGCGGCTACCGGAAGCTCCCCTTGGACGCGGGTGAGCAGCCCACACCGGAGCGTCGTCGAACCTCTATGACGAGATCAAGCTAGGCCCCCCGTCCGGCGGGAACGATGAGAACGGGGCACGAGGATCCGCGGATCACTCCGGCGCTCACACTGCCCACGAGAGCGTCATGGAGGGCGCCGTGTCCGTGCGAGCCGATCACGATCATCGTCGAGCCGAGCCTTTGGGCCTCGCGCAAGATGGTCTCGACGTTCGGGCCCTCGACCACGAGTGCGTGTGCATCGAGGCCCCGCTCGCGAAGAGTCGCTGCGTGCTGCTGGAGCACAGAGTGCTCCTCTCTCAGCGATTTGGCACGCCCATCGCGGACACTCTGGGGCCCCGGCTCGTAGCCCACAAACTCTGGGGGCGGTGCCGCGACGTGAAGGAGCGTAAGCCTTCCGCCTTGCGCTCTCGCGAGAAGCTCGGCGTTCTGCAGCACCCGCTCCGAGATGCTCGAAAAGTCGACCGCGGCGAGGATATGGCTCATGCAAACTCCGACCGCACCGTGTCTCGCCGGAGCGAGCCAGGAGTGCGCGGCTAGGGAAGTCGCTGCAACAGATGGGCCGATACGTCTCCCACCAGCTCGTTAATGTAGTGCCGCTTTGTAAACCACCAGACGCCGTCAATCCTGCGAAACTCGTCATGATAGCGGCCCGCCACGATCGGCTGGAGCCGCAGGGCCTCGACTTGCTGCAGAACGCAGTAATAGGAGCGGCAAAGGGCCGTCCCCTTCTCCTCGTCGACGTCGATGATGAGATTCGTAGTGAGGTGCTTTGTGTGGGGCGTCCCGTCGCCGTACCTTCGGGTCCACCCCTCGAGCTGCGTGCGCATCCCGTCTGCCCCCTCGCGTACCTCGTCACTTACGTTGCTGGTCACCCTCGCATAGGCGAAGAGCTTTCCCACCCCTGCGAAGTCGCCGAGATCGACGAGCTCGGCGTAGCGATAGACGAGATTCGCGATCTCTTGAGCGCTGTTGCCCATACATCGTCCCCTCTTGATCCGCTTCGCCGGGCGAGAGCCGGACTCCGACGCACCCCGTGGATAGCGCGCACTCCCGGGAACCGCGCAGCTGCGGGGAATTTATGCGAAAGTGACGCGAGCCGCGTTCGGGTGCCATTTTTTAAGACGCCGGCACAAAAGGCCGCTTAGATCTTCGCTTCCGCCGCGGGAAATGGCACAGCGACCGAGCTCAGTAGCCTCGGCGGAGTGAAAGGAGGAGGGATGATGCACGAGAACATCGAGGTGGGATTTCAAACCTTTGTTTCCGACGGGGGCGAGGAGTTCGGTGCTGTCCGCCAGATTTCCCCGAAGGGCCGACCTGAGCTCATCGTGTACGTCGAGAACTCGGGCGACTTCGTCGTACCGCTCGATGCTGTCGAGGCCGTGCATTCCCACAAGGTCATCTTGAATTGCAGAAAACTGGACAAGCGGCTTCGGGCTGCCATCGGCCACGCGCATGACGCGGAGGAGCCTGGCGCCTAGGCTCTCGAGGCAAGGTCTGGAGGACAGGAGGCGCTGCGCCAGGCGCCTGAGAGATACCGCGCCAAGGCGACCCCTCTTCGATTCCGACTCAGAAAAGCGCCCCGACAAAGCGCTCGAGTTCGATGTTGAACTTCGCGATGACGTGATCCGAGCCCTGGGTAAGACCAAAGCCGGGTCCGAAGTTGTACTCGATGCCACCCGGGAGCTCCCCCCGCAGTACGGGAAAGATGTAGTGCTGCTGTTCGGTCACGGCATTTGCATTGGTGATGGGGCCAATCCCGCCGTAGAACTCGACCCCCGGCGAGAGCCAGCGCACGGCTCGATAGTAGACGCCCGCGACGTAGCCAAACTCCCAGCTCTTGTTGCTGTCAGGACCGACCAACACCTTTTCAAACTTGGGATTTAGCACCACCGAGAAGCGGCCGAGGTCCTTCGAGAGGATGGGGCGAAGCTCGAGTTCGAGATTCTGATCATCGAACTGCGGCGTTCGGTGCCACTCGAGTTCTGCATACCAGCCGAGGTCCACCGGCAATTCGCCTTGCTCGAAGAGACTTCCGCGCAGTCGATACTTACTGCCCGCATACTGGAAGGATCCGCCGTTTGGATGGGCATAGTCCACGTAGGCGGCGGCCTCCAGTTTGTCGGTGAGGCCGTAAGTCAGTTCCAATGCGGATCGGTACATCCGCCCGCTCGGGTAATCACCCGCCGAGGTGCCCTCTCCGCCCTGCGTGTGCCCGTCGGCGACGATGCTGTTCAGCGACTCGACCTCGATCATGCCTCGTCCCAGGGTTTGCGCGGGGTAGACCTCGAACTCCCAGGGATCGAGTTGGGCCCGTGCGGGTCCTGCGAGTGCGAAGAGGAACAAGGCGGGTAGCAAAGATCCGAGCTTCAACACTTCCCCCTTTTTACTGCGAGGACGGCGTGCCTGTGATTTGTTCGGCTACCCAGCGAACGACGGCTTTCCGCTGCGATTCGCTGAGCCTTGAGTCCGGATGGAGGAGGCGGTAGTACCAAGGCGGCATGTCGTCCGCCGCCATCGCCTTCTGGATGTTCTTCAGCTTTTGAATCTGCGTTTCGGGATCGGAGGCGTACGCATCCCAGTTGGAGAAATTGAGACGCCTGCGGCCTTCGGTTACGTCGTAGTGAACGAGCCAGGAGATGGGAGCGAGGTTGGCGGACCAGGGCCAGGCGGTCTCGTTGGAATGGCAGTCGTAGCAGCCATTCCGGAGCACGCGCTGGACGGACGGGGGTGCGGCAAGCTCGCCGGTCGCGGGTGGGTTCGTGTGCTCGAAGCGGATGGCCTGGGCACCTGCGAAAACACAGGCGAGAGCTACGAGGACCTTGCGTCGCATCGGCTTGTCTACTTGGCGGTAATCGTTCCCTCGCCCGCGCCATGATGAAAATCGTCGAAGAACTTGTACGAACCTGGATCCAGCGCAGGGAGGTAGACCACGATTTCGGCACCGGGCAAAACCACGCGCTCGCGGTTTAGCTCGAAGCTTTCAAACTCGATGGCGTCTTGGGTCGCGTTCACGACGCGAAGCCGAAACGGCGTCTTGGCCTTCACGACAAGTTCGTCTGGCTCGAACCTCCCGTCGTGGAACCGAACCACCGGAAGGGCCTCGTCGTCGGCGCGGACGACAGGGCCGAAGGCGAGGGCGGCGAGAATCGCGAGAAGCGAAGCCATCCCCGGCATCTTCGAGTTCATTGGAGGTCCTTTCTGAAAATGATAACGACATCCATTTTCAATAACTTCACCGCGCCTGTCAAGCCCCAGTCCCAATCCTTGTTATCGGCGCGCGCAGCTCACGGCTGGCTGGAGATTTCTCGGGCAGAGGATCGGGTCACCGGTGGGAGGGCGGGCCGCTAGCCCGTTTGGATAGAGAGGGGCGGGGTCCCGCCGGATGCCGCACTTGGGTGAAGTCGCGCTGCGTCCCTGCCTCTCCGCAGGTCAGCGCTTCCCCTCGGCATGCGCGACGTACTATAAGAGAAAGGGGTTGGCACTCGAGGCCCCGCCATGCGCGGCTCAGGCATCATCTCACTCGTCGTTTCCGCCATTCTCGCGACGCTTCCTGCCGCCACCTTCGGTCACGGTCCGGGCGGGGGAGGCCGTCACGCCTTTTCCTCAAACGCGGTTGGTTTTGGCCGCTTCGGCAGCGCCCTTACGCCGGGGTGGGCAGGATCTGCGCCGGGCTGGGGATGGTTCGGTCGGCCCGGTGCCTTCGGCGCGTCGCCGAGCGGGCTTACATCCGCGCCCTTCCACAGTCCTTATGCTGCGCCGTTTTGGGCTGGGAACCCTTCCTCCCTCACGATGAAGCCCGACGAAGCCACTGTTCTCGAGAGCGAGTCGCGAATGGAAGAGCAGATCCGCGCACTCCAAGATGCGAGTCCCAAGAGCGAGAGTTCAGAGAAAGGACATGGCGCCGCGTCGGACGCAGACAGCGGCGACTGGCAGCCACTCTAAGTCCCGGGCTGAGGCGATCGGAGAACGATCAAACATCATTCTCGCCGGAATGCCCGCGCTGACAATCACAAACGACCGCGAGCAGCGTCGAGATCGCTGCGGCAAGCGGTCGTCACCCCCAGCTCCCCGGGTTCATTCTTTTGGACGACGGCCCCGCGCCGACAGAACGGCCACCCCGAGAGCCAAGAGGACGAGTGGACCTGGTTCGGGGGTCGCGACGACGGTGGCAACGACCGGGGTGAAAATCAGATTGCTGAACTCCTGCCGATCGAAGTTCTCGAGGACGCCGGCTTCAAACGCTTGGATGGAGCTCGAATCCGCCATCGACAGCGTGGCGCCCGGGGTTGCGGCACGCAGCCCAAGAGTTCCCACGTCGAATGTCGAAAGGGCGGCGAGGGGATTCGAGTCAAAAGATCCCTGAAACGACAAATGCGTGGCATCGATCATCGGATTGTAGGTGGTCGAAGTGCCGCTACCGGGAACCAGCGAGACGACCTGCCATCCCGCTGAATCCGAGAGCGTGAAGTCGAAGTGAAAGCTCTGGACGGGGGTATCTCCAGGGAAGAGTTGAAAGCCGAGCGTGAGGAGGCTTCCGGGCGCGACCGCGTTTGATACGCCCGGTTGAATCACGAGAAAAGGGTGTGCATCGGCAGCGAACGGCGAGAGCAGCCCCACGAGTGCGGCAACGGATGTAAGAGCTCCTACCATCTCATGCCGGAGAGTCCCCAAGGGAGGGCGCACGCCCCTGAAGTGCGCGTGGCCCTCCTAGATGAACTCACCGCTCCGGGGGAATTAGTCGGCGCGCGCCTTGCGCCGCCTCGCGCAGGCGAGGCCGAACGCGCCCGCTGCGAGGAGCGCCAGCGTTCCCGGCTCAGGCACTTGCGTGAGCTGCCCACGGATTTCGCCAGCGGGGAAGTTCGAGGTGTGGATATTCATGTAGTAGAGGCCTGCTTCGAGATCAGCGATCTGGGCCGGCGTAATCGCGAACGTCTGCTCGGGGATGGATCCGGATATCACACTCGGGACGTTTGCAAACGGGAAGAGGACGGGAGCGTTCACCCCCACTGCGCCGGGACCGTGGATGTGCGCCAAAAGTGCAGGCGCGCTCAGATTCTGCCAGCTCATATCTACCGTGATCGTATCTGCGACGTCATCCAGTACCACGGTGCCGGAGCCAGTTCCCGCCGACATGTTCGAGGGAACCTGCTGCGACCCATCGAGGCTCGCGGTGAAGGTGATCAATGTCGCGTGTGCGGGCCAGCCCGTCGCAGCGACACCCAAGAGGAAGGCAAGTCCGACCATGGCTCGTTTCATCGTGAAACGCCTCCGCACGGTGGCCTTCCCAGGCTTCCTCTGCCAATACGCCGCATACGCCGTTTTGGGTACGCAGACCAGGATGAGTCATCGTTCTAGGAGGGACGGGCTGTGCGCGAGAAGAGCGACGATTACGCGCGAGGCATTCTCGAGGGCGACCAAAGCTTCGGTTCGCGCTCGGGTGAGGTGGTACACTCGCAGCCACGAGCGCGATCGGTAGGGCGAGGGCTACACCATGTCGGGTTAGACCTCATTGCCTTCGCGTTCCCGCGATTCATCGCAGCGACCGAGTTTTAGCTCTCGAGCGACAGCCTGCTGATGAAGAGCCGCACTGGGCGAGCCCCAAGTCTCTCGTGAGCCAGGCGGGCTCGACTGGGCGCCGGCCGAACGAGAATCGGCGGTCGGAGCCCCCCTTCTCGCTCCGGAGAGAGACAACCAGAGATAGAGTGGTTCGAAAGCCGAAAATGTGGCGCCCCCCCGCAAGCGCTCCCGCGCGCTGTGCGCGGGCTCGGTCCCCCGACCTTTCCGCTGCGGCTGAGCTCCGAGATCCCAGTGCTCGAGCGCCGGGACGATCGGGCCGGTAAAGCGCCATCGTTCTGATGAGGCACCGCAGATGAAGCGGAGGCCTCCAGAGCCACGTGCGGGGTCGAATTCACACATTGTGTCCGTCTTCACGGGGATGGACCGAGAGCCTCGCTGCCCCCGTCCGGGGGCCGGATGCGGAACTTGCCAATCTCTACGTCGGCCCGGGGGCAATTCGAATAAGATTACGTGTGAGACGCTTGCAACATTTCTTGGGTGCAGGGCCTTGGAGGGTCAATGCATGGTGCCCGGCGACTGGCAGAAGGAAGGCCGCACCTGGCTTCACCCCGAGCGCACCTTCTTCGTCGTGGAGAGTGAAGTGCCTGAGATCGCGGCCGGTGGCAAGAGCGGTCTCGTCGAATATCACGTGATGCGGGGCGGCGGAGATGACTCGGCAGGATTCGCGCTCGTTACGTTCTCGACGCTCGAGGAAGCAATCTCGGAGGCCGAAAGGCGCGAGGAAGAAGAGCAGCGCACTCGCTCGTCGTAAAGAGAATCCGGGAGCCCTGCGAGATCGTGGGCACTTTAGATCCCCGACGCTCTACCGAATCGACCTCGGCGGAGTCTCGTGACCGACTTCGCGCAGCCGCCGCTCGAGAAATCGCCGCTCGGCTGCGTTCTGGACGATTCCCATCCGCTGCATCTCGTCCGGCGCGGCCTTCCCGTTGTCGGCCAAAATGAACAGGATGTACTGCATACCCTCCTCCTGAATGTCCTCCCAAGAAGACGAGAGCCGCGCCCAAAAGCGACATTTTCACCCGGGCACCTCCTTGAGCGGACCTCGAAAGCTCCAAGCTTCGAGGGTTTGCTCACGAGATGGCGGAATGGGTTTTCCCTCCTCGCGGAAAGGAAGTTCCCACAGCGACTTCCTCACCTTCAAAATTCGCTGTGAATCCAGTGGGTTAACTTGGGCGTCTTCGCGGCATGCAACTTGCTACTCAACCCAGCGCGGGAAGGGGAGGGCTCAATGCGTATGCGGCGACGTGGACTTGGACTAGGGCTTGCTCTTGCAGCGGTTCTCTTGTCCGTGGGCTCGGCGAAAGCTGCCACAATACCCTACGGACTCACGATTACGGACGGCACGCAGACCGACACCCTTGCGAACATTACGGGGCTCTACACCTACACGCCAAATTCGACTGGCGGGTCCTACGTGCTCAATGGGCCCGTGGGCCTTCAGGTGTTCATGCTCAACAGCTGGTCGTCGACCTATGCGCTTGATCCCTTCGTCACGAATAACTTCAATATCACCAACACGACGAGCAGCACGCAGACTTTCCTCGTGACCGTAACCTCACCGGTCTCCCCGGCTTTGGCGAGTCCCACACAACTGAACGGATCGATCGCTCTTGCGCTCACGAACGGGAACACGAGCTCGGGCGCGACGCTCGGCAGTAGTGCGCCGAACGCCGTTTATACCGCCCTCATCGATGGGGGCTCGATCCAAACGCTCCTCAACAATCCATACGCGCTGAGCTGCACGGGGACAGGCTGCAGCAACTCCAGCAACACGAGCTTTGGGCCCATCTCCGGTCCGGGGGTGAACTCGTCGATCGGCATCACAATCCAGTTTACCCTGACGCCAGGCGCCTCTGCGGGCGTAACGAGCGCCTTCAACGTCGTACCCGAACCCGCGACTCTAGCGCTCGTCGGCGTCGGGGTCCTCGCCCTCGTCGCGGTTGGCCGACGCCAGAACCGCTGAGCCTCGACTCGCGGAGCGAAACTTTTCCCTCTCCCCGAGGAGCTCTGTTCCTGCGCCTTTCGTAGGGTGTGCCTGCTGCTGGCTGCCGCCGCAGCTCCATCTCGGTTTGACCCACCAAACCAGATCCTGCGGGGATTGAGCGTGTGCTTCGCCGAGGCGCCCGTGGTCGATAGGGGTTTCGCCCGCGCAGCGAGCGCTCAGAGGAGACCGGTAGGGTTCAAAGTTCGGCGTCCTCTTGCGCTGTAGCGGAGGACGGGCCGGAGGCGTATTCAAAGACAGGACAAGGAGGTGCCATTGCGTTTCACGCGGTTCCTCCCGAGCACTCTCGTCTTGGCTCTTCTCATGAGCCCGAGTACCGCCTCCTCTCAGGGTCACGGTGGGGGGCATGGGGGCCACATGGGGGGAGGCCACGGCTTCCACGGCGGCAGAAGCCGAGCCTTCGGATTTCGAGGCTTCGGACACCATTTCCACGGTGCCGCGCTTTTCATCAGCCCGTTCGACCCCTTTGGATTCGGTCCAGAACCCTTCTCGACTGGAACACCAGCGGGAGCCTTCGGCTGTGAAGACGAGCTCGGTGTGCCGGGTGCCTGCTCCTTTGTTCCCCCGGGTATCGGACTCGGACTCTTGCAGACCGGCCCGGCGCTCACCGAGCAGCCCATCGTTGCGACCGGGGAGATCGATCCGACTCGGGCTCACTGGAGAGAGCCGGACCCAGGCGATTGCCCCCCCGACCAAAAGCTCCTGCGCCTTCCCGGTCAGCGACAGTGGCGCTGTGCGGATCCTCGGCTGCAGCGCGCGGATGCGTTTAAGTTCGCGCCTTAAACGGCCCCTCGGGCGCGCAATCGAGACCTCAGTTCTGTAAGGGCTGCAGCTCGTCGGGGTTGGACTGCGCATCGCGCGGGCCGAGGCGACGTGCTCCTTGGGCGCGTCTTTCCGGCGACCCCCGGCAGGGGCCGCCCCCTCCTGCGCCGAAGGAGGGAAATCAGTGCTGTCCGCGGATCCGAGGGATGCCAGGGCCATCTGAGGCCGTTCGCGAGGGATCGGGCTCGGAAACGTGGACCACAAGCACTCCGCCCTCGCCAACAAGGCGGGGATGCCAGTGGGATTCCACGACCGACCAACCGTTCTCCTCGGCGTCTGCGCGTGCACGCGCCTTGGCCTGTTCGTGATCCACCGCCGGGTACGCGATCGATCTCGTCATCCGGATCTCCAAATGGCCCCGTCGGGCGGCCTTCTTGGGAATCAGTCCAATCTTCGAGACCGGGAGAGCCAGGAGGGCTCCTCTGGTCTGTCGGTAGGTGTCTCGCGAAGGGTCCCGGGTGCCCGCTCGAAGCGCGGCGGTTTCCTGCGTACTCGTTGGCGAGAGGACCGAGGGCAGGGCGGAGGATCGACTGGAGGCCGAGGCCGAGCGGGGACCTGGATGGAGTACTCGGTCCAATGCGTGGCGAACCCTAAGGATGTGAGATGCTGCCGGGTGAGTGGACCGCCCGCGCCAACCGGCCGCCTCGGACGCAGGTCGAGCCCTAGTGGCTCGAAAAGTAAGGATACACCTCCGGGTCGAAGGCCTCGTCCAGGGCGTGGGCTTTCGGCCCTTCGTTCATGCCCTTGCCGTGCGCCTTCAGCTCGCCGGCTTCGTCGCCAATGACACGCACGGCGCGGCGATTGAAGTCGAGGGAGCCGAGGACCGCGTCTCTCAGTTTCTCGAACGCCTCATCGCTGAAGCTCCTCCCCTTTCTTCGATCGAAGAAGTGGCCACGACGCGGCTTGCTCCCACGGGAGAAGTCGGATTCGAGATCGTGGAGAGCTTGGCCGTGGGCGAAAGTCAGGTTCTGATTTCTCCCGACGTCGCCACCTGCGCGGACTGCGTCCAAGAGATCTTCGACCCCGCGAATCGTCGCTATGGGTATCCCTTTACCAATTGCACCAACTGCGGACCGCGCTTCACCATCGTGCGAGATACTCCCTACGACCGGCCGCGCACCACGATGGCCCAGTTTTCGATGTGTCCAGCCTGTGCCGAGGAGTACAACGACCCCTGTAACCGGCGGTTTCACGCCCAGCCGATCTGCTGCGCGGTTTGCGGTCCGAATCTAAAGCTCCTCGACCGCACAGGGCACGAGGTTGGCGGCGACCCGTTGCAGGGTGCAGCCGAGCGCCTTCGCGCGGGATGGATCGTTGCCGTGAAGGGGCTCGGGGGATACCACCTCGCCGCCGCTGCCACGAACGAAGCTGCAGTGGCAACGCTCCGCTCGCGAAAGCAGCGTCATGAGAAACCATTCGCGGTCATGGCCTCGAGTCTTGCGATGGCGCGGGATCTCGCAGAGTTCACCCCGGCCGAGGAGAGAAGCCTCGCGAGCCCGCGGCGTCCCATCGTGTTGGTGCGCCGGAAAGCTAACGCCCGGCTTGCCGGCTCGGTTGCGCCCGGGAATAGTTTCGTGGGCCTTATGCTTCCTTACACGCCACTTCATCACCTGATTTGCAAGCGCCACCCTGAAGCCTTCGTGCTGACGAGTGGCAACGTGGCCGATGAGCCCATCGTCTATTCCGATGAAGCGGCGATCGAACGCCTATCCTCGGTCGCGGACTTTTTCTTGTCTCACAACCGCCCGATTCATGTGCGTGCCGACGACAGCGTCGTGCGTGTCTTTCGCGAAAAGGAGCTTCCCATGCGGCGCTCCCGGGGCTATTGCCCGCAGCCCCTGCCGCTGCCCGGGGAGGCTCGCCGTCCGGTCCTCGCCTGCGGCGGCGAGCTCAAGAGCACGTTCTGCCTCGCGAAGGGTGGGCATGCCTTCCTGTCTCCTCACATTGGGGATCTTGAGAACTACGAAACGCTTGAGGCTTATCTGCAAGGGATCGCGCATTTCTCTCGGCTCTTCGAGGTGGCGCCGCGGCTCGTTGCCCACGATCTTCATCCCGATTATCTGTCGACGAAGTATGCCCTCACTCTGAAAGACGTGGACCTTGTGGCTGTGCAGCACCACCACGCGCACGCCGCCGCCTGCTTGGCGGAGAATGGAGAATGTGGCCCCGCGATCGCCGTCGTCTTCGACGGACTGGGCTACGGCACCGACGGCACGCTCTGGGGCGGGGAGTTTCTGGAGGTAGATTTCGTCGGTTTTAAGCGCATCGGGCACTTCGAAACGATGCCGATGCCAGGGGGAGTGGCGGCGATCCACCAGCCCTGGCGGCTCGCTGCCGCCTACCTCGACATCGCCTACGGTGGCAGCCCGCCGCTCGAGCTTCCGGTCCTCCGGCGGCATTCCCGCGATTTTGACACGGTAGTCCAGCTCGCGCGGTCGGGAGTCCGCTCCCCCCAAACGTCCAGCGCGGGCCGGCTGTTTGACGCCGTGGCAGCGATCTTGGACGTCCGCGATACCGTCCGCTACGAAGCGCAAGCGGCGATCGAGCTCGAGCAGCGCGCAGATCCTGCGGAGCGCGGAGAATACCGAACCCGTGTCTCCCCGGGGCCGCCTTTCCTGATCCGCGGAGCCGATCTTGTGCGCGCGGTTGCAGACGATGCGCGGGCCGGGGTTGACCCAGGTGTCGTGGCGGCTCGCTTCCACAACAGCCTTGCTCGCGTCGTCGCCGAGGTCGTAAGCCGAATCCGCGAACACGGGGGTCTTCGCACGGTCGCACTGAGCGGAGGCGTCTTCCAAAACTCCCTCTTTCTGGAGAGAACTGTCGAAAGGCTGGAGGAGCGGTCGTTTCGCGTCCTCACCCACGCGCGCACTCCGCCAAACGACGGGGGCCTCAGCTTTGGACAAGCGGTGATCGCAGCGGCGCGCGATCGCGACCCGCGCCCGCTCGTCAGCTCAACGACCGGCGAGGAGCGGGGAACCTGATTGTTCGCCTTAGGAACGTCGGATAGAGTTGGCACTTGCGTCGCGCATCCGACGCGGAACCAGAGCGAAGCGTCTCAACGGGTCGTCTTCAAAGAGGTCCCCAGTGTGTTTGGCGATTCCCGGAAAAGTCGTCGAGATCGTTGATGCGAGCCGGCAGATCGTGAAGGTTGAGGTGAGCGGCGTCCGGCGAAACATCTCTGCGGAGCTCTTGGGTAAGGATGGGGAGACGGACTGCGCCCGAGTGGGTGATTGGGTTTTGATCCATGCGGGCTTCGCCCTCGCCAGAATCAACGAAGAGGAAGCCGCAGCGACGACCCAGCTCTTCCAGGCGATGGCGGACGCGTACGCAGACGAGCTCACGGCTCTTCGAAGGAGCGAGATCGAGTAGATCCCTCTCGCAGGTGATCGATGAGCCTTTCTTCCCGTGAACCCTGGCATTCGACGATTGGCGAGGCGTCTCGCCAGCGCGGCTGCATCACCCGGGCCCTGGCGGAGCACGCGAGCCTGCTTGTGTGCGCGGGCGAGGCGATGGCGCAACGCTTCTCTCGAGGGGGGAAGCTCGTTGCGTTCGGGAATGGTCGCTGCGCGACCGATGCTCAGCACATCGCAGTCGAGTTCATCCATCCCGTGATCGTGGGTAAGCCCGCCTTGCCCGCCATTTCACTGAGCGACGACTTCGCCATGCTGACAGACGTCGGAGCGGCCCGCGGTCTTCCCGAGGTGTTTGCGACGCCCCTCGGGCGCGAGGCGCTGCCGAGCGACATCGCGATCGGCGTCTCCGCAGCCGGGCGCTGCGCAAACGTTCTGCGGGCGCTCGAGGTAGCACACGAGAAGGGCCTCCTTACGATCGCCTTGACCGGGGGGGACGGAGGCGAGATTGGAAAGAGCGCGGCCGTCGACCACTGCTTCATTGCACGATGTGAAGATCTTCGGCTCGTGAAGGAGGCTCACGTTCCGCTCTACCACATCCTCTGGGAGATCGTGCATGTCTTTCTGGCGCAGCCCGCCGTGCATGAGAATCCCTCCAGACTCGAGGGGGGGGCGCGTGGACAAGCGAGGAGCCGCTTTTCCGCCGAAGCACTCTATCCCTTCCTAAATGAAGGGAACCCGCAACCTCTCGGGGAGGGTCTCCGGCTCTCGACCAGCGCCAAGATCGAGGAGATCGCGCAGCTGCGGGAGCTCGTGCTGGAGCAGCAGTCGGAGCGTCTCTTCGCGTGCGCCAGAGCCCTCGCTGGCTCCTTCGCAAATGGCGGGAGGCTTCTCGCCTTCGGCAACGGCGGGAGCAGCACCGACGCACACGCCATCGCGCACACCTTCTCACAAGCAGAGGTCGGCCGTGCGGTGCCGGCGCATTCCCTCACCTGCAATGCGGCGGTGGTGACCGCCCTCGCGAACGATGTCGGCATCGCTGTCATCTTTGCCCGCCAGATTGCGGCACTTGGACGACCGAACGACGTCGCCCTTGGAATCTCGACGAGCGGCGGCTCGGAGAACGTCCTGCGCGGGTTCGAAGAGGCGCATCGCCGCGGCCTCCTAAGCGTTGGCATCGCAGGCTACGACGGCGGGCGCATGGCCGAGTCGGAAGCGATCGATTTCCTTCTGACTGTGCCTTCCACCTCGGTCCACCGCATCCAAGAAGCCCAGACCACGCTCTACCAGGTGCTCTTTGAGCTCACGCAGGGCATGCTGGAAGAGAGAGGAACCCCCCCGTGCGCTTTGTAGACGAGTACAGATCTCGCGATTTCGCGCAGCGCCTCTCGCAGCAAATCGCCGCGCTTTTGGGGTCCCGTGCGTACAAGCTGATGGAGGTCTGCGGAGGGCACACGCATACGATCTACAAGCACGGCGTCGAGGACTACCTGCCTGAGGGAATAACGCTCGTGCATGGACCCGGATGCCCTGTGTGCGTGATCCCGATGGGTCGGGTCGACGACGCGAGATTTCTTGCAGAGCAGAAAGACGTCATCCTTGCGACCTTCGGGGACATGCTGCGTGTTCCGGGTGGCCACGGCTCCCTCCTTGACGCGAAGGCGCGAGGCGCTGAGATTCGCGTGGTCTATTCCCCTCTCGACGCACTCAAAGTGGCGAGGGAGCATCCGGAAAAGCGCGTTGTGTTCTTCGCGCTCGGCTTTGAGACTACGGCTCCCTCGACCGCTGCCACCGTCTTGCGCGCCGCTCAAGAGCACATTAAGAACTTTTCCGTGTTCTGCAATCATGTGCTGATCGTTCCGGCCGTGAAGGCGCTTCTTGACTCTCCGGATCTTCGCCTCGACGGCTTTCTCGGTCCCGGTCATGTCTCAACCGTGATTGGCTGCAAGCCCTATCAGTTTGTTCCGGAGCAGTACGGAAAGCCGTTTGTCGTTGCAGGCTTCGAGCCGCTCGACGTCCTTCAGGCCATCTCGATGATTTTGCGCCAGCTCTCGGAGGGGCGGGCCGAGGTCGAAAATCAGTACACTCGCGTTGTGCCCTGGGAGGGCAATCCGCACGCCCTCGGACTCATTCACGAGGTCATGGAGCTCCGTCCTCACTTCGAATGGCGCGGCCTCGGCTTCATCTCGCATTCCGCGCTCCGCATCCGCGACGCCTATCGCGAGTACGACGCCGAGCAGCTGTTCGAGCTCCCGAGCCTCCGAGTCAGCGACCCGAAAGCCTGTCAGTGCGGTGAGGTTCTAAAGGGCGTGCTCAAGCCCTGGGAGTGCAAGGTGTTCGGGACGGCGTGCACGCCGGAGACTCCCATCGGAACGTGCATGGTTTCCTCCGAAGGAGCGTGCGCGGCCTACTACCACTACGGACGCCTCCGCCGTTCTCGACCGGATGCGGCGAGGTCCTGTTGAGCGGCTCGGGCGACAGGGAGCACCCCGGTGGCTCCCGTTCGGTGGGCGTTACCGAGGAGGAGGTCCTTGCGCGAATCGAGAAGGCGCGTCGCCGCACGCCACGCCTCACCGAGGAGCGCATCACACTCGCCCACGGTGCGGGTGGAAAGGCGACGCGCCGGCTTGTGGAGTCGCTCTTTCTCGAGGCCTTTCGCAACCCTGTGCTGGAGATGCTCGAGGACCAGGCGGTCTTCGACGTAAAGGGCGGGACCCTCGCCTTTACCACCGACAGCTACGTGGTGTCGCCGCTCTTCTTCCCGGGCGGAAATATCGGAGACCTCGCGGTGAACGGAACCGTAAACGACCTCGCCGTGAGCGGAGCCCGCCCTATTTACCTCTCGGCAGGGTTTATCCTGGAAGAGGGCTTTCCCCTCGAGAAGCTCCGGCGCATCGTCGAATCCATGCAGGCGGCCGCCGCTGCGGCTCGGGTTCAGATCGCGACGGGCGATACCAAGGTGGTAGAGCGCGGAAAGGGCGATGGGTGTTATATCAACACCGCCGGCGTGGGAGTACTCGAACGCTCCATCCGGCTCGGTGCTGCGCGCGCACAGCCCGGAGACGTCGTCATTGTCTCTGGGCCGATTGCCGATCACGGTGTCACCATCCTACTGGCGCGCGGCGAACTCGAGCTCGAGTCACAGATCGTGTCGGATACGGGTCCGCTCTCTGGGCTCGTGGCCTCGCTCCTCGACGCCACAACGAGCGTCCGCTGCTTGCGAGACGCGACTCGCGGCGGAGTTGCGACGGTGCTCAACGAGATCGCAGTCGCTGCGGACGTCGGCATCCGAATCGACGAGGAGCGGATCCCCGTTCGCGACGAGGTGACGGGAGCGTGCGAGCTCCTCGGAATTGACCCTCTCCATGTCGCATGCGAAGGGCGCGTCGTGGCCGTGGTGGGCGCAGCCGAGGCGGACGCGGCCATTGAGGCCATGCGCCGCGATCCCGCGGGCCGGGAGGCAAAAGTCGTGGGCCAAATCTGCTCCGACCCTCGAGGCATGGTGCTCCTCCAGACGAAGTTTGGGGGCACGAGAATCGTCGATCTCTTGATCGGTGACCCGCTGCCGCGGATCTGCTGAAGGAGCGGCGTCCTCTCTAGGACCTGTGGAGCGCAAGTCGCGGCCGCGATCTGTGCTGGATCGCGGGGTGCTCCCGAGAGCGATGCCCGCGGTGGCTTTTGCATACCCCGCGCCGAGGTGGACGACTGTAGGTCGGAGAGAGCGCGAAGGGCTCAGCGCATCTCCGCAGAGCGCGCGTGGGGCGCCCCTAGCTCCCGTAGCCAGGCGTACCAAGCAGAAAGGCCGTCCCCGCGCGTTGCCGACACCGGCAGGACCCTCACTCTCGGATTCACCGAGCGCGAATGCGCAAGGAAGCGGTCGACGTCGAACTCGACATAGGGGAGGAGATCCATCTTGTTCAGCACGACGAGGTCACTCGCTCGGAACATGTGAGGATATTTCATGGGCTTATCCTCCCCCTCGGTCACCGAGGAGATGACCACCCGCGCTTTTTCGCCCAAGTCGAAGAGCGCGGGGCAAACGAGATTACCGACGTTCTCGATGAAGACGAGCGATGCCGGGGGAGGGTCGAGTGTTCGCAGGGCACTCCCGAGCATCTCCGCATCTAGGTGACAGCCGGTCCCCGTGTTGATCTGGACGACCGGGCAGCCTGCCTGGCGAATGCGCTCGGCGTCCCTCGAAGTCTCCTGGTCTCCCTCGACGACGCCGAGTCGGAGCTCTGCCCCGAGATCGCGGATGGTCTGCTCAAGAAGCGTCGTCTTTCCGGAACCCGGCGCGCTCATGAGATTCAGCGCAACGGTCTGCCTACCCTCGAGCCAGCCGCGATTCCGCTCTGCGATCCTGTTGTTCTTTGCGAGAAGGTCGAGCTCGAGTCGCACGCGGCGAGAGCTGCCGGGGTCCCCCCCCTCATGCATATGCGTCCCGTGATCATGGCCATCTTCCCCATGCGATTCGTGGGGATGAGTGTGGGGATGCGGGTCCATCCCGGGCTCTGCGATGGGATCCAAAGTATGCTGGGAACAGCCGCACGTGGCGCACATTCAGAGGACCTCTACCTCTCGGATCTTGAGCTCATGACCGCTCAGGAGATCGAAGTTAAGACTTCCGCAGGGGCACAAGGCGATCGGACTTTCGAGCGCCCTCTCGTCCCCGCAGTCCATGCACCGTGCGCGTCCTGCAATCTCGACAATCTCGAGCTCGGCACCCGCGAGGTTTGTGTCTTTGGCACATACATCGAAACAAAACCGGACGGCGTGGGGCGCAACGGTCGTTAGCGCTCCCACCTCGATCACGACGCGCGTCACCTTCGACTTGCCGACGTGCTCGGTGACTGCGGCGATGATGCTCTGGGTGATGGCCAGCTCATGCATCGGTGGCCCTGGAGGGTTATGTGAGGACATCACAAAGACCACACACCGCGGCAAATTGAGGCGATTGCCCCGAGCCGCTGCTGCTCATCAAAGTATCGCACCGGCAAAACCCCTCGGCTAGGGCGCTCCCTTCGGTCTGCCCGCATCGCGGAGCCGGTGCGCCTGTACCCGGGGAAAGTGCCTCTCCGCCCATTGGCACAGGCCGTGAAGCGGCTCGATCAGGCTTTGGCCGAGTTCCGTGAGCGCATATTCCGTTTTGGGAGGTACGACCGCGTAGACCTTCCGGCTCACGAGCCCATCTCGCTCTATGTTCCGGAGGGTCCGAGTCAGCATGCGCTGCGAGACGCTGGGAAGATTGCGACGGAGTTCTCCGTAGCGCTTGGTTCCGTCCTCGAGTTGATGGACGATTCGTATGAACCACTTGTCAGCCACGAGCTCGGCAGCGAGCTGGGCTCCCATCTTGCGTCGATCGGGCTTCACAGCCATCCGTGCGCCTACCGCACCTCCCTGTACCTACTTGCGCAGTCGACTCTAACCGCCCCATTGTTCTCTGGCGAGGGTTCGCGGCCCGGGATGGGAGACTCATCACGGGACGCCAGAACTTCTCGGGCAGCGAGACAGCCGAAGCGCTGTACGGGCGCTCGGAGCCTAAACGTGCGCTGCCCCACACTCATGGAGACTCACTTGAGCATGATGCGAATCGGCGTAATTGGGGCGGGTAGCGTCGGTGGGACGCTGGGACGGCGCTGGGCGGAGCGCGGCCATGAGGTTCTCTTCGGAGTGCGCGATGCGACAGAGGGGAAGGTACGCGAGCTCCTTTCGGCGAGTGGAGGGCGCGCGAGAGCCGGAAGCGTTGTGCAAGCGGCAGCATTCGGTGAGGTCGTGGTTCTCGCTACCCCCTGGGCTGCAGCTGAATCGGCCCTGTGCGCCGCCGGCGACCTGAGGGGAAAGACGCTTCTCGACTGCACGAATCCGCTGAAACCGGACCTCACTGGCCTCACCATCGGGCACACGATATCGGGAGGAGAGCAGGTTGCGGCTTGGGCACCCGGAGCCCACGTCGTGAAGATCTTCAACACGACGGGCTTCGACAATATGGCGGACCCCAAGTACAAGGAAGGAGCCGCAACGATGCCCTATTGCGGCGACGATCCCTCCGCAAAGACGATAGCGGCGAATCTTGCAGCGGATCTGGGCTTTGGTCCTCTCGACGCGGGGCCGCTCGCGCAAGCGCGTCTTCTCGAGCCTTATGCCCTCTTATGGATCACCCTTGCGTACAAGCAGGGACTTGGGCGCAACTTCGCCTTCCGATTGGTTCGCCGCTAACAATCGCTGGCGCATCAGTCGAGCGACCTCGACATCCCCCTCGAGCCCGAAACCTCCTAATTTTGTGGAACGCCCGCGCCACTCGAGGTCTCTCCTACACTCGCGTATTTCTCACACCACGTCGTGAGCTCGCGGAGCAGACGGCCAACGGCCTGGTTGGCGGCAACGACGCCCCCATACGGATCGTCGGACGCCGACTCTTCAACGGCTTCGAGGTCGGTCGTCGCGACGATTCGATGTGCTGCCACATCGACGAGCTGTGCGCGAAGGGCGAAGCGCACCCGACTCGGACGGACCGTGAACTCCTGCTGCAGCGTCGTGATCTCGGTCTCGAGACGCAGAGCCGCATCGACACCCGCTCCGCTGCGAACCGGCTGGAACCTGCTGCTTGCGCCGAGGGCTTGAACGAGAAGCGGGGCAAGCATGCGTGCGGGAGTATCCACCCACTGACTCTTGGAAAAGAAGCGCACTTCGTAGGTTCTCGACACATAGACGATACGCGCGCTATCGAAGGCAGGTCGCGCCTGCGGCACCGCGATGGCAAGCGGCTGCGCGGCCGCATCCCGCACCGGTGCGCTCTCGAATGTCGCTTCCAAGGCGAAAATGCTCGGAGGCTCGGTGCGTAAGGGCTGGAGCAACGTGCAGTTCGTGCACGCGAGAGTGAGTACTCCCGCAATGGCGATCTTCGAATACCAGGTGCACCGCACGATCAGGTCACTCGCCCGGCCCGGGAGCAGGCGACTCGCGACCAACGACGAGTGCGTTGGGGTTGCGTTCGAGGTCCTGTGCGACCCGTCCCAGTGAAGACAGGACCACCCGGGCATCCGCGAGGAGCCGCTGCAGCTCCGGTAGCGTGTCGGCGCGCAGGGTCTCTACACTACCGCTCGCGCCGCTTGCGGTCGCTCGCACGGCTTCGCTGGCGCGAGCAGTCTTGTCCGCTGCACGCTCGACGGCCGCGGCACTTTGGGCCACCTGCTTCACGAGCTGCGTAAGGTCTGCGCTCGCCCGAGCACTGTTCTCCATGGTGCGAGCTGCGGCAACGAGAGTCGAATCGATCTCCTTCGACCGTCCCGCAACCACGTGCGTCACGCTATCGAGATCGCGGATGGTGCGCTGGAGAGCGTCGCGGGTGTCCTGGTCAATGAGCTGGTTGATACTCTGCGCGGTTTGAGAGAGATCGGCGACGAGTGCGCTCGCGCGCGTATCGAGGCGACGCAGCAGCGAAGGCCCTGTCGAGATCACGGGGTAGGGTTCCTCTTCCTTCGGGGTAAGGAGCGGCGACTCCTTGGATCCACCCTCAAGATCCAAAAAGGCGATCCCCGTGAGTCCCTGCACACTGAGGATTGCAATCGTATCCCGCTTGATCGGAGCGCCGCGCTCAATCGCGAGGACAAGCCGGACCCTCTGCGGATCCTCTTGGTCGAGCGCGATCTCCCGCACCGAACCCACCTGGACCCCCCTGTACTTAACAGGCGCTTCCACATTTAGGCCCGACACGGACTCTGTGAAGTAGGCGAGATAGGTGTCGTAATCCTTGCGAGCGGTGCGGCCGGAAGAGATCCACAGCACACCGGCCACGATGGCCACCGAGAGCGTCAGGACGAAGGCCCCGACGATCGCGTAGTTCACTTTTGTTTCCATGACTGCTCCCAAGCTCCTCGGCCTCGTGGCCCGTAGAAGTATTCGCGCACGAGCGGCTGCTCCGACTTCGAGAGCTCGTGCATAGTTCCGACGCCTGCGATGCGCCCTTCCACCATGAAGGCGACACGATCCGCCACACGCCAGAGAAGATCGAGGTCGTGGGTCACTAGAAAAATCGTGAGCCCGAGGAGCTCCTTCATCCGTCTCACCAGTTCGTCAAAAGCGCTGGCGCTTAGCGGATCGAGTCCTGCGGTCGGCTCGTCCAAGAAGAGAAGCCTCGGATCGAGCGCGATCGCGCGAGCCAACGCCGCGCGTTTTCGCATGCCGCCCGAGAGTTCCGCCGGGTACTTGGGGCCGGCGCTCGCTGGGAGCCCTGTGAGCGCAACCTTCACGGCAGCGATCTCGTCGACGATCCGATCGCTAAGGCGCGTATGCTCGCGAAGCGGCAGGCCTACGTTCTCGCTGACGGTAAGCGAGCTGAAGAGCGCGCCGCGCTCGAACATGACCCCCCAGTTTCGTCGCAGCGGAAGCGCTTCCTCGTCGTCGAGTCCGACGACCTCTCGGCCGAAGACCCGGATGGAGCCTGACTGAGGCTGCTGCAGCAGGATGATCTCCCGCAGCAGCGTGGACTTCCCACAACCGCTTGCCCCCGCGAGCGCGAAGATCTCACCCTCTTTGACCTCAAGGCTCACACCGTCATGAACGATTGCGGCACCGAAGCGCGTATGAAGGTCGCGAACTTCGATCACGGCTGTCAACGGTTTCGCCACGCCCGCCACGTCAGATCCCCAGGTAGTTGAAGATCACGGAGAAGAGGGCATCGGCGAGGATCACGAGGAAGATCGATTGGACGACGCTCACCGTGGTTCGGCGTCCTACACTCTCGGCATCGCCTGCGACCTGGAAGCCCTGGAAGCAGCCGACGACAGCGATGATTCCGGCAAAGATCGGTGCCTTGCCGATGCCCACTAGGTAGTCTGAGAGTCGGAGTGCATGCTGGAGGCGATCGAGGAATACCGTGTGGTTCACCCCCAGCTCGGTTCGCGCCATCAGCATCCCACCCGAAACACCAAGGACATCGGCGTAGACGGTGAGCAGTGGGAGAGCGATGGTGAGGGCCACGATCTTGGGCAGCACCAGCAGCTCAATGGGAGCGATTCCAACGGTGCGTAGCGCGTCGATCTCCTCCGTCACTTTCATCGTCCCGATCTGGGCTGCGTAGGCGGATCCCGAGCGGCCAGCCACGATGATGGCCGTGAGCAGAGGCGAGAGCTCGCGGAGCATGGCGAGTCCCACGAGGTCCGCGACGAAGATGTTCGCGCCGTAGCGCCGAAGTTGTGTCGCCCCTTGGTAGGCGATGACGATGCCCATGAGGAAGCAGAGCAGCCCGACGATGGGTAGGGCATCGAAGCCTGCGGTCCGGACGTTGTAAAGGGTCGGTCTCCAGCGGATGCGTGTGGGCCGCGCGGCGCAGCGCGCGGCCGCTACCGCGACCTCGCCCACGAAGGGAAGCATCTTCATGCCCTGCTGGCCTCCATGCCAGGCGAACGCGCCGACCCTCTCGAGCAGCGGCGGTGTGGACAGGGTGGTCGCGAGCGCGACCTCGACTTCCGGTGAGCCGATCATTGCGAAGAGCGCTTCGTGCTCAGCCCGGAGGCCGCGGAGCGACACCCTTTGGCCGCTCCGCTCGACCGTGCGGAGGGACCGGCGCAGCAGCCACGCCCCCGCTGTGTCCAGTGCGGTGACAGCCGAGCCGTCAAAAACGACCTGTGTACCTTTTGGCCAGGGCATGTGATCTAGGCGCCGCTCAAGCCCTGCAATGCGTCCCACAGTCCAGCTACCGGTGCAATGGACCGTATCCTGCGCGACTTCAAAATCTGCGTCGCCTTCCGACGCGGACGAGCTGCGCAGCGACATGGGACCCTCCCCGCCTCTAGGCGAGCAGGCTAGCAAGCCGGAGCGGGAATCGGGTCCACTGCCCGATTTGGGATCAGGCCGATCGGTTCCAGGTAGGCCCGTCTTAGTGCGCTGCCTTCCGGTCCTACCGGTTCCCTCCAGCGGCTCGGCGCCGTGACCCCCAGATTCTCGGGAGCGACCTTCCGTTGGAGCGGCTCCGATGCCTCGCACGAGATGGCCGTCGGATTCTGTCAAGCGCAGGACTTCGGTAGCATCACGCTCACCGCCTCGGCGTTCAGGCGCTAGCGTTTAGGTCCAACCTGTCGGCAGGCTGGGCGAGGGCGGATCGCTCAATTTGGTAGAGGCGCTGGCCGCTCCAGATGGCCTAACACCGCCGGTTGGAGCGTGCGGCAGCGTACCGTCACATCATGAGCGGTCTGCAATAGCGCGAGGCAGAATGGGGCTCTTAATGAGTGGGACTTCGCTATTCGGTACGAGATCCCGCTCGTCCCGCCAACACGACGCTGTTAGGAGACCTCACACCAACGTCGAAACCTCATGCGGTGACGGCCAACCACCACCAAGCCCCCGATGCCCGACGCGGGCACGTCGACGCGACGTGATTCGCACTGCCAGCCTGGCGATGCACCCTCCGTACTCAGGTTCGCCTACGAGCGGTGACGGCGAAGAGCGCTAACAGCTGCGGCCTACTCCTCGCGCCTCTCGTGGCGGTGACTGCCGCTTACGAAAAGCCCCATCATTCCTGCTCCGAGGAGGAAGAACGTTATGGGTTCGGGCACCACTACGAAGCGCTGATCGACGAAGGGCACCGCTGCAAAGAGGCCGCTCTTAACTTGCATCGTCTTCGCGACCGAGAGCTCGGAGACTGGCCCAAAGGAAGCCGACGCAACCGGCACCGAGCCTACGCCCGCCACGTCATAGACGACAAGCGTGCCAAGTGCCGTGTTCCCAGGTCCAGACAAGCTCTCGGCCACCACTGCCTGGGATCCGCTCCCGACTGCAATCCCACTCGAGTAGAGGGAAGCCCCCGTGATCCCAGGCCCCGTCGTCGTGACATCGTACGAAAGCAAAAGCGTTCCGGTCTCGCCTAAAGTTGCGCTCACCGGCCCGCTGATCCGAAAGCCGTCCGGCAACACCTGCACTGCGTAGTCGTTGAAATTGGGATCGGCACTTCCCACGGCGACGGCTTGGAAGTGGTCAAGAGTGAGCGAATCCGTCGGTAGCGACGCTCCCCCCACGAGCTGGGCGAGCGTGAGCGCGAGGGCCGGGGGGGCAAGAGCGAGAGCCAGCCCCGTAGCGAAGAGGAACCCGCATCCGAATAGTCGCATCTATTCCTCCACAGAGTCGTGCTGAGCCGTGCGTCGCACGGCGTGCCACGCAATACCGTCAGCGATTCCAGGGATGTTTCGGGTGCGCCCCCTCCGCGCCGCGTGACCCGTCTCACGGCACCTCGTATGCGGATCAGCAACCGCCAGTGAGCGCCGTCACCAGCGCGTTCAGTCTTCGGAGGCGGGAAGAAGCGTTACGGCCGCGGCCGTGACGGTGGTCACGGGATAAGCGCACCGCGTAGCCGAAGCATGCGATCATGTCTACTGCATTCGTTAACGTTGTTGTCGCGCCTGGACACGCAACCGAGCCTGAGAAAACGCGTTATGTCCAACTCAGATGGGCTTCGAATTGGGTGCGCAGCATCGTCACAAACTCGCACGTTCTCGTGGCGATCCACGTCGCGATGCTTCTCATGATCGTCGTCTTGATTTCAGACAGCAGCTTCGAGGATCAGCTTTTCCGTCTCCTCGTCGAGCGCAGCGTGAGCCCGGAGATGCCTGCCCAAGATCAAGTGATGGCGATCCTTCACAGGACACACGCGCTGGTGAAACCTAACTTCGAGATGTTTGCCGGGCATCAGCCCAGTTCTCTGCGCGAACGCTTCTTCGCCTCGGCAGACCTCCAACTCCATGAAGGATACGCCGCATGTGGTAGCTTCAGCCATGTCCTCGCGCGAGCGCTCCAGGTGGCCGGATTCGAGGTGCGTATGGGCCAAATGCTGGCTGGGAATGAAGGAGGGGGAGCGATCCATGTTATCGTGGAAGCCAAGGTGGACGGGCGTTGGGTCGTGCTGGACCCGATCTTCGACCTGGCATTCTTCCGAGACGACGGTCGACTAGCCACGGTTGCAGATCTGAGGCGCAATTGGAGTCACTATCGACGTCAGCTTCCCCGGAACTACAGTCCCTCCTACGATTACTCCGGCATGCGCCACACACACTGGGATCTGATCCCTGCCTTTGCGACTATTTGGCGGCCATTGCTTCTCCATTTCTTCGACCCAGAGGAGATCGATGGATTCTGCTTCCGGAGCTACTTCCTGAACCTCTACAAGGCCTACGCGATCGCGCTCAGCTGCCTTTACGTCGTTCTCGCAGCGGGCACCGCGGTGCTCATGGGTCATCGGATCGCCAGACGCACCGCCGTGCGCCGAACGGGGCTCGAACCAGATCGCGCCTTGCCGGACTGGAGCCTCTCAGCAGGCAACTGAAGATTGGCCGAAGCGCATTGGTATCAGGCTACTGACCACTCTGTACGAGCGCGAGTCAGGGCGTAAGGACGAGAATTTCGCTGGCCCGTTCGTGTGAATGAGCAGGCGCCCCGCAATTTTTCGTAGCGCGGGCCTCCGTGGAGCTCGTCGCGACCAACGCCAGCGCCATCGCTGCCTTCCTCGGTTGGTGCCGGCCTCCACCTTACGCAACCGGACGCTCAGCGGCGCATCTTGGTAATTCCCCGAAATCCGGCACGTGGGGCGACCTCCGTTGTCTGAATGAGGGGGGCGTGGACTTAAGCAGAGGTCTGAGACGCCGACGAGGTATTTTCGACTCGGATGGGACCGGCGCGTGGGTTCCTACCTTCAACATGAGCGACCATATATCCTGGCGGGTACAAGGAACGGTAGAAGGGGCCAGGCATGGTTGCTGCAATCGAATCGAGCCCGGAGATGACGGCTGAAGTCTACGCCCGTATGGCGCGCAATCTCGCGGTGGTCCGCCGTCGATTGAATAGGCCATTGACCTTGGCAGATAAGGTCTTGCTCGGACACCTTGACGCGCCGGAACGCCAGGAACTCGAGCCTGGCAAGAGCTATCTTCTGCTTCGTCCCGACCGGGTCGTATTTCAGGATGTGCTGGGACAGACTGGCATGCTGCAATTCATGCAGACCCGGCGGGAAAAGGTGGCGGTGCCAGCGACCATCCACTGCGACCATTTGATCCAGGCGAGGGTTGATGGCGCCTCGGATTTGCGCGAGTCGCTCGCGGAGAACAAGGAGGTCTACGACTTCCTCCGCTCGGCAGCGGCCAAGTACGGCTTAGGTTTCTGGGGGCCGGGAGCCGGTATCATCCACCAAGTCGTACTCGAGAACTATGCCTTCCCCGGCGCTCTCATTATCGGTACCGATTCGCACACGCCAAATGCCGGGGGTCTCGGCGCATGCGCCGTCGGCGTCGGTGGTGCCGACGCTGTCGAGGTGATTGCCGGACTCCCTTGGGAGGTCCTCTATCCGCGGCATATCGCGGTCTACCTAACCGGCAGGATGAGTGGGTGGACCGCACCCAAAGACGTCATTCTCTATGTCGCTGGACAACTGACCGTCGCCGGGGGGACCAATGCCATCGTCGAATACATCGGTCCCGGTGCGCGGACGATTAGCGCCACCGGAAAAGCCACGATCACCAATATGGGGGCCGAACTCGGAGCGACCACTTCGATCTTTCCTGCTGACGAGCGCATGGACAGGTACCTGCGGGCGACGGGACGAGGTGCCTTGGTACCCCTCGTCCAGCAGAATCAGCATTTGCTCGAGCCCGACAAGGAGGTCGAGGCGGACCCCGGAAAATACTACGACCGCGTGGTCGAGCTCGACCTGGCCAAGCTGGAGCCCCACGTCGTGGGCCCCCACTCACCCGACAGGGCGCGACCGATTTCAAAGCTCGCCGCTGAGGTGACCGACCCGGCGAATCGGTTCATCGACGAAATCTCGACTGCGCTGATCGGCAGCTGCACCAACTCCTCCTACGAAGATATGAGCCGCGCGGCGGACATCGCCGAGCAGGCGAAGGCGCACGGCATCAAGGCGGCCGCCCCTTTTTTGGTCACGCCCGGTTCGGAGCAAGTGCGTGCGACGATTGAACGCGACGGCCAGATGCAGTCGCTCAAGGACATGAACGGCACTGTCCTGGCCAACGCCTGCGGTCCTTGCATCGGCCAGTGGCGCCGATCTGCCGAAGTGGGTGCGGTGCCCAATACGATCGTCACCTCGTACAACCGCAACTTCCCGCGACGCAACGACGGTCAGCCGACGACGATGAACTTCATCGCAAGTCCCGAGGTCGTCACTGCCTTTGCCCTTGCCGCGCGGCTGTCGTTCAACCCCATGACCGACGCGCTGACCGGCGCCGACGGCAAGCCGTTCCGGCTCGACCCGCCGAAGCCCGCTCCAGAGGTGCCCGCGAAGGATTTCGACCGCGGACACGCGACCTACACTGCGCCTCCCGAAGACGGCAGCAGCGTTACGCTCAAGGTGGATCCGAACAGCGAGCGGCTGCAGTTGATGGAACCGTGGCCCGGCTGGGACGGCGGGGATTTCCTCAATATGCCGGTTCTCATCAAGACCAAAGGCAAGACCACGACGGACCACATTTCTCCCGCTGGTCCCTGGCTTCGCTATCGCGGCCACTTGGACCGGTTCAGCGACAACATGTTGATGGGAGCGACCAATGCATTTACCGGCGACGCCGGCACCGGCCTAAACGTCTTGACCGGCGAAAGAGAGCAGGCGATCGCCAAGATCGCCCGGTACTACAAGGTCCAAGGGGTCAAGTGGGTGATTATTGGTGATCACAACTACGGCGAAGGAAGCAGTCGCGAGCACGCCGCGCTGTCGCCGCGCCTGCTGGGCGGTGCCGCGGTGATCGCCCGAAGCTTTGCGCGCATTCACGAATCCAATCTGAAGAAGCAAGGCCTGCTGGCCCTGACCCTTCAGCATGCGGCCGACTACGACCTCATCCGTGTGGACGATCGCCTCAGCCTCGTCGGTTTGGCGGGGATGGCACCCGGCAAGCCCGTCGAGTGCCGCATCCAACATGGAGACGGCACCATCGAGACCCTGCAGCTCAACCACACCTTCAACGCCTCTCAGCTGCAGTGGTTCCGCAGGGGGTCGGCGCTGAACCTGTTCCACCATTGAGTGGCCTTCGGCGGGTCGCGGGTATTGCAAAGCTACGGCGGTACCCGGACTACGCAGCACTCAGCGGCAAGCGCGCCATCGCTCGGGTAGGCGATATGAAAGTTCGATGACGAGCCACAACTTATCGCGATCTATGTGTAAAAGCGGGCGACCCTTGTCCCAGGTAAGTCACCTGCATCTCAAGAGAGCTGGCCTAGCGCCCGATAGACAACGATCCCCAGATGCTCACGCAGAGCCTTTGTCGTAGAAGCGAGTGCATCCGCGCTGGGGAGCAGTGCGGAGAAGACTGCTTCAGCCAGCGAGAGACCAGACCGTCGAGGTTTTATGTCGACGACCTTGAAATCCGTCGGCGAAGGGAGGATTTCGAAGCCCTGATGGCGGAATAAACCCACAGCGCGCGGCATGTGGAGAGCTGAAGTGACCAACAGGATGCGATGCAGGCCTAGTGGTCCGAGCATTCGCTTCGCCTCCACTGCGTTCTCGAATGTGTTCCGCGACCGATCTTCCTCCAGGATTGCAGCCTTCGGGACGCCGAAAAAGCGTAACACCTCTGCCATATCTGGAGCCTCCGGCGTCTCACGGATCGCGTACTCCGAGCGCCCGGAGCAGACGAGGATCAGACGCGCCTTTCCGCGTTGAAAGAGACGGGCGGCGTGCACGAGCCGGTTGCTGCCGTCACCAACGAGCTCGATCTCGGTGCGGGGCGGTACCGCCGGCTCCGTAGCGCCCCCTAGCACGACAATCGCATCGGCAGTCGGCGGATCTGCATCGGGGAGATACTGACGCTCGAGCGAACGCGTCAGGGCCTCCGACACCCAGCCATTCCCGCCCAGCCATAGGATACTGATCGCCCCGGCCAGCAGCGCACGCCGCCATCGCGCCAGGGGGCCACCGAGGAGAACAATGAGCAGAGACAAAAACGTCAGAGTCAGCGGAAATACGATTTCTGGCAAAAGCTTGGAAAGAAAAAGGAATGTGTCAGCGCACACCATGTATCGAGAGGTTAGCATCTCCCCTTGTTGCGGTGGCGCTCGCGAGCGCAGTCCGGTCCCTTTTGGAGACATTCAAAGGTTGCGTCCAAAAGCGACCGCGCCACCGCGGCCCGCCCTTCTGCAGCAGCAACGCCGGATGCCCTTACCCCGTGGCCGAGGTGATTCAGTACTCTAGGACATACCGAAACTCGCGGGAGTGCTCACAGAGCACATCGTGACTGCATGTCCATGAGCCGGCACCAGCATCCCGCGGAAGTGATATGTTTTCTGGGCACACCCTCCTACTCGTCAGATGTACGCAGCGTCTTGACTCGTTTCCGCGCGCATACTGCTGAAGGTCCCAGACAGCGAAATCACTTCTTTAGTCCTTGCGGGCTACGGCAAGCAACTCTCGGCGCATGCCGCGAAACGGCATGGTGATTAGGCTGTGAGCAACATACGCTACGTCCCGTTTCCCGCGGAGATGGAACTCGCGCTCGTAGAAGGGCGCATCCTTAAGATACGAGAACCACCGCGAGTAGTCTAGCTCCGACGCATCTGCGGGTGGAGGAGCTACGCTGCCCGGGAAGGAATTGAATGGCATCACACGTACGTTCTGGAAGCCGGCTTCACCTAGCACGTATCGCAATTCACCCGGGGTATACTCGCGCACGTGTCCTGTGAAGACTGGACGGTGCCACTGCGGGCTGTGATACCAATCCTGAATCGAGGCGTGCACGCTTCCTCCTAAGAGGAGCAACAATCGGTTATGGAGTGAGCTCAGATTCGGTGTCGTGATCACGATTCGACCGCCGCGACGTAGCACCCGGTAGCTTTCGTTCAGCATGCGCTTCGGGCTGCCGTGGATATGCTCGATCATATCGTTGCTGTTCACGATATCGAATGAACTGGTTTCGAACGGAAGCTGATTGGTTAGCGCGTTGTAGCCCGCATACGACACACCAAACCACTTGCGAAGCGGCTGAAGCAACGGGTGCCACTCATTCCGCTCGTCATCGACGCCTGTGACGCGCATGCCCATCAAGCTGCACGCGTAGCCTACCACGCCCATCGATAGCCCTATGTCGAGTAAGTCCAACCCCACCTCCGACTGGGTGCCGCTCCGTTCGAGCTGAATGTCGTCCGAACAACTCGCGATCGCCCTCAAATAGTGGCGATAATTCGGGTAGCAGTGTGCGCCTTCCTTCGCCGTCCACTCGCGCGGCAAGGTGGCGTATACGCGGTCGAGGATCGCCGCGACGTCGCGCGCGGATCGCCGGACCGGGAGCGGTAAATCAGCTGCCGCCCTTACCTGCCGAGCAGGCGGGCCGACCCCGCTTGCTTTCGGATTTTCTGCCTCCGAGACAGCACTGGTGGGTCGAAGAGCAGTAGGCAGCCGGATTCGCATAGAACTCCTCCTTTGCAGCGAGCATCAGGATCCTCGGCGTTTGGGCTGCTCAGAACGGTCAGGTTGGCAGGCCAGGGCAGCCGAGTCGCGCTTTGGCACTCTATGAGTGGAGTGGTCTGGGGAACGGAGAAGGTGGCAGAGATGCCGCAAATTCCGCGGGAAGGTCCCGTAAGATCGGGCCATTCTCAATCGAAGGAACCCAACCCCAAGCAGAATCTGGTTTGAAGTCTCCCCCAGGGGAAAGGTCGGTTCTGGGTTGAGCGTGCCAGTGCCTCCAGCGAATCCGCCTCCACGGCCACGCCGTCCCCTTACAGCGCGCGGGCCTCCCAGTCTTTGAACGTTCGGACCGACCTAGATCGTCGGCGAAAGCGCTGCGTTGATGTGGATTCGGTATCCGAAGGATACTCGACACAGCAGTGTTTGATCGGTGTTGCGAAGGGTACGCGCCACGCGGTCGATATTGCCAGCCGGATCCGTCAGACGTGGCGTTGTTTTTGTTTCCGGCTCGCGAGCAACACGGCTCCCATCGACACCAAAGCGGCTGTCCCTGGTTCGGGGACGGGCAAAATCGTTGACGTTATCTGTAGCGGGCCGAAGGCGGTCGCACCGGATCCTCCGATATCCATGTCGAACACGCTAGGTGTCTCAAATGCACCACCCTTTCCAGGGTTTAAGGATAGATCAAAGGAAAATGCGGTGAAGTCGTATGTTACTGCGATGTTCGCCAGGTTTGCGATTGTGATTTGAGTCCCCGGGTAGCCGCTTGGCACACTGATCATTCCAGGATCTGTGGCTCCGAAATGCGTGAAAGTGCCATCAAATCCTGCAAGCAGCGATATTGTCGCGACGATTTCGTTGGGATCGATCAGGACGGTGCCGGGTACCGCTACGTCGTATGTCCCCAGTGTTTCCCAGATGGAGCCAGTTCCCAGAGTTCCTGACAGTGACGCAGTGAAACTCACCTGAATCACGATAGCCGAGGCGGGAGTCGGTACCGATAGTACCAGCCCGATCATTGTCGGGACTGGCAGCACGAGAAGCCACCTACGCCCCGTTGAGCACCTTGTGGGAGTCATATGGTCGCTACCTTGACCTGCCTCGGTTCTTCGGACTGAGCCGCTTGGGTTTTCCGGGCCAATGCCAGGGTTAGTTTTCGGCGGTTAATGAACTCGTTCGCTTCTCCAAGTCCTCGATCCGTGCGGCAAATTCGGCCGGCGCCAGCTCCTTGAGAGCTTGGTGAAGCCGACTCTCGTTGTAGTCCCGTCTCCAGAACTCGATCTTCGCCCGGGCGTCCTCGAGCGTCTCGAACCAATGCACGTTCAGGCACTCTGTAGAGCAAATCGAGACGGCGCAGAACAGGCGCCCCCTTTGCCGGCGCACCGCAGGATAGGACTATCTTGCTTGAAGCAAGTCTGTCACGCGCGCTGCACCGCTGCTGTTATGCCCCCCAATTGCCAACTCCTCTCACGGACACGGCAGCGCCTCGTCGGGAAACGCCGCGGGCGGCGCGTTACCCGGGTTGTGGCTGCCAGAGCCCGCCCGGATGTAGTCCACGATCCGCTGGTCGAGCGCGTCGCGGCACGGTTCCGTAGCGCCGGCGGTGTCAAGTACGGCAGTGAATACGTCCGGGTACACGGCGTCCGAAGGGGGCACGTGCGGCGTCTGGCGCGCGATTGCGCGCACAGTGCCGTGGTCCGGTGCAGTTCCAACCGAGCACGGGCTGTTACCGGGTAGCGTGCACGTTCCGCCGATGCCGCAGTCCTCTGTGTCGTGACCGTTGCGGCAGCCCTGCCCCGGATTCGTACCCCCGACACAGCGATTCAGAACAGTCGAGATCGCATCGCAGTCGCATTGGCTCGTTTCGTCGGCGCTTACCGTCGTGCAGTCTGAAGCATGATTCCCTCCGCTCGGAAGGAGCACATTCCGCTCTGCATAGAGGCTCGTGAGGCCTTGCTCTCTGATCGTGACACCGCCGCACGTTGAGCCGGGACAATCGCTGGCGCTACTGCAGTACTGCCCCGCTTTCGCTCCGCTAAGGCAAGCCTGCCACCAACGGTACGTATAGTCATGCATAACCGGTGTCTTGTGGTCTAAACTCTCCGGCCCCTGTCCGCTTTGGTAGTAGTTGCCGACGGCATCGGCATATGTTGTGTAGTTGGGCGACCGGCTTGAGACACGCAAACCGTAGTGGTAAGACGATACGATATTATTAATCCACTCGAGGTAGGAGGAGCCCGTGAGTGGATCCGTTCCGTCGTCGTGGCCCGCGCCTGGGGCGAACTGTGGGTGCCGATCCGACGAGTTCGCGGAAATGTTTCGGTAGAACGTGATATTGCTAACATCGCCACCGATCAAAATGTTCACTGAATCCTTGATGGGCTCTGCGATGACCGAGTATTGCACCGTAACGTTGCGGACAGGCGGACCGTTGCCGTTTTGATTGCATCCGCTTTGGTCGGAATATGTATAGATCGTAAGATTCTTGAAGTTGCCCCATTCGCTTGACACGTGATCGAGCACGATGTGATCGCCGCACACGATGTTGATGTTCTGCTTGCTTGTGTTCGACGGTGCTCCAGGGGGATAGTCCTGCTTGTGCCCGCGGTGCCTTAAGTAACGAATGATAGTGTTTCCACCGAGTAGGTTGATCGAAAAATCGACGAACTGGATGCCGTGATTCTTTGCCCTCGATCCGTCGATCGTAATGTTTACTTGCTTGATGAAGACGTCGCTGTGCAACGCGATCGTTCCTGAGCATCCACCACCAGGACATCCATCGAAGGTCACTGTGCAACCATTCTGCGCTGCGCAGCAGGAATTGCCCTTCTCCTCGACGATGGCACGGAAGCTCCCTGGCGCGGGGTTGTTGTAGTCGTCGGGTGTCGTGATGTCCGACACGGCGCAGATCGGCTTTCCGGCGCCGCCGGTCGTGCCGGCGCCGTAGCCGAAAATCGTGAAGCCTTGGGCGTTTGAACCTGCGCTTGGCAGGGAATCCGAAAGGAGCACTAGCTGCGGAGCCCCTGGCATGGATAGGGAGGTGTCCTGTGCGGTTCCCGCCGCCGGTGCCAGCGCTGCGGATAGAGATAGGGCAAACCAGCCCACGAAGCTCGGGCGCCTCAGGGTGCTCTTAAACGTCATCAAGCTCCTGCGCACGAGCGTCTCTGGAAGCAGTTGTCTTGGCTTGTCGGCATTCGAGTCGCTGCCTCTTGTGATTTAGCGCACAGGGAAAAACAGCAGGTTCTGTGTCGAATAGGGGACGGAAAAGACGCATCGTCTCCACGGGATCGTCGATACATCGATAGCGGCATCTTCATGTTGTGTGGCGGAGGTGTGGGCGACCGTGACCGAGTTGGGTGCGAGGTTGTTGGGGTACGACTTGATCGGGCGGCCGTGCGGTCGGACCTAACAGTTCACGGGGCGCAACCACGGACCCGCTTCAGCGAAGCTGGGCTCTCACGGCCAGCGGTAGCTGGGTGTTCCTTTCGCGCGGGGTAATCGACCCATACGCCGTCTTGGGGCCCGCTCGGATTTGAGGGGTGTCGCCGAGTTTGGTGCACACAGAGAAGGATTCGGTGGCGAGGGAAGTGCGACGGAAGCCTCGCGCAGTCCGTTGTGACATTTCATAGGGCGGCTAACGCGGCCTCTGTTTTGAAGTGCAGCGCGGGAAAAACGAGTGCATCAAAGCTCCGCAGAGATGAGCCTGTGCCGACCCTCGGGCCGCGCTGCGGCTCGCGCTGGAGAGGAAACTGGGAAGCTGGTGCGCCTGCTCTAAAGCGCAGTCAGGCCCTTGGGACCTGCAATTCGCTCTCTCGCGCGTCCGCTATTCAGGACCGCACGGAAAGACGGCCGATGATGTTGAGGCGCATTCGATCGTAGATCGGCGAGCCGATTTGGTAGCGGGCAAGATCTGGCGACGGAAAGGACACCACGATCGAGCCCGAGCTCAGTTCCTGAAGCGTCGCGGTTGCATAGCCCGAAGCGAGGAGCGGCCAGTTCCCGCAGGGCTGACCGGCGTTGAGGCGCCAGTCTTGTGCGTCGGAACTCGGCAGCGCGGCCCAAACGACGGTGTTTGCAGGGATCCGCATCACGTCCGTGAGGATAGGATAAGGCTGGTTCGAAGAGTCGAACTGGAGGCAACAGCCCGAGGCGTAACCGCCAAATGCCTGCGGCAGAACATCTCCGGCGCTCAGTCCCGTGCCATCCAGGATCCAGCCGGCCGTGGGCAGGTTGTATACGGGCAAGTCGACCGGACCATCCTGAGCCGCATAGTTCGCCGCCCAGACGGTCTGCGCGAGGAGTTCTGTCTCGTACGGGCTCGCGGGGCTGCACATCCCGATTCCGGCAACGTACGGCGCCTGGGCTGGATCACCGCTTAGGTAATAAGGGTCAAAGCTAGCATAGTCCCACTTGTAGGTGGTCATTGTACGCGCGTTCGGGTCGAGACGAACGCGATACGTGCCAAACTCATGGCTTGCCGCGAAGACGTTGCCCCCGCCCGCCAAATAGGATTGGAATTGCACCATCACCTCATGCGGGATGTATTCGAACTGGCCCACGACGCACACGAGATCGTAGGCGTTCAGATAGCCCGGGGAAGCAGCGGCGAGGTCCACGAGGTCTATGTACTCGAACGCGTAGCCGTTCCCTCGGAAGAACTCCAGCGCGTAGATATGAGAGATCGCCTGAAGATTCAGGCCCGGACGCCACCAGCTCACGGTGCGCACAAAGCCGGCGGACCCACCATAGATCGATGCGCCTCCGAATGACCCGTAGGCGGTCCCGGTGAGCGAGTCGTGGAGCCACAAGATGCGTGAGAAGCTGCCAGCCACTTGCGGCGTCACGACGAAGTACGCGACTGAGTTATCCGACGCGAACGTGTTGGAGTCGTTGATCTGGTTCTGTGGCTGCATGGCGTTCGGCGAGATCTGAACTCCGTAGACACCCGGCGCGAAGTCGCTCGCCGGGAGCTGGAGAACCGGCGAAAAGGCTGCACCAATCGAGCTCGGTTGATCGACGTTCCCCTCGTCCGTGGGCTGAACGGGATAAGTCGCCACGGTCTGCGGCGCCATATACGGCAGTACCGTGTCGTAGCGCAGGATGGATACGTTTACCTGAACGCTGCTCATAAGCGACACCATGACATCGATCGTGTCGCCAGGTCGGTATGTGAACCGATCGGTATAGATGCCCTCGTAACCGCACGGATTCGCGCATTTGAGTGCGAGCTGGGAGAACGCGCTCGCACCGAGAGTTGCAAGGGACGACGCGAGAAAACGCCTGCGTGTGAGTGCCATGGACCCCAATCTCCTTCCGGACTAGGTGACCCGCTCGTTATCGGCGCCTTCGAGAACGCCCTGAGCGGATTCGCGGCGTGCTCGCCAGATTTCGCCGCAGGTGTTGCGCGGCACCGGTCTGTCCGCTGCGAGCACACGTCTCCAGCAGCGATCCTGAGAGAGCCAGTTGGAACCTAATATCCCCCGGGGTGACCGCTGCGAGTCGGCCTCCCGTTGTAACCAATGGAATCCTCGGGAGAGATGCCTCGCGCGAGCCCTCGTTCACAAAAAAAGAACGAAGTTCGCTGTGGCGGAGTTGACCACTTTCGTGGAGCTTCTCGCACAAGAAGGTGAGTGCCGGGACACGGCGGGCTTGGTATTGCCATCCCGCTGATTCAGCCGCAGGGTCTCCGCAAAGGCCCGCCGCGAGCACGTCCGCGCCCGTACATGGACGCCGATCTGGAGGAATCGAAGGATGGCCGCCACGGGAAGCACGTCGGGTTCCCACGCATCCGAAGTCGCCTCAGGCCAGCGGTTCGAGTTCGGCAGGAACTGGTTGCGGTTCCTCGCGTTGCTTGACGAGCCCCGCATCGAGACAGCGGAGCGGTCATTGCGCGAGATGCTTGAAGTCGAGAATCTCGAAGGCCGACGCTTCCTGGACCTAGGCTGCGGAAGTGGGCTCTCCAGCCTCGCTGCCCGCCGCCTCGGCGCAGTGGTGCACTCGTTCGATTACGATCCGCAATCGGTGATTTGCACCCGCGAGCTGCGCCGGCGTTTCTTCCCTGATGATCCGGATTGGACGGTGGAGGAGGGGTCCGTCCTGGATGCGAGCTACCTGGCGCGACTTGGATGCTACGACGTCGTCTACTCGTGGGGAGTGCTGCACCACACCGGCGCGATGTGGGATGCGCTTGGTAAGGTGGCACCGCTAGTGACTGCGGGGGGCAAGCTGTTCATCGCCATCTATAACGATCAGGGAAATCGTAGTCAGCGATGGCGGGCTGTGAAGCGTACCTACAATTGGCTTCCGCGCGGCCTCCGGTTCCTCGTGCTTGTGCCCGCCATGACGAGTCTCAGATGGCGCGGGATCGTCAAGGACTTGGTGCTCCTGCGGCCGTTCCCAAGCCTCCGCGGCTATGGCAATAATCGCGGGATGTCCCTGTGGCGGGACACGATCGACTGGGTCGGCGGCTATCCGTTCGAGGTAGCCAAGCCCGAGGAGATTTTCGAGTTCTATCGTGCCCGGGGCTTCGTCCTGTCGCAGCTGCGGACGTGCCGCGGAGACATCGGCTGCAATGAGTTCGTCTTCATTCGACGCGAGGGAGAGGGCGCCGAGCGCGACGGCCTCCGGCGATGAGCACCTTCGCAGTCGCCTCGTCCCCATATGGTCACTGCCTCAGCCTCAGCCGAGACGATACCTTCGTGCATCCTTAGTTGGCGCCAGCGAAAGCTCGCGGCCGCGGGGCTCCCGCTGGTTCTCGGGGCGGTCCCCGCGGTCAACGGCCACGGCGTTCCCCATAGAGGCGTGAGCCTCATCTGGATCGTCCGTCGTCAACGCTTACAACCTCACCGATGTCTGCGACGGACTGCTCTGCGGTCTCGCGGCGATCGGTCTCGTGGCGACGACACTGCTGCAGCCCGACTTGCAGGGGGTAAGCGGTCTCCTGCTCGACGGATGTCTTACGGTCCTCGTGTTGAACGCACCACCAGCTCGCATCTTCCGGGCCGACGCCTGGCAGGCACGTCCCGGCCTACTTCGCCGCAATACTCGGCCTCCGGGTCGCCGCCGTGCGCATGGACGCGCGCCTGGCGGGATTGCGATCCCGGTCTTGCTGATAGTGCTTGGTCTCGCGGCGATTCGCCACCGGCATGCGTAAGCGATTAAGCCCGCCCCCTGCAACGATCACCACAAGCGTGCTACGCGGCGAAAAGTTCGCCACTGCACGCTTGCGACGGGGGTTACCGCAGCCCCCTGGCCACCCCAAGGCCCTCACGATCCTCGACCGTTATCACTGCGACGCCCAGCGCAGTAAGAGGCAAGGGCCGGCGAGAGTGTGCTGGATCTGTAGTCCGTCGAGCGCGAGTCAGTCGGCCGTGCGCCGGGCCGACAGCCAAACCCATACCGGCGCAGCGCGGGCTCGCCGAGCCCTCCGCCGCACGCAGAGGCGCTAACGTCCGCGGCTGTGGCACGCGCTGGATGGTTCCTCTATCTCTCGAAGCTTCTCCCGGAGCTCGTGTTTCCGCTGACGCTCGCGTTCTTTTCTCTGCTCATCGTGCTATTCGGCGGGCCGCTCGCACACTGGCGGCGCGGGCTGCTGGCTGCGGCAATCTCCGTCTTGTGGCTAGGCGGGAGCGGCTGGGTCTCGGACGCGCTCACATTGTCGCTCGAGCGCCAGTCCCTTCCCGATGCGGACCCACCAGCTGCCGACGTGATCGTGGTGCTCAGCGGCGGGATAGAGCCGACGCTGGCGTTGCGGGAGGAAATCGAAGTGCTAGGTGAAGCCCGTAGCCGGATGGTTCACGCGGCCCGATTGTTCGAGCGCGGGAAGGCGCCGCTGGTCTTGGTCTGTTCAGGACCGGCCGAGAACCCGCTCACCTCGGCCGAGGCCCCGGACATGCCAGAGCTGTTGGGCGTCTTGGGCGTACCGAAGGATGCGATTCTCGAGGAACGCCGGTCGCGGAACACGTTCGAGAACGCGGTCGAGGCGAAGCGCTTGCTCGAGCCCCTTGGCTTGCACCGTATCCTACTGGTCACGTCCGCGCTCCACATGCCGCGGGCTGTGGGCCTGTTCCGGCATCAAGGCTTCGATACCGTACCAGCGCCCACCGACTTCAAGGTCCTGTACGCGCAACGCCGATGGCGTGATCTCCCGCTCGCCCGATTGATCTTCTCCGCGTTTGTCCCGAGCGCTGATGCACTCGCCTCTACAACGAACGCTCTGCGCGAGCACCTCGGGATCGTGGTGTACCGTGCGCTAGGCCTGATTTCGTGAGCCAGGCGTTCCACGGATCAGGCGAGAAGCGTGGAAGAGGCCGCGTTCCGACGCGCACGGACGGGCGGAAGGTTCCGGTAGCCGTCGTAGACGACACCGTCCGGCACGTTGGGCGCCCCGGTCACGACGATCAACTCGTGACCCGCCGCCACCCACCTCTTGCAAAGCTCGTGCGTGCCGGAGCGTTCCCTGAAATGCGATTGACCCATGCGGTCTCCCTCCGTGTAAATCAGAAACCGGCTACCTACGGAGTCTTGGTGATGGCAGACCCATTTCAGGTCGCGTCATGCCTTCGTCGGACGACGCCCGCGAGGGTGGTTGGCGCGGAGCTAATCGTGAGCTTGCTCCGAAGAACGGAGGACCGAGAGGTGCCCGGGACAGGCACCGTCCATTCTACGGCTAGATGCTCAGGAGTTCGGTCTTTTTTCGCCTTGAACTCGTCTGACTAGGGAATGCCGTACCTGACTCCCGAACAGAATCGAGGTCAGCTTCGTCGCGGCCCGCCCCTGCATCCCCGGCAGCACGTGCGTAGAGATCAAGCGTCAGTGCTGTCTTCGCGTCGCCGATTCGCTTGACGGACGGGTTGAGGTTGACGTTCTGGATCTTGGCGCTCCGGCAGGCCACGTTGGCTCACGGCAGTTGCGCGCGAAATTCGTGGTGATGAATGGGGCCGGCGTGTCCGGATCGAATGAAGCCAGTCAAGGATCGCGCCAAGGAAGGGCGCGACAATCCCCAACTGCATTCCCTAACCTATACGTCGCAACGAGCCGGCAGACTGCCTGGCGTGGTGGACCTACTGTTTAGACCAAGGAAGTCGAATAGATGAGAAATGTGGTTCTCTTTGGCCTCGCGGTCGGGACCATGGCGGCTACGGCGGCGCGCGCGGCGATTCCCGTCTACGGCTGGGGCGCGGGGACGATGGGCGGCGACGGCAAGCCGGTCTGTACGGTAACCTCACTTTCAGATGACCAAAATACTGTTCCTCATGGCAGCTTGAGAGAGATCTTGACCGGGGCCAACGGGAACACGTGCTGCACTGCGTCGAACGGCTGCCGGGTCTCCTTCGCCGGGCTTTCGGGCGATATCTCGACCAACGGCGATCTCAACGTGTATCAAAGCAACATCACGATCGATGGCTCAACGGCATCGGGGCATGGGATCCAGTTTTACGGGTGGTCGCTAAACCTCTATGGCAGCAACGTGATCGTCACGCAGCTGCGGCACCGCGGGAACAGCTACGGCACCGGGAACCTCGCGGCGCTGAAAAACAACATCGACGTCCTGTGTGGCGTAGGCGTGGTCCTCGACCACGTCTCGCTCGAATGGTCAAACTACAAGAACCTCGGGATCGCCGGGTACAATGGGATCTGCGACAAGCTCGGGCTGCCGTTCCCGCGGAACATCACAGTGCAGAACTCTATCTTGGCGCAGAGTCTGATCAGCCTCGACACTCTGGTCGACGGCGACGTGGCGCAGGTCACGTTCTACCACGACATCATCGGCGGCGACAGCGGGCGCCACCCGCAGATCACGACCGGTCACCGCGGCATCGCAAAGGGGGTGGCCTCGGCCCCTCAGAGCGGAACGGGCCGCTACGAGGCGCTGAACAACGTGATCACCTCGTACAACTACGGCATGCAGATCAAGAGCTACTCGGCCGGGTGGACGGTGCTCTTCGACGCCGTAGGAAACGTCTTCCAAGCGGGGCCGAACGGCAACAACAAGACGCCGGTCCTCATCCGGGACGACAACTACCAGCCGGGAGAGGACCCACCGCTACAGGGGACCGTGAGCATTTACGCCCACGATAACCGGATGACAACGGGCGCCGTCCACGCCGCGGACTGCGTCAGCAAGTCGCCAGACCAGTACTCACACTGCGATTGCGACGCAGTCTCGAGCATCCTGGTCAACCAGAACTGCTCGGTCACAACCACGCTGACGAACCACATGGTGCGGGCGACGAAGCCCCAGGGCAGCCACGCCGCAACGGAGGCCGCAGCGGCGACGATGGGGTTCGTGCTCCCTAACGCCGGCGCCACGCTGCCCTGTCGCGACCCGGTCGACCTGCAGATCGTAAGCGCGATTGCGTCAGGTGCGGGCCTATCGTTCATCACCGCCCCGACGAGCGCCCGACCCGACGAGATGCAGGCGTGCGCGCAGTGAACGTTCTTGTTCCGACGGTGCTCGTCGCATCTTCTGCCCTTGTCATCCTTGGCCATGTCGGTGGGGTGGCGGTCGAGCGCGTACTCGCGGATGAAGGCGGCTCCCGATGGGTGGACGCGGTCCTTCGCAACCTTGGAGCAGAAATTGGACGAGATGAGGTGTCCGGGTGGTACGTTCAGCTGGGTTTCTCGACCGTGCCGGGAATAGCCGCTGTATTGGTTTGGCTCCTCGCCATCTTCTTTGCGCCCACGGGAAAAAGCTCGTTCATTTACTTCCAGTTCTAGCGAGGCGGACCACCTGCCCCCGTTTACTGGGTCGAGCGGCGGCTCCCTGCCAAGCCGAGCTCCTCTCGGTGGAAATCGTGGAGCCTCGCGGTCCCGGTCCACTATCTTGAGGGCCTCGTCGATTTCTGGCAGGAGACCGGCGGCCCCCATCACCCCGCAACGAGACGTTGCTCAGAAAAATGATATGACCTCATTTCTGGGCCATCCAGATCATACTGTTCGTGCTGATTGTTATGTACTGCACGATGGACGAACTGGCGCGCGTGATTGGAGGAGCCAAGATGCGACAAAATGTTCTTTGGGCCACTAGCGGGTAGCGCGTAACCCGAGGCCCGGTGCCCACCCTGGCGGGCAGGCCTAGCGTTGCGAACCTAGATCGTTTCCGTCGCGCAGTCCCACTTGGGACCGTGGCGTTTGAGAGGACTCCCAATATCCCATGCGGAGCCAACCGTGGTGTTCGCATCTGTAGATCGGCTACGCGGCCAGCGGCCGCTGCTCGAATCGCAGGGGGCAACCCTCGCATTCTTCGCATGCGGTCTGGTCGCTGCCGGCTGTGCAACTAGCAAACCGACAGATGCAGCAGCAGGCCAGGGTTGGCCTCGTTCAGCTAAGGCACACGAGGCGTCCGCGTGCGTGAAACGATGAAGTGGCGGCATTGGCTCCGACAGGCGCGGATGTTCGCGCTCGCCCTGATCCCGATGCTTCTGGCGATCGAGATCGTTCTCCGGCTGTGGTTCATGTCCCCGAGCTGGAAGGTTCCGGATCCGGAGCTCGGTCTACTCAACATTCCGCACGCGAGGATCGTTTATAGCCAGGAGGGATGGGGAGTTCATCACACGAATTCGACTGGTTGGCTGGGCCCCGAGCTCCAGGACCCCAAGCCGAAGACCCGCGTGCTCCTGCTCGGTAACTCCTTCACCGAAGCCCTCCACGTTGCACCGGAGGAGAGTTTCGCGGCGCTCGCGCAGCAGCAGCTACCACATTCGGAGTTCGTGAACACGGCTCAGTCGGGCTGGTCTACTGTGCCGGAGCTCGTGCTCCTTCGGCGGATCTACAAGGAGCTCGAGCCCGATGTCGTCGTGACGCAAATCCATACCCTCGTCGCATTCGAACCGAGTGAAACGCATCTCGAGGTGGATGCCTCTGGCAGCTTCAAGATCGTACCGCCGCAGCACCGCGACGACTTCCGCACGAAACTGCGTGGTTCGACAGAGGGGCTACTTCGCCATTCTGCGCTTCTCACGATGCTCTTCCAGCGTGCGAACGAGCTCTGGACCGAGCAGCGCACACGACTGGCCGCGAAGTTCGATGCTCGCGACCAGTCAGGCAACGCGCGGTCCGACGCAACCGATGAGGAGCTCGCAGCTCTCGGCTGGACCCTCGACCGGATGGCCGAGGTGACACCATCGTTGATTGTGCTCAGCTTCGGAGGAGTCGACTATGGGCAGAATCATTGCGGGAGTACGGCGCCAGAGCGAGATCGTCGTATCCGTGAGGTCGTCGAATCACGAGGTCTTCGCTTAGTAGATCCGACCGACGCCTTCTGCGCGGAATACGCTCGGACCGGACAACCCTCCCACGGCTTCCACAACGCAGAGATGGGCAAGGGCCACCTCAACGCACGCGGTCATCGGATCGTGGCGGATCTTCTCGCGCGGGCGGTGCGGGAAACGACTCGGTGATCTTCTCTTCCTTCGAGTTCGTGGTCTTCTTTGGGATCGTCTTGCTCGGAATCTGGTCCGTCTCAACCGAGACCGCGCGACGCAATCTCCTGCTGGTCGCGAGCTACATCTTCTACGGCTGGTGGGACTGGCGTTTCTGTCTCCTCTTGGCCGGTACGACGATCATCGACTACTTCGCGGCGATCCAAGTCGAGGAGGCGACGGATCCCCGCAAGAAACGGCGTTGGTTGCTGGTGAGCCTCTGTAGCAACCTGGGCGTACTCGCCTTCTTCAAATACACGAACTTCTTTCTCGCGAGTCTCTCCGGTCTTTTCCGGGCTGCCAACCTCGACGTGCCGACGCACCTCGGCATCATCCTTCCGATCGGTCTGTCCTTCTTCACGTTCCAGAGCATGAGCTACTCGATCGATGTCTACCGGGGAAACCTACCGGCCACGAGGCGGCTTCGAGACTTCGCTCTCTTCGTGGCCTTCTTTCCCCAGCTCGTAGCAGGGCCGATCACGCGGGCCTCCGTTTTCCTGCCCCAGTTCAAGACGATCCATCCGCTGCGCCTGGAGAATCTACGCCTAGGGCTCCAGATCTTTCTGCGGGGGTTCATCAAGAAATTAATCTTCGCCGATCGCCTCGCGATCTTCGTGGATCCCGTCTTTTCGCAGCCTGCGCTCTACTCGTCCGCCACCGTTTGGTCAGCCGTCGTCGCGTATGCGTTCCAGATCTACTATGACTTCTCGGGTTATACCGACATGGCCAGAGGCGTTGCGAAGTCGCTCGGGTTTCAGCTTCCCGAGAACTTCCGGCATCCATACATCAGCCTGAACGTGACGGAGTTCTGGCGGCGCTGGCATATCACCCTCTCGACTTGGCTGCGCGACTACCTCTATATCCCGTTGGGAGGAAACCGCGGGTCTCAAGTCCGGACGTACTTCAATTTGATGACGACGATGCTCCTCGGGGGTCTGTGGCACGGCGCGAGTTGGACCTTCGTCGCTTGGGGTGGACTGCACGGAGCGGCGCTTGTCGTGCATCGGTTTTTCATCCCGGCGCGCCCGAATTTAGCTGCAAAGCGGGGTGTGGTTGGGACTTTCCTGTCCTGGCTTGCCACCTTCATCTTTGTCCTCGTCTGCTGGGTGTTCTTTCGGGCTTCGAGCTTCTCGATCGCACTGACGGTCCTCGAGAAAATGGCGTTCATCGACTCGAGAGGGATCGACTGGTTCTACGTGCAGGCCATGACCATCCTCGGGATCGCGACGATGCTGCACATTGGAACGATCATGCGCAACGAGAAGGACTACGAGCTCGAGCTCACGACCCCCGTCGCTTGGGCGATTTTTTGCGCGCTCCTGGTAGTGATGCTCTACTGTGCGCCGATCGTCGGCAACCCGTTCATCTACTTCCAGTTCTGACGCGTCCAGCCTCGCCGGTAGATTGAATGGGAGGCGATTGGGGAGGAAGCGCGCTGGCCCCCATGAACGACGTGCGAGAGGGCGACCCGTCCCGCCGCGCTGCTGGCCACGCTGGCGCAGTCCGAGGCTACGCAGCTCTCGCATCTGCGCCTCTCCGCTCCAAGACGGCGCTAGCGTCGAACATGTAGCTCGGGCGATCCCCTACGGCCCCGTTTTGGGCTCTCCAGGCACTGCACCGGGTACTCCTCACGCACTGGGGCTACAAAGTATTACACTATATAATGTAGAATATAACTCCGGGACACTCGTGACGACGCGGATAGGCTAATCCCCGAAAACCCGGACCCGCTCAGGTTCCGAAGGACGGGCTGCAACCTGACAAGGGGGCGACGCGCTCACACCTTCGACGCAACCCAAGGAGACTGAGCCTCCCGGCCTAGTCTGCTCGATACATAGCGAGTTGGGTGTCTTCGATTTGAAATAAGCGGTGATGGGGAAGGATGTCGAGCAGAGCGCGCGTCACATCAGCGAAGTCGCCGTAGTTAGCGAAGTCATGCCACACAATCACTCCGCCTGCTCGAATCGATCGCAAGGCGTTGCGGGTGTCGCTGACGACAGCCTCGTAGTGGTGCGCACCATCTACAAAGAACAAGTCGACTTGTCCCGCAAAAGGAGAGAAGTCGAAAGTAGTTGAGTCGCTGTAGATCTGCTTGATCTTATCGGCCACGTCTTTGTTCTGGTAGTCTGCACCGGGCTTCGCGGAAGAAGCCAGCTCTGCGTCGGCAGCACCCGGTAGCTCCAGCTTGGAATCGGGCGGGAGATCCATGGTGTAAACGATGCAGTCGGCAGGCGAATTGAGAGCAAAGTTGAGGGCGGTACGACCGCGATACGTGCCGATCTCAAAAACTACCCGCGGACGAAGGGCGCGCGTCAGTAGTGCCAAGTGGGCTAGCTCCGCACTGGAGGTTGCACCAACTGTCTCACCTCCCTCGGGAAGGTGCTCCACGCTAATGCGCTGGCCGAACGCCTCAGGGCACAACTGGCCAATGGTCTTACTCTGCCAGGGGCATTTGCCGCCAAGTGATGCGAAGCTGCGAAGGACGATTCCGGGGTACATGCTGAAGCCGGTGCGACTGGTCAGGAGGAGACGCAACCCAAGGAGATTGATGGTTTCGGCGACACCTGCGACTTGGCGGACAAATTTGGACTTCGTGAGAATCATGAGCGCGACCTCAAATTGGATCCATTTTGGTACAATTTTAGCGCCCGCCCGTCGGCGAACCCGCTAGTGAATATCGTGCCTTCGATAGTGGCTGCGCGCCACACTACCGCGAGCTGCGCCCTCCGAACGAGGTGCCTGCGCCCGGCGGCGTTGGACGGCGATGTACACGATGGCGGCCCGCAACGTCGACTACGCCGTGAAGTCAGGGTGTGTCAAAGCGACGCGGCAGCTATGCTGCTCACATGCGCTTGCGTCGTGTCGCCGCGCAAAGGACGGATATGCCGATTGCCGACAGCGTCAGGGTCGTGGGCTCGGGAACGGGAAATAGGGACCAAGTACCGGGTGAGGATGATCCTGCGAGAATGGAGCTGCCTAGGTTTGGTAAGACAGAATCGGAATGAGCTCCGCCTTCGTGCGACATAACAAAAACTCGTGTGCTTGGGCCAAGTATGACAAACTGCCAATCCGTGATGTTTGCGGTAGCATCAGTCGAAAATATGGCCACGATTGTTGGACTGTTAGACGGATCGTAGGTGTTAACGCCATCCGTAAACGTAAATCCATTGCTCTGGATGTCGGGGCTGACGTCTTGAAGTGTCAGGTTAGGAGCTAACGGTGAAGAGAGCGTGATGGAGCCCTCGATATGCATTGTGAGATCCCAGGGTGCGACTGCCGTTGTGTATTCCGTTCCTGTGTAGTACATGACGGTCGCAGCCGCGGGCGGTGCAGCGGCACATAGGAACAGTATCCCCGCCGGGACGCAGCGCATCGAGCCGGCGAGACGCGCAAATAGCAGATGCATGGGGAGTCTCCTCGACGGGCCGGCAAAGCCATCCTCCCGGACGTAGGAACTTGCTCGATCGGCAGGGATTCGGCGCAGGTAGAACAGGGGCTTGCTGGGACATGAGGTTATCACGAGTCCGACGGAGCGGACCAAGCACACCTCCCCGTGGTTCTTATCGCACGCTACCTCGGCGTCAACCAGAATCAACCTTGCGCGGGGCCGCGCGTGCCCCGCTAACCACCCAAGTTCCGATGCGCCGTGCCCCGGCCCGCAGACCCATGCCTCCGTGTCAAACCAAGCATAATGATGATAGACATGCCTTCAAAGCGCGCAGCGTTCGGTCGGCAACTCTACGGGCTGTGCAGCGCGACTTCCACCCACCTTCGAAGTGACCGCGCGATACGCAGCTCCCGGCTTAGCTGGCACTAACCCTCTCTGCCTAACCCCCCGCCACGCCCCAGCGCGGGCACCGGGCCTCCGGTTGAAAAGACTGGAGTGAGGTCGCCAGCTTCCCCCGGGTGAGAGCACCGGACAGATCACACTTGGGTGTCGATTGCGATGGACCCCCAACTTGGCGGCGTGGGAGGATGGCCACGGGAAGGGGAGCGCGCGTCCGTGCCGCTCCTAAAGTGCTTTTCGGGAGGGGCGACACATGCGGAAGACGGTCTTCACGTTCCTCTGTCTCGCGATCTCAGCAACGGCATTACCGGGGGCGAGCCCGGCGGCGTCGTTCACGGGCCTCGGCGTTCTCGCGGGCTCCACGTACAGCTATGCGGGCCAGGGCGGCGTCTCGGCCGACGGCTCGGTGGTAGTCGGGGGTGTCGGCGGCGGCCCGGGTCCTGCCGAGGCGTTCCGCTGGACCGCGAGCGGTGGTATGGTCGGTCTCGGCAACCTGCCGGGCGGCAGCAGTAGCTTCGCCTACAGCGCCTCCTCCGATGGCTCCGTAGTGGTGGGCGAGAGCTACTACAACGGCTTGACCCAACAGCAAGGATTCCTGTGGGCCGCGAGCGGGGGAATGACTGGTCTCGGATTCATACCCGGTTGGAACTGCAGCTTTGCAACAAGCACATCTGCTGACGGGTCAGTGATCGTGGGGTTTGGCGGCTTCCAAGCCTTCCAGGAAGCCTTCCGCTGGACCGCCAGCGGGGGCATGATCGGTCTTGGACACCTGCCGGGTCCGGGCGGGCCTCATTTACAAAGCTGGGCCGAGGCTGTTTCTGCGGAGGGCTCTGTGGTCGCGGGCGAAAGCGGACCCGTTTTCGATGCGGCTTGTACGAGGCCTTCCTCTGGCCCGCGAGCGGGGGCATGGTCGGTCTCGGCTTTCTGCCGGGGGGGTCCTCGAGCGAAGCACGTGCCGTCTCCGCGGACGGCTCGGTGGTCGTGGGTACCGGAAGCAACTCCTCTACAAACACCCCCATCATCTGGGATGCCTCGCACGGTTTGCGGGACCTCCAGCAGGTGCTGACAAACGACTACGGGCTCAACCTCATGGGCTGGACGCTCACGGACGCGGAGGGGGTTTCGGCAGACGGCGACACGTTCATCGGAACCGGCACCGACCCGAACGGCATTCAGGAGGCGTGGATCGCGACCATCGCCGTGTGTGGTGACGGCGTGGTCGATGGCAACGAGACCTGTGATGACGGGAACACACGGAATGGGGATGGTTGCTCCAGCTTCTGCCGAGTGGAGGCGGGCTAGACCTGCACCGACGCTAGTCCCAGCATCTGCGAGCCCAAAATTAAAATCACCGCCCCCTGCGGGACCGGACCGGAGCTGGCGCTAGTAGCGCCGCTCCTGATGTGGCTGCGCTCGCGTCGGCGACGACGCGCGCCTTGAACATCGATTGCTCGATCGCTGCCTGAATTCGACACGCCCCGACTCTGGTCGGCGTGTTTTCACGTTCACGACGGGCATCGTCACCCTTGCCGTCCGACGGCGCCATGCGCGAGGCGTCTCGCTCGGATCGCCCGCCAGGTACAAAGTCCGCATGCCAGACTCCAGAATCATTGCTGCTGGGTCCGGAAATGGCTTCGCTAGAAGAGCGATGGGCAGTCCGATCAGAAGCGCAAGAATGTGGGCGAGTGAACACCCGCCCTTTTTGGAGGGAGTGAATGCCCCAACCCTGCACGATCTGCAGGAATCTGCAGCGCGACGCGATCGACCGCGCGTTGGTTGAAGCGACGCCGAAGCGGCTCATAGCGGCGCAGCACGGACTCGCTGAGAGCGCACTCCGCCGCCACGCAGCGGCTCACCTTCCGAAAGCGCTCGTGAAGGAAACTGAGGCGCAGGGAGTCGCTCACGAGGACGACCTCGTCGGCACGCTGCAGCATGCTCTACGCGAGACCCATGCAGTCCTCGAGCACGCGAAGGCGACCGGCAACTGGGGTGGCGTGCTCCAAGCGATCGACCGGATCGCGAAGTGCGCTGCGCTCCTGGCCACGCTGGCGCAGTCCGAGGCAACGCAGCTCTCGAATCGCTTCGCGATTGCGTGGATTGGTGATGGCTGCCCGCATCACCCGGCGGCTGTCCCCCAGAGGCCTAGCGCGGCGGGGCGAAGCGACAAAAAGACGCAGTAGCAGGGCCACTTTGAACCCGGCGATGGCCATGCGACGGCCAGCTGTACCGGGAAGGTCAGACTGAAAAAGGCCCGGCAGCCTAAGTGGCTGCTGAGCCGAGCGAAAAGATGGAGCCGATGGCCGGATTCGAACCGGCGACCTGCTGATTACGAATCAGCTGCTCTACCAACTGAGCTACATCGGCGCGGAGGGAGCTACGGGGGCGGCCTCGTGAACGAGCCCGACGGAGTCTACCGACCGACCAATAGCCTGCCAGGCGGCCAGACAAGACTCGTTGACCCGGAGAAGGGCCTGCCTTTAGGATGCGCTAGGTGCGCCGCGTGTGACGGAGACGCTGTCACGCGGGGCGCAGGCCCCACCGCCTCGGCCGCCCGAGACTTGGAGACGCGCAACGTGCCGGTCCTGCCCCTCATCGACCTCCTGATCCTCCTTGGCTGGACAAGCCTCCTGGTCGGCTTTGTCCTAAAGGCCCTGTCGATTGCCCTCTCATATCCCTTATCCATCCTGGGGCTAGCCCCAGTCGATTTCCTACTCGTGGCAGGGGTGTCGCTGCTGTTTGCACTGAGCCTTGCAGCCCGAACATGGGTAAAAGTTCACGAGCCGCGGCTCGTCGCCCGCCGACGCCTCGCCGAGTACGGGGTAGATCAGGGGGAGGGGGGTACTGGAGAGCGCCAAGCAACGATTCGCAGCGTTGCTGCCGACCATGTGCCGGCGCCCCGGGCGCCAGAGGCAGCTAAAGGACGCTGAACCCGGGGGTTCCCGTGCTTTTGAGCGTACAGAAGGAGTGGCCCGCGCAGCGGGTGCGAGCAGTCCAACCCGCGCTTCCTCAAAGTCCAGTCCCGGCGGGGAGCCAATGCTCAGCGGCTAGCGGCGACCGGGCACGAGACGAAGGGCGGACAACGCAAGCTCCCGATAAAGGCCGGCACTCACAGTCACGACTTCCGCAGCCTTTCGAATCACACGCTTCATGAGAGTCTCCCTGGGTCGGTGCTGAACGCTCCATGATCTAAGTGGCCGCGACGCGGCTTTGGTGGCACCGCGGGAGGTGTTTCCAAGCTTGCCCGGCCCGAACCCGTGTCCCAATCTCCCGCCCATGGCGTCTTCCGGGCCCCTGCGGCCATCCCTAACAAACCCTCGATCCGTTCCTGCCACGCCCCCCAACCGGCGAATCTGGGTCGACGGGGAGCTCCTCCCCTGGGAGCGCGTCACGGTCCACCTCCTCTCACACAGCGTTCAGAGGGCTTCGCTGATCTTCGACTTCATGAGCGTCCACGCGACTCCCCGCGGGCCAGCAGTCTTCCGCATGGGCGACCATGTGCGGCGGCTCCTCCGTTCCGCCGAACTCATCGGCCTCCCCATGACGATGGATGAGGCTTCGATCTCAAAGGCGGTCGTAGAGACAGTCCGGGCGAACCCCGGCGCCACAGCGGTCAAGGTCTGCGCTTATCTCCCGTCGATCGAGGTGGAGGTCGTCCCCGCGGATGATCGGGTGTCGGTCGCCATTGCGGCGTACGACACAGTGGCGGACATCGTGGCCCACAACGCGGGCGGGACATTCTTTAAGCCGGAGCTTCGGATTCGCCTCGAGAAAGAACGGCAGAAAATGCGGCCGGAAATCATCCCTCCACAGGCCAAAGTCTCCGCGAACTACACCTCGCCCATGATCGCTAAGTGGGCGGCGCGACGCGCCGGATACGACGAGATCCTGCTCGTCGACGAGAAGGGCTTTCTTGCCGAGGCGTCGACCGAGAATGTCTTCCTCGTCTCACGCGACGGGCAGCTGCGCACGCC
>DATGZK010000039.1:0-91107 GCA_035489755.1 Myxococcota bacterium
CTCGGCCGTTACCGTCCCCTACACGTTCTTCAAACAGCAGGTCCAGCTGGGCAATGTGAAAGAAGTGACTGGCATCGGCGATACCCTCCGCGGCACCTTCAAAGACCCAGTCACCTATCCCCCACGAACTGAACCATCGGCTGACAAGGAGAAGGACAAGACGGCGCATCCCTCGGACGAGGGACCGCCGGTTACCTCCACGCACTTCAAAACACAGCGTCCGGTGTTCGCCGACCCCGGCCTCGAGAGCCTGCTCGATCAGAAGGGCGTGGTCGTGACCGCGATCGACGAGAGCGGTCCCTCTTGGCTCAAGCTGGTGATCGGGTTCGGTCCGACGTTGCTCTTGATCGCCGCCTTTGTATGGCTAACGCGGCGGGCTGCAGCGGCGGGGGGCGGCGGCATCTTCGGGCTCGGTCGCAGCCGCGCCAAGCGCTACAGCGAAGAACAGCCCAAGGTGACTTTCGCAGACGTCGCGGGCATCGATGAGGCTGAAAACGAGCTGATCGAGATCGTTGACTTCCTCAAGAATCCCGATAAGTACCAGCGGCTCGGCGGCACCATGCCAAAGGGCGTCCTCCTCGTCGGCGCACCGGGCACCGGCAAGACTCTCCTCGCCCGCGCGATCGCCGGCGAGGCGGGTGTCCCGTTCTTTAGCCTGAGCGCCTCCGAGTTCATCGAAATGATCGTCGGGGTGGGCGCCGCGCGAGTGCGTGATCTGTTCACGCAAGCCCGTACGGCCGCTCCGTCGATCGTCTTCATCGACGAACTCGATGCCATCGGTCGGGTGCGAGGGAGCGGCGCGGCGCTCGGGGGTCACGATGAGCGCGAACAGACCCTCAATCAGATCCTGACTGAAATGGATGGCTTCGACTCCCGAGAGGGTGTGATCGTGCTCGCTGCGACCAACCGTGCGGATGTCCTGGATCCGGCGCTCTTGCGACCGGGCCGCTTCGATCGCCGCATCATCGTGCAACGTCCCGACCGCGCGGGCCGGGCGGCGATCTTGAAGGTGCACACGAGGCTCGTGCCTCTCATGCCGGACGTGTCCCTCGAACGAATCGCCGCCGAGACGCCTGGGCTGGTGGGCGCCGAACTGCGAAACCTCGTGAACGAGGCGGCGTTGCGTGCGGCGCGCAGCGGGGCCATCGCGGTGCGCAATGAGGACTTTGCAGAGGCGCTCGAGAAGATCACCCTCGGTCCCGCGCGTCCTGTGCTCCTCAATCCCGCCGATCGAGAGCGCACCGCCTACCATGAATCCGGCCACGCGCTGCTCGGAATGCTCGTGCCCGGGAGCGACCCGGTCCACCGCGTTTCGATCGTGCCCCGCGGAATGGCGCTTGGCGTCACGTATCAGTTGCCCGTGGATGACCGCACAAGCTATTCGGAGGACTATCTGCGCGCGCGCATCACGAGCGCGCTCGGTGGACGCGCCGCAGAGCGGCTCGTGTATGGCGTGGTTACGACCGGTGCCGAAAACGACCTGCACCAGGTGACGGAAATCGCCCGCCGCATGGTCTTGCGCTGGGGGATGAGCGAGAAGCTAGGTCCCATCAGCTTCGTGACGCCGCAGGACGATGGGCTACCGCCCGCATTCCAGCATCAGCCCTACAGCGAGGCAACCTCGGAACTGATCGACGCCGAGGTGCGCCGCATCGTCGAGCAGTGTCACCGCGAAGCAGACCGGCTGCTGGCTGAGCACCGCGACAAGCTCGACGCGCTCGCCCACGCGCTGCTCAAGGCCGAGTCTCTGGACGAGGCGGCGATCCGTGAGGTGACGGGCCTCGGGCCGCGAGCCGAAGCCACCGTATCCGCATCCCACGCCGCGACCCCGAAGGCCACGCCGACGAACGAAAAGCTCTCGTAGGCGGCCTCCCCCCTCCGCACGAATAGAGCCAAGCCGCCTTGGCCCCGAGGAGGCCATCCCCGCAGCCCCTCCCGGCCGCAGCTTCCTAGGTCACGGCGACGGCCCTAAGGGGTATTCAGTCCCCGCCTCGGCCCCGTCCCCCTGAACGCACCCGCGGGGCTCCGCAAGAGCGTAACCCCCTTCGTACCCAAGGGACACACTCAAGCGCCCAACGATGCCAATTTTTCTCCTTACCGCGCGGTAAGGAGCATGTTAGGATGCCGCGCTTTGGAAAACGCCGTCCACGCTGCCCCATCTCGCCAGCTGAAACGTTGAGGAGTTCGATCCATGCCCTTCCTGCATCGCATCCGCCACCCCTTCCTCATCGCTCTTATCGCCGCTGGAGCCGTAGGTGCTGGCCCATGCGCGCCGTTTGGAACCGGTACGCCCTTCTTCTTCTTCCGAGCACCTTTGTTCGGTCAGCTTTCCCTGGTGGGCCAGATTCCCGTCGAACTCGTGCTGCCGGGCTTTGCCCACATCGACTCCCTCACACTTTCGCTCGATGGAGCCGCGCTCAATCCCGCGAGCTTCACGCGGAACACGGTTCTCGAAGGCGCACTCCCTGCGCTCGGCGCCGGGCAGCACCAGCTCGCCGCCGAGGCGCAGGTTCGGCTCTTCTTCTTTCTCCCGATTACGGTCCACGCCGCGACTCAGTTCGAGCTGGTGGATCTCGACCGCCCCGACCTTTGCGAAATCCTGAACAACGCCGAGTGCATGCTCCCCTATCCGTCGTCCCGCTTCTTGGAGCCGGCGAACACGCCCACGGGCTATCGCCTTGCATTCCCCGAAGGCGGGATGCCGGCGCAGCAGGGCAAACCCCTCTCACCCGATCCGTATCGCAAGCTCGACGGCTTTAGCCCGACGGTGCAGATCCTCATGAATTTTCCCGGGGGCGTGGACCCGATTCTTTCCAACGCCTCGCACCTCATCCCTGGCAAGCCCGGTGACCCCAATGCCCGCTCGTACGGTACGCGCTCCCTCGATTCGGACAGCCCGACGGTGCTGATCGATGCCGACACGGGCGAGCACATCCTCCACTTTGTAGAGAACGACGCCCACGCCCAAGGCAACCCGGCGCGACAGGTGCTCTTCCTGCGGCCAGGCCGCAGTTTGCAGCCGAGCCACCGCTACATCGTTGCGGTGCGGGACCTGAAACACCCCGATGGTACGTCCGTCAATCCCGAGCCACCCTTTGCCGTGCTGCGGGATCACCGCCCGTCAACGATCGCAGCGCTTGAAATGCGGCGCGACCGCTTCGAAGACATCTTCTTCCGTCTGCGCCGAGCAGGCGTCGAGCGCAGCGACCTCATCCTGGCCTTCGACTTCGTCGTGCAAAGCGACGCGGGACTGACCGCGCAAATGCTTTCCATGCGCGATCAGGCCTTCGCCTGGCTCGCCTCACAGACGCAGCCCACCTTCACGGTTGACAACGTGTCCGAGAATGACTGCACGAAGGCTGGAACGTTCGTGTGGAGAACCGTGACTGGCACCTATCGGGTTCCTCTCTTCCTGACAAGTGATCCGGTGACCGATTCCGGTACCCCCGGCACACTGAACGTGGATGCGGCCGGCAACCCGGTGCAGAACGGACTTACCAATCCCCCCTTCACCGCCGTCATTCCCTGCACTGTCCTGGCAAACGGGGGCACCCCAAAGCACGCGAATCTCTTCGGACATGGCCTTTTCGGGAGCGGGAGTGACATTCTCGGTTACCTGAATCAGCCCTTGCTTCAACAGTTCGACTACGTGGTCGCAGCGACCGACTGGCGAGGCCTCTCGAGCCCGGACCTAAACCCCATTGCGACGAGCTATCTGGTCGACGTCGTCTTGAATCTAAACCTGATCGATGCGCTGCCGGACCGCTTGCGGCAGGGCATGCTGAATACCCTCGTGCTTGGTCACATGCTGAAAACCGGAGCGTTTAACGTGAGCCCGACCTTTCAGACACCGGGCGATGTGCCCGTGGTCGACGCCAGTGAGATGTTTTATTTCGGCGCGAGCCTCGGCGGAATTCTCGGCACAATGTTCTCCGGTCTCTCGCCCGACATCGAGCGCGCCAACGTGGATGTACCTGCGATCAACTTCTCACTCCTCCTCCAGCGCTCAACGGACTTCATCCCGTTCGCGTCTGTGCTCCAGATTTCCGGTGTGACCGACCCGATGGACACGGCGCTCGGGCTCTCCATCATTCACGAGTTGTGGGTGCGCGGTGAACCGGCGGCTCTCGCGACCCACGTGACGAGCAACCCGCTGCCGGGGACGAACGCGAAAAAGATTCTGATGACAGAAGCCTTCCTTGACCAAGAGGTCTCAAATCAGGGTACGGAGATCGCGGCGCGCACCCTTGGGCTTCCTCAACTTGTCGGGTCGCTCCTGCCGGGTGTCGCAGAAATCCCTGACCAGGCCGGCCCGCTCGACTCAGCGTGGGTGGTTTATGACGCCGGTGGGTTCGATCTCAGCAACCCGGCGGATGCGCCGTTCATTCCCCCGCTCGCGAACCTCGCGGCTCAGCCAAATCAGTGCAACCCGCACCCGCGGCGCTTCTTCATCCCGGCGTCGATTCATCAGTTCCTGACCTTCATGCAACCCGGCGGGAAGATCCAGAACTTCTGCAATGGTCTGTGCGACGCCGACAACACCCTCGACGCAACTGGAGAGTTCCTCGAACTGCCGTTCGGCCAGCCCCGCTGTGACCCGTTTGCGCCTTGATCGGTGCTAAGGCACGGGGTTTGGTCCCTCGGACGTACCGAAGGCGGTGCGGCCGGGGCCCGTGGAAATCCCCTCCGAGGGGATCCCGAGCGATCGCGGTGTGAGCTTGCAGGTACCCACGCGGTCCGCAAGATCAGACGCACTTCACCCCGGTCCATCCGAAGCACCGGGGAACTGAGCGGCGCCCTCGCCCTCTCCTGCGGCTGGCCAAGTCCCCTTCGGAGATCGCTCTGCCTTTACCTTCGCGTTCTCGCGACTTTTTCATCACCTCGCGAGTTCGCTCCTAACCGACACTCCGGATCTCGAAGCCTCTAGGAAAGACCTACCGCACGATCTTCCTGCGCAGTCTTGCCATCCGACTCACCAGCTTACGATCCATTGGGGAGCAGTTCGCCTTTGGCTACTTCGGGCAGCCCAGGGTGATTTCATCCCGCTGCTGTGCATATACTGGCCGAGGGAGAAGTATCCTTCGCTCCTGAATGGCTTTCTTTCCAGCGTGTTTGCGGCGACGCTGCTTCGGAAGCGGTCGTCGCGGCGGCTTCGCAGCGCGGCGACGCTTCTCCCGATGAGATCTCACAAGACACTCCGAGTCGAATCCACGAAGGGAGGATACAAATGAAGTGCCCGATCATCGATTGGCGAATGGTAGGGGCGAGCTGTGGGATGGCGCTTGCGCTGACCGCGTGTGTTACCACCTCGAAATACAACAGCATGATGCAGCAACAGAAAGCGCTGGAGGGATCTCTCCAATCCGAGATTAACGCGGATCAAGTCAAGATCGAACAGCTCGAGGATGGGATCCGCGTACGCATGTCCGGTGAACTCCTCTACCACTCCGGATCGGTCGGCCTTAGCTCGAGCGGTCAGGCGGCGCTCGCCAAGGTCGCTCCGCAGCTTTCCACGATGGCAGCGCAGAACAATGAGATCGATGTCATCGGCAACACCGACGATGTTCCGATTGGCCGCGAGCTTGCCGAGCGCTATCCCTCGAACTGGGAGCTGGCCGGCGCGAGGGCCGCGGTCGTCGTGCGCTACTTGCAGGAGAATGGAGTCGATCCCACCAAGCTAAGGGCAATCTCCGCGGGGCAGTATCATCCGATCGATCCCAACGACTCTGCCGTCGACCGGGAGCACAATCGACGAACCGATCTTCTCGTACGGCCCCACTAGAGTTAAAAGTGGTATCGCAGGAAAATGGAGAGAAGACACATGAACCGGCACTGCGGGAGGGTACCTGTGCGGAGGACGACCGCCCTTGCGGGGCTTGTGAGCGCACTGTTCGCGATGGCCTGCCAGACGCAGGCTCAGTTTCTGACCAGTAAGCAGGACGCAGCACTGCAGACGGCTGAGCGCCGGGGACAGTTCGAACTGAATTGCCCCGACGCAAAGGCCGAGGTGCTCTCGAGCGAGGTCGTCCAGCCTGCATTGCAAGGTCCAGTTGTCGCGGGCATCCAGCGCGCCGAGTTCACGATCGGCGTCGTCGGCTGCGGGCAAAGGACCACGTACGTGGTTGCATGTCCTGAAGGTGGAGAAGGCTGTTTTGCGATGGATTCGGGGGCCTTCCGTCGCGGGAATTAGACCATCGGGTTACCGGCCGCGGAGGAGAACCCGCGACGGAATGAAGGTCGGGTTCCTGGTACGACCCGCTTCGGATGAGCGCAATCGCGGCCACCGAAATCCGGCTCGGAAGCCCGGGCACTGGCGCTTGGTCCCTATGGCTGGGATGCGAATGCGTCGGCTCACGCCAAACGGCGACGCGCGCTCATCTTCGAGCGCAGAAGCGCCGCGGACGGGTCGGGGTGGTGGAAGAGCAAGGTACTCACGGCGCCAGAGATCCACTCTCGCACGAATCGCGTCTTCGAATGTCTTGAGAGCCTCTCCCTCGATCCCTATGATGACGCCGTCTCGACACGGCCGGCGGAATGTCTCCAGTGCTCGCTTGAGCTTCCTCGCCGCTCGCGTTGTTGTGTTGAGGGAGTACCCCCATCAGCCTCGTCGCCTGCCAAGACTGCGATCTCCTTCATTCCCTCACCTCGATTCCCGAGGGTGCCGTCGCAAAGTGTCGACGATGTCAAGCGGTGCTTCGCAAATCCCCGCACAACGGTCTTGAGCGAACCTTCGCCCTCGCTCTTTCCGCTGGCATCTTGTTCGTGGTGGCCAACAGTTTTCCCTTTCTCTCCTTCGTGATGAATGGCCAGGCTACGGAGACGACACTGCTCACCGGCATCGTGGATCTCTATCGCCAAGGCAAAGCAGAGCTCTCCGCACTCGTCCTGTTGACGATTGTGCTCGCACCGCTCCTCCAGATCACACTCCTGATCTACGTGCTGGCTCCCCTGCGCTGGAATCGTGTGCCCTGGCAGCTCCCCGCTGCGTTCCGACTCCTCCGTCACGTGGAGCCGTGGAGCATGATGGAGGTTTTCATGATCGGGATCGTGGTTGCGGTCGTGAAGCTGCGGGATCTTGCGAGCATTGTGCCCGGCCTTGCGCTCTGGTCGTTTGTGCTGCTGATGCTGGCCTTGGCGGGAGCGGCCGCATCCTTCGAGCCCGAAGCGATCTGGGAACGAGTAGAGGGCCGGAGTTGAGCGCCGCCGCGGGCACTGCGCTTGCGGCGTCCTGCGCGCGATGCCACGCCTGCGGCCTCCTCTCGCGCCTTCCCATGCCGACTGGCGAGGGCGCGCGCTGCCGCCGCTGCGGTGCTCAGCTCCACCGGCGAAAGATTCGAAGTCTTGAGCGGACGTGGGCCTTCGTCATCGCGGCGATTCTCTGCTACGCACCCGCAAATATTCTTCCCGTGATGACCGTGGTCTCCCTTGGCAAACGCGAGTCGGATACGATCCTAAGTGGCGTCATTTATCTCCTCACCCACGGCATGTGGCCGCTCGCGATCGTCGTCTTTACTGCGAGTGTCTTCGTGCCCATGCTCAAACTCCTGATCCTCGTCTTTCTTCTGATCTCCGTACACCGGAGATCCGACTGGAGACCTGTCGAAAGGACTCGCCTCTATCGCATTACCGAGGCCATAGGCCGCTGGTCGATGGTGGATATTTACGTCGTCACGATCCTTGTGGCCCTTGTCCGCCTTGGCAATCTCGCCACGATCGAAGCGGAGTTCGGCGCGGTCTTCTTCGGCGCTGTGGTGGTGCTGACGATGCTGGCCGCAGAATCCTTCGACCCACGCCTCATCTGGGATCGAAGCCACGCGAGGTCATCGTGACTGATCAAGGACCCAGGCGCCCCGAGCTCGACGGGGTCGAAGAGGCGGTCATCGAGCCCCGCGGACGTCCGTCGATCGTATGGCTGATTCCCTTGGTGGCGGCGCTCGTGGGTGCCTTCGTGGCCTACCGCGCTCTCTCGGAGCGCGGGCCGGAGATCACCATCACATTCAAGAGCGCCGAGGGCCTTGAGGCCGGAAAAACCGCGATCAAGTACAAGGACGTCGACGTAGGCGTCGTCGGCGAGGTCATTCTGGCGCCGGATTTGAGCGGCATCACCTGCCAGGCACGAATGGTGAAGGGTGCCGAGAAGTGGCTCACCGAGAAGACGCAGTTCTGGGTCGTGAAGCCTCGCATCACCGGCGGCCAGGTCTCGGGGCTTGGGACGCTTCTGTCCGGGTCCTACATCGGTGTCGACCCGGTTCTCGAAGGCAAGCGTACCCGGAAGTTTCAGGGCCTCGAGGCACCGCCCCTTGTGACGGTGAAGGACCCGGGGCGCTTCTACCTGCTGCGCTCCACCCGCGCCGGCGCGGTGGACGTCGGGACGCCCGTCTACTACCGCCGAATCCAGGTGGGTCAGGTGATTTCTTCTGAGCTCGATCCGAACGATGACTTTGTCACGACCCGAATCTTCGTGCGCTCCCCATACGACGAGCGTGTCCACAAGAATACCCGCTTCTGGAACGCGACCGGCGTTGAGGTCTCGGCTGGAGCCAATGGCGTCAAAATTGAGACGGAGTCCATTGTTTCAATCCTGATCGGCGGGATCGCCTTCGAGAGTCCAGAGGAAGGCTCGACGGAGGTTGCGGAGGCGGAGACGGCCTATCCGCTCTACGAAAATCACGACGCTGCAGAGCGGCGGCACTACGCCACGAGGGTCCCGTACCTTCTCTATTTTGATCAATCCGTGCGCGGCCTCGCAGTGGGTGCGCCGGTCGAGTTCCGCGGAATCCAGGTCGGAGAGGTGACGGACGTAAGGCTCGAGTTTGACCCTGCCGCCGCGCGGTTTCGCATCCCGGTCATCATCGAGATCGAGCGGGAACGTTTCACAAATCTGCAGGTCGATGAGAAGAAGCGCGAGGAAATCATGGCGCGGCTCGTCGTGTCTGGGATGCGAGCACAGCTCAAGACCGGTAGCTTTCTTACTGGCCAGCTGATTGTGGCCCTGGACATCTTCAAGGACGTGCCCCCGGCGCAGGTTGTCTGGAACGGTCCGATTCCGCAGCTCCCGACGATCCCCACGCCACTTGAAGAGATTACCGCCAATCTGACCCAGCTCGTGAATCGCCTGAGCAAGGTTCCCGTGGAGCAAATCGGAACCGAGCTGCAGGCTTCGATCAAAGAGCTTCGCATCACGCTTGCGAAGTCGGAGGACATCGGCCCGGCGCTCAAGGCCACACTTGAGCAAGCCCAGCGAACCCTCGCTTCGGCAAATGCGGTGATCGGTCCGGACTCAAACGCGGAGCTTCAGCGAACGCTCCTCGAACTCTCTGACGCTGCACGAGCGCTCGGCCTTGCAGCCGATCAGTTCCAGACGCAACCCGATTCGTTGATCTTTGGCAAGAAGGGAAGCCGCTGATGGCCCACTCGGCGCTGCGCACGCTTCGTGCCGCGTGGCTGGCTTGCGTCCTAGCTACCGGCTGCCTGGGCGGAAGCCCGCGACCCGAGTTCTACACGGTCAGTTCCGCGTCGGGAGATGCCGCCGGAGCGCCAGTCGCGTCCCTTCCCGACCTAGGGCTCGCAGTCGGACCGCTCGAGTTCCCGCGTTACCTCGATCGCCCGGAGCTCGTGACGCGGGACGGCTCCCATCGCCTCGTGGTCGCGGACGCGCACCGCTGGGGCGGCTCGCTGCGCAGCGACATCCTGCGTGTGGTGGCGGATGATCTCGGCCGCCTTCTCGGAACTCCGCGAGTCGCGGTATTTCCCGCAGACCCGCGCTTCCGTACAGACTATCGGGTCTTGCTCGACGTGCGCGAGTTCGAGGGAGTCCCGGGCCAGAAGGTGACCTTGCGCATGCGCTGGACCATCGCCGGGGGCCACGACGGGAGCGCTCTGGCTGTGGAGGAATCGGTGGTGGAGCAGCCCATCGCGTCGACCTCTTTTGACGACCTTGTCGCCGCCGAAAGCGCCGCACTTGGTTCCGTGACACGACAGATCGCGGAGCGAGTCGCAGGGCTCACGGCACACTAACCCACTCGACTGCCCAGCTCGAGTCTTCTTTCGTGGCTATAGCCTTACGCTCGGGGCGAGGCGCGCACGAACAGCGCGGGTCCACCCGGAGGACGAGGATCCGGAGATCTTTGAGCTCCTGGCTCCGCGGATCCCCGGGGCAAGCTCACATTGGCCCGGTCTCGCTGGTGCTTCCCTCGCGACCCCTCCGCTCCGTCCATGAGGAGAGGTATCTTGTAAAATCGGCCGCGATCTCTCGCACTACTCCACGACGATTTGCGCGGAGAGCGTAAAGCTCGGGTTGTCCATTTGGCTGACATCCCTCACGAGCTTGATCGTGTACGGATAGCGGCCCTTCTTGAGCGCGCAGGGCAGAACCACTCTTACCGCCCCGCCCTGAAAGGGCAGCGATTCGACCGTGTCGCCGTTCTTCGAGAAATTGGGACGCAATTGCTTGCACACGAACTTGCTCGCATCGGTACCAGGGAATGAGACTACGACCATGTAGTCCGAGTCGTTCGTCCATGCGACGCTCCCGCCTTCCGTGACGCGCGCTACCGCCGGGTCGACCGACGCATTTCCGACCTGGACGAGGACGTCGGCACGGGCCGGCTCTTTCACGTCCGGCGAAGTGAATGGGGCCTGGGGTGCACACGCGACCACGAGCACTGCGACCAACGGCATAAGTCGACTCATTGTCTCTCCTTGAAGGGGCGCATCGCCAACGCCTCGTAACGCAGATTATCTCACAGCACGCGCAGGTCACCGCGCAGGAAAATCGATTGGGCAAGGTGGTCGGCATCCTCTTTTCCCCCTCCCGGGTTCCAGGTCGCCCATCCGGCGAGGCGGCTTCTCCCTCGGCCACCCCTCCGCTGGCACCGACGCGCCCACCACCTCCAAGAGTCCTCCGATTCCGCGAGTGCGGCTCTGTCGACGAAGACGGCGTAGGAAAACCCACCCGGCGCTCGCGGTCGTGCGATCCGACACCGGGCGCCCTGTGGAAGTCAATGGCAGCCGGAATCAGGCCTGGATGCCTGCGCGCTTGCTCGTGTCAGGTTCGGCGAGGAGACAACCGGGCGCACCCTCGCTCGTGGCAGTTCCTGCCGCCCACGATGGGTGCGGATTTGGGGGACTGAGCCGTTATCGAGATCCGGCCCTAGCGATGAGTGCGGCCCGCAGCGCCTACCATCGATAGGGCTAGGAAAAAATCTCTACCTCTCTACTCATGACCTCAGCCAAGCGCTACCGCGCTTCTCGGTTCAACGCTCAGGTGCGACGTCCCGCGGCCCGTTTAGAACCGGTAGCCAACACCGATGTTCACGCCGTAGAGGATTGTGCTGCTTGCCCTGCCTTTATCGAACCCGATCGCTTGATACGCCACGTTGGCAAACCAGTGATCGGTGAAGCGCCACTCGACGCCCGGCATCGCCTGCCAGGTGAAGTTCGAGGAGTTCCCGATACTGAAACCTCCGACGTCGCCGCGGAAGGTGAGCGAAACGGTTCGTACCACATCCACGCTCGCACGAAAGCCGATCACCGCATCGACCCAGCTCGTCGTGGTCTCGGCCTCCGTGTTGATGCCGTCTCTCGCAAGGATCCCCGGGACCCTCGTCCGCCCCACCGTCACCTCGGGAGGAAGCGTCACCGAACCAGGCGGAATCATGACCCCGCCGACGAAGAGCCTGGCCGGCGGGATGCTCACACTCAGCTTGTTGCGGAGATACCAGAGTCGCGCGCCCGCAAGAAGATCGAGATGGAATCTCCTGGGATCATCGGTAGAGGCCGAAGACATCGGGATCGAGAGCGCGCGCCAGCCGAGCGCCCCCTCGAGCATCATGATGGTCATTCGCTCTCCGATGTTGCTGGGCCCTGTGGTAATCACCCCCCCTCCGAGGGCGCCCCCGAGTGGATTGACTGAGAACTGCTGCACAGGCCCCCCGAGAGGCATTGCAAATTGCGCCGCCATGCCGTCTGCCAAGAGGAGGAAGTCCTTGTATCGGTCTTCGAGGCCGGCTCCCCCTCCCCATCGAAAGCGACGGAGAAGGTCCTCGGTTTTGATATTGATGTGCGCGGTAAAATCCCCAATTTGCGGGTTCGAATAGACCGCCGGGAACCAGCCGAACGCGTAGATCTTCGCCTCCCAATCCGGTTCAGCGGGTGCAGAATCGGCGGCGGCGACCGGTCGCGGCGCGAAGAAGACGACGGCGCCGAGTGTCGCCGTGAGCGCAACTTTGCGGATGCGCTCGGCCGTCCAGAGCCGGCCCGACCACCACCCCGCCGAGCCCGGCGTTGTCGCGCTACCCCCATTGTCCTTCCAGAGTCGCTTGGTCCGCATCCGAAGCCCTCCTGCCAGAGCCGTCGCCGCAAAAGTCACCGAAGCCGGTTTGCTCTCTTGCAACGATGGTCATTTTCGTGCGCGATGCATCCTCAGGAGAGGTCGTATACCGCTCATCACGCGATCGGTAAACCACTCCCCGCAATTTGCAGCAATCCGCGGCTTTTTTCCGCCAGGATGGGGGGCCACTGCAAGCCGTCGGTTTGTGAAATCGAATTTCGCGGGGTCGCGATACCGGGGTTCAGATTCTGAGGGCAAGGGATTCCCAGGGGGGATGCACCTTCCTTGAGAGGCTCAGGCCAGCCGCTCCGCCTCCATCCCAGCCCGGCCAGTTCCCCTCATCCAGCGCGAGCACCCTCGACCGCCTCATGGGTCGCATCCCCGACCTCCGCGCGGACACTCAAGACGACGTCGAGGTCTCGCTTTCCGTGCGTCCAGCCATCGTGCACGACTCCATGGGGCGAGAGCCACAGTCCCTCCCCAGGCTCGAGACGGAGGCGAAAGAGGGATTGACGTGGGAAGACCTTGAAGTAGCGGTTCACAAGGCTGTCGGCTGAAAGAGCCCCTGCCCCCGACTCTCCTGCGGCCTCGAGCCGAGCGGCGAGTGTGGACGGCGGGAGATCAAGCAGGACGACGAAGCCGGCTTCGTCACCAAGGTTCACGAGGCCAAGGGCCTGCCGGGCTCGCCCCTTCGGGACCGCCGGACGATCGCAATAGGCCAGTCCTTGTCGCGCTCCGCTTGACACCGCACGGGTCGACGCCAGGTCAGGAGCATTCACAGCGACCTCGAGGTGAACGCGCTCGGGGAACGGCAGCCTTTTGAATCGAAGAAACTCGATGAGCGCTGAGAACACGCGCTCAAAGCCCTCGCTCCCCCCGCTCTTCTCGGCCTCCCTCCACCAAGCCCCTCGGATGTGCTCGGGAATCTGGAGCAAGCCGAGGTGCGTCGCCGGGAGAACAGCCCCTGCACCTAACACCTCTTTCACAAGCGCAGAGAGGTCCTGCGCGTTGAGAGATCGCCAGTCGTCGCGGGGCTGGAAGGATTCGCCGCTGTGCTCGACGCCACTATTGCGGTCAATCCGCCCGACGAAGGTCCGCCCAAGTTGGAAGCGAGGGGCCACAGTCAGTCGGTAACGGTCCTCGCAGCCAGTCACCTTCTCATGCGGCATCAACGTACCGAGGACGCGGCCCTTGCATCTTCGAGAGCACTACCTCAGCCAAGGCCTTTCGGTGAAGCCGACAAAACAGTGTCTCGGTTGAGTTAAACGAACCGTTTTCAAAGTACTTATTGGCCGGCGCGCCGCCGCCGCAGAAGCGAAAATAGTTGCACTCTTCCCGGCATTTCGCGATCCCCGCATCGACGTCGTGCGCCATTGCCTGGAAGCGACCCGACTGCACCACCTTCGAGAAGGAGTCGCACGCGACATTGCCCAGCCCAAACCCGCCATACACATCACTCGGCAGTCCCAGAAGCTCGGGAGAGAAGGTCGAGAAGGTTCCCTCGCAATCCACCGAAACGATTGCGAAGGGAGTCGCCTCCTGCGTTGACAGCGAACGCTCCTCTCCCGTGTACATGACCGCGGAGATCATGTTGTCGAACTCGCGGACCCTCATCGGCGGATTGCTCGCCACGGTAAGATCGAAAAAGCGCGACATGAAATCTCGGTAGCGCGATGCGGCGTCGTCCACGGACAGCGACGAGCCTTCGTTTGGGCCTTCGATCTCCTCCACGTTGAACCCCACATGCTCGATTCCGTTCTCGACATAAAAGGCGTGGAGTTCGTCTGGATAGTCGAGGGCTTCCCGCGTGAGTACGGTGATCACATGAAAGGGAACGCCGTGGCGCTGGAGCCGCTCGATCCCGGCCATGACGCGCGCGTGGGTTCCGCCTCCGCTGCGCGTCCGGCGCTTCGCGTCATGAAGATACGCGGGACCATCGACGCTCACGCCGACCCGGACACCGGGGCGCTGAAAGAACGCACACCACTCATCGTTGATCAGCGTGCCGTTTGTCTGGAAGGAGTGGCTCAGCTCGCGATCGGGCGAGGCCAACCGGGCGGCGGTCGTGAGGGCATCTTCGTAGAATGCCGTCGGCAGCACGAGGGGTTCACCTGCGTGCCATACGATCGTGTACGGGCGGCGCACAAGGCCACTCTCCAGGACCCACGCAAAAGTGTGTTCGAGGGTCTCCGCAGAGATCCGCTTCCGACTGCCGCGATCCGGAAGATAGCAATAACTGCAGTCGAGGTTGCAGAAGGGCGTAGGCTGGATGACCAGGAGATCCAGCGGACCGAAGCGTTCGCTCATGGCTGTCGATGAGTTGGAGGCGGCGCGGCGCGCCCCATCGCCCTTAGTAGTTGGGCCAGTTGGGCCAGTTGTGCCAGTTGTGCCAGTTCGGCCAATTGTTCCACCCGGGGTGGTAGAGGTTGCCCCACCGAATCCAGGCAAACTCATCAGGCTGCGGTGCGGCCGAATCCGCCGGCGGGCGCTGCTGCATCCACTCGCGTGCATGCTCGACGCGCTGCGAAACGGTGGCACTTGCGTCCGGTGTGGCGGCCTTGGCCGAAGGTCCGCTGACCATGGCAGCAGCGATGACGAAGCTCCCGGCGCCCTTTTGAAGGATGCGGAGCCATCTCTTCTTCACTCGAGAGTGAGGACGATCCGAACCAATGGACACGGCAGTTCCTCAAATCCAAGAGCCGGCAATGGCTTATAGCGGCACCTTAGAGAGGCAAGTTCGTTCTGTCAAACAAAAAATCCCGATTGACAGGTTGCCCCCTGCAGGGACTACTATCCCCAGACGCGGTGAGGGGCCGCATCCCAGAATCCGCAGGAGGAATGCATGCGCTTTGCTTTGGTCGCACTTCTTGTCCTCGCGGTCGCCGGACCCGCGCTGGCGCAGCAGGCTACCCCCACTAACGAGGCTGCCAAGGCTGCGTCGCCGAAGCCCGGCGATGTCGTTACGAACCCGGCCTACTCGCAGTGGGCGCACTTCGCTGTCGGCACCTCGGTGACCCAAAAGGAGGCGGTGACGCTCGCGGACGGAACGATCGTTGAGTCCCTTATGACCGCGAAGCTTGTCTCGAAGAACAAGCACAAACTCACGGTGGAGACGACCGTGGCCGCGTTCGACGCGGCAAAGCGCGTCGGCGCGGCAGACGAGACGAAGACCCTCACCACCTACCCTGCCAAAGTGAAGTTCGAGGACATCCATACGCCGGAGTCCGGCGGCTACTCCGTGACCGTGGGCAAGGAAGCCGTCGACGTGAAGGGCAAGATGATCGACGCGGAATGGGTTGAAGCGAGTACCACCAACAGCGACGGGACGGTGACTGAAAAGGACTGGTACGCGGTCGACATTCCTGGCGGGCTCGTGAAGCAGACGGTGACCAAGAAGAAGGGAACGCAGGTCACATCGCAGTCCACGCTCGAAGTGGTGGATCTCAAAGCCAAACCCGAAGCGAAGAAGCAATAGATTCGCGATGCGACCTTGGTTGGCCGAGTGCGGGAACGCTGATTTTGCAGCCCGAGAAAATCACGCTCACGCTGGAGCACGAATTAACCCGAGGGAGTGGATCTAACGCGATCGCTCCGCGGCATTAAGCTTGAGCGGAGCTGGAGCGACCCTCGCGGTAGAGAAGATCCTGGTGTCCGGTGTCCCTCCCGAACCGAAATGGCAGCGCTCCAGCGTTCGCTCTTCAGGATCTCAGCTTTGCCGTGGGCTACGACGACATTCATCCAATGAACGTTCGCGCCAGAGACCTTGCGATCGGCGAGGCTGTCGTGGGCCAGCTCTACGGAACGATCAAGATCGCCCGGCTGGAAGCCCTCGAGCGGGTCCAGCGGGCTTGACCTGTCACGCGACCGTTAGGGCCTTGAAGCAACCGACGCGGCTTCGTTCCCGAGCGGGACAGCGCGTGTCTTAGGCGCTTTGGACTATCTTGCACCTCCAAGGCGGTCTGACCGCGGAGCCCTCCGCTGCGTTCCATGAAATGAGACGATCGCATGGACTATCGTAAGAAATTTCTCGTCGAACCAGGCCACAAAGTTCGCCTCTCGAAAATCGATCCGTCCTATTCGGGCAAGCATGAGTCGCACGAGAAGGCGATGCCCGAGATTCAAAAGCACATTGCCCGCATGGACAGGCTGCAGTTCCTGCTCTACGCGGACGCCAACCAGTCCCTGCTGGTTGTGCTCCAGGCGCCGGACGCCGCAGGCAAAGACGGAGTCATTCGCCGCCTGTTTACGGGCATGAACCCTCAAGGGACTTCAGTCGTCGGCTTCAAGCAGCCGAGCAAATCTGAGGCGGCTCACGACTTTCTATGGCGTGCCCATCTAGCAGCGCCCGCCAAGGGCGAGGTCGTGATCTTCAACCGGTCTCACTACGAAGAAGTCCTCGTCGTGCGTGTGCATAAGCTTGTGCCGAAATCAGTTTGGTCGAAACGCTACGAGCAAATTAACGACTTTGAGAACCTTCTGACGGAATGCGGTACACGGGTCGTGAAGTTCTTCCTCCACATCAGCGCAGACGAGCAGCTGGCTCGCTTCAAGGAGCGTCTCGACGACCCCGCACGGCACTGGAAAATCAGTGACGCCGACTACTCCGAGCGTAAATTTTGGTCGCAATATCTGGATGCCTATGAGGATGCCATGGCGCGGACGAGCACCAAGCATGCCCCCTGGTACGTGATTCCGGCAAACCACAAATGGTTTCGTGACCTTGCGATTGCGCAGATCATTGCGGACACGCTCGCTGAAATGAAACTCAAACTACCGCCAACTCTCGTTGACATTGCGGCGATCCGCCGAGAGTACCATGCGGCAAGAGCGGAAGGGACACGCAAGGCGAAGGGCGGAGGACAGAAGCCCGCCCCATGAATCCTGGAAAGGCTGGAATCAGGAGCTGATCTCAAGTTGAATGCTCAGTCCTTCCCTACCGAAAACAGGGCATTCAAGAGCGCACCCGCTTCAGCTTCGGATCGCGGAACCATCGTGCGGAAAGCTGGGCCACGATCGCCCCTCGCAGCTCGCGCGCGACGAGCCTAGTTGCCGGTAACCGTTCGAGACTCGTGACCGATCTTCTGCGCGGTGCAACGGATCTCCGTACTCCGTGCGGAACACGAAGGCCCGAGCTCAGCTCCGAACAGACCGACGGAATCTAACGGAAGCTACGCGCAAGCAGGTAGAGCAAGTAGTACAACACGAGAATGCATATCGCGATCAAAGCGTAACGGACAGGCCGCTTCATCGTTCCCTCCCCTCGCAACGCGGTCTCGGCGCCACACGCCGCACTCTCTGGACGCCTGAGCTAGGCAGAGGCTGCCATGGATGCGCGCGACGCTCTGGTGCGGAGCTCCCATGGACGGTTCAGAAGCCCCGATTGCCATCCGACATCCTATCTCTTTATTTGCGCACTCGGCTCTGCAAAGATTTCGCCGGTCGTAAGAGTGTGGGCGCGACCCCATGCTAGGATGCAGCGCGCCCGATGACGTCGGGAACACAACGCGGCCCGACCGATCGGAATATGAGATTGCGGCCGCCGAAAGGTCCCATGGCAGACCGAAGCCTCTCGGAACGCGATGCACTCGAAGACTTCGAACAGCGCCAGATCACGCTTCTCGGAACCCAAAAGCTCGTCTTCGTCGCGGGCACCGGGCCCGCAGTCATCGTGATGACGGAGATGCCGGGGATCTCCCCCCACGTCGGCCGTTTCGCGCGCTTTGTGAGCGATGCCGGTTTCACGGTCTGGATGCCGAACCTCTTCGGTGATCCCGGTAGACCGATCTCGATCGGTTACGGCGTAAAGGAGATCGCGAAGGCGTGCGTCAGCCGCGAGTTCCGCGCCTTCGCATCGAATCAGTCCAGTCCGGTGACGCAGTGGCTGCGCGCCCTCGCTGCCCATGCGCACCCGCTCTGCGGCGGAAGGGGTGTCGGCGCAATCGGGATGTGCTTCACGGGGAATTTCGCACTCTCGATGATGCTTGAGCCCGCGATGCTGGCGCCGGTCCTCTCGCAGCCCTCCCTCCCCTTCTTCAACGCCGCGGGCATGCACATCGCCCCCGACGAGCTCCGCGCAGTCAAGGCGCGGCTCGATCAGGAGAACCTCACAGTCCGCGCCTATCGGTTCGAAGGCGATCCTTTCTGCAAGGCCGCGCGCTTCGCCGCGTACGAACAGGCGTTGGGGGATCGCTTCGAAGGACGCGTGCTCCCCGACTCTGCAGCCGCGCAGGGGACACCGATGCGTCCGCATAGTGTCGTCACCCTCCACCTCATCGATCGGGAAGGTGAACCCACAAGACAGGCCGTGGACGAGATCCTGGAATTCTTCCGGGGGCGACTCCTGAATCGCCAGCCGGACGCCTGATCCGCGGTCCCGGGGAGCGGCAGACGCATCTGTCTCCGACTGGCCTTACGGCTCCCGGCCAAGCTCCAGGATGCGCCAACCGCCTCCACCCTGCACGACCGTGGCCTTCATCTTTCCCTCGCCGATTACCTCGCTGCGTCCGTCTTGGGTGATCCCCCGAATCGCCTGTGTGAAGTGGACCGTAGTCCCCTTTGCTCCGGGCTCTTCGGAAACGTACGCGATCGTTGCGTCAAGGTATGCGTAGCGATCGCAGCTCTCACCGATAGATTGCGACACTGCTCTTGGGACAAGGGTCGCGAGCGTCTCACGATCACAGCTCTTGATCGCCTGGCTGTACTCGCCGAGCACCTGGCGCGAAGGAGACGCCAGAGCCCCCGGGGCGGGATTGCTCCCAACGGATCCCGCCACCGAGGAACCCTGTGGGGGCTCCCCCACTCGAAAAATCTGCGTCTGAGCCGCTGAGCCGCCACGCCCGTCGGTCGCCGTCACCACAAGCCGATAGTTGCCCGGGATCGACGGTCTGAAGATGAGTTCGCCGCCGCTCGTCGTTTCACGCTTGCCGCCTGGATCTGTCAGCTCAAAATGGATCGACGCCGGAATCCCGTCCGCGCTCTTTGCATGGGCGCGGATCGTGCGGCTCCCTCCGACCTTGAGATCAGCGGCATCGACGCGATCGAGCGTCAGGACGGGCGCGGGAAAAGCGCCCACGGCTCGCTCGGCCTCTCCGAACGCTTGACTCGCAGCGATGGCATTTTTCGACCTGAGGGCGTCTGTCCCGCTTGCGAGGAGCTGTCGAGACTTCACACAAGCCGCTGCACTCGCCGATATTGGCGCTGTGCACGCGCTCTCGACGCGTTTGGATGCGGACTTCTCTGCATTGCGCGCTTCCGCAAGAGCGCGGCTGGCCGCGTCACCTGCTGCGCCGTATGCGGCGATCGCCTGCCCGAGGTGACTGCCGCTCTCTGGACCCCCTTGGGAGGCTTCCTTTGCAAGAGTCTCTGCACGGCGAAAATCCTTCGGGGCAGATTCCTGGGCTCCCGCGAGCGCGGCGCTATCCCTCGCAGCGCCAAGCGCGCTTCTGAGCTTCTGCGTCGCTTGCGCCAGCGATTCCTCCCCGAGGCGGCTCGCCCTTGTGTACGCGGCATCGGCCGAATCCCAGGAAGACTCTCGCCATGCACCCTCCGCAGCGTCGAGCGCGGCTCGGAACTCGCTAAGATCGTTCGGAGTGAAAGCGCTCGGTGGTGTACCCTCCACCTTCCGTCGTAACTCTAGGGCTGCGAGCCGGCGTGAAATCTGTTCGCTCGTTGGAGCCGAAACCTGAGTGTCCGCGGGCGCAGAACGAGGGTTCTGCTTCGCCGGCTGATCCGGCTGTACGCCAGGCGTGTGCAGATTGGCGAGTGGGTGAGGCAGGATTCGAACCAAGTAGAATCCAGCCCCAACGAGCAATGCGAATGCGAAGACTCCGCCGAGCAGCCGAGGACCAGGGCGGATTCGGCGCTCCTTGCGCCTGGTGCGGCCTTCATCGACAGCGCGGATCAGGGCCGCGCGCATCTCATTTGCATCGCGGAAGCGTTTTTGCGGGTCGAGATTGACCGCCTTCGCGATGACCTCGCGAATCGCAAGGGGCACCTTCTTGTCCTTATAGCCGAGTCGAAATCGCTTCCCATCACGGACGGCGAGTGCGTAAAACTCAAGCACACTCGCATATGTATGTCCGCTGGTGGTTACGCCGGGCAGATCTTCATAAGGATGGACGCCCGTCAGTGCCTCGAAGAAGCACAGTCCGACCGAGAACACGTCGCTCCCCGGACTAATCTCCTTGAGCTTAATCTGTTCGGGTGACGCATAGCGAACAGTCCCGATGAACGCGTTGAATTCGGTAAGTCGCGCCTCGTCGGCGATCGACCTCGTCTCGTCAGCATTTGCGGGAGGTGTGGCGCGCTGTACGCGTGCAATCCCAAGGTCAAAAAGTTTTGCCTGGCCCTCAGCGGTGAGCTGAATGTTGGACGGCTTGATGTCGCGGTGGATGATCCGGCCAGGCTCGTGGGAGTGCAGGAGACCCAGACCCTGAAGAACTCCCGCGAAAAGGTCGGCGGCCCGCTCCCAATCGAGTGGACCCTCATCCTCGATCACCTTCCGCAGGTCCCTCCCAGTGAAGAGCTCCATCACATAGAAATGACAGCCCGTCCGCTCGTCCTGTCCCCGATCGAAGATCGTGACGATGTGCGGATCGTTGAACGATGCGAGGAGTTCAGCCTCTTTCCGAAAGCGGCGGTACTGCTCGCCTTCGCCTGCCTCGGGCCGAAGCATCTTGAGCGCGCAGCGACGTCCGAGGTTCTCGTCCAACACCTCGAATACCCATGAGAATCCGCCCGCGCCGAGGAATCGGACCACCCGCCAGCGGCCTACGTGCTTGACCTCTTCATGGTTCACGGCGCGTTCTCTCCGCGGCAAAGGGGCTGCGACGGCGACGGGCCCGGGGACTCCCTGGATGGCCATGCCGCTGCGTCCGCATGGTGGTTTGCATCTCGAGATGGAGAAGACCCAAGGCGCCTGCCGAGGAACCCGGCATGATCGCCGCGATCGCGTACATCCCGCTCGAGCCTCAAAGGCGGCCCGTATTCCGCCCGCAGCGGAGACATCGGTTGGATTATATTCCGATGAGCAGCCGCTCGGGGCTCTGCACCCCCAGTCCGATCGCTAGCGGCGCGATGCGGCAGATCCCGGGGGCGGGACCCATCGAACGGACGAAATTGGGGCCTTCTCGGCCTCGCCTACGATTCGCACGCTTGCCGGCACAGGCATCACGACGTTGACGAAAGCTTCCCCGAACAGATGCGACCGCATCCACTCGGCAGTCGCTGCAGGCTCTTGAAGGAGGAGTAAAACATGTCGTGGAGGGCCGCCGCTGCGTTGGGTTGCGCGTTTCTGTGCACAGCGCTCGCCTGCGAGCTCGGACCTGCCCAGCACGACCTCAGTACGGAGCTGCCGCCTCTACAGCCGGACCAGGCTCGAATCATCTTGTACATGGTGGTTGCGAATGAACTCCCCGCGTACTGTCCCAATCTTACTGTCGATGGCGAGCCGGTGGGAAAGCTGTGCGTGGGCACCTTCTTCTATGTGGATCAATCGCCGGGCGTTCATCAGGTCGGCGTTGGGATCGACAAGAACCTAACTGCGTTTGGCCAGCAAGGCGCGACAGAGCCCATCGATCTCAAAATTGGACCCGGTGGTACTGCGTATGTGCAGGTCCAAGCGCTCGCGATGTCGCAGATGGCAAAAGTAGTGCTCACAAGGGAGGCCGCCGCGAATGGTCTGCGGGATATCTCGTCGCTGCGCCTCGGAAAGCGCCAGACCGTCCAATAGTCTTGGCTGCTCCCATCCCTCCGCCCGATCCTGTGGCTGTCGAAGACACGGCCCCGAAGCGCTTTCCCCCGGCAAGCACACGCTTGAGTTCGATTTCAAGTACGACGGCTTGGGCATCGCCACGCTCGCGTTCAACAACCTGAGCGGCATCGGCCGAAGTGGCACAGGCGTCCTCAAGGTCGACGGCAAGGAAGTTGCGAATCAGAAGATGGAACGAACGCTCCCTCTCATCTTGCAGTGGGACGAGAACTTTGACATCGGTGCCGATACCGGAACTCCTGTCAATGACGAGGACTACCAGGTGCCGTTCCGATTTACCGACAAGCTGAACAAGCTGACCCTGAAGGTCGACCGGCCGAAGCTCACACCGGCCGACGAAAAGAAGCTGATGGAAGCCCAGCGAGACAACAAGGTGAGCGAGTAGCGGAAGCCGAAAGTGGGCAGAGGGAGAGGATAGTCTCCGAGCTTCTCCGGGAGGTGGGAGGCTCAGCCCCTTCTGACGAGCGAGGGGCCCGCTGGACCGTCCAGCTCTCTCGCAGCGCCCTCTCCAAGAACAGCGCACGGATGTGCGGACCGCTGCGCGGCTTCGGACGAAGCCCCGCTCGCGCGCCCCCCGGAGTCGTGGAGCGTGCTGCGGGATCTTTGCCACGGGATCCATTCGAAAAAGAGCTGGAATCGATCTCGGGAACCTCATAATGTGAGCGGGTTCCCGAGTGGTGGAATGGCGTGGAATGACTTCGGCTCGGAGGCGGAGAGAGAGCGGGAAGCCTGAGTGCAACTCTGCAGACTGGCGCGCATTGGAGCACGCGCGGGGACCTCTTGGAGGGTGGCAGCGATGCAGCGCGAAGAGCGGGCAGATCCCACCAGTCTCCGACAGCGCGTCGCCGAGTCGCCCGTGAGGAAATGGCGCTTCCACGGGCGGAGCATGCACCCAGTTTGCGCGATCTCGATCTGCGTCGCAGGGTGGCTGTTTGCGGCGGGAGTCGTCGAGGCTCACGAACCTATCGCGCAACCGAATATCTTCGATCCCTCGTCCACGCCAGCCTACGCAATCCGCGAGCTCTCGTGGCTCGTGCTCGGCATCACGGGTGGCATCTTTGCACTGGTCGCGGGCCTCCTCGCCTACATCCTGGTCCGATTCCGAGGCCGGACAGGGGATAAGAGCGGGGAACCTTCCCAGATCTATGGCAGCCCTCGCATTGAGTTGGCGTGGACGCTCGTACCGCTGCTGATCGTCGTCGTGCTCTTCCTCACGACGGCCCGGTACATTTTTGCGATCGAGCTCGCACGACCCAAGGCCGGCGCGCTCGAGGTGACCATCGTGGGCCACCAGTGGTGGTGGGAGATCCGCTACCCAGCACTCGGCGTCGTCACCGCCAACGAGCTCCACCTGCCGCTCAGCGACCCGCCCGGATCTGACCCGACCTTCATTACCTTGCAGTCAGCGGATGTGATTCATAGCTTTTGGGTGCCGCAGCTCGCCGGCAAGCTCGACCTCATCCCGAACAAGACGAATCGTCTGTGGCTTGAGCCGCTCCGCCCGGGAACCTACGTGGGCCAGTGTGCGCAGTTCTGCGGTGTGCAGCACGCGGGAATGCTTCTCCGGGTTGTCGTCCACCCGAAGGCGGAGTTCGAGGCGTGGGTGGCCGCGCAACGGGCGCCGGCCGTGGACGACCCGTCTGCGCGCCCCGGCCGGCAAGTGTTCGAGTCGGTCGCGTGCGTGAGCTGCCACACGGTTCGGGGGACGCGCGCGACGGGCGTTTTCGGGCCAGACCTAACCCACCTCATGAGCCGAACCATGCTCGGGTCCGGCATCACCGAGAACACAACCGACCATCTTCACGCTTGGGTAAACGATCCGACGCGGCTAAAGCCAGGAGTTCTGATGCCCGCGATGGCTCTCTCGCCCGAGGACCTCGATCAGGTCGTTGCGTACCTCGCGACCCTGCGATAGGGCGGAACGGAGTCTCATGAGCACCATCACCGGACCGCTTTCCGACTCCCATGGGGCACACGCCACACATCGACCCTGGACATCGGTTCTCCACGAATGGGTCGTCACCGTGGACCACAAACGCCTCGGTGTGATGTACGTCGTCTCGGGCCTCGCGTTTCTCGTGGTCGCGGGACTCGAGGCGTCCCTCATCCGATTGCAGCTCATGGTCTCCAACAACACGCTCATCTCGCCCCAGCTCTACAATCGTCTGCTCACGATGCACGGCACGACGATGGTGTTTTTCGTGGGTATCCCAATCGTTTTTGGCTTCGCGAACTATCTCGTTCCTCTGATGATCGGCGCGAGGGACCTTGCCTTTCCGCGTCTCAACGCCTTCGGCTTCTGGCTGTTTTTGTTCGGCGGCCTGCTCCTGTACTTCAGCTTTATCGGCGGCGATGGCCTCGCTGGAGCGGGATCCGCGCCTGACGTCGGCTGGTTCGCCTACTCACCGCTTGCGGGTCGTGCATTTTCGAGAGGCCATAGCACCGATTACTGGACTATTGGCCTCCTGATCGCTGGCATCGGAACAAGCGCTACGGCGGTGAACCTCGTGGCGACCACCTTCACGATGCGCTGCCGGGGGATGACGCTCGGACGCATGCCGCTCCTCGTTTGGATGATGCTCGTAGTTTCGGCCATGACCCTTGTCATCCTACCGCCGCTCACTGCGGCGCAGATCATGCTCCTCTTCGACCGCTTTCTTGGCTCTCATTTCTTTGACACACAGGCAGGCGGGTCGGCGGTGCTGTGGCAGCATTTCTTCTGGTTCTTTGGACATCCTGAAGTCTATGTCCTCATGGTTCCAGGCTTCGCGTTCGTTTCGGAGATCATTCCGGTCTTCTCGCGGAAGGTAATCTTTGGCTACACGATGGTCGTCGCGGCTTCCGTGAGTATCGGATTCGTTGCACTCGGCACGTGGGCCCACCACATGTTCACGGTTGGACTGGGAGCTGCGCCGAACGCGCTCTTTGTGGCCTCCACCATGCTGGTCGCAGTTCCGACGGGTGTCAAAATCTTCAACTGGCTCGCCACGATCTACGGGGGCCAGATCCGCTTCAAGGTTCCGATGCTCTTCTGCCTCGCCTTCCTCTTCCAATTCTTGTGTGCGGGGCTTACGGGCATCATGCTCTCCGTCGCACCCTTCGACTGGCAGCTCCACGATTCATACTTCGTGGTCGCACACTTCCATTTCGTGCTGATCGGCGGGCTCCTCTTCACGATTTTCGGCGCGATTTACTACTGGTTCCCCAAAGTCACGGGCCGAATGCTGAGCGAGCGACTCGGCCGCTGGAATTTCTGGCTGCTCGTCATCGGCTTCAATCTCACGTTCGTGACCCTCCATTTCCTTGGCATCGAAGGCATGCCGAGGCGCATCTACACGTACCCCGCCGATCGAGGGTGGGACCTTTTGAATACGATCGCGACGCTCGGCGTTCCCCTCCAGATCGCCGCCGTTTTTATTTTCGTGGTGAACGTGGTCGTCTCTCTTCGGCGGGGCGCCCCTGCCGGCGACGACCCGTGGGACGCCTGGACGCTCGAATGGGCGACGACTTCGCCCCCACCGGCTTACAACTTCGCGAGCCTCCCGGTGGTGCGGAGTCGCCGGCCGCTCTGGGACGAAAAGCATCCCGACGACCCCGACGGACCGCACGAGTGAGGAGAGCGCGATGACCGCGGCGAGTGTGACTCGGGAGCTCGGCGGAGGGGCGGCCGCCTCAAGAGGGAAGGTGGGCATCATTGCGCTGATTGCGTGCGAATCCTCCCTGCTCGCCGTGTTTGTAGTTGCGTACCTCTTCTACATCGGGAAGAGCCTGAGCGGTCCTTCCCCGAAGGACGTCCTCGACTTTCCTTTCGTCGGTACGGTTTGTCTTCTGACGAGCAGCGTTACGGTTGTCTTCGCCGTCCGCGCGCTCAGACGCGGGGCGGTGAGGGCAAGCGCGGGTTGGCTCGCGGCCACGGTCCTGCTCGGCGCCGGATTCCTCTCCCGTACGGCGCGAGAGTGGCACCGCCTAATCTTCCAGGACGGCCTCACGATCAGCACCAATCTCTTCGGAACGACCTTTTACTCGCTCGTCGGGCTGCACGCGGGACACGTGGTCGTGGGTCTCTCGATGCTGATCCTCATCCTTTGCTGTGCGTTCCGTGGCGCGCTCGGGCCCGCCCATGCCGAACGCGTCGAGCTCGTCTCCTGGTACTGGCACTTTGTGGACGTCGTCTGGCTCGTTGTCGTAACGGTCGTCTACGGGGTGGGTCGGTAGTGAGAGCCGAGATGCGAGAGGAGGGACGACGAATCAACGAGAATGCAGCCGTCGAGGAGATCCAGCTCCCCGCACCGACGGCTGCGCCGATGATTACGGCATTCGGGATCACGCTCCTTGGAGCAGGTCTTTTGACGAACGCGGCTGTCAGCATGGTGGGGGCGGTCCTCACGCTGGTAGGTGCGGTGGGCTGGTGGCGCGAGGTGCTCCCGGTCCCGCAGGTGGAGAGGTTCTCGGTCTCGCATCAAAGAGGAGCTCCGAAGGTGGACGCCGGCGGCTTGGAAACCAAGCCGAGGCCCGTCGCGACCGCCGGCGGACACCGGCTACGGCTGCCGGTGGAGGTGCCTCCGTACTCCGCCGGTATCAGCGGAGGGATCGCGGGCGGGGTCGCGATGGCGGCCGTCGCGCTTGCGTACGGCCTGCTTGCGCAGCGAAGTCTCTGGTATCCGATCAATCTGCTCGCAGCCGGCGGCCTTCCGAGCCTCGCGACCGCGAGCACGAGCGAGCTCCGCGGATTCAACGCAGCTGCGTTTGTGGTTGCGCTGTTGGCTCACGGAACGATCTCCATCTTGGTCGGACTCCTCTACGTCTTGATCCTCCCAATGCTCCCGCGCCGGCACCTCCTGTGGGGCGGTCTTGTCGCTCCGCTCCTGTGGACGGGAGTCATCTGGGCCGTGCTCGGGATCGTGAACCCAGTGCTCGACGCACGCATTGACTGGCCTTGGTTCGTGGCCTCGCAGATCGCATTCGGGCTCGTGGCAGGCTGGGTCGTCGCCTACACGCCGCCCGTCGAAACCTCTCAGACGCCACCCGTGCCCCATGCACCTCCCGGGAGCCATGCTCCTTCCGAACGCGGGCGATGAGGCGGCGCGCGTCTCGCAGAGCCGCGCTCGGCTTCCTCGTGGCCATCGCCGGGGCCCTGATCGCGACGGGATGCGATTCGCTTCCGGGCCGACCCAAGGGGGATGCGGACGAGTCTGCGCAGGCCACAGACTTCGAAACCCTGTACGCGAACAACTGCGCCGGCTGCCACGGAGCCGATGGTCGGCGCGGTCCTGCGCTGGCGCTCCACGATCCCTTGTATCTCGCGCTCGTTCCGCCAGATCGGCTGCGTTCCATAGTCGAAGACGGCGTCCCCGGGACGGCAATGACCGCATTTTCCAAGCGGAGTGGTGGCTCGCTCACGGGCGCGCAGATCGATGCTCTCGTTCACGGTTTGAGGGAGCAATGGTCCCGTGCCGAAGCGCCCCTGGGCGCGGCCCCACCGCCCTATGGAGCGCCGCTGGGAGATTCTGGGAGGGGAGCCGGTGTCTACGCGGCAGCGTGTGCGAGCTGCCATGGCGCCGAGGGCCATGGCGGCGCGAAGGGCCACGACATCGTCGATCCGAGTTTTCTCGCTCTTGTGAGCGATCAGGCGCTGCGAACCACGGTCATCGTCGGTCGTACAGATCTTGGAATGCCGGATTGGCGGGGCAAGCACGGGACACCGCTCACGTCGCAACAGGTCTCGGACCTTGTCGCCTGGATCGCGGCCCATCGCGCTCCGGTCGTCGGTCGCCCGGCTTCGGGAGATCCAAGGGGATAGGGGTTCTCGGACAGGCCCCTTACGAGAGGACTACTCACCATGTGTCCCAACCACGAGCTCACAACTCCGGCATCGCCTTCCCGTCGCAGCTTCCTGTTCAAGCTCGGTCTTGGGCTGAATGGACTCGCTCTCGCGCTCATGGGGATTCCGATCGCGGGATACCTGCTCGGTCCGCTCTCGCGCAGGTCCGCGCAGAGCTGGATCGATCTTGGTCCGGTCGCGAGCTTCCCGGAGCGGGAAACGCGCCTCGCGGTCTACGAGAACCCGTATCGGGTGGTCTGGGACGGCGCTACCGCGAAGATCGCCTGCTGGGTGCGCCGGCTCGAGGGCGACCGCTTTCAGGTATTTGCGGTGAACTGTGCGCATCTCGGTTGTCCGGTGCGCTGGTTCCCGCAGTCGCGCCTGTTCATGTGCCCATGCCATGGCGGCGTGTACTACGAAGACGGATCGCGCGCCTCGGGACCGCCGCCGCGGGGTCTCTTCGAGTACGAGTGCGCGGTACGCGACGGGAGGCTTCGGGTACGGGGCGGTGAGATTCCCACACTCAGCGAACCCGCGTGATTTCGGAGGATCGGCATTGCGATTCCTGAGTGAAATCGCGGGATGGTTGGAGGACCGCACAGGAATCGGCGCGGCGCTGGCGCCGATCCTCGGACACACGGTACCGCGCAGCACGGCAAGCTTCTGGTATGTCTTCGGGAGCGCGACACTTGTTCTCTTTGTCCTGCAGATCGTGACGGGCATCTGTCTCGCTCTCGTGTACGTCCCTTCCGCGGATCAAGCCTATCAAAGCCTCTTGTACCTAAATCACGGAGCGCACCTCGGGTGGTTCCTTCGGGCCGTCCACTTCTGGGGTTCAAACGCGATGGTGCTTGTGATGGTCGTCCACATGCTCCAGGTCTTCCTCTTCGGAGCCTACAAGTACCCCCGGGAGCTCACCTGGGTTTGTGGGGTCTTCCTGCTCCTTTGCACCCTCGGGATGGCATTCACCGGCCAGGTCCTGCGCTGGGATCAGGACGCGTATTGGGGCCTTGGAATCGGCGCCTCGATCGCTGCGCGCGCACCGGGCATCGGGCCGGGTCTCGTGTACGTGCTCCTCGGAGGGCCGATCATCGGCGGACGCACCCTCTCCCGCTTCTTCACCGTGCACGTATTCGTCGTCCCCGCCCTCCTGATCGCTCTCATCGGGGTCCACCTCTGGCTGGTGCTCCGCCTCGGCGTCAACGAATGGCCCATGCCGGGCCGCTTGGTCGATCGGGTCACCTATCGCAAGCGCTATGAGGAGGAGGTGCACCGAGACGGCGTACCCTTCTTCCCTGTCGCAGCACGCAAGGACATGATCGCAATGGCAGTCGTCGTCCTGGGGGTTTTGGCGTGCGCGGCTCTTTTCGGCCCCCACGGGCCTCGCGGCTTCCCGGATCCGACGCTGATCGATACCGCCCCGCGTCCGGACTTCTTTTTCCTCTGGCTGTTTGCGCTCTTCGCTCTGCTGCCCCCGTGGACCGAGACCTTCATTCTCCTCGTGGGACCGGTCGTCGCGATCGGTTTCCTGCTGGCCCTTCCATTCCTGTCAGGCACCGGAGAGAAAAGCTGGCTTCGCCGGCCCGGCTCCGTGCTCGCCGTCATCGCAGTTGTGCTCACGATCGGTACGCTGACTGGGCTCGGAACGACCTCCCCGTGGTCACCGGTCATGGACGGATGGAGCTCGAAGCCCGTGCCCATCGCCTATGTCGAGGGCCGCTCCCCTCTCGAGTTGCAAGGCGCGACGATTCTCCAGGTGAAGCAGTGCCGCAACTGCCACAGCTTGGGTGGGGAAGGTGGGCTTCGCGGGCCCGCGCTCGACGGTGTGGCGACTCGGCTGACACGGGATCAGCTGATCCGGCAGGTGCTCCAGGGCGGGGGAAACATGCCCGCGTATGGCAAGAATCTGAGCCCAGCCGAGGTCACGGCGCTCGTGGCGTTCATGCAGACCCTTCACCCCGCGGACGAGCCCGTTGCAAGGACGGCGACCGGGCCGGCGCTCGGAACCCCCTGAAATGGCGCCATCGTGCCCGGCTTTTTGACCGCGGCGGTGTCGGCGGCAGACTGCTCACTCGACCATTGGGTATCACTCGCCCTTGTCCTCGCCTTCGCGGTCTATCTGCGCGGATTCCTCCGTCTGCGCTGGCGGAGCCACCCAAGAGTGACTGCCCTCCACGGGCTCGCGTTCGCCGCAGGAGTCGCCGTCCTCTTCGTGGCGCTCGCATCACCGATCCACGAACTCGGGGAGAGGCTGCTCCAAGTCCATATGATCCAGCACCTTCTGCTCATGATGGTGGCAGCGCCTCTCCTCTGGCTGGGGCGACCCCTTGCGCCGATCCTTCTCGGCCTACCGCGGCCCCTGGCACATGCCGCGGTGCGGGTCCTCTCGAAACCCATTGTGCGCCGGCTTGGTCGCACCCTCACTCATCCCTTGCTTGCATGGTTCACATTCGCGGCGGCCGTGTGGGGCTGGCACATGCCTGCGCCCTACGAGCTCGCCCTGCGCTCGGAAGCCTGGCATTACCTCGAGCACGCATGCTTTTTTTCCTCAGCGCTCCTTTTCTGGTGGAACGTCGTGGGGTCGTGGCCGAGCCGGCCCGCATGGCCGCGCTGGAGCATGATTCCCTACCTCGCTCTCGCCGACGTCCAGAACACCGCGCTCTGTGCTCTTCTCACCTTTTCCGATCGCATCTGGTATCCGACCTATGCGGCTCTACCACGCCCCTTCGGCTTCTCGCCGCTCGAGGACCAAGCAGCGGCTGGTGCAATCATGTGGATTCTCGGGTCGGCAGTGTTCCTGATCGCAGTGGGGTTTGTCGTGCGACAACTGCTCGCCCCGTGGCGCATGCAGCCGGGGCCTCGGGAATCCCGAACAGCGATGGGTGCCAAGCTCCAGGTCGCGCCCCGCAAGCTCGGACGGGGCGTCTTGGGATGAACGTCGTGGCGACAGATTTCGGTCGAGATTCTCCCCGTTTTCCCCGCAATCGACCGCTGGAACAACACCGGACCTCGTCGAGCGGCGCGCTGTCGCTTCCCGAAACGTGCAGGGATCTTAGCTCGCGAAGGAGCGGGCTGCGGCGTAAGCAGCGACACGTAAGGACCAGGAGAGGCGGGCCGACCGCGAGCGTCAGCGCGAAACCGCACACCCTCATGCGATGATCGGAGAACCGCGTCGCCGTCGTCACTGCGGCGTTGCGTGCTCCAGGAAATGCAGCAGATCCTTGTTGAATTGCCCGGGATCTTGCAGGAACGAGAAATGGCTGACGCACGGCTGCAGCAGCAGTCCGGCAGCGGGAACCTGGCTCGCCATAAACTCGATATTTTCCCGCTGAATCGCCTCATCGTGATCAGCGTCGACGATCCAAGTCGGCACACGAATGCTGTTTAGTTGCTCCGCGGTGAAGTTCGGCTGCGTTGCCCACATTGCGCGGATCTCGTCGAGGAACTCCTTGTACTGGTCCGGTGTGGAGGACAGCTGCTCATACTCCTTTTGACTCCTTGCGATAAACATGTTGAAGACGGGGCTCTGCGCGACGTCCTTCACCCCGCTCGGGTCAGAGTTGGCAGCGAACGCGAAGAGCTTCGTAAGGCGCTCTGGATGGTGAATCGCGATCTCGAGACCCAGGATGGCGCCGTCGCTCCAGCCGACAATCGCTGCCTTCGGGATCTTCAGAAAGTCCATTAGGCCGAGGACGTCTGAAGCCATGAGCTCATAGCGATAGGGCTCTTGGTTGCGCGTGCTGCGGCCGTGACCGCGGCTATCCATGACGATGACCCGATAGCGCCTTGCCAGGACCGGCACCTGGTTTCCCCAGTAGTTCGCGTTGGCAAGCCCCCCATGCAGCAGAACTACGGGCTCCCCATGTCCAAAGACGGCATACCAGATCCGAATCCCGTTCACCGCCGCATAGCCGCTGTGGGCGGATCCAGGCAAACTCGGCGTCGGTGGGAGTGTTTGCCACTGCGCCTCGCCACCCGCTCGGAGGGCGACGCTCAAGACGCTCAGTAGACACGCGAGGTGAGCGAGGCCTGGCTTACGCATACTCTCCCCAAGATTCTGAAGTTCCTGATCTCGAGAAAAGGTGAAGATCGAGGCACGTCGTCGGCACGGACTCCGTGCCGCGCGGGTTTGACGTCCCAGCGTCGCCTAGCCGCCAACCCCAAGGCCACCGCGAGGCGCACGCCGATCAGAGGCTGAGGAGACGGCTCGCTCCATGATGCGCTGGCCTGACTGCACGTTCCACACGTGGCTGGGTTTGGCGTCGAGCGCAGCTGTCGGTCCGTCAATCACGGCTGCAACGATCTCCTTGAATAGGTGACTTACCGTCCCGGCGATCTCCGGCTGGTTGTACGCTCCTGCAGTTACCACGACCGTCAGATCGAGTTCGGGTACGATGATGAGACGCTGCCCGCCATTTCCAAAGCCCGCGCTCCATGGCAGCGCTCTGCCCCGCCAGTCAACGGTGCCCGTCCACCATTGGTACCCATACTGCAGACCCTCGCCCGTGGGGATATGCGGTCGAAGGGACTCCGCCACCCAGTCGGCAGGCACGACTTGTCGACCTTCCCATTGCCCATGGTCGAGAAGCATGCGACCGATCTTGGCGAGGTCCCGCGGACGCATGCGCAATCCCGCAAACGCAGCGGGACGGCCATAGAGATCGCCGACCCATTCCCAATCCTGGATGCCCAGCGGATCAAAGAGCTCCTTCCGTGCCAACTCCCTAAGGGGCGTCTGGGTCGTTCGAGTAAGAACGTCCGCCAGAACGGCTGTGCCTCCGCCGTTGTAGTTGAAGAGACTGCCTGGTCGCGCCGCGATCGGCCGGCTTAGCACGTAGTGGGGCGGCGCCCAATCCCAGTACAGGCGGGTCTCGCTATTGGAGAAGCTCCCGTACGACGCAACGCCCTCGTTCCACTGAAATCCGCTGCTCATCGTGAGCAAATTCTCCAGCGTTATCGCAGTGCGGTCCGCTGAATCGAGGTCGGTGTATTCTGGATAGAAGGTCAGGACCGGCGTCGTCACCGCCCCAATCTTGTTCTGTTGCCGCGCGATTCCGATCAACAGGCTGACCATGCTCTTGCTGACCGAGCGCAGGTCATGAAGCACTGTCGGGCCGAACTCCACATCGCGGGCAAACAGACTCCATATCGATTGGTCCTTCCCGTGCCGGTAGAGCTCCGCCACCAGTTGTCCGTGGCGTTCGACGATCACGCTGTGAATGTTCGCTTCGCCCCGCGCAATCTCATCGAACACTGCGCAAAGCGCTGCGGGGTTGAAGCCGGATGACTCGCGCTCCGCGGTCTTCCAGCCATCCGCGAGGCTCGTAGGCACCGCGCACTGAGCTTGCGAGGCCCGCGCTTCAAGCAGCACCAGCGAAATCATTGAAATTACGACAACTCGTAAATATGTGCGCACTATTTTCACTGATTTGCGTAACGCACTGAGGGCTCGAGCGAGTCTCGCGCCTTCCCTTCCAGGACCCGCGGGCACGCGGAGCCAACTTCTTCACGGCCCATCGTGCCCTCGAGACCTGCAGCGATTTGCCCATCTACCCGGTCTTCGCGGCCAGCAATTAAGCCGCGCACCGTCGCCAGCGACTCGAATCCCTCCTGCGCCGCCCGCTTTTCATTCACGTCCCCTCCTCCCACTGGCATGCCCGCTCGATCTCTCTCCACTGCTGTTGCCGCCCGGCACGGGTTCGTCTCCCGCGACCAGCGGGGCAGCACCGCGGACCATACCGTGAGCGCTATCACGCGCTATCCCCAAAAACTTTCGATTGTCTTCATGTCACTCACTCTCGTCCATGACCGCCTCACCGGGCTCCTCGCAGAGGTCTGATCCACGTTGCTGGGGAGTGTCGTCGGCAACGTGCAATGAGCCCCAGAGCGGCTCAAGCAGAGGAGGACAGCATGCGTCGTGGAGAAAAGCTGGTGCGCGTGGTAGTTTGCCTCTCCCTGCCGTTTCTGGCGGGAGTTTCCCGCTCGGAGAGCCTGTTCCAGGCACGGGATCCTGGAGTGAGAAGTGCACCGTCAGGGGCAGGCGACCCCCTGCCCGGCTTGACCGCATCACAACTCGCGGCGTTTCGGGCTGGGCAAGCCGAATTCCAGCAGGTCGAAGCTCTCGGGGATGGCCTCGGTCCTCGCTTCAATCTCGACAGTTGCGGCGGGTGTCACGCGCAACCGGCAACTGGAGGCACAAGCCCTACAAAAAACCCGCAGGTCGTCGTCGGTACAGCGTTCAGCGCGCGCAATTCAATCCCGTTCTTTGTAAAACCCGACGGTCCGGTGCGTGAAGCACGCTTCAAGTACAAGTCCGACGGGACGCGCGATGGGGGCGTGCACAATCTCTTCGTGATCAGCGAGAGAGCCGACGGCAACGGAGATGCTCGTAGCTGTGAGATTCGCCAGGAGGACTTCTTGAGCCAGGCTCGCCACGACAATTTGATCTTTCGGATTCCTACGCCCACTTTTGGTTCAGGCCTCATTGAAGAAATTCCCGACGACGTGATCGCTGCCAATAACGTGGCCAATGCTGACCGCAAAGCCGCTCTTGGCATTTCTGGCCGCCCTCATCGGATTCGCATGGATACAGGCACGACGAACCTTAACGGGAACGACGGCACGATCGCGCGTTTCGGCTGGAAGGCGCAGAACAAGTCGCTCTTGCTGTTTTCGGGCGAGGCATACAACGTCGAGATGGGCATTAGCAGCGAGCTTTTTCCAACAGAACGTGACGAAACCACCACCTGTCAGTTGACGTCAACGCCGAATAGCATCACCAACACAGATGGCACGACCTTCGCAGACAGCCTCAGCGACATCGAGAAATTTGCCATCTTCATGCGTTTCCTGGCGCCTCCGACCCCGTCGCCGGACAGTCCCGGGGGAGCAGCCTCGATCGCCAAAGGCCGTGACCTCTTCCTGAACGCGGGCTGCGCGGACTGCCACACGTCGACGCTTCACACGGGAAACTCCGCCGTTGAAGCGCTGCGCAACCAGCCCGTGAACCTCTACTCTGACTTGTTGCTGCACCACATGGGGCCCGGACTTGCCGACGATATCGTCCAGGCGCAGGCAGGTCCTGACGAGTTCCGAACGGCGCCACTCTGGGGCCTGGGTCAACGCATCTACTTTCTCCACGACGGCCGAACCACGGATCTCTTAGAGGCGATTGACGCTCACAGAAGCGGCCCCGATTCCCGCTTCAGAGCGTCGGAGGCGAATCGAGTGATCGAGGCCTTCGACGGACTCACCGATATGCAAAAGCAGGACATCCTAAACTTCCTGCGCGCGCTCTAGCGTGAGGGAGGCGAGTAGCGCCGTCGCGGTCGTATCCGAGGCATGATGCCACTGCGGTTTACTCCCGGACGCATGAAGACAGACGATCGCACCAAGAGGAACGGCCGAGGGCTGATACGAAATCGTGCCAGCCCGCGCGACATGCCCGACCCGATGCAGGCTTGCGGGCGCTAAACCCTAGGAGGTCGGGCGCCGGCCACGCCGGACGCGGCTCAGAGCCCGAAGTCCCATGACTCCCCGGCGTGGTACCGCTTCAGCACGTTCTTCGCGATTAAGATGCGGTGCACCTCGTCGGGACCGTCCGCGAGGCGCAGCGTGCGCGCGCCGCGGTACATGCCCTCGAGGGGTGTCTCGCTCGAGACGCCCAGGGCACCGTGCACCTGGATCGCACGATCCACCACCCGGTGCATGGCGTTCGGCACGAAGACCTTGATGGCGGAGATGTCGGTGCGCGCATCGAGGCCGCGGTCCATCAGCTCCGCGCAGCGGATCGTCATGAGACGCGAGGCCTGGATGTCCATGTACGAATCCGCAATGAAGCCCTGGATGAACTGCTTGTCCTCGAGCTTGCCCCCGTGCACCTCTCGCTCCGTAGCGCGGCGCACCATCATGTCGAAGGCGCGCCACATCTGGCCGATGCAGTTCATGCAGTGGAACACGCGTCCCGCCCCGAGACGGTCCTGGGCGGCCTGGTGGCCCGAGCCCTTCCGTCCGAGGGCGTTCGAAAGCGGCACGCGACACTGGTCGAGGATGATCTCGCCATGGTGGCCGTCCGTCTGTCCCCATACCGGGACGCTGCGCACGTAGTTAAAGCCCGGCGTGTCGGTCGGCACGATGATCTGCGTCGTGCGCCCGTTCACGTCGGCGTCGCTCGCATCCTCGGTGCGGCACATCACGATCGCGAAGTCCGCGCGCTTCGCGTTGGAGGAGAACCATTTGTGGCCCGTGATCACCCACTCGTCGCCGTCGCGCACAGCGCGGGTGCGGATCGAGCGCGGGTCCGAGCCCGCCGCGTCGGGCTCGGTCATCGCGAAGCACGACTGCATCGTCCCGGCGACCAGCGGCTCGAGCCACTTTTTCTTCTGCTCGGTCGTGCCGTACTTGACCAGGATGGTCTGATTGCCCGAGTTCGGAGCCATGATGCCGAAGATCGGGTTCGAGTACGGGCTCCACGCGAGGATCTCGTTCATGTAGGCGAGCTTCAGGAAGCCGATGCCCATCCCCCCATACTCCTCGGGCAGGTGCGGCGCCCAGAGGCCACGCTCCTTCACGAGTGCCATGAGGCGCGCCCAGTGCTTCGGCATGTCGGGGTCGCCTCGACGATTCAGGAAATGCTCGTTCGGGATGACGTGATTGGCGACGATGTCGGCCGTCATCAGCCGGATCTGGTTGGTCTCGTCGTCCAGTGTCGGGATGGCCGAGATCTGCATCGGGGTCTCCTCGGCTCGCAGCGCCCACGGCGCGGACGGCGAGCAGGCCGATCTTACCGGGGACCAGCTGGTGCGACGAGCGGGCAGAACGTGGCCCGCTCCGCCTGGAACGGAAGCTCGTCGGCGGGCGTGAGCGCGTTAGCCGAGCTCCCTCGAGCGGAAGGGCAGGTGCTCGAAGCGCCGCACAAAGGGCCCGGGCGCGTAGCGCCCCGCCCCGGCGTCCACGGTGAAGTCCGGGCAGCGCGCCAACACCTCCTCCAGCACCACGCGCGCCTGGAGGCGCGCCGGTGCGGCGCCGAGGCAGTGGTGCGCGCCGTACCCGAAGCTCAGGTGGCGGCGGATCTTGCGCGTGACGTCGCACTCCCCCGCAACGGGACCGAACTCGCGCTCGTCGCGGTTGGCCGAGGCGTAGAGGAGCATGACCTTGCGACCCTGCGGAATGGTCTTGCCCTCGAGCATGACGTCGCGCGTGGCCGTGCGCGCCAGGCCCTGCACGGGCGAGGTCAGACGCAGGAACTCCTCGATCGCGTTCGGGATGCGAGCTGGGTCCTCGAGCAGGAGCTTACGCTGCTCCCGGTGCCGGGTCAGCAGCTCGAACGCCCCGCCGAGCAGACCCATGATGGTGTCGTTGCCGCCGGTCACCATGGTGAAGGCGACGCCCAGCATCTTGGCGGGGGAGACGTCCTCGCCGGTGCGCAGGCGGCCGTGGACCAGAGCGGAGAGCATGTCGTCGGTCGGCTCACCGCGACGCTGGGCGATGAGGCCCGCGAAGTAGGCGAACATCTCTCCCACGGCTTCGCCGGCGCTCAGCACGTTGCCGCCGGCGCTGGCGCTGACGATGGCGTCGGTCCAGCGGCCGAAGCGAGCGCGATCGGCCAGCGGGACACCAAGGAAGTGCGCCACCACGAAGCTCGCCAGCGGGCGAAAGAGCTCGGCCACCACACAACCTTTGCCGAGCTCCCGCAGCGTCTCCACGCGCGCCACTACGAACTCGCGCACCATCGGTGCGAGCGCCTCCACCTGCTGTGGGGTCACCCGCTTGATGATGAGCTTGCGCAGCGCGGTGTGGTCGGGCGGGTCCATCATCACGATGGGCGCCTCGAGGCCGAGCCGCTCCATCTCGCCGTACGAGAAGGTGAGCCCCGACGCCGACGAGAACGCGCTGGCGTCCACCGCAGCGTCGATCACATGGGCGAAGCGCGAGAGCACCCAGTAGTCCCGTCCCTCGCCGTTATCGGCCACGTGGTGGACGGGATCGTGATCGCGCAATGCCCGGTACATGACGAAAGGGTCGCGCCAGCCTTCACCCCCACGCGGCTCGAAGCAGGCCCGGCTTTGCTTGGACATGGCCCGATCTCCTGGCCGTCCTTTGTAGCAGGAAGCCGCGCGGCATGTCCTCTACATGCTCGATGAGAGCGTGTTCGTCTTCGACTTGATTCCGCCGTGTCAGTACGTCGGAGAACAGGGTTGCCAGAAGGATTTCGAGGGTTTCTTTGCAGAATCCTAGGCCAAACAAATTTAGGTGCGCGAGCTTTTTTTTTGCCAGTCAACCCGATGAGCCGTCAGGTGCGGTTGCCCTTCCCATAGGAGACCGCGAGCCACAGATAGGCTTCCGCTCCGGAGTACCAAGCAACCCCCCGACCCTACCAGGGTCGCGTCGCGGACAGGCTCGGCAGGGTCCGGCCGGAAGGACAGGCGATCACTTTCCGTAGTCATGGGGGACAGCTTCGCGAGCCGCGCTACCGTGACCCCTTCTTTTCTTTCGGAGGGGAGCGCGCCCAATGCGTCAACTCAGGGAATTGTCCAAGGCAGCTCTCGTCGGGCTGCTGACTGCGCTGGTTTCGCTGCCGGGGGCGAGGGTTGCCTTGGCCCAGGGCGACGCGTCGGCCGCGACCTTCAAGCTCGAAGAGATCGAGCAGCTCGTTGCGCCAATCGCCCTCTATCCCGACGCGCTCCTGGCGCAGGTGCTGATGGCCTCGACCTACCCGCTCGAGGTCGTCGAGGCCGCGCGCTGGCAGCAGAAGAATCCCAGCCTGAAGGACAAGGCACTCGACGACGCGCTAAAGCAGCAGGACTGGGACCCGAGCGTCAAGTCGCTCGCGTCCTTCCCCCAGGTTCTCACCATGATGAACGACGAACTCGCTTGGACCCAGAAGCTCGGCGACGCCTTCTTGGCCCAGCAGAGCGATGTAATGGACGCTGTGCAGCAGCTCCGCGGCAAAGCGCAGGCGGAGGGGAATCTAAAGACCACGGAGCAGCAGGTCGTCACCGTGGAGCAGGCGCCGGAGCCAAGCCAACCCGTCATTATCAAGATCGAGCCTGCGAATCCGCAGGTGATCTACGTCCCGACCTACAATCCGACTGTCATCTACGGGGCGTGGCCCTATCCCGCCTACCCGCCTTACTACTACTATCCACCGGGTTATGTCGCGACGACCGCGATCCTCTCATTCGGCGTGGGTCTCGCCGTGGGCTCGGCCCTCTGGGGTGGCTGCCACTGGGGCGCGGGGCACGGCAACGTCAATGTCAACGTCAATCGCTACAACAGCTTCAACCAGAACGTCTCGAACAACGTGACCCGCATCAATGCCACCAACAACAACTGGCAGCACAACGTGGATCATCGACGGGGAGTGCAGTACCGCGACAAGGCGACACAGAATCAGTTTAACCGCGCAGATCGGCCTGGCGCCGCCTCTCGCGACGCCTTCCGCGGCCGCACCGAGCAAGGTCGTCAGCAGATCGCCCGCGAGGGCGCCGGGAACATGAACCGCGATCTCGGCGCGTCCGGCGGGGCGGGAAACAAGCTCAGCGGCACACAGCGTCCGAACACCCCGGCGCAGCGTCCGAACGCCCCGGCGCAGCGTCCGAACGCCCCGGCGGAGCGTCCGAACGCCTCGGCAAAAGGCGGCGCGAACCGCGGCGGAGGGAGCGGGGCTTTCGACGGAGTCGGCAACGGTGGCCAAGCCCGGCGCGATTCGGCTCGCGGCCAGGCTAGCCAGAAGAGCGCTTCCAACACGAGTGCCAGAGCCGGAGGGAATCGCGCCTCGGCGGGTGGCAACAAGAACGCCGGCGGCGGCCGCAGCGGTGGTGGGGGCGGCGGCGGTGGGCGCCGGTGAGCGGAGGAGTAGCCATGCCGAACCATTACCCGCCGGAGGAAGAGAAGATGATCGCGCGACTGCTCAGTGTCCTTGCCGCAACCTTGGCGGTCGGGGTGCTCCTCGCCGTGGCTGGCTCGCCGCCCGCGCTTGCTGCGGACGCAGCACAGCAGCATTTCGCATCCCCCGACCAAGCCGCTCGTGCGCTCGTCGCCGCTGCAAAGGAGGGCGACACGAAGGCGCTCCTCGCGGTGCTCGGAACCGATGCGAAACGCATGATCGACTCCGGGGACCCCATCGCCGACCAGAAGGCGCGCGAGAGCTTCGTGAACTCCTACGAAGAGAAGAACTCGATCGTGAATTCGAGCGACACGGAAGCCGTGCTGCAGACCGGGAAGGACGATTGGCCGATGCCGATCCCGATCGTGAAGGACGATGCTGGCTGGCGCTTCGACTCGCGTGTTGGGGAACACGAGGTCCTCAGCCGCCGCATCGGGCGAAACGAGCTGGCCGCGATCCAGGCCTGTCTCGCATACGTAGATGCGCAGCGCGAATACTATGCGCGCGACCCGGAGAAGAGTGACCTCCTTCATTACGCGCAGCGCTTCGCCAGCGCGAAGGGCCAGCGCGATGGGCTCTACTTCGAAACCCAGGAGGATGAGCCCGAGAGCCCCCTCGGCTCACTCTTCGCGCAGTCCAGGGCGGAGGGTTACGAGAAGGGAACCAACAGCAAGGGCCATCCCTTCCACGGTTACTACTTCCGGATCCTGAAAGCGCAGGGGCCGCACGCGAAGGGCGGCGCTTACGATTACCTCGCGAAGGGCAAGATGATGGGCGGCTTCGCGCTCGTGGCATTCCCGGCCAGATGGGGCTCCTCGGGCGTGATGACCTTCCTGGTGAATCATGACGGTGTCGTGTTCGAGAAAGACCTCGGACCGAAGACCGCGGTCCTAGCGCAGGCGATGACGAAGTTCGACCCGGACGACACCTGGAAGCCCGTTTCAAGCCAGGACGAGGAGCCGGAGTCGCCATCGGCGGAGTAGCGAGCTCACGGGCGCGGTGCGTACTCGTCCAGAGGACCGCCTACGCGAGAGCTGAAGCACGCCACCTTTCGCTGGAAGACGCCGACGATCCCGCTCAGGACTCCTCTGTACGTCTTGCGGTCCAAAGGGAGGTAGGGCCGCACTCCCTCCTTCGGCCGCGGGGAGCGCATCCTGAATCTTGGCTCTGGTGGCGAGACGTAGCCGCAGGCGCCTGACCCTGAATGGGCTCTATTGCTTCCCACAGGAATCGCTCAAGTCAGCATAAATCTCCTGCAGCTGAACAATCCACGCGGTGTCGGCCAATGGATCGGAGGGCATGTGGAAATCCACACTCCGACGGCGGAGGTCCGCTGTGAACGTCGCGGACCGCATGACTTGGGTACGCAGCGCGAACTTCTCCATTGTCCAGAATCGCCCAGTTGCCATCGCCATCCGGCTGAATGTATGCCGAGGCCGACATGCGGGGCAATTCCGCATTGGGATCTCCAATGGCGCCGATCTGGTGGTACATCCGGTCACTATCCGCAATGAGAGCAACGTTGCCGAAGGGCGGCTGCTCGCTCAGCATTGGACCGCATAAACCCTCCGGCCAGTAATCATAGCTGCCACCCGTGCCTTCATAAAACCACGAGAGTGCTCCTGCGCGGACCACGCGCCTCGCTTCGAAAAGTCCAGAGCGGCCCATCACTTTCAGAAACGGCAACGGATAGTGTTCCCGTGTTGCTCCGTGGAAAGAAGGGATGTCAACGTGACGTGCGCCAGTAGTCATTGGAGTATTGACGTTGACGACGACGAACTCGGGATACACAAGTGATGTGCCAAAGAGGGCTCTGGCGGACCGAACCGCGAAGGTGATGGGTCCACTCCCGCGCATGGCCGACGCGCGCGCATCACGGACAACGAAGCCTATACGTCCCTGGCTCTCCTCCTCCGCCTTGCGCAATTCGTCTCGGACAACTGGGACGTTCTCACGAAGCGTGCGGTGTAATAAGCGCATGCAGTTGTCCGTCCGCGGCTAGTTTGTATAAGGTGCCGCCGCTGCGTCTTCAGAGGAGATCGCCGTCGAATCCACACTGGGGTCTGCACGCGATCTCCTGAGACCCTGAGCCGTGGTGGCCCTTCACCAGCGGTGCGCGAACTCCTCCGCCCAGCCGATGAGCCCGTCCACGGCGAGCTCGCTGCCGTCGACCCGCACGTGACCGCGCCAGTGCCCGAAGGCGCAGACGCCGCCCGTGGCGATCACGCCCAGGTTCATTCGCGGCGTGTGGGCGGCGACGGGCTCGAGGACGAGGTCGAGCGCGCCCGAGCGCGGCGCGACGACACGCCAGGGCTTGCGCCACTGCGCAGCGTCGTACTCCCAGCGCAGGTCCTCCATGATCTTGTGTAAGCGGCCGTTCCACAGGATGCCGTTCTCGTTCGAGCCGGTGCCCGTGGTCCACTTCGCGCCGAAGTTGACGCCGAGCAGGACGTCCCCGACCCAGCCTGTTGCGACGCCCCAGTTCCAGTTGGAGCGATAGGGCCAGATGCCGCGGCCCCAGTCCTGCACGGCGAACGAGGTCCGCGGCTCAAGCGCGTACCGACGCGCGCCCGCGCGCACCTCTCCTTCGCAGGGGAGCGCGGCGTGCTTCGAGTTGCACTGGAAGCGCGACAGCGTCCACGGTACGACGACGTTCAGGCTCTCCTGGCCCGGTGGCCGGCGCACGCCGAAGTCCGCGGCGAGTTGCGTGCCATCGCCGGCACGGCCGCGGAAACGCACAGCAAGATCCGCGCTGTCGATGCGATTCGTGTAGTCGATCCCGCCGGCCTGGTACGCGACGCTCGCTTCGACCCGGTCGGGCAGCGCGAAGCGGCCGGAGCGCCCGTAGGAGCTGCCGCTCCAGTGTGCGCCGTCGCGGAAATCGGTGAGCGTGAACGCGCAGAACGAGGCGACGTCGATGTCCGCGAGCGTCACCGAGAAGACGAAGTCCGACGCGATCCAGTTCCAGAAGTTCCAGCGCTTCTTGCGAGGCCAGTGCCCGGACAGGTTCGCGCGCACCAGCGGTTGGCGGGAGAAGCCGACCGCGTCGGGGTTTAGGCACCCGTGCGCGTCGCAGAGATCGACCGGGTTCGTTATCTCTCGCTCGACGTAGATCGGACCGACGGGTAGGCGTCCCGCGCGGTCGAGGATCGGGAGGTGGTCGGGGAGCCGATTCATGGGAGCCTCCGCATCGGCAACGATACCCCCTCGCGGCACGCTCTCACGTCGCGTCGTGGAACGGGATGCTGACCGTTTGGAACCGGCAGCTTGCGGTGGAGAGCGCGCATATGCGCAAGGCTCGCTGTAGGACAGCGGCGCGACATCATCCCAAAACACCGCCAGCGCGTCCCGGAGGGGCGAAAGGGGGGTTAAGTGGCTCGCCAGTGCACCGTGTGCACACACCCGAATCAGGGCAAGATCGACGAAGCCCTGGTTAGCGGGACAGCGATTCGGGACATAGCGGGACAACACGGGCTCGCCAAAAGCGCGGTGGACCGCCACAGCACTCATATCGGGACAGCGTTGGTGCAGGCTGCGCAGCGCAAGGCCGAGCTCGAGGACAATCTCGGCGACGACCTGCTCGGACAGGTCAAGGCGCTGAATCGGGATCTCTGGAGTGCGTCAGAGGCGGCGAAGCAGGCGAATAGCCTTGGCGCCTTTCTCCAGGTGGCCGACCGCATTCAAAAGGGACTCGCGCTGCAGTCAACGCTGCTCGAGCGTGCGGCGGGCGCCTCGGAATGCAACGTCAGGTACGCTATCGGGTGGCTGGACGGCTGCCCGCATCACCCGGAAGGCTGCCCGCAGGGCGTCGCTGACGGCTAGAAGCTCCCGCGTTCGGCGGCGGGTTGTGCCGGGGTCAGGCGAGCAAGCGCGACCGTAGCTTGATAGGCCTGCGGCGTGTCGGGGAAGTTCTTCGCAACGAAGGCATAAAGGGCAAGCGCGTCGCCGAGCTGGCCGAGCCGTTCGTATGACTGAGCCTTGAGCAGTGTCGCGTTAGTGCGATCCTCCGCCGACGGGCTCCCATATGAGAGGAGTTAATCCGCCTTCTGGATCGCGCCGTGATAGTCCCCGGCTGCGAACGCATCTTGGGCGTTCGTCCACGCGCCCTGTCTGGCAAACGCACAGGACTGGAGAGCGAAGCCGATCAGTATCGTGACCAGCGCGTGTCGATAGCGGACCATTTCACCGACCTCCGCCGACGCTGCGCGCATGGCGTGCTCGGGAAGAGGGTCGACCTTGAGGCCTGAGGGGAGCCAAACCGCCCCGCGTGCTTCCGCCATGCTTCCGGCGCCTTCAAAGCCTGACGAGGCAAAGGCCCTAAGCGCTTGATTTGATTGGTCGGGCCGGCGGGATTTGAACCCACGACCTCCTGAACCCCATTCAGGCGCGCTACCAAACTGCGCTACGGCCCGAGCCAAGACGTTGAGTAGCGATCCACAAGCCCTCTGTCGACGGGCAGGAGGAGCGTCTTACTCAAACGTCACGTGGCGAGTCCCTGCGCCGATTTGCACGGTTCTCTCGATGACTCGGCCATTGGGCATGCGGGCCCTAAAGACATGATTGCCAGGCGCAAGGGGCACGCCGGCGATCGGCGTCTCTCCCACCTCCACGCCATCCACCTCGATGGTGGCCCACGGGGTGGCATTGATGTGCACGGGGATTGGCGCGACCGGAACTTGGGCGGCAAGGGGGGCCGAGGGGCTCGAAGGCTTAGGCTCGTCGGATCCTGAAGCGGCGACTGGCTGCTCGCTCGCAGGTTGGGACGCACGAGGGGACTCCGGGACTTTCGGCTGAGGGGGCTGAGATGCCGCGACAGTGGGGGGTGCATTGCCTGCCGCCTGGGATGCCGGGACTTTCGCAGACCCTGGAGATCCCGCGTCGAGCCCCTGCACGGGGGGCTCCGGGACAACGGGCGCGCTGCGCAGGAACCGAATCGCCAGCCCAAATGCGCAGGCTAGGCCGAGCGAGACGATCAGAGTTCTCTGCCAATGGAGCGCGCGAGCCAGTTTCTCCGGGACGGGTTCCCGTTTTTTGACTGGCTGGGCCGCTAAAGGGGATCGAGAGGGAAGCGGCGGCGGGGAAACGCGTTCGCGCGGCCGCGGCTCAGGCGTTGGTTCCGCCGGCATCGACGCCGCGGCAGAAGCTACCGGCTGGGCCACGAAAGGGGGTCGAGCGGGAACCGGCGGCGGGGAAGCGCGTTCGCGCGGCCGCGGCTCAGGCGTTGGTTCCGCCGGCATCGACGCCGCGGGAGCAGCTACCGGAAGGGGTTCTTGAATCAGGGGCTCGATCCTCGGCTGCGACGGGGACGGTGTCGAGGGACGCGGGACAAGCGATACGGGCTGCTTTTCAGGAGCGCTCGGGATGAGCGCTGGAGCGAGAGGAGCGGACGGAGTGGCCGCTTCCCGCCGCACCGTGCGCTCCGCGGGCAAGGCTTCGCGAGCGAGCGTGTTTGCGGCCACACGGGCAGCGAGCTCCGCGGCGTCCTCTTGTGCGAGCAGCGCCTCGAGGGCCTCCCTCGGGAGCGCAGCCTCGCCAACGCGGAGGAACTCGCTCGCCAATGCCTGCACGATGCGCGGGACCCCGCTTGACCGGCGAAAGATCCGGTCAATCACTTTGGCGTCAAGGCGGGCGCGATGTTCGTGGGAGATCCCCCCCCGCTCAAGGCGCGCCCGGATGTAAAGCGCTGTCTCTGCCGCACTCATCGGCGCCTCTAACCGGACTCGCTCCACACGCGTCCCAAAGCGAGTCACCCACGGCTCAGAGGAGGCATCTTCCATGTCGGCGGCGACGATCTGGAGCGCGCCACGAGAGCCTGCTGCGAGGGTTCGCATGCGTTCGGCGGTATCCGGTGGAACCGCACTCGCATCGTCGATGAGCAGCGCAAGCGGCGTACCCCCTTGGGCGAACCGATGGGCCGCGGCGAGAAGAGCCGCTTGGGCATCACTGTTTGCAGGCGCAGACTCGCCGAGGAGCCCAAGAATCCAGGTACAGAGCTCTGCGGCAGAGAGCGCAGCGTACGCGATATACACACAGTGCACTCGCCCTTCGAGCCGCCGCCCCGCAACCCGAAGAAGTAAGGTTTTGCCGATTCCCGCGGGCCCCGTGAGCACGACCGGGAAGTCGCCGGCGAGCAGGGCTCGCTCGAGCTCCGCAAGCGCCCGCTCAGTGGCTGCGCGCGGCATATAGGTCTCCGGATCCGCGGTCGCGCCGAACGGATCGGGAGCGAGAAGACTCATGCTCACTGGGGAGAAGCCTCCTTGGAGACGTCCGGGGGCGGCGGCGCGGTCTCCACCGCCCAATCGCGCAGGGGGGGTGAAGCCTCCGGGAAGTCGATCACCCGCAGGCGCAGGAGAGCTCCGGGCGAGAGCACGACGGGTACCTCGAGGGGAGGCGTGAGAGCCAGCTCGACCATGGCGGGGCCCGGATCGACCCGCATCGCGCGCTCCCCTGCCACGCCGTCCGCCGGCGCCCGGGCCGGACCGGCCGGAGCCGCCATCAGTCGAAACGAAACTGGATTCGCATCTGTCCTGTGCGACACGGAGGCCGGTAGCCCGCCCGGCAGCACCGGAGACCGAAGGCAGGCGGGGACCTGGGCTTCGCCCAGCACGACGAGATCCAGCGTCGCACCGGTCGCAAGGAGCTTCGCCCCGGCCGCGCAGGGATCACCGCCGCATTGCGAGGCAAAGTCCGCGAAGACGACGACCCGTGTGCGCTCGGCGACCTCTTGCTCTGCGAGCGCGATTGCGACGCTATCGAGTGTAGAAGCCAACGATGCCTCCGCGACAGGGCTCATTTCTTCTGCGCGGAGAGCGAGCACCGCGGGCCGGCCGCTTTCGGGCCCAAGAACGAGCGGCGGAGCCTGGCAGGCCGGACCACTCACCCCGAATGCCACGAGCGTCGCGGGAACGTCCGGAGGGAGAGCGCGCAGCAACTGCGCCGCCCCGGCCCGTGCGGCGTCCAGATTGGACGACTTTCCCCGGGCGGCTGCCGCCATGCTCGGCGTCACGTCCAGCACGACTTCCACCCGGGCGGGAGCCGCCGTCCCCGGACCGGCTGCAAGGCCGCGCGCGATATCCACTTCCATCCACGCGTTCGGCGGCGGCGGCGGCGGTGCAACGCACCCGGCGAGCCCAAGCAGCGCTGGGGCCGCGAAAGGTCGTATCCAGCGCATGCACCTCACGGCGCACCCCCGGACGCCGCCGCGCGTGCCGCATCAAACGCACGAACGACCTTCGGCGACGTGCTCGCCCGATCGAGGCGCAGGCTCGGATCCGTCTTGATTGCGCGCTCAAAGCTCGCGCGCGCGTCCGCGTCCTGGCCGAGCGCGACCTGCGCCGTGCCTGCGATCAGATCCGCCCGCGCGCGCCGCTTTCCCAGGGCTGCCGGATCACCCGTGGGCGGAACTGCCTCTCGCGCCTTCGTCGCCTTCTCGAGCGCCTCCTCGAAATGGGCTTGGCGAACGAGCCCCTCCGCCTCATCGAGAAGCCCGTCCGCGACGAGCGGGCTCTCCGAAGGGGCGGCACGAGGCTGTGGCCGGACTGTCGGCGAAGCGAGTGCGGATGTAGTAGCCCTGGGCTTTGCTGAGGCGTCCGCCCCTCGTGTCGCCAACACAACCGAGATCGGGTCGTCAAGGTGTCCGAAGGCGAATGCTAAGTCCGCCGCGGCGGGGACGACTTCTCCTGGCTGGTGCACAACCTCGGGCGTGTGTACGCGTACGGGAGAGGTTCGCTCGGCCCCTTCTCGCGCGTCGTCGCGCTGGGGATCCAAACATGCGACGTGGAGCCACACCCTGTGGGCGTCACCGGGGGCCAAGGGCTCAAGCTGCAGCGCGAGCGCGGCTAGCTCCTCGGCGCGGAGATGGGCGAAGCGCGCCGTCAAATCATCGCTGGACGATACCGCGGGAAGCGGGCTCGGTTCCCCGGGCCACGGCTCGCAGTCCGCCAAGGCGTTGGACGCGGCACACAAGGCCGCGCCGAGCACAAGGCTTGAGCGCTTCACGAAGCTGCGAGATCCCACCTCCGCGATTCTAGAGCAGTCCTCGACAGTCCGGTGGCTTGACCCCGGCTCTCCCGCGCCTACCCTGCGCGCAGTCGCGTTGCGCAGCGGAGGACCCCGGGATGGCCGAGCCGCAGGTGCGAGCGCGGATCCGCCGCATTGTGGTGCGTATCCACGTCGGCACCGATCTGCTCGCGGCCTCCGATGATCCGCTCTTTCTCGAGCTCCAGGGGCCGGCCGGCCGCGAGTTTCGTCTGGCGCCGGCGCACGGCCGGGCTCTTCGCCGGGGCGGAGAGGATCGATTCGTCCTCGCCGGTGTGGATGACCCGGACACCAACGTGGCCCACCCGGAGCTCAACGACCCAACCTATCCTCCGCTCGACGCCAACGGCATCACGGGGGTCACGCTGCGCAAGGGGCTTGATCCCATTCCGAATGTGCGCGGACATGGCGAACTCGACGACCGCCTGCAAATCACCGAAGCCGAGGTCGAGATCCACGCGGACGAGGAACCCAAGCCCCGTTGCTACATGAGAATCGGGCCGATCTGGCTCGGCCTCGTCTGCGGGCTGCGCATCGCCCTTCCCCCCGCGGAAAAGGCGTAATGCTGCTGGTCTTGCGCGCGAGCCTCGTGCTCGCGCTGCTCGCCGGCTTCGCCTGCTCGAACCAGGAGAAGCCAAAGCCCGGCGCCTATTGCAAGATCTCCGAAGAGGGCCACGCCTCCGCGTGTCTTCAGCCCGCGCAGCGCACCTATACGGAGTTCTTTGGCGGCCTTGCGCAAAACAAGCTCAGCGACGAAGAAGCCCGGCAGGTGGAAGCCGACGTCGCGCAGGGCGCGCAGTCCGAGCGACCCTACGAGGCGCTCTCCACCCTCGCCTACGGCTACTATCGCCTCGCGCGCGCAGCCGCTTCGCACGGCGGTGCCGACCCGGAGACATTGGCTCGCCTTGAACACTGGAATGAACTTCTCTCGAAGGCGTACGCGACCAGCGGAAAAGACGCGGATTACCGCGAGGCCGTAAGGCAGGCTGCAATGGACGTAGGGAGCCGAACACCGCCCATGGGCCTTCGCTGCACCGATGCGGGGGGGAATCCCGCCCGCTGCGACTCGACCGAAGCGGTGGTGCGGGCGATGGGTGAAGTGCGCGATACGACGGGTGTGCGCGGTGAGATCGGTCGCCTGTTCGATCGAATCTTCGGGACCCGGCCATGAATCACCCTCCGCCGAACCGCTCCCTGCTACGGCGCATGATCCGCGCGAGCCTCCTCGAGTCGGACCTCTTCGAGGAGGTTGAGGCCGAGCATCGATCGATCGGGCAGGCGTTCCTCGTGGTGCTCTTCGCCACCGCCGCCGGCGGACTGGGCAGCGCGCTCGGGGGGCACGGTCTGCGTCATGTCGCCATCGATGTGATGGAGCCGCTCGTCTTGTGGCTTGCGGGTTCTGTGTTCTCGTACATGGTCGGCGCCACGTTCCTGCGCGGACCCGAGACCGTCACGGACTACGCCGAGGTGCTGCGCACGACCGGCTTCGCTTTTTCACCCGGGATCTTCCGCGTGCTCGCCGCGGTGCCCCCGCCGACCCTGGGATTCGCCCTCACCGTCGCCACGGACCTTTGGATGCTGGTTGCGGGGATCATCGCGGTCCGGCAAGCGCTCGACTTCACGACACTGCGAGCGATTGCGACCTTCGGCGTGTCGTACCTGCTCTTGTGGCTCACGCTGAGCGGGCTCTTGATCTCTCTCCCGCTCTAGGCCAGGTTCAGATCATCGCGCGGATCGATGCGAGCTCGGCCCGGATGCGTCGGTAGCGGTCGCGGTCGTCCACCTCGAGGCCGAGATCGAGCTGCGGCGCCTCGAGCGCGCGGCCCACACCCAGCTCTCGCAGCCGGCGCCGGGCGCCGGCAATCGTGAAGCGCTCCTCATATAAGAGTCGCTTGATGAGAAGGATCATCTCAATGTCCCGTCGGCGGTAGAGGCGCTGTTGCGAGCGTGACTTTTGCGGCGCCATCCAGCGGAACTCGGACTCCCAGTAGCGAAGCACATAGGGCTTCACGCCGGTGATCCGGCTCACCTCGCCGATCCGGTAGTAGAGCTTGCCGTCCTCCGGGGCGGGCAGGCCTGCCGCGACTGCGACGGCCCCTTTGCGGACCCGCCGCACGGGCTTGGACCCGACGTTCCGGCGCGCCCTTGCCTTGCCGCGTTCCGAGCTCCTACTCGTCGTCGGCGTCATCGTCGTCATCCTCCGCGTCTGGGTCCGCTCCCGCCGCATGCCCCTCGTTGAGGACGTTCTTTAACACGAGACTTGGCTTAAAGGTGAGAACTCTTCGCGCGGCCAGCCGAATTTCCTCGCCGGTTTGTGGATTGCGACCCTTGCGCGCGTTCTTCTCGCGGACCACAAAGTTGCCAAAGCCAGAGATCTTCACCTTCTCGCCCGCAGCCAGCGTGTCCTTGATGATCGCAAAGACCTTTTCCACGAGCTCCGCCGATTCCTTCTTCGAGAAGCCGACCTTCTCGTAGATATGTTCGACGATGTCCGCCTTGGTCATCTCTGCCCTCCCCCTGCGAGTCCCACCCTCGCGCTGCGCGGCCCCGCGCTAGCGCAGTTCCCCGCCAAATCGGTGCGCCAGCATCTGCACCACACGATCCGTCATCCGCACGATCTCGTCGTCGGTAAACGCCCGCTCCGGCCGCTGGAAGATCAGCCGAAAGGCAAGGCTTACCTTCCCCTCCGGAATCCCTCCCCCTTCGTAGCGGTCAAAGATGTCGGCCGACACCAGATGCGGTCCAGCGGTCTTGCGGATGGCCTCGAGCACGTCCCCGGCCGGCCGGTCGCGATCGAGCAAGACGGCGATGTCGCGTCGCACCGGAGGCTGGTTCGAGACCTCCTGGTAGCGCGGCCGCACGGGGGCGAGGTCCGAAAGGGCCCGGAGGTCGAGTTCCAAAACCGCGCACGCCGGCTCGATTTCGAACGCAGCGGCGACCTCCGGGTGAAGCTCACCCACGCAGCCCACGACGCTCTCGCCGACACCGATGTCGCTTGCAGCCCCCGGATGCAGATACGGCTCACCGCTTCCCGCACGAAACCAGGCGGCGTAGCCGAGCCCACCGAGCAGGCGCTCGACGAGTCCCTTGGCTTCGAAGAAAAGCGGTACGGGCTCGCGCGGCTCCCACAAGCTTGCGCGCTCGCCATGAGTCACGACGGCGACAAGGCGAAGCGGCTCGTCGGGAAGAGCCTCCTCGGGGTTTTCCCGCGCACCGTCGGCCAAAAAGACGCGCGAGACCTCGAAAAGCCGCACGCGCTCCACGCGGCGCGCAAGGTTTTGCCGCGTCGCACGAAGAAGCGACGGCAGCAGGGTGCTGCGCAAGCGAGAGTCCTCTTCGGAGACGGGATTCAACACTCGCACCGTACGCCGGCGCGGGTCGTCGAGAGAAAGATCGAGCCGATCGAGATCGCCGGGGTTCATAAAAGCGAGGGTCATGGTCTCGATCAGTCCGGCCGCGGCCAGGGCGTCGGTCACGCGCTCCCGCAAGAGTCGCCCTCGCGAAGGATGCACCGGCCGCACCGGTCCGTCGGGAAGCGTCGTCGAAATCCGCTCGTAGCCGTGGATCCGGGCCACCTCCTCGACAAGGTCCTCGGGGAGCGCGAGGTCGAGACGATAGCTCGGAGGCAAGCTCGAAAGTCGCCCGTCGCCGCGTACGGTCACGGCGATTTCAAGCCGCTCGAGCAGCTCGCGAACCTCCTGCCCCGAGAGCTTCGTCCCGAGCAGACGCCCGACCCGGGCAGGGTCGAGGATGATCTCCCGCGGCGGCTCGAGCGCGCCCGGGCTGCGCACCTCTACGGCCCCGGCCGACACGGTTCCCCCGGCCACCTCCGCCATCAGCAGCGCCGCGCGATCCGCGGCGCGCCGGACGCCCTTGGGATCGACGCCCCGTTCGAAGCGATAGGAGGCTTCCGAGCGGATCCCTGTGCGGCGCGCGCTGCGCCGAATGCGAGACGGCGCGAACTGTGCGCTCTCGATGAGAAGATCCGTGGTGGTCGCGGAGACCTCAGTCGAAGAGCCGCCCATGATCCCAGCGAGCGCAATGGCACGCTCCGCATCGGCGATCACGAGATCCTCGGGCGAAAGCTCGCGCGTCTCCCCGTCGAGCGTTACGAGTCGCTCTGCGTCCCGGGCGCTGCGCACTTTCACGATCCCGCCCCGGAGCGTCGAGAGATCGAAGGCATGGAGGGGCTGCCCCAGCTCGTGCAAGACGAGGTTCGTCACGTCGACCACGTTGCTGATCGAGCGCACGCCGATCGACTCGAGCCTGCGCCGCAACCAGTCCGGCGACGCACCGACCCGCACCCCGCGCACGATCCGCGCGACGTACTGGGGACAGCCGGTCGCGTCCTCCACCTCGACCCGCACGTCCTCCGCCGCAGGCCGGCCCCCCTCCTTGGGCGCACAGGGGGGAAAGCGCAACTCCCCGCCGAAGAGAGCACGAACTTCGCGCGCGACGCCTAAGATGGAGGCGCAGTCGCCACGGTTCGGGGTAAGTTCGAGTTCGAACACAGTGTCGCCCACCGGGATCACACTCGAGAGCGGCGCACCGATCGGAGCATTCGGATCGAGCACCAAGATGCCCTCGTGTTCCCCGGCAAGACCGAGCTCTCGCGCCGAGCAGATCATCCCGTTCGAGACGACGCTCCGGATCTTGGATCGCTTCAGGACTGTGCCATCGGGAAGGCGTGTGCCGGGAAGAGCGACGGCCACCTTCTGACCCGCAGCGACGTTCGGCGCGCCGCACACGATCTCGGCCAGCCCGCCGTCCCCGACGTCGGCGTCGAGCTCGACTCTGCAGACGGAAAGACGATCCGCCCCGGGGTGAGGAGAGCGCTCGCGGACGAGGCCGACGCGCACTCCAGAGAGGTCCGGCCCGACCCGTTCGATCGAGTCGACCGCAAGACCCGCGAGGGTGAGGCGCTCGGCCAGGGCTGCGGTCGCCGGCGCGACGGAGTTCCACTCGGCGAGCCAGCCCAAGGGCACTCGCATTAAGACCCCCCCCGCAACCTGCGACTCACAGCTGCTCCAGGACGCGCATATCCCCATCGAACAGCAGGCGGATGTGGGAAAGGCCGTGACGCAACATGGCCGTTCGGTCGAGGGTCATCCCAAAGGCAAAACCCTGCCACCTTTCGGGGTCAATCTTGCAGTTTCGCAGCACGGTGGGGTGGATCATTCCGCATCCGCCCGCCTCGATCCATCCCGTCTGCGAACAGGTCGGGCATCCCGCCTTGTTGCACAGCAGACACGCGTAGTCCATCTCCGCAGACGGCTCGGTGAAGGGAAAGAAGCTTGAGCGGAAGCGCAGCTCGACGTCCATCCCCATGAGGAAACTTAGAAATGCGTAGAGCAGTCCTTTGAGATCACCGAACGTGACGCGGTCGTCGACCCAAAATCCCTCCACTTGGTGGAACATGGGGCTGTGCCGGGGCGAGAGGTCGTGCCGGTAGACCCGGCCGGGTGCGATGAAGCGGAACGGCGGCGTGCGGCCGGTCATGGCGCGGATCTGAACCGGGGAGGTGTGCGTACGCAAGACGCGGCCATCCCCGACGTAGAAGGTGTCGTGCTCGTCACGCGCAGGGTGATCCGGCGGCATGTTGAGAGCATCAAAGTTGTACTTCTCGAACTCGACTTCTGGCCCCTCTTCCACAGGAAAGCCAAGGCTTGAAAAGAACTCCACCACGTCGCGTTCCACACGCGTTATGGGATGCAGCCGGCCGAGGGGACCGTGCGCTCCGGGAAGCGTGACGTCGAGTCGGTGGTGTGTGAGCGCGCGCTCCTGCTCGCGGCGCTCGAGCGCCTGGCGGCGTTCGTCGAGCAGCGTCTCGAGGAACTGCTTGGTGGCGTTTGCGGCAGCGCCCACCGGCCCCCGCTCCTCGGCCGAAAGCTGGCCGATCCCGCGAAGCACAGTAGAGAGCGAACCCTTCTTGCCGAGCAGCCGCGCGCGGACCTCCTGCAGCGCGCGCAAGTCCTCGGCCCCCGCAACCGCCTTGCGGGCCTCGTCCTCCAGCGCCGCGAGCGTGCGGGCGGAGTCTGCCACGAGTCCTAGGCGGCCTTCCCGCGCGCAATCGCAGCGAGCTCGCCGAACGCCTTGGCGTCGTTCGTCGCGAGATCCGCGAGGATCTTGCGGTCGATCTCCACACCCGCGGCCTTGAGCCCCGAAACGAGCTTACTGTACGAGAGGCCGTTTTCCCGGGCGGCAGCGTTGATCCTTGCGATCCAGAGGCTGCGAAACTGGCGCTTGCGCTGCTTGCGCCCCTTGTACGCGTACTTGAAGCCCTTCTCCACGGCCTCACGCGCCGTCTTGAGCAGGTTGCGGCGGCCGCTGTAGTAGCCCTTCGCCGCTTTCAGAATGCGACGCTTGCGCTTGTTCGCGTGTACTCCACGCTTGACTCGAGGCATCTCGTACTCTCCTTTGCTGCCGCGACTAGTTCGGCAGCATTTGCTCAACCCGCTTCAGATCCGCAGCGGAGATCAGCGTCTCCTTGCGCAAGTGGCGCTTGCGCTTCATGGACTTCTTCGTGAGGATGTGACTCTTCCCGCTCTTCATTCGCGAGATTTTGCCCGTCCCCGTCCGCTTGAAGCGCTTGGCCGCACCGCGGTGCGTCTTCATTTTCGGCATCTCATTCCTCCGCGGCCAAGGACGCGGGACCCGCCACGCCCAGGCCTGCTGTGCCCTCGGATTCTGCCGCCGCAGCGGCCGCGGCCCTCGCCGCCGCCTCCTCCGCCTTTCGCGCGGCCTCTGCGGCCTCACGATTGGGCACGAGGATCATCGATAAGAAGCGCCCCTCCATGCGCGGCGGATTCTCGACCGAGGCGAGGGGACCCAGCATCTCCTTCACCTTGTCGAGCTGCTGCCGACCTAGAGCGGTGTGCACGATCTCGCGGCCACGGAACATCACCGTGACCTTGACCTTGTCACCCTCCATGAGAAAACGCCGCGCGTTTCTGAGCTTGAAGTCGAGATCGTGCTGATCCGTCCGGGGTCTCAACTTCACCTCCTTGAGCGATGCGGCATGACCCTTGCTCTTTCCCGACTTTTTCTTCTGTTCGTACTTGTACCGCCCGTAATCCATGATCCGGCAGACCGGAGGGTTCGAGTTCGGAGCGACCTCCACAAGGTCGAGTCCTTCCTCTTCCGCGCGTCGCACGGCGTCCTCGGGCGTCATCACCCCGAGCTGCTCGCCGCCCGATCCGATCACCCGCACCTCACGCGCTCGAATGCGCTCGTTGACTCGGGTGGTGTCCTTCTTGACTTCCGCGATGCGAAGTTCCTCCTGCGAGACCGGGGTCTAGGAGCGCCGCCTGGCGATCTCGTCGGCCAGCTGCGCTACGAACGCGTCCACGGGGATGGCTGCGGCAGGCTCGTGAGAGCCATGTCGGCGGCGCGGAGTGACCGTTCCGTTGGTTTGCTCCTGATCCCCCACCACAACCATCTGCGGGATCTTCTGGATCTCCGCCTCCCGAACCTTGAAACCGAGTTTCTCATTGCGGGCATCGAGCTCCGCCCGGATATCGCGACTGCGAAGCGCGGCCTCGACCTTGCGGCCGTACTCGACGTGTCGCTCTGAAACCGGGAGCACGATGGCCTGCACCGGTGCGAGCCAAAGCGGAAAGTCGCCCGCCGTGTGCTCCAAGTAGATCGCGATGAATCGCTCGAGCGAGCCCAGCACGGCGCGGTGCAGCATCGCGGGCTGGTGCTCCGCACCATCGCGCCCGATGTAACGCAAGCCGAAACGTCCTGGCATGGCCATGTCGATCTGCATCGTCGATAGGGTCCAGCTCCGCCCGAGTACGTCCTGAAAATCGAACTCGACCTTCGGTGCGTAGAACGCGGCCTGGCCGTATTTGATGCCGCACTCGTAACCCGCGCCGCGCACCGAAGCGATGAGCGCCTGCTCCGCGCGATCCCAATCGCTGGCATCGCCGAGGAAGCGCTCTGGCCGCGTCGAGACCGAGACCTTGACCCCCGAGATCCGAAGGTCCTGGTAGACCTCGGCCGTCATCGCAAAGAAGCGCTCAATTTCCTGCGGCACGTCCGCGGGTTCGCAGTAGATGTGGGCATCATCTTGGGCCATAGCCCGCACCCGGGAGAGTCCTGTTAGCGTACCGCTGCGCTCATTGCGATGCAGCCGGGAGAACTCGGCGAAACGAAGCGGCAGATCGCGGTAGGAGCGCTTGCGTGAGAGATAGAGCCGGCAGTGGCCCGGACAGTTCATGGCTTTCACGCCGAGCTCCTCGCCTTCATCGCCCTCGAACCAGAACATGTCGTCGTGGAACTCGTGGTAGTGGCCCGAGGTCTTAAAAAGCTCGGCGCGAAAGAGCTGCGGTGTCATCACCTCTTGGTAGCCGTATTTCGGGTAGAGCGAGCGAATGTAGGCGACAAGCCCGTTGTAGAGCGCCATCCCCTTCGGGTGGTAGAAGGGCGAGCCCGGCGCAAGCGCGTCGATGTGGAAGAGGTCGAGCTCCTGTCCGAGGCGCCGATGGTCTCGACGCTTTGCCTCCTCGAGGCGCGCGAGGTGCTCGTCGAGCTCCTTTTGCGAGGCGAAGGCGGTGCCATAGATGCGCTGGAGCATGGGGTTGCGTTCATCCCCACGCCAATACGCCCCGGCCGCCTCGAGCAGCTTGAAGGCGCCGATTTGACCGGCGTGCTGAACGTGGGGGCCCCGGCACAGATCGACAAACTTGCCATGCCGGAAGAGCGTAATCGGCTGACCTTCCGGGATATCGTCGATCCGCGAGACCTTGAGCTCCTCGCCCATGGAGCCGAACAGGCGCTTGGCCTCCTCGCGGGAGACCTCCTCCCGCGCGAACGCTGCGTCCTCGGCCAGGATTCGCTTCATCTCGGCCTCGATCCGCTCGAGGTCCTCGGGCGTGAACGGGCTTTCGGTCAGGAAGTCGTACTGGAACTTTTCGCTGTGATCCGTCCGACCGACGTCGATCTGCACGGTCGGGAAAAGACGCTTCACCGCATCGGCCATCACGTGCTCGGCCGAGTGGCGAAGGACCTCGCCACCCTGTGGGTCCTTCGCAGTGACGATCTCGAGCGCGACGTCGCTTGAGACGGGGCTGCGCAGATCAACAAGCTGCGGCCCTTGCGACGGCGGAGCGTCGAGGGGACGCACGCGCCCTGCCAGCGCGGCACGCGCGAGTCCCTTTCCGATCCGCTCGGCGACGGCGAGAACGGTAGAACCCGCCGGCAGCGTGAGCGTCTTGCCGTCGGGCAGACAAACCGTGATCTCGCTCATGTCCGCGGGAGATGCATCTGGTTGGAACTACTTGCCTTTGCTGGACGTCGAGCGCGCCTTTCCGCTCGACCACAGTCCCGATTGGTAGGCACGGGCGGGATTGAACCGCCGACCCCCACCGTGTCAAGGTGGTGCTCTCCCACTGAGCTACGTGCCTGAAACCCGCCTAACGTGGCGGACTGAGTAGCGATTTGGTCAGAGGGCGTCAATTGGCCGGCGCCTTCTGGGAACTCGCCGCGCTCGGCGGGGGCGAAGCGGGCGTGGGGGCTGCGACGAGCCGCGCCCGCACCGTGTCTCCTTCGGCAGAGACCGTCTCGACCCGCAGCTCAGGAGCGAGAAGCGCGGGCAGCCCCTGCGCCAATGCCGCCGCGGGCTGCGCTGTCTCGACGGCGAGCACCGCCCGGCCCCGGGTGAACTCGCGGGGCTGTGCGGACTTGGCTCCCGCACGCTCGACCAGCGCGGAACGCACCGCGGCGTACGCTTGGTACGACGGAAGGCTCTCAAGAACGAGCGTCAAATGGTGGAGCTCGGTCGGGGCGACCGGTACGGGCGCATCACTCTTTGGCACAAGACCGGCCGCCACAAGGCGCGCCCTCACTCGAGTCACATCCACCTGGGCCTCGATTTTCACGGCGTACTCGGTGCGCACGGCCGGATCCGAGAGCACGCTGCGCGGGCCCGCGCCCCGGTCCTCGGTCACGCGATAGCGCGCCGTATAGTCGCGAGGATCCCCCGCGAGGGCCGCTTCGACACGTGGCCGTGTGGCGACCGGGTCGGGGTTGGCAACGAGGGAGAGACCCACCTGAACGACCGCCTCCGCCAAGGCGGCCCGCAGCGCCCCCTCTCGCTCGGGGCCCCCCGGCGACGCCCCGGGTTGAGCGGGGACAGCACCCACGGCTTCGACACTGCGTGTCTCCGCCCCCGCCACGGTCGCAGCCGTGCACAGCGCGAGCGCGAGCGCACTCGTTCGAAGCGCTAGACGCATAGCTCCGTGACGCGGCGCCCAAACAGGCCGTCGAGGTCCTCGAGCAGAGCCTCGCTGGGCCGCACGCCGCTTCCAAAAGACAGGATGGTCTCGCTCTCGTCCGGGATCAGCAGGTGGAGCTGGACGGCACACGGGCCGGGATGGGCGGCGAGCAAGTCCTTGAGCGCGGTCAGGCGATCGCGCGTCGCCTCGGTCGCAGTAATGTGGAGCCGCAGCTGAGACGAGAGCTTCTCCTCGGCACCCGCGAGCTCGAACACCTCGCGCACCAGGAGTTTGGGCGACTCACCGCCTTCGAGGGTCCCAGCGAGAAGAAGGGGCGTCACGCTTCCGGCATCACCCTGCGCCGCTGCGCGCCGGAGCACTGCCGAGAACTGGCCCCACACATCCGGGAAGAGCACGAGATCGAAGGCTCCCTCGAGGTCCTCGAGGACGCCGAAGCCCATGATCTTGCCCTTTTGCGTGCGAGTCTCGCGCAGCTGCGTAACGACGCCCCCGATGAGGACATCGCGTCCGGCTTTGCCTTCGATGGTGCCCGCGGTGGTATCGCAAAAGCGCGAGAGTTGGGCGGCGTGGGGCGAGAGCGGGTGCCCCGTCACATAAAAGCCGAGCACTTCCTTCTCGTGAGCGAGGCGCTCGCGATCCGTCCACGCCGCGACCTGCGGCAGCACGGGCTCGAGCGACTCCCCCCCGCTTCGGGCGCCGAACAGGTTCGCTTGCCCGATCTCGCGGTCTCGCTGCGCCGCGGCGCCCGCCTCAAGCGCGGCGTCGAGACCCGCCCACGCCTGCGCCCGGTTGGGATGGAGCCCATCGAAGGCTCCGCACTTTACGAGACTCTCCACCACGCGCCGATTCACGCGCCGACCGTCTGCTCGCCGGCAAAAGTCGAACAGACTCCCGAAGCGTTCTCCCGCGGCCCGGGCTTCGAGGATCGCCTCGATCGCGCCTTCGCCCACGTTTTTTACGCCCGCGAGGCCGAAGCGGATCCCACCGGCCACCACCGTAAAGTCCCGGGAGGACTCGTTTACGTCCGGTGGGAGGACATCGATCTTGTGTTCGCGCGCGTGGGCGATGTAACGGGCGAGCTTCTCGTCGTTCCCTGTATCCGCGCTCATCAGCGCCGCGAGAAACTCCCGGGGGTGATTCGCCTTCAGGTACGCGGTCTGGTAGGTGATGAGCGCGTATGCGGTGGAGTGCGACTTCGCGAAACCGTACTCTGCAAACTCGGCCATCAGATCGAAAACCGCGTGGGCCTTCTTCTCTTCGATGTTGTTCTTCTTGCAGCCGGAAACGAAGCGCTCGCGTTGCATCGCCATTTCGTCTGGCTTTTTCTTGCCCATCGCGCGACGCAGAAGATCCGCTTCCCCGAGGCTGTAGCCGGCGACCTGATTGGCAATCTGCAGAACCTGGTCCTGGTACACGATCACGCCGAGCGTGTCTGCCGTGAGCTCTTCGAGCTCCGGCAGCACGTACTCGACCTTGGTGAGACCGTGTTTTCGAGAGACGTATTCGTCCACCATCCCGGAGCCGAGCGGCCCGGGCCGGTAGAGCGCGACGAGGGGGATGATCTCCTTAAAGCTTCGCGGTTTGAGCTTCACCACGAGCTCGGTCATTCCGGACGATTCCACCTGAAAGACGCCGTCGGTATCACCCCGGGAGAGCAGGTCGTAGCTGAGCGCATCGTTGAGGGGGATCTTCTCAATCGAGAACTCGGGGAATCCGCCCTGGCGGATGCGTTCCTCGGCGTCGGAAATGACGGTCAGGGTTTTGAGCCCGAGAAAGTCGAACTTGATGAGGCCGATCCGATCCACGCACTTCATGTCGTACTGGGTCACCGCAGCCCCGGACTTCGGGTCGCGATAGAGCGGTACGAGCTCGATTAGCGGGCGGTCGCCGATCACGACGCCGGCCGCGTGGGTCGAGGCATGACGCGTGAGGCCCTCGAGCCGGCGCGCGATCTCGACCACGCGCTTCACCTGGCCGTCGGCTTCGACCCGCGCACGCAGCTCTCCGGACTGTTCGAGGGCCTCCTCGAGCGTGATTCCCAGCGTCTCGGGGACGAGCTTCGCGACGCGGTCGACGTCGCCGTAGGAAAGGCCAAGGACGCGTCCTACATCGCGAATCGCCGCCCGTGCCTGGAGCTTGCCGAAGGTGATGATCTGCGCGACGCGCTTCTCGTCATCGCCCTTGCCGTCATATTTGGCGGCGACATAGCTGATCACTTGGTCTCGCCCGCGGATACAGAAGTCGACGTCGATGTCGGGCAGTGAAATGCGCTCGGGATTCAGGAAGCGCTCGAAGATGATGTCGTACTCAATCGGATCAATCCCGGTGATGCCGAGGCTGTAAGCCACGAGGCTGCCGGCCGACGAGCCGCGGCCGGGACCCACGGGAATGCCGCACCTTCGCGCATAACCGATGAAGTCCGCCACGATGAGGAAGTACCCGGCGAAGCCCATGGAACCGATCACGTGGAGCTCATGCTCCATGCGTTTCACATACTCGGCAGACTCCCGTCGGAAGGGCTCGTCCGGCGCATGCCCCAAGCGCTGGCGCAGGCCCGACCAGGCCTCGCACGCGAGCACAGCCTCGCGCGTCTCCCCTGCGGGCACCTGGAACTCCGGCAGGTGATAGGAGCCGAGTTCGAGCTCGAGGTTGCAGCGCTCCGCGATCTCGAGCGTTCCAGCGATGGCCGAGGGATGGTCGCGAAACAGTTCCGCCATCTCTTCGCCCGAGCGCACGTAGAAGCCTCGGCCGTCAAAGCGAAAACGCTGCGGGTCTTCGAGCGTGGTTGCGGTGCCGATGCACAGCAGCGCCTCGTGCGGCTCGTGGTCCTCGCTCGTGAGATAGTGCGCGTCGTTGGTGGCGACGAGGGGCAGGCGCAGATCCACCGCCATCTTGAGCAGCTCTGCATTCACGAGGTCCTGACCGGCAATGCCGTGGCGCTGGAGTTCGAGGTAGTAGCGGCCGTCGAAGATGCGCGAGAACTCCTCCACGAGGCGCCAGGCTGTCTCGGGCTGGCCCCCGACGATGGCGCGCGAGACCAGAGAAGAAAGGCAGCCCGACGTCGCGATGAGGCCGGTGTTTCGCTCTCGCAAGAGGTCGAGGTCGATGCGCGGCTTGTAGTAGAAGCCCTCGAGGTAGCCCTTCGAGACCAGGTACACGAGGTTGCGATAGCCGACCTCGTCCATCGCCAGCAGCAGGAGGTGCGAAATGGCGTCAAAGCCCGAGGCGTCTTTTTCCCGTTTTTCCTTCTCAAAACGCGAGCCCGCCGCCACATACACTTCGCAACCCAGGATCGGCTTCACACCCGCGTTTCGGGCGGAGTCGTAGAACTCGATCGCACCGAACAGGTTGCCATGGTCCGTCATGGCCACCGCCGGCTGGCCCAAGGCCTTCACGCGCTCGAAAAGCGGCCGGTGTTTGATGGCTCCGTCAAGGAGCGAGTACTGGGTGTGAAGGTGCAGGTGGACGAAGGGGACGTTCGGCACCACCTACTCCCATTCGATGGTGGCCGGAGGCTTCGACGAAACGTCGTACACCACCCGGTTCACGCCCTTTACCTCATTCGTGATGCGGCTCGAGATGGTCGCCAGGACCTCGGCCGGCATCCGTGCCCAGTCCGCGGTCATGCCGTCCACGGAGGTCACGCAGCGCAGCGCGACGGCATTCTCGTAGGTCCGCTCGTCCCCCATCACCCCGACACTCTGCAGGGGGAGGAAGACCGCGAACGCCTGCCAGATTCGATCGTACTCGCCGGAGCGTCGGAGCTCCTCGATCAGGATGGCATCTGCGCGACGGAGGATGGCGAGCCGCTCGGGGGTCACCTCGCCGATGACCCGGATCGCGAGCCCGGGACCCGGGAAGGGATGGCGGCCGAGGATGGCCGCTGGAAGACCGAGCTGGCGACCCACCTCCCGCACCTCGTCCTTGAAGAGCTCGCGCAGGGGCTCGATCAGGGAAAGCTGCATCGCATCGGGGAGACCTCCCACGTTGTGGTGGGTCTTGATGGTCGCCGATGGACCCCGCACCGACACGCTCTCAATCACATCGGGATAGAGAGTGCCCTGGACCAGGAACTTGACATCGCCGAGCTGGCGGGCGTGCTCTTCAAAGACCTCGATGAACTGGTGCCCGATGATGCGACGCTTGCGCTCGGGATCGATGACGCCGCGCAGGGCGGCGAGGAATCGCTCGCTCGCGTCCACGGCCACGAGGCGAATGCCGAGGCTCTCGCGGAAAACCTGTTGAACCTCCTCGGGCTCGCGCTCCCGCAGGAGACCGTGGTCGACGAAAATACAGACCAGCTGGTCGCCGATTGCGCGATGCACCAAGGCGGCGGCGACGGAGGAGTCGACTCCGCCGGAGAGTGCGCACACGACGCGTGCCGTCCCGACCTTCTGGCGGATGCGCTCGACCACCTCTTCGGCGAAGGCCTGCATGGTCCAGGCGGGCGGACAGCCGCAGATTCTGTGGACGAAGTTCGCATAGATCTCGCTCCCGGATTCCGTGTGCGAGACCTCGGGATGGAACTGCAGCCCCCAGATCGGCCGATCCACGTGACGGATTGCCGCAAAGGGGGAGCCTTCGCTGGTCGCAAGGACGGTGAAGCCGGGGGGAAGGCGCAGTACGCGGTCTCCGTGGCTCATCCAGACCACGCGTTCCGCCCGCCCCTTGGGCCCGGCGAAGAGCGGATCCTCGCGTTCGAGCTTTAAGAGGGCGCGCCCGTACTCCCTGCGCTCCGCCTTCTCGACCAAACCTCCGAGCTGCTTGGCCAGCAGCTGAAGGCCGTAGCAGATGCCGAGCAGGGGCCTTCCGAGCTCGAACAGCGCGGGGTCCAGCTGAGGCGATCCCGGATCCAGCACGCTTGCCGGGCCACCCGAGAGCACGATGCCGGCGGGGTCGAAGGCGCGCACCGCCTCGAGGGACATGTTGTAGGGATGGATTTCGCAGTAGACATTCTGCTCGCGAATCCGGCGCGCGATGAGCTGCGTGTATTGCGCACCAAAATCGAGGATCAGGATCCGCGAAGGTTTCACGCTGCGAGCCTACTCAATCCAGTAGTTCGGAGCTTCCTTGGTGATGATGACGTCGTGCACGTGGCTCTCTTGGAGGCCGGCCGACGAGATCTTCACGAAGCGCGCCTTGGCCCTGAGCTCGGAGAGATTCGCCGCGCCCACGTAGCCCATGCCTGAGCGAACTCCTCCGAGCATCTGATAGACGCTGTTGGAGAGGCTGCCGCGGTACGGCACCCGGCCTTCGATGCCCTCGGGGACGAGCTTCGTGGTGTCGTCGACCTCCGCCTGGAAGTAGCGGTCTCGGCTCCGTCCGCTGCTCATGGCACCGATCGAGCCCATGCCCCGGTAGATCTTGTAGGAGCGGCCCTGGTAGAGGACGACTTCGCCGGGCGCCTCATCGGTGCCCGCGAACAGGGAGCCAATCATCACGGTGGAGGCCCCTCCGGCCAGCGCCTTTAGGACGTCGCCGGAGTACTTGATGCCGCCATCGGAGATCACTGGGATTCCGAAGCGGCTTGCCACCTGGGCGCAGTCGAACACGGCCGTGAACTGGGGGACGCCGACTCCGGTCACCACCCGCGTGGTGCAGATCGAGCCGGGCCCGACGCCCACTTTCACCGCGGAGACGCCGGCCTTGATGAGCTCCTCCGTTCCCTCAGCCGTCGCGACGTTGCCGCCGATGATCGCGAGGTCTGGGTGGCTGCGCCGCAGCTGCCGCACCATTTCGAGCACGCTCGCCGCTTGCCCGTGGGCAGTATCCACGACAACGACATCCACTCCGGCTTCGATCAGCGCTTCGGCGCGCTCGAGCTGATCGCGGCCTACCCCCACGGCTGCACCGCAGCGCAGCCGGCCGAGCCCGTCCTTTGCTGCGTTCGGGTAGCGCTCGTTTTTCTCGATGTCTTTGATCGTGATGAGGCCCCGCAGATTCCCCTCGTGGTCGACCACGAGCAGCTTCTCGATGCGGTGCTCGTGCAGCAGCTCCTTGGCGCGCTCGAGCGTCGTGCCCGGGGGCACGGTCACCAGGTTCTCCTTCGTCATGACCTTGGAGATCTCCTGGCTCTTGTCTTTCACAAAGCGCAGGTCGCGGTTGGTGAGAATCCCAACGGCCTTGCCCTCGCGTGTCACCGGGACCCCAGAGATCCGGTAGCGCGCCATCACTTCGAGCGCCTCGTAGATGCGTTGCTCGGGGCGCATCGTGATGGGATCGACGATCATGCCAGACTCGGAGCGCTTGACCTTGTCCACTTCCGACGCCTGCTCGGCAATCGAAAGATTGCGATGCAAGATGCCGATGCCCCCGTTCTGGGCCATACAGATCGCGGTCTGGTGCTCGGTCACGGTATCCATGGCCGACGAAACCAGGGGCGTGTGGAGTGCGATCTCGCGGGTGAGGAACGTCCGCAGATCGACGTCCTTGGGCAAGATGTCCGAGGCGCCAGGCACGAGGAGGACGTCGTCAAACGTCAGGCCCTCGCGGATGCGGCTATCGGTCATGATGTCTGCGGAAGCTCCGGGCTTTTGTGGGACAACCGAGATGGTCGCGCAGTCTAGAGGTCGGTCTGCGAGCGGTCAACCGCATTCCGCACGAGGGGCTCAAGGCCTGCCCGCAAGAGCGCAGCCGCGTCGCACGCGATCGCTTCGGCGAGCCGGCACGCCGCGCGGGGCGCGTCGTCGGCGAGACGGCGAAACGCGCTCCGCCGCAGCAGGAGAACGCAGCACGCGCTATCGGCGACCGCCGAGGCTTCGCGCGGACCCACCGCCACAAGAGACACTGCGCCAAGGGCGGTCCCCGGGCCGACGCTGCCGAGCTCGCCCGCGCGGCTGCTTTCAAGGCGCACCCGGCCTTCCACCACAAGCACGAGCCCGCTCGCCTCCTCTCGCTCCCGGAACAGCACGTCTCCGGGTTCGAGTTCGATCCGTTCGAGCTCGTCGGCCAGAACTTCGCGCTCCTCCTCCGAGAGCTCTTCGAACAGTGCGAATCGCTTGAGATCCATCGCGCTCACGGCAGAATCCTGGCCAGCAGGCTGCGCAAAAGGACCCGGGGTTCCTTCGCACTCTCGAGGGGAACGAGGAAAAGCGAGGCCTCGTCGAGAAGCGAGAGGTTCTCGCGCAGCTCCTCGGGCAGCGCGCGTTCGCCTTTGCGCAGCAGCATGACGTAGAAGGTGCGTGCGCGCGGGAGCGAGCGCAGAGCGTCCGCGGCGCGCTGAATCCGCCCCGCTGCCTCTGCCACGGGCGCCTCCAGCAGAAGGACCGAGCCAAGTGCGCGCTGCCCTGCAAGGCGCCAGAGCGGAGCGAGTTCGGCGCCGGCCGGTACGTGGATGAGCTCGATCCCAGATTGTGCGTCCACCGGGATCCGCCCCAGGCGCTGAAGGGCGCCCTCGGAACACACCTCGCCGCGCTCGCCCAGCGCGGGGTCGAGCTGGGCACCGGGAAGGCCCCGGAAAAGTCCGAGGAAAGCGCGCATCGCTTCGCGATCCGAGGCAAGCAGGAGGAGCTTGGCATCCGCGCCCCCGGGTCGGCCGCCGGCGCTATCGGTCCACTCGCGCAGCCGCCTGGCCTGGGCGGCGGTAAAGAGGGCTTCGCTCGGGTGCGCGGGCGTTACGGAGGGCGCGCGGCGGATTTGCACGATGCCGCGCTCCACCAACGTTTGCAGGGTGCGCAGAACCTGATAGTCGGGATACGAGCAGTGGTCGACGACCTCCTGCACCCGGCCGTAGATCTCAAGCAGCAGCAGCACCTCCTGCGTCAGCGGATGCACGATGTTCGGCAGCTCCGTGCTCTTGACCCGTAGCGAGACCTGGCCATCCAGCGGGGGGAGCCCTCCGGCTGCGCGCTCCCATTCGTCGAGCTGCCGCATGCCCTCCATCAGCAGCGCCCGGGTAGGCGTCTGGATGCGCACGGCGACCGACACCCGGGTCTGGGTGAACGCGAAGGAGCCGCCCTTCCAGGCGAGGAGCCGATAGAGAGCCTTCTCGCCCTCGACCGATCCCACACACGCCTGGACCACATTGCCGTCCTGCACGTACAGGCGGCCTCTTTCCTCGCGACCGTCGGGATCGCGGCGCTCGAGGTCAATCGTTCCGGTCTTGCGGTTTAGGTGGAAGAGCTGCAGCAGATCCGGGAGGGGAATCTGCGAGATCTTGCCTTCGACCTCGCGGTCGCCCTCCCCGCTTCGCTCCATGGCCTCGATGCGTGCCTGCTGCGCGCGCATCGCGTCGACCCTCTGGAGCACCTCCTCCGCAGGAGCGGCCGGGGACAAGAGCTCGTCCGCAAAGGACGCCGAGCCCGCAAACCCCGGCTCTCCGAGGACGACGAGCCGGACGGCCTGGGTGCGGGGGTTCGAGCGCAAGATCTCGGCGAGCTTGGGCGCATCGATGAGAGGCAGTCCCTCGGGCAGGATGAGGACGTCGGGGATCTCCGCCAGCGCCGCCTCGAGAGCGGCCGCGCCGTGGCGCACGAGGTGGGCGTCGTAGCCCCGAGCCACGCAGGCCTGCTCCAGGCGCTTGGCGCGATCGAGATCGCCATCGGCGATCAGAACGAGGCCCCCCTGTGTCGCGCGACGCCGCTTCATGGTGTCACCGGGATGCCGAGGTCGCGCTGCAGCTGAAAGGCCAGATGCTCGACCAGCACGCGCTCGTCGGTATGAAACACGCCACCCTGCCCGCCCTCCCTGGAGCTATCGCTCACCAGCGCGTAGGCCGGGCCCTCGCCGTAGTAGACGACGAAGGAGGCTCGTGTGCCGGCGCGCCGCGATGAAACGCAGGTGAGCGGCGCGCCCGCCAGCGTCTCGCCGATCTCGTCGGCGACGAGGACCACCTCGGTGCGCGGCTGCAGACCCCGCAGCTGTTCGAAGCCGTCGCGCAAGGTCGACGAGAGGGCCGGGCCGGGCGCGAGGAAGAGAAGACCCCGTTCGCGGGGGCGCCGGCTGACCTCGTCGAGCAGGAATCGCATCACCTGCTCGGGCAGTTCCGGGGGCGCCGCAATGCGGCGATCGAGCAGCGCTTTCACGCTGCCGGTAAAGGACTGAGACTCAAGCTCGAGGGCGTGAACGAGGCTGCGCCGCTCCTCGTCGATGCGCGCGTCGAGGACGCTGTAGAGCGCTTCGAGCTGCGTGCCGTCGACGGGGAAGCTCGCCGCCGCACTGAGGGCCCGCACCCGGGAGCCGGCGGAGAGCGGGACCAGGACATCCCCGTTTTCGAGACCGTCACGAATCCGGCGTTTCAGCACCGCCGCCCCAAGCGCGTCGGTCTCCGGGAGAAGCACACAGAACCGGCCCTCCCCCTCGACCGCCAGCAGATCCGTCGAGCGCAGGGAGCCTCCAATCTGGTTCACCACCGCCTCAAGGCGTCGGGCCAGCTCGGATTCCGAGGCGCCGCGGTGAAGCGGGCCTCCCGCGTCGATGACGAGCTTCAACACCGCAAAGGGTCGGCCGAAGCGGTTCGCCTTCTGGATCTCGTTGCGGGCGACATCGTCGAAAAAAGCCTGGGTGTAGGCGCGCGTCGCAGGGTCCCGGAACGAGCGCCGCTCCAGGGCGCGGAAGCGCAGCGCGTTGGCCACGGCCTGGGCCGCAAACTCGCCGAACTTCTGGGCGGCCGCGCGGTCGCGGTCTCCGAACTCGCGCCCGTCGAGGCGATCGGTAAGACGAACGATTCCCACCATGCGCGCCGCGTGTCGCAGGGGCACATAGAGGGCGACGCCGCCCGCTCGCCCGCGGGTGGGTGCCAGGACTGCCCCGCCTTCGAGCGCAGGCAGCTCGGCCAGCTGGCCCTCGAGGGCGAGCTCCTCGGGTTCTTCGTCGACCCGAACCAGGCCGCGCACCGCGCCAAGGCGCAGCCGCGCGCTCTCATCATCTCTGGAAACCCAGAAGACCCCGCCCTGGGCTCGCGTCTCGAGGCACAGGCCCTCGACGATCCGCTCGCACAAGGGCTCGAGGGCGAGGGTCGAGAAAAGGCCCATGGCGCGTTCGAACAGCGAGAGAACGCCCATGTACTCGAGGTTTTCCGCCATGAGACGGGCGTGCTCGTCGCGCAGCCGGCGCCGCTGCAGCAGACCCCCGAGCGAGCGGCACAGGGAGACGCGGTCGATCGGCTTGAGCTGGTAGTCGGTTGCGCCGAGCTTCATGGCCTCGACGGCGGTCTTCACGTCGCCAACGCCGGTCACGACCACGATCTCTTGGTCGGGTACGCGCTCTTTGATGCGCTGCACAAGGACGCTGCCGTCCATGCCGGGCATCACGAGGTCCGTCACCACGACATCGAATCGCTCCCGCTCGAGGCGCTCGAGCGCTTCCTCACCGGTACTGGCGGTGACGACCTCGTAGCCCTCCTGGGCGAGCAGATCCTCGATGAAGGAGCGGAAGTAGAGCTGATCGTCGACGGCGAGGATTCGCGCCTTGGCCATGCCCTCCCCCGACGATCGCCTTGGCCGCTCGCTCTCGGGAACGCGATTCCCGAGCACGCTTAGGCTCTTAGCGGCCGATCTTGCGACGGTACTTCCGGTCCCCAACAAGGGGCGCCGCGCCGCCGCTCTCTTCCATCGGCGAGCGGCGGCCGTTCCTTCAGTCGGGGAGCGGGGCGGCCGGCTCTGCGAGGAGGGAGTGAGGGGTCGCCTCCACGATCTCGACTGGGACAAGGCGGCCCGGGGCGAGGCCCCCGGGCGATTTTGTGCTGAGGTTCACCACGCGCTGGTAGGGGTCGCGGCCCGCGAGCTGGCCGCCCCGGCGGCTCTCGCCGTCGAGCAGGATCTCGGTGCGCGTTCCCACGCGGGCGCGATGGGCAGAAAGGGTAAGGCTTCTCTGCAGGTCTTGGAGGGCTTCGAGGCGGGCCTGCTTTACCGGCTCGGGGATGCCTTGGGTGGCCTCGAGCGTCGCCGCCGGAGTGCCGGGCCGCGGTGAGTACTTGAACGAATAGCTGTCCACGAAGCCCACCTCCCGCGCGAGTGCGAGCGTGTCTTCAAAGTCTTGGTCTGTCTCCCCTGGGAAGCCGACGATGAGGTCGGTCGTCAGCGCAAGATCCGCCCGCGCCCCGCGGAGCTGTTCCACAAGCCGCAGGTAGTCGTCCCGACAATACCGCCTGCGCATGGCGCGCAGGACGGCATCGGAGCCGCTCTGGACGGGAAGATGGACATGGGGGCATAGGGCGGGCAGAGCGCCATGGGCGGCGATCAGGTCATCGTCGAAGAAGATCGGGTGGGGGCTCGTGTAGCGGATACGGGAGATCCCCGGAAGCTCCGCAAGCCTCCGGAGGAGCTCGCCGAAGGGAACCGTGCCGGTCGCCTCGCCCCTCTTGCGCCTTGCATCGTGGCGACCGTAGGCGTTCACGGTTTGCCCGAGCAGCACGAGCTCGCGCACGCCGCGTTTGGCCAGGAGTTCGGCTTCGCGCACGATCGCTTCCGCGGGCCGGCTGATCTCTCGCCCGCGCGTTGTCGGCACGATGCAAAAGCTGCAGAACAGGTCGCAGCCTTCCATCACCGTCAGGTAGGCGCGGCCCGGGTTTTTCCGGGTGAGCTCGGGATGGGGCACGGGCAGCTCGAAGCGGTCGAGGCTGCGCCGCTCCTCGGTGCGCACCGCCCTGCGGCCCTCGCCGGCTGCAAGTGCAAGCGCAGGAACAAGGCGCAGGTTATGGGTTCCAAACACGAAATCGACCTGCGGGAAGCGCAGCAGCAGGGCATCACCTTCCTGCTGGGCGACGCAGCCGCCGACGCCGAGCACGCGGCCCGGGAGCGCCTCCTTCCACGAGCGCAGAAGACCAAGGTCGCTATAGAGCCGGTGCTCTGCCTTTTCGCGGATGGAGCAGGTATTCACGATCAGAAGGTCCGCGTCCTCGGCATCCCGGGCGGCCTGATACCCGTCATGCAGCAGGAGGTTCTCGACCTTCTCAGAGTCGTGGAGGTTCATCTGGCAACCGAAGGTGCGCACCCAAAAACGCCGCGGCGCAGGGCTCCGGGCCAGATCTATTTTTAGCTCAACGGATGATTCCATTCTGCGCCTTCAACCCACTACCCCGAAAGGATTTTTAAGAGGCTCACAGCCGCGCCACAAATCTTGTTTGACAAAGCGGTTGTGGCCCGGGCATAATGCGCCTTGTTCGGCCCGCCCCAAGCAACGCAACCGAGGAGGCCCGACACGATCCACGCAGGTTATGGAGCGGCGGTGGATTAGACATTTCTGACCGAAATGTCCAACCTCTCACCCCCCATCATCTATCCACCGCCCTCCGCCCTGTCACGCCCCGCCCGGCCCCGCCGCGGCGGGGCGTTTCACTTCTTACTCCTCGAGGGCGGTGGGCGCTAGAGCACGAGTCGGTCGACGACCTTGGAGAGCTGTCGCAGGTTTCGGCATTCCTCCGCGACATCGCAATACGGCAGGTACTTGTCCATCACGCTGTCGCCGAAACCCCAGGCTCCCGGACTCTCGGGGTTGAGCCAGACCAGATTCTTCGCCTTGTGGTGGACGTCGCGCAGGCACCAGGCGCGGGGATCGTTGTAGTTGTTTCGCGCATCGCCCAGCACGAGCACGGTCGTCCGCTTGTCGACGGCGGAGAGGAAGTTTTGCCAGAAGCTGTGGAAGGCGTAGCCGAAGTTGGAGCGGGTGTAGACGTTGATCACGTCGCCACCGTCGAGGGCCTTGTCGATCGCATCGCTGATGTCGTTGTCCCGGAAGACGGGCGTCACCTCGCCGAGCTCCGCCACGAAGACAAAGGACCGGATCTTCGTGAACGCCTCCTGCAGGCTGTAGACGAACTGCAGCATAAACCGCGAGACGTTGGCGACCGAAGACGAAACGTCGCAGAGGATCACAAGTTTCGGCCGATCCTTCTTGCGCTGCTTGAAGGAAAGCTCAAACGGCACCCCGCCGCGGGCCATGTTGCGTCGCAGGGTCTGGTGAAGATCGAGCTTGCCCTTCTGGAGGCGGCGCCGACGAATCGAGAGGATGTTCTTGATCCTTTGCGCGAGGCGACTGACCACCTCGCGCATCTGGCGCACCTCCTCCTCGGTCAAGTGATAGAAGCTCTTTTCGATCAGCGTCTCGCGGCGGAAGCGCTCCATGTAGTCGAAGTTCTGCTTCTGCAGCTCGCGCTCGGTTAAGTTCCGAACCGCTTTGCGCAGCGCCTCCATGAGACGCTCGATGAGACCCTGGAGCGCCTCGGCTTCGGCCTGAGACATCCCTGCCGCCTGGAGCCGCGCTGCCAGATCCCGCAGCTCCTGCCCGGCGCCTTCGGCATTCATGCGCTCCATGATGCGGCGGCTAAAAAAGCCGATCTGGAGCAGGTTCTCGATCCGAGAAACACCTGCGGCTTCTGCGGCTTCTCGGATTAGCTTTTCAAGCTGTGAGAGGTCCTGTGTGAGAAGTGCCCGCGCCAGCTCGGAAAGATCCACCTCGCCGGGATCGAGATTGGCCATGCCCTCTTGGACCGCGCGCAGCAGCGCCTCGAGGTCGAGCTGCCCGGAAAGCCCCTGCGCTGCGGCGCCAAAGGACTCGCGCAGGTTGTCGTAGAAGCCCGACCAGAAGAGATCGAAGAGCTGGTCGTAGCTTTCGATGTCCTCGGACCTCTTCACCATCGAAGAGCGCAGGGCGTCGCGGAAGACCTCGCGCTCGTCGAGGCTGAGCTCGTCGAGCGCCGCGAAGGCATCGAGCGCTTCCGCGACCGAGACGCGAATGCCGCTCTTGCGCAAGAGGTTGGCGAACTCAAGGATTTTCTTTTGCATCGCGCCCCCAAAGGCCGCGCCCTAGACGATCGCCTAGTGCAGCGTCCCCTTCTTGGGCGGTGCGGGTGCCGCCGGAGGGGCTGCGCCGGCTGCGGGCTCGGGACGCTTTTCCTCGGCCTTGCGGACGATCAGTCGCCCGAGTTCGCTTTGCGCCTTCCGGATGTCGCCCTCGTACTTCAAGATCACGTTCAAAGTGTCGCGCACCAGCCCATCATCGAGCTCGGTCGCGTGGAGCGCGAGGAGCGCCCTCGCCCAGTCGAGGGTTTCGCTGATCGACGGCGTTTTCTTCAGGTCGAGCTTTCGCAGGCGCTGCATGACGCCCACGAGCTCGTCGGCGAGGCGCTGCTCGATTCCCGGAATCTTGACGTCGAGAATGCGCCGCTCCTCCTCCTCCGAAGGGAAGTCGATGTAAAGGTGCAAGCAGCGGCGTTTGAGCGCGTCGGTCATCTCCCGCGCATCGTTCGAGGTGAGGAAGACGAGCGGCCGATGGGCGGCCGTGAAGGTGCCCACCTCGGGCACGGAGACCTGGAAGTCCGACAACACTTCAAGCAGGAAGGCCTCGAACTCGGGGTCGGACTTGTCCACCTCGTCGACGAGGAGCAGGGTCGGCTTTTTTGCCGTGATCGCACGCAGAAGCGGTCTTGGCACGATGAAGCGCTCGGAGAAGAAGATGTTGTCCTCGCTGCCGATCCGGTCCGCCGCCTCCCGCAGCGTGCGCGTCCCTGCCATGGCCTCGCTGAACTTTTCCTTCAGGATCTGGGTGTAGAGGAGCTGCTTCGAGTACTCCCACTCGTAGAGCGCCTTGGCCTCATCGAGCCCTTCGTAGCACTGCAGGCGAATCAGATCGCGCCCGGTGGCCGTGGCCACGACCTTGGCGAGCTCGGTCTTGCCCACCCCTGCGGGCCCCTCCACGAGGACCGGCTTCTCGAGGCGCTCGGCGAGGAAGACCACGGTGGAAATGTTCTTCCCGCACACGTATCCGCACTCCCGCAAGCGGGACTGGACGTTGTCAATCGATTCGAACATCGGTGCCTTTCCTGAGGTCCCGACCGCGGGGCCCGGGAGTTAGCTCATGAGGTGGAGCACGTGGCCCAGCTTTTCCTTCTTGGTCCGAAGATAGTCGAGGTTCTTCGCGTTGGGCTTCACCTCCAGCGGGACGCGCTCCACGATCGTTAGGCCGTAGCCCTCGATACCCGCACGCTTGCCGGGATTGTTGGTGACAAGGCGCATCTTGCGCACACCGAGGTCGACGAGAATCTGGGCGCCCACCCCGTAGTCGCGCAGGTCCGGTGGGAAGCCGAGGCGTTCGTTGGCTTGCACCGTGTCGAGGCCTTCGTCGTCTTGCAGCGCGTAGGCTTTGATCTTGTTCTTGAGGCCGATCCCCCGCCCCTCTTGGCGCATGTAGAGGATGACCCCCCTGCCCTCTTCCTCGATCATCTTCATCGCGGCGTTGAGCTGCTCTCCGCAGTCGCAGCGCAGGGAGCCGAAGGCGTCGCCGGTTAAGCACTCGCTGTGAACGCGCACGAGCACCGGGTCGTCGGCACGGATCTCGCCCTTTACCAGCGCCACATGATCGACGTGGTCGATGTCGTTCTCATACACATACGAGCGGAACTCGCCGGCGATCGCCGTGGGCAGCACCGCCTCTGCCGCGCGGCGCACCAGTTTTTCGTTGCGCAGGCGGTATTGGATGAGATCGGCGATGGTGACGATCTTAAGGCCGTGCCGCCGGGCAAAGCCGACGAGGTCGGCCATGCGCGCCATGGTTCCGTCGTCGTTCATGATCTCGCAAATCACGCCCGCGGGCTTTAGGCCGGCGAGCCGGGCAAGGTCCACGCTGCCCTCGGTCTGGCCCGCCCGGCGTAGCACGCCGCCGTCGCGGGCGCGCAGAGGGAACACATGTCCGGGGCGCACGAGATCCTGCGGTTTTGCGTCGTCCGCGATGGCGCTGCGGATGGTGGTGGCCCGGTCGGCGGCGGAGATCCCGGTGGTGACGCCCTGCCGGGCCTCGATCGATACGGTGAAGGCGGTGCCGTAGGGCGAGTTGTTGTCGTGGTCTGGCACCATCATGCTAAGGCGCAGCTGGCGCAGCCGATCCTCGGTGAGGGCCAAGCAGACCAGGCCGCGGCCGAAGCGCGCCATGAAGTTCACCGCCTCGGGCGTCGCGCACTCGGCGGCCATGCACAGGTCGCCCTCGTTTTCCCGGTCCTCGTCGTCGACCAGAATCACCATACGGCCGGCTGCGATCTCCGCGATGGCCACCTCCACCGGCACGAGGACGTCGGCCGCTTCGAGCCCGCCGCGGCTGCGGCGCACGAGGCTGTGGGGCAAGCGGGAGATCGGGCCTTGATCCGCGGGCATGGCGATCGACACCTCCCGTACGGACCGCGCGCGACGGTTCCGTCGGTCGCGACGCGGGTAGAAACCCGCAACGCGGGGTTGCGGCCAAGCTATCAGCCGTTGACTCGGGCGTCAACGTAAGGGCGAGCTCATCGGCTGTCCCGGGAGACGTGCTTAAACACACCTTCGAGGAACTTGTCTTCGGAGAGCCCGAACTTCGAGGCGAACGAGTGCTTGGAGTCAAGGCTGCGATAGAGCAGGCGCAAGAGCTCGCGGAAAGTCTCGAGAACGCCCTCGCCCCGCATGGCGACGCCCGGGAAGGTCGGGACGTCCTTCCATGCGGCCCGGATCTCATCGAGGGGCTTCACATCGGGGAGATCCCGCTTGTTGAACTGGACGACTTTCGGGATGCGGGCGAAGTCGATTCCGTTCGACCGGAGATTGGCCTCCATATCGCGCCAGGAATAGGCGTTTGCGGCGGCTGCCGAGCGCTGGGAGTCGCAGATAAACGCGACCGCGTCGGCCCCCGCGAGCACGACCTTGCGCGTGGATTTGTGCATCACCTGTCCGGGCACGGTGAAGAGCTTGATCTTCACCGCAAAGCCCGAGGCCGTGTCGAAGTGGATGGGCAGGAAGTCGAAGTACAGCGTGCGATCGTCAGTCGTGTCGAGGGCCACCATCTTGCCGCGCGCTGCGGGGTCGATGAGGGTGTGGAGCTGCTGCAGGTTCGTGGTCTTGCCCGAGAGCGCGGGCCCGTAATAGACCACTTTCACAGTGATCTCGCGGGCGGACATGTTGATTTGCACCATCTCGATCCGCTCTCCCGCCGGAAAGGCGAAGGCCAGCGCCGCTACCCCAGGCGACTTGCCACAGCAGCTCATCGGCGAGACGGCGCCCGCGGTGAAGCGGCCGGGGGAGGCGGCCTTCGTCGAGAAGGCCCCTCTAGTGGGCGCGGAAGGCCGCCAGAAGGGCCCGGGCAGCGGCCGCCGGGGTGGACTTCTGGTCCTCCACCTCGCGCTCCAACTGGGGGATCAGCTGCGAAACGGCGCGGTGCGAGCGGAAGCTCTCGCGCAGGCCTTCCTCGACGAGACTCCACATCCACGAGCGGGCCTGGCTTCGACGCTTGGCGGTGAGCTCGCCCGTCGCCTGAAGGGCGCTCTGGTGAGCGCGTACGGCGGCCCAAACCTCCGCGATTCCCTCCCCCGTCTGCGCACTCACGCACAGCACCGGGGGCCGCCACCCTGAGCTGCCCACGCGGAGAAGCTCGAGGGCATGGGCGTACTCCGCCCGCGTCCGCTCCGCGGCCGCTCGGCCCTCGCCGTCCGCTTTGTTCACGTCGAGCAGGTCCGCGAGCTCGATCACACCCTTCTTGATGCCTTGGAGCTCATCTCCCGCACCTGGCTGGAGCAGCACGACGAAGCTATCGACCATGGAGGCGACCGCGACCTCCGACTGGCCGATTCCCACGGTCTCGACGATCACCGCGTCGTAGCCCGCGGCTTCGCACACGAGCATGGCCTCGCGGGTGTGGTGCGCGACCCCGCCGAGGGAGCCGCCCGAAGGCGAGGGCCGGATAAAGGCCCGCTCGTCCTGGGCGAGGCGCTCCATGCGGGTCTTGTCGCCGAGGATACTTCCCCCGGTGACAGGACTCGTCGGATCGATGGCCAGCACCGCCACACGATGGCCCGCCGCGAGGAGATCAAGGCCAAGCGACTCGATGAACGTGCTCTTGCCAACGCCCGGGGCTCCGGTGATGCCGACGCGACGGGCGCGGCCGGTGCGCGGGACGAGCCGTTCCAGGATCGCCTGTCCCTCGGCTGCAAGGTCGGGCCGCGTGCTCTCGAGCAGCGTGATGGTCTTGGCAACGGCGCGCCGCTCGCCCGCCCGAACCGCTTCGCACTGGGCCGCAAGCGCCTCATCCCGCGCTTTCGCCGGGGAGGAGGACTCCTTCATGCGCGGCGCGCTTTGATGGCCCGCAGCACCTCGCGGGCGGCCTGCGGAACCGGCGTTCCCGGTCCAAAGACAGCCGCCGCGCCCTGCTCGCGCAGGAAGGGATAGTCCTTGGGCGGGATCACCCCGCCGACCACCACGGCGACCTCGTTTGCCCCCATGGCGCGCAGCGCGCCGACGAGCTGCGGGACGAGCGTGCGATGGCCGGCGGCCTGGCTCGATACGCCCACCACGTGCACGTCGTTTTCGACCGCCTGCCGCGCCGCCTCTTCCGGCATCTGGAACAGCGGACCCACATCCACGTCGAAGCCGAGATCGGCAAAGGCGGTGGCAATCACCTTCATCCCGCGGTCGTGTCCGTCCTGCCCGAGTTTCACGACCAGGATGCGCGGTCGCCGGCCCTCTTGCTTTGCGAACTCGTCCACTTCGCGGCGCACCGCGTCGAACTCGGGGTCGCCCTGGTAGACACTTCGGTACACGCCGGAGACCGATCGTATCTCGGCGCGATGCCGAGTGAACAACCGCTCCAGCGTCTCGGAGATCTCTCCCAAGGTGGCCCGCACACGCGCCGCACCGACGGCCGCCTCGAGCAGATTGCCCTTGCCTGTGCGTGCGACCTGCGAGAGGGTCTCGAGGGCGGAAGACACCGCTGCGGGGTCGCGGGCTACGCGCACGCGCGCAAGCCGCGCAATCTGGGCCTCGCGCACCGCGCTGTTGTCGATGTCGAGGACCTCGAGCGGCTCCTCCTTCGGCGCGCGGTATTTGTTGACTCCCACGATCACATCCTCGCCGCGATCGATTCGCGCCTGGCGGCGCGTCGCGCACTCCTCGATCCGAAGCTTTGGCATCCCCGTCTCGAGCGCTTTCGCCATCCCTCCCATCGCCTCGACCTCTGCGATCACTTTGCGCGCTTTCTCGGCCAGGGCATGCGTCAGGGCCTCCATGAAGTACGAGCCGCCGAAGGGATCGATCACATGCGGGATGCCCGTTTCCTCTTGCACGATCAGCTGGGTGTTGCGCGCAATGCGCGCCGTCGTGTCCGTGGGCAGGCCCACGGCCTCGTCCATCGCGTTGGTGTGCAGGGACTGCGTGCCGCCGAAGACCGCAGCCAGGGCCTCGATCGTCGTGCGGATCACGTTGTTCATCGGGTCCTGCTCGGTCAGCGTCCAGCCGGAGGTTTGGCAGTGGGCGCGAAGCATCGAGCTTTCGAGCTTCTTCGGCCCAAACGGCGCCATGAGCTCCGACCAGAGCAGCCGGGCGGCGCGCATCTTCGCGATCTCCATGTGGAAGTTCATGCCGATCGCCCAGAAGAAGGACAGTCGCGGCGCGAACTCATCCACTTCGAGGCCTTTGGAAAGCGCGGCCCTCACATACTCGAGCCCGTCCGCCAGCGTGAAGGCGAGCTCGAGGTCTGCGGTCGCCCCAGCCTCCTGCATGTGATAGCCGCTGATCGAGATCGAGTTGAACCTCGGCATGTGCCGGCTCGTGTACTCGATGATGTCGGCGACGATCCGCATGCTCGGAGCAGGTGGATAGATGTAGGTGTTGCGGACCATGAACTCTTTCAGGATGTCGTTCTGGATCGTCCCGGTGAGCTTCTCCTTTGGACAACCCTGCTCCTCGCCGGCCACGATGAAGCAGGCGAGGACAGGGAGTACGGCCCCGTTCATGGTCATCGATACGGACATTTGATCGAGCGGGATCCCCTCGAACAGGATCTTCATATCCTCGACGGAATCGATCGCGACGCCCGCCTTCCCGACGTCGCCCACGACCCGCGGATGGTCCGAGTCGTAGCCCCGGTGCGTCGCGAGGTCGAAGGCCACGGAAAGACCCTTCTGGCCTTGGGCGAGATTGCGCCGGTAGAAGGCATTGCTCTCTTCCGCCGTCGAATACCCAGCGTACTGCCGGATGGTCCAGGGTCGATTGGCGTACATGGTGGCGCGCGGGCCGCGTACGAAGGGCGGAAGGCCGGGAAGCGAATCCACGTGGGAAAGTCCATCGAGATCTGCCGCGGTGTAGAGCGGCCTTACCGCCACTCCTTCCAGCGTCTCCCAGACAAGGCTCTCTGGATCCTTCCCGCGCAGCTCTTTTCGCGCCTCGGCGCGCCACGCTTCGAGCTCTGCCCGGCCCTTGCCGCTTGCCACCGCCATCTCTTCACTCCTTGAACGCCGGCAGGCCGGCGCTCCTCGAGATCACATTGAGCGTCGGTACCGGCCGCCCACCGCGAAGAGTGCCTCGGTGATCTGGCCAAGGCTTGCGACCTTCACCGTCTCCATGAGCTCGGCGAAGACGTTCCCGCCGGAAAGGGCCGCTTCCTGGAGACGGCAAAGCGCACGGGGCACCTCTTCCTTGTGTCGCTCGTGGAACGCCTCGAGGGCCGCAAGCTGGCGCTGCTTCTCGTCCTCGCTCGACCGCATGAGCGCCGCCGGGGGCGGCACCTTTTCGGGGTGAGGATTCTCGAAGGTGTTGACGCCCACGATCGGCAGCTTGCCGCTGTGCTTTACGGTTTCGTACTCGAGGCTCTCGTCCTGGATCTTGCCGCGCTGATAGAGGGTCTCCATGGCGCCGAGGACGCCGCCGCGCTCGGAGAGGCGCTCAAACTCCCGAAGCACGGCCTCCTCGACCAGGTCCGTGAGCTCCTCGATCACATAGGCGCCTTGAAGCGGATTCTCGTTTCGTGCGAGGCCGAGCTCTCGGTGGATGATCAGCTGGATGGCGATGGCGCGTCTTACGGAATCCTCCGTGGGCGTCGTCACCGCCTCGTCAAAGGCGTTCGTGTGTAGGCTATTGCAGTGATCCTGAAGCGCAGTCAGCGCCTGCAGCGTCGTGCGGATGTCGTTGAAGGCCATCTCCTGGGCGTGAAGCGAGCGACCGGAGGTCTGGACGTGGTATTTCAGCTTCTGACCGCGTTCGGCGGCACCGTAGCGGTCGCGCAGGGCAATCGCCCAGATCCGACGGGCCACCCGCCCGATCACCGAGTACTCCGCATCGAGGCCATTGCTGAAGAAGAAGGAGAAGTTCGGCGCAAACTCGTCGATCGCCATCCCGCGCGCCAGGTAGTACTCGCAGTAGGTGAAGGCGTTGGCGAGCGTGAAGGCGAGCTGGGTCACGGGATTCGCCCCGGCCTCGGCGATGTGGTAGCCGGAAATCGAGACGGAATAGAAATTCCGCACTGCGTTCGCGGTAAAGAACTCTTGAATGTCGCCCATCATGCGCAGACCGAACTCCGTCGAGAAAATGCAGGTGTTCTGGGCTTGGTCCTCCTTCAGGATGTCGGCCTGGACGGTCCCGCGCACCGCCGCGAGGGCTTCGGCCCGGCAGCGCGCAAACGTGTCGGCGTCGACCACGCCAGAGCCCGTCATGCCGAGCAGTCCAAGCCCAAGACCCGTGTGGCCCTCGGGGAGCTCGTCCGCGTAGACCGGTAGCGTGCCTCGGCACTGGCGCGCGCGGGCGGCACCGAGGCCGCCCGATGCGCGCAGGTGCTTCTCCACGGTCTGGTCGATCGCGGCATTCAGGAAGAACGCGAGCAGGATGGGAGCGGGGCCGTTGATCGTCATCGAGACCGAGGTCGCGGGATCGACGAGGTCAAATCCCGAGTAGAGCTTCTTGGCGTCGTCGATCGTGCAGACCGAGACGCCGGAGTTTCCGACTTTTCCGTAGATGTCGGGTCGCGGGTCGGGGTCGCGCCCGTAGAGCGTGACGCTGTCGAAGGCCGTGGAGAGGCGCGCCCCGCGCTGTCCGCGGCAGAGCAAGTGGAAGCGGCGGTTGGTGCGCTCGGGCGTGCCCTCCCCTGCAAACATGCGCGTTGGATCCTCGCTCTCGCGCTTAAAGGGAAACACCCCTGCGGTAAAGGGGAAGACGCCGGGCAGGTTCTCGAGGCGCAGGTAGCGCAGGAGCGCTCCCCACTCCTCGCTCCTCGGCAGCGCCACCTTGGGCAGAAGGGTGTGGGAGGGCGTCTCGACCTGATTTTCCACGGCGAGGCTGCGCTCGCGTACCGCGTACTCCTGGCGCGGTGCCCGGTAGCGGGCCCGCACAGCGGGCCAAGCCGCGAGCGCGGCTTTGTCTTCGGGCCCAAGCTCCGCGAGCGCGGCGTCGTAGCGCTGGCGGAGTGCGCGCACCGCGCCGTCGCCTCCCGGCGCAGCCTGCGCCGAGTCGCCGTAGGGCACCGCCCCCTCGGGCGGCGTGTCTCCTAGCTCCCGCAGGCTGCGCGAGAGTGCCCAGGCACTTTCGGCGCGTTCGGCAAGGACCTCGGTACGCGCCCTGTAGCCGCGCACGACCTCGGCGATCTCTGCGAGATAACGCACACGGGCGGCAGGAATGAGGGGCTCGGGGTGCGCTACTTGCGGTGCTCCGCCAATGCCTTCGGAGCGGCTCGCCACGCCCGCCCGCTTGAAGTTCGTCTTGTCCGCGAGCTGCGCCAAGAGCGCAGCGTAGAAATGGTCGGTTCCCCGGTCGCTCCAGCGACTCGCAACCGTCGGGTACACGGGCACCGCATCGTCGGGGAGGGAAAAGGAGTTGTGGTTGCGGCGCCACTGCTTGCGGACATCGCGCAGCGCGTCTTCGGCGCCGGCGCGGTCGGACTTGTTCAGCACGACGAGGTCCGCGAGCTCCAGCATGTCGATCTTCTCGAGCTGGGAGGGCGCGCCGTACTCGGGAGTCATCACGTAGACCGAGAGGTCCGCAAGGTCGATGATCTCCGAGTCGCTCTGTCCGATCCCCGCCGTCTCCACGATGACAAGGTCAAAGCCCGCGGCCTGGAGTACGGACACCGCGTCGCGTACCGCGGTCGAGAGCGCGAGGTGCGCCTGTCGCGTGGCGAGAGAGCGCACGAAGACCGTGGGCGCGTGGATGGCATTCATGCGGATGCGATCGCCGAGCAGCGCACCCCCCGAGCGCCGACGGCTTGGGTCCACGAGCAAGATCCCCACCGAGGCAAGAGGAGCGTCGAAGCGCAGGCGGCGCACGATCTCATCCACCACGCTCGACTTGCCCGCACCGCCCGTCCCGGTAAAGCCGACGACCGGCGCCGGGCGCGCGGGGCGGCGCCGCGCGAGCTCGGCCCGCAGCCGCTCGACCGCCAAACCACCGCGGGGGCCTTCCTCCTCGAGGAAGCTGACGAGCCGCGCGACCGCCAGGGGCTCGCCCACCCGAAGCCGCGCGAGCTCGTCGTCGGGCCGCGGCATGCTGCGCTCCGTACACTCGTCCAAGATCGTCCGCACCATGCCCTCAAGACCGAGCCGACGACCGTCTTCGGGGCTAAAGATCCGGGCGACGCCGTAGGCATGGAGCTCTTCGATCTCCTGCGGCACGATCACGCCGCCGCCGCCGCCATACACGCGAACACGCTCCCCTCCACGCTCTCGGAGCCGATCGACGAGATAACGGAAATACTCGAGGTGCCCGCCCTGGTAAGAGGACACGGCCACAGCGTCTGCGTCTTCTTGAATGGCCGCCTCGACCACCTCTTCCACCGACCGGTCGTGACCCAGGTGGATCACCTCCGCTCCGAGCTTTTGGAGGAGCCTGCGGATGATGTTGATGGAGGCATCGTGGCCGTCGAACAGCGAGGCCGCCGTGACGACACGCACCCGGCTCGGCGCACGTCGCAGGACGGCCAGCTGTGCCGCAGGGACCGCGGAGCTCATCCCGTGCGCCTCCTTCCGCTCGAGAGGGCCCCGATCCGGCTCGCCACCCGGGCACGGTATTTTGCGATCTCATCGCGCAACCGGGTGAGCTCGCCGACCCGGGCATCGACTTCCGACACGCGGCGCCCAAGGAGTTGATCGAGCCGCTCGAGCATGGCTCGCGTCGAGCCCCCGATGGCGTGCACGGCGTTCAAATCGCGGATCTCGGCCAGCGCGAGGCCAAGGGCCTTGAGCCGCTGGACGAAGCGCAGGCGCTCGAGTTCGTCCGCCCCGTACACGCGCCGGCCGGCCGCCCGGCGGCGAACGCCGGGCAGGAGCCCGAGCTCCTCGTAGTAGCGCACCGTGCGGGGGGAAAGCCCTGTCCGCTCACAGACTTCGCGGATGGAGAGCCCGGCCGGCGGGGTTTGCCAGTTCACGTGAGCTGGCTAGCAAAGGGCCTGCCCGCGCGCCAATCCGAGCGGCGTGGGCGGCGGGCCCCGGGAAGACCCGTCCGCGGGGCTGGCCTAGACGGGGGGGACCGAGTGGCGTTTTTGCGGCGGCCGATCGCGGCGGCCGATCGCGACGGCAAGCCGAGCCACGATCTCCTCGCGCAGTGCCTCGGGGGGCACCACGGCGTCGACCACCAGCTCGCTCGCGAGCCGCTCGATGTCGACTTCGGAGGCGTACTCTTCGCGCAGCTTCGTCACAAAGGCCGCGCGCTCGCTCTCGGGCAGCGCCTGGATCCGGTTGTAGTAGACGGCATTCACCGCGGCTTCGGGACCCATCACCGCGATCATCGCGCTCGGCAGAGCGATACACGCGTCGGGTTCGAAGCCGGGCCCGCACATGGCGTAGAGGCCAGCCCCATAGGCCTTGCGTACGATGACCGAGATGCGGGGCACGGTGGCCTCGGACACCGCCATGATCATCTTCGCACCCGCCCGGATAATGCCCTCGCGCTCCACCTGCTTGCCGATCATGAACCCCGGCACGTCCGCCAGATAGATCAGCGGAATCCCGAAGGCGTCGCAGAGCCAGATGAAGCGGGCCGCCTTGTCAGCGGAGTCCACGAACAGCACGCCACCTTTCACCTTGGGCTGGCTCGCGACGACTCCCACCGGCTGGCCCTCGATCCGGGCAAAGCCCGTCAAGATCTCCCCCGCAAAGAGCTTTTTGATCTCAAAGAACGAGCCCTCGTCGACCAGCCGATCGACGACTTCACGCATGTCGAAGAGCTTGTTCTCCTCGCGCGGGATGACCGACTCGAGTTCCGACGGCGACTTGTGCGGGGCCGCGGGCGCCGCCCTTGGCAGAGCCCCGTCGGCATGACTCGGCAGATAGGAGAGGTAGCTTCGGGCCGCGGCGAGTGCCTCGCGCTCGTCGTTAGCCAGAAGGTCCCCGCAGCCTGACACTGTGCAGTGCATGCGGGCGCCGCCCATTTCCTCGAGCGTCACGGTTTGCCCGATCACCATCTGTGCCATGCGCGGCGAGCCGAGGTACATGCTCGCATTTCCATTCACCATGAAGACGACGTCGCAGAACGCAGGGATATAGGCCCCCCCCGCTGCCGACGGTCCGAAAAGGAGACACACTTGCGGCACCATGCCGGAGAGGCGGACCTGGTTGTGGAAGATGCGACCCGCGCCGCGGCGGCCTGGGAACATCTCGACCTGATCTGTGATGCGCGCACCCGCCGAGTCGACGAGGTAGACCAGCGGAACGCGCAAGCGCTCGGCGCGCTCCTGAATCCGCAGGATCTTTTCCACCGTCCGCGCGCCCCAGGAGCCTGCTTTCACGGTGGAATCGTTCGCCATGACGCAGACGGTTCGCCCGTCGATGAGGCCGGTTCCCGTCACAACGCCATCGGCGGGCAGATCCGGAGCGAGGGCATTGGCAAACGCACCGTCCTCGACGAAGGATCCGGGATCGAGCAGGAGAGCTAAGCGCTCGCGGCAGAAAAGCTTGCCCTCCCCCGCGGCCTTGGCATGGTACTTCTCGTCTCCGCCTTGGCGGATCCGCGCGAGCTCGTCGCGGACTTCTTCGCCGCGCTTCACGCCGCTCCCCTGCGCGTCCGGTCGCGGAGGCCGAGCCGCGCCCGCAGCACCCGTCCGGGGAGGAGGCGTTCTAGCACGTGCGCTTCGAGCCAGGCCGTGGTGTCCACGAGCGCGCTGAGATCCACCCCTGTCGCAACCCCTGCACGCTCGAACAGGTCCACGACGTCCTCGGTCGCGACGTTGCCCGAAGCTCCCGGTGCGTAGGGACAGCCTCCGAGGCCGCCGAGCGAGGCGTCGAAGGTGCGCACCCCCGTCTCATAGCCCGCCTGCACATTGGCCAGCGCCCGGCCGTAGGTATCGTGCAGATGAAGCGCGATTCGAGAAAGGGGCACTGCGCTGGAAACCGTGCGCACGAGCTCGCGCACCTGGCCGGGGTGTCCAATGCCAATCGTATCGCCGAGCGAGATCTCATCGACGCCAAGAGCGATGAGCTTCGCCGCAAGCTCCGCGACCTTCTCCGCCGCGACCGCCCCCTCATACGGACAGCCGCAGACCGTCGAGACATACGCCCGCAGCCCGACACCGTCCGCCCGCGCGCGCTCGGCCACGGGCCGAAATCGCTCGAGCGACTCGGCGATCCCGCAGTTCACGTTCTTTCGGTTGTGCGTCTCGCTCGCCGAGACGAAGAGCGCGGCGACGGCAAGCCCTGCCGCGCGGAGCCGCTCGTAGCCTTTCAGGTTCGGAACGAGCGCGCTGTAGCGCACGCCGTCGTAGCGCGCTGCGCGCCCCGCAACTTCATCGGCGTCGGCGAGCTGCGGGATCCAGTGCGGGGAAACGAAAGAGGTGATCTCGATGCGGCAGAGGCCCGAACGCGCCAGGCGATCCACGAGTTCGAGCTTGTCGGCCGTCGCGATGGCCTCGGGCTCATTTTGCAGGCCGTCGCGGGGCCCCACCTCGTACACGACGACGGCGGGCTGGACCGTCACTAGGCTTCGTAGTTGTAGAATCCGCGGCCGCTCTTGCGACCGAGCCAGCCGGCCTCGACACGCTTCTTGATCTCGAGGCACGGCGCATAGCGCGACTCGCCGTATTCGCGATACAAGCTGTCGAGAATCGCGAAGACCACGTCGAGCCCGACGAGGTCTGCCAGGGCCAGCGGCCCGAGCGGATGGTTGCAGCCGAGCTTCATGCACTCGTCGATACTCTCAGGAGTGGCGACGCCCTGCTGGAGGGTGAAGGCGGCCTCGTTGATCATCGGGAAGAGCACGCGGTTCACCACGAAACCCGGCGAATCCTTCACCTCGACGGGAACTTTTCCCATGCTCTCGGCAAGGCCGCGCACGGCGGCCACGGTGGAATCACTCGTGCGCATGCCCCGCACCACTTCGACAAGGCGCATCATCGGCACGGGATTAAAGAAGTGCAGGCCCACGAAGTGCGCCGGGCGCCTTAGGTAGGAAGCCAGCTTCGTCACCGAAAGGCTCGAGGTATTGGTGGCGATGATGCTCTCATCCCCCGCGATGGCATCGATGCCCAGCAAGAGTTCGCGCTTGAGCTCGAGGTCTTCGGGGGCGCACTCGACGATGCGCTCGCAGGCCTTGAGCTCCTCGAGAGGAACGACGGGTCGAATCCGATCCATCGTCTCCTCACACTCCACCTTGGTGAGCTTCTCCTTCGCCACAAGACGCTCGAGCCCCTGACGGATCCTCTTCACCGCCTGATCGACCGACGCCTGGCGGCGGTTCTGAAACACGACCGAGTAGCCCGCCTGGGCCGCGGCCTGCGCAATCCCGGCACCCATGGTGCCTGAGCCGACGATGCCAATCGTGTGTCGCACCTGCACCATGGCTAGGCGAGCTCCACCCCGAGGGCGACCGCTTCGCCCCCGCCGATACAAAGCGTCGCAATCCCCCGCTTCTCGCCCCGGTCTTTTAGCGCGTGGAGCAGGGTCACGAGGATGCGCGCACCCGAGCAGCCGATCGGGTGGCCGAGCGAGACCGCGCCGCCGTTCACGTTGACGCGGGCGGGATCGAGGCCGTGGTCCTTGATGGCCGCGAGGGTCACGCCGGAGAAGGCCTCATTGATCTCGTAGAGATCCCAATCGAGAGGCTTGGTGCCGCTCTTTGCGTACAGCCGGCGCAGCGCCTCGACCGGCGCAACCGTGAACCACTTCGGCTCCACCGCCGCGGCCGAGTCGACGACGATTCGGGCCAAGACCGGAAAACCGTGCTTGGCGGCGGCCTCCGCAGACGTCACCACCAGGGCCGCGGCGCCATCATTGATGCTGGAGGCGTTGGCAGCGGTCACCGTTCCGTCCTTCGAGAAGGCGGGCTTCAGGCTCGGCATCTTATCGAGCTGCGCCTTCTTGGGACCCTCGTCCTCTTCCACGTTCACAGGGTCGCCCTTTTTCTGGGGCACCGGCACGGGGACGATCTCGGCCTTGAACTTGCCAGCCTTCTGCGCCTGAATCGCGCGCTCGAAGCTCGTTCTGGCGAAGCGGTCCTGGTCCTCGCGCGTGAATCCATATTTCGCGGCGACCGCATCACCGCAGGTACCCATGTGGACGTGATCGTACGGGTCCCAAAGCCCGTCGTAGATCATCGAGTCCACGAGCGTGCCGTTGCCCATGCGGTAGCCGCTGCGCGCCTGGGGCAAGAGGTAGGGTGCGTTCGACATCGATTCCATGCCGCCCGCGACGATGACCTGCGCATCGCCAACCATGATCTCGCGGCGCGCGAACATCACGGCTTGGAGCCCCGAGCCGCAGACCTTGTTCACGGTGATCGCGCCCGTTGCGACGGGCAGTCCCGCCTTGATCGTCGCTTGGCGGGCCGGAGCCTGACCCACCCCTGCGGAGAGGACGCAGCCCATGATCACGCGCTCGACCTGCTCGGGCTTCGCGCCGGCACGTCGCACCGCCTCACGGATCGCGATGGCACCGAGTTCGGGCGAGCTCAGCTGAGCGAGGCCACCCTGAAACGATCCAATCGGGGTGCGCACGGCGCTCGCGATGACAACGTCGTTCGGCTGGCTCATCCGTTCTCCTGTGCTGGTTGTGGCCTCGGAGGCCAGCGCAAGGCTAGGCTCGTGGAATCTGTGACGCAGAGTCGCAGTCGCCGGGCGCCCGCGCTGGTACGCGGGGCAGCGTGACCCCAGCCCGAGCACCGTACACGAATCAAAAGCCCGACGTCAAACGTAGCCGAGGGCCTCAAGACGCCGGCGCTGCTGCGCCCAGCCGGCGTCGACCTTGACCCAGAGCTCGAGGTGCACCTTGCGTTCCACGAGGCGCTCGATCTCCTGCCGCGCCTGGGTGCCGATGCTGCGAATCCGCTCGCCCCCGGCCCCGATCACGATGCTCTTCTGCGAGCTGCGTCTGACCAGCAGGTTCGCGCGTATGCGAACGAGATCGGAGCGGGTTGTCTCATCGTACTCGTCCACTTCGACGGCGATCGCGTAGGGGAGCTCCTCGCGCAGCTGCTGAAAGACGGCCTCCCGCACAAGCTCGCCGGCCAGGAAACGGAGGGGTCGGTCCGTGAGCTCCTCGGGCGCCCGGAGCGGGGGACCCGGGGGCAAAAGGGCGGAAATGGTCTTCAAGAGAGCGCGCACCCCCGCCCCGCTTTGCCCGGAGAGCAGGAGTGCGGGGGGGCCGTCTCGAACCTCCCGCGGCGGCCAAATGGCCCGCTCTGGCCGCGGCAGATCACCCTTGGTGCCAACCACGAGCCATGGCTTGCGAAGCCGCGACAGGCGCGCCGCGGCGACGCCGTGCGCAGGTTCCCAGCCCTTCGTGGAATCGATCAGCAAAAGGCCAAGGTCGCAATCCTCGGCCGCCGCGATGGCGGCCCGCTGCATGGAGGCGTGAAGTTCACCCTTGCCCTCGTGGAGACCAGGCGTATCGAGGAGCAGAAGCTGCGCGCGCTCGAGGGTCCGAATCCCAAGGAGCCGGCTGCGGGTGGTTTGCGGCTTTGGGGTCACGATCGCGAGCTTTTGGCCGAGAAGGCGATTAAAGAGCGTCGACTTCCCCGCATTCGGGAGACCCAGCAGCGCCACGACACCGCAGCGGTACGCAGGTCCAGGGTCGGTGCGGGCGTCCTCAGCCAAGCCCGCGCCCTGCATGCCCAAGCGCGGCCACCGCGGCTTCCCGCTCCGCCTGGCGTTTGGTGCGTCCCACGCCTTCCCCGAGCGCGCGCTCTGCCACACGAACTTCCACCACGAAGCGGCCCTCATCGTTCTCGACGCCGCTGTCCGCGACGTCGTGGTAGATCGGGACGCAGTGGAAGTGCGCCTGGGCCCACTCCTGGAGCTGGGTCTTGGGATCGCGCGCCGGTGGGGGAGAGCCCGCCGTGAGCGCGGCCCCGAAGCGCGCCCGCACGAGTGCTCCGACGGGTTCCGCGCCGGCATCCAGGTAGATCGCACCCACGAGGGCCTCAAAAAGGTCGGAGAGGATGGAGTCTTTCTCGGCTCCGCCGGTGCGCTGCTCACTTCGACCGAGGCGCACGTGCTTGCCGAGGCAGAGCTCGCGCGCGAGGCCAGCCAGCGCACGCATATTGACGAGCGCGTGGCGCGCCCGTGTGAGCTCGCCCTCGCTCCATTCCGGATGGGCCTCGTAGAGGAGATGAGCGACGACCAAACCGAGTACAGCGTCGCCCAAGAACTCGAGCCGCTCGTTGCTGTCCCGCAGGCCCGTTTCATTCGCAAACGAGGGATGGGTGAGCGCACGCCGAAGCAGCGTCGCGTCTTTGAAGTGGTGACCGAGCGCCGCCTCGAGCTCGGTATGAAAGGCTTCCTCCGCCTTTTCCGTCACCGCCCAGAGCCCGCGATCCACCCCCCACCCAGCACGACGTCCCCCTGATAGAAGACCGCAGCCTGTCCCGGTGCAACCGCGCGCACAGGCTGGTCGAAATCCACTGCGGCACTGCTCTCCCCGGTGAGCCTAAGTTCCGCGGGGGCCCCCTCGTGGCGGTAGCGAACCCGAACGGTGGCGCGGATGGGGTCCGCAGGGGGGGCACCCGCCACCCAAGTCACACCTTCAAGCGTCGCCTTACGCGCCAGGAGGTCGTCCGCCTCCCCTACGACGACGCGATTTGCAGCCGCGTCGAGACCCACCACGAACAGGCGCTGGGTGGCGGAAATGCCAAGGCCGCGGCGTTGCCCCACGGTAAAGCGGTGCACACCCCGGTGGCGGCCAAGGACGCGCCCACGGGTGTCTACGATCTCTCCCGTGCGGGTTGCAGCTTCCGGCCGTAGCTTTTCCACTACACTCGCGTAGTCGCCATCGGGCACAAAACAGATTTCCTGGCTCTCCGGCTTTTCAGCCGTGGCAAGACCGAGGCGCCGGGCATGCGCGCGAACCTCGTCTTTGCGCATCCCTCCAACGGGGAAAAGCGCCTTTTCGAGCTGCGCTTGGTCGAGATCGAAGAGGAAGTAGGACTGATCCTTGGCGGGATCGATCGCCGCGCGCAGGCGGCGGCGCCCGCTCGAGGGATCCCGCTCGACGCGGGCGTAGTGGCCCGTCGCCACGGCAGAGGCACCAAGCGCGCGCGCGCGATCGAGGAGATGGCGGAACTTAAAGCGCCGGTTGCACGTCACGCAGGGGATCGGCGTCCGTCCGGCGAGGTATTCATCGGCGAAGGCTTCCATCACCTCGCCGCGGAATTGGCGAGTGTAGTTCGCTACGTAGAAGCGAATCCCGAGTTTCTCAGCCACCCGCCGCGCATCGTCCGCGTCGTCGAGGGAGCAGCAGCGCGAGGCCTCGCCGGCCAGGTGCATGGTCACGCCGACCACCTCGCATCCCCGTTCCACGAGGAGCGCGGCGGCAACCGAGGAGTCGACGCCCCCCGACATCGCCACCAAAATCCGCTCGCCCGGTTCGGCGAGCTTCGCCGTTGTGCTCACAGCGTCCCCGCCTCGCGCACGCGCGCCACGAGGTCCGGGACAAGCCCGACCACCTGATCGATCTGCGCTTCGTCGACGCCGTGTCCAACACTAAAGCGCAGCGAGGCGCGCGCCTGCTCGGGGCTTAAGCCCATCGCGAGCAGGACGTGGGATGCGAGGGTTGAGCCCGAATGACAGGCGGCACCGGCTGAAACACTCACGCCCTCGAGATCGAGCGCTTCGAGCAGAACCTCACCCGCCGCGCCCTCAAAGCAGACGTTGAGGGTGTTCGGGAGGACGTCGCATGCGGACCCGTTGCGGCGGAGCGCCCCCACCTTGTCGCGAAGACCCTCCCACAGCCTGTCGCGCAGCTGTGCCATGCGCCGCGCACGCTGGGGGAGCTCTCGCTCGGCCAGCTCGCAGGCAATGCCAAGACCCACGATCCCGACCACGTTCTCCGTCCCTCCGCGCCGGCGTCGCTCCTGGGGCCCGCCGCGCAGCCAGGCTTCGAGGTCGAGCCCGCGGCGCACGAACAGAAAGCCCGCGCCCTTGGGACCGTTCAGCTTGTGGGCGCTCCCCGAGAGAAGATCCGCGGGAAGGGCGTCGACGCGCACGGGAATCTTCCCGATCGCTTGGGTCGCGTCGACATGGAGCAGTGCACCGCGCGCTTTCACTGCCTCGGCGATTTCCGAAAGGGGCTGGAGGACTCCGGTTTCGTTGTTCGCCCAAAGCACCGAGACCAGCGTGGCCTCGGATTCCACGGCCGCGACTACGGCGCTCGGGTCAAGGTGTCCCGAGAGGCGGACGGGAAGGCGCGTCACCTTGACGCCCGCGCGCTCCAGCCACTCGGCCGGTTCAAGCACCGAGGGGTGATCGGCGCGGGAGGTCACGAGATGGCCGCTCGCGCGGGCGCTCATGCCGCCATGGAGTGCGAGGTTATTCGCCTCGGTCGCGCCGGAGGTGAAGACGATCTCTGCCGGGTCGGCCCCGAGCAGGGACGCTACGCGCGCGCGTGCGCCTTCGAGCTCAGCACGGGCGGCGGCACCCTCGAAGTGCGTACTGGAAGGATTGCCGAAGCTGCGAAAGGCGCGCGTGCAGGCCTCCACCACCTCCTCGCGCAAGGGGGTTGTCGCGTTGTGGTCGAGATAGATGCGCTTGGCCATGGGACGCCGGTGGCACCCTAGTGCCAGGGCATCAGCATCGCAACCGGAGGCCCCAGATGCGTGCGGGAGAAAAAGGCGGCGGGCAGATTGCTCCGGGTCCGCGGTCCCGGCCGCGGACCCGGAGCAATCGAAGGCCTACTGACCCTGGACTAGGAGCTCCACACGCCGATTCTTGGCGCGCCCTTCCTTGGTCTTGTTGGTGTCGACCGGATTCGTCAATCCGAAGCCTCTCGGCGTGAGGTGAGATCTGTCGACTCCCGCCTTGCCAAGGTAGTCGGCCACCGACGCCGCGCGGCGTTCGGACAGCTTCTGGTTGTACTCCTTGGTGCCGATGCTGTCGGTGTAGCCATCCACATTG
>DATGZK010000040.1:0-59369 GCA_035489755.1 Myxococcota bacterium
GTGCATTGCGTCAGCTGCCTTTTCCACCACTCCCCGTGCCCCCGTTGCCGCACCTCCGTGGCCCGCCCAGACGAGCGCCGCGACGCTCCCGGCCGCCAGGGCGAAGGCGAAGACGACGGAGCCACGCGAGGAGCCAGGCACTCGTTGAGGCATTCGTTTCACGGTGATTGCCAGGAGGATGAGAAGACCACTGCGCACAAGCCAATCGTGTCCAGCCTGAGTTCGTAGCATCACGATGGGCATGATGTTGCTGTCAAGCACCACTCGTAGTGGCCGGCCGCTCATGACAGACGCTTGCAGGACGAGCCAGAACGCCCCCGACAATAGGGTCAGGACGAGTGCGGCCCAGGCGATTCGGGTGAGCGCTCCGATGAAGGCACTCTCATCGACGCCGGCTTCTGAGGGGTTTGCAGTGCGAAACGCGGGATCACCGACGAACAGTCGAAATGCAAAAATTCCGGTCAGCAGCAAAGCAGCCGAAAAGTGGATCGCACGCACCAGAACGAGCGGGGCGCTCACGCCGAAGATCTCGCCCTGCGTCTCAGGGTGCAACCTGGAAGGTGAAGTCGCCTTCCGTTGGGTGGGTATCGACCGACACGACCCGCCAGATCACCTTGTAGGTACCAGGAGGAAGCGGGTTAAGAGATACATGTAGAAGCGTGGCATCGTGCGGATCCACCTGCACATCCCCCTTGTCCACCTTTGTGCCGCTCTCGTCCACCACCTCCACCGTGCTGAAGGCGGGCTCGAGCTCCTGGGTGAAGGACAGGCGCAGTTCACTCGGTGGCGCGCTCACCGTACTACCAACGCGAGGCGCCGCATGATCTAGAAACGCATGTGCGGCTGCTCGAGGCGCGCCGACCCAACTCAACGCGAGGAAGAGGGCCGCACACGCGGGAACGCGACGAGCCAACATCTAGCGACCTCCAAAGAGCGGTTTCCCAAGGATGTTGCGGGGGAAGATGTCATCGATGTAGAAGTGAAGCTGTGCGATGGCACCGACGTTGTGGCCTGTTCGGCTGTTTGCCGGGATCAAAGCCTCGAATCCGATCTGGAAATACGTGCCCGCCCAGATGATGCCGGGGTTGATGGTGCCCGTTGTAAGACCCTGCTGGCCCCGGTCGAGCGGAGTCTGAAAACTGAATTCGACCAGGGGGATCAGTCGGTTGAAGGGTGCACGCAGTCCGATATCCAGCACACTCGCTTGGAGGTAAGGGAGACTGTATTCGATGGCCATGCCGGTACGCAGCACGTCCGGGTTCTGCTGCACGTCACCCGAGTCGCTCACGGTCTTGGCCTCCGTGGGAAAGCCGACGCCGAGAACTCCGGTCACAGCGAAAGGTCGGAGGAGAGACAGACTCTTCGGCAGGTCGCCCAACCCTTTGCCGAAGAATACCTGTGGCACCACCGTACTAAACCGGTCGACGCCGATGCTGCTGCTTCCCGAGGCGCCGATCTCGGCATCGACGCCCACCGAAAGCAAGAGTTCGTGGGGACCATTCGAAACCAAAAGATATTTGGCGTTGACGTCGAGATTGGCAAAGCCGGAGATCGACGAGTTTCCTGCGCCTTCAGTCTTGGTGTTTTGCCAGGTCTCGCCGAGGCCGATGGCGAAGTTGGGAGTGATGCGTTTGGACATATCGATGGAGAGATCGGTTTCCAGCGTCGCCGGTGAACCGCTGGCTGCCGGGTTGGGGATGAGAGCGACGGTGGGCAGCGACAGCTCGTCAGCCACGAAGGGATCGTCCGTAGTAAGGGTCGCAGGGAAGAACCGCTGACCAGCGAAGCCGTGCGCCGCGACATCGGATACGTTGAAGATCATCCAGACCACGGTCAATGGAATCGCGCTGCGAATCAAACGACGAGGGAAAGTGCTCGATGGCGTGGAAGCAGTATGGGGATGGATTCCGATCGCTACCAACGAGTCGAAAGCGGGCGAATGAATTGCGAATCCTCCGTTCGCATGCGGATTTGGGATTGCGCACCGTCGCGAGTGGACAAGAGGGCACTAGCGACTGCGCACGCCACGAATGCGATGGGTGATTCAGGCCGATCGTGGGATGGTGTCGATGCTGGTCAGACGAGCGGTGGGAAGAGAGGAGGCGAGGCTGCTGCACCTCTGGTCGCCCCACGGTACCACCGGGGAAGGCACGTGAGAGATCAGCGCGACGCCGAGCCCAGGCGAGCTGCCGGCCACATGTGGTCGCTCATCGCAGCCGCACGGACAGCGCGCCGTTAGCACGATGCGGTTCGGTTCGGCGCCGGCACGGCCGACGGCGGTGCCGGGCGCTAGGTCGGAGCCTGCGTCCCCATGCACGCCACGATCAGCGGCATCGGGAACTCCAGGAATGGACGTCAGCGGGAGAGGTCGACATGACGTGAACGTTGCACCGACAAAGGCAATAACGACAAGCAACGCTGTGACACTCTTCTTGTGCATTGAGCGCAACTACTCTACGGGATTGGTAGACGGACTGCCATACTCTGCCGAACACGTCCACGCCGCCACAGGTCCACTCAGGGCGATGCAAAGCTAGGGCGCGAGCTTCCGGCGGCGTTGCCGTTCCAGGATTGCAATCGCGCGGCGCAGGGCCCGGCGAGGTAGGCCGCAGGAATACGGCCCGCGAGCTTGGCTGACTGACAAGGGAATAGCAGAGCGCGGCAAGCTTCCCGACGAGTGGAACAGTTCATGCGATCCGGCAGCCCCATTCAGCTCTGGAGCACATCCGTCGCGTCGTAGCCCATGAGCCGGTACACAAGGACAGAGATCAGCCAGCTCACTACAAACACCCCGACGATGACGTAGCCGAGGTCACCGAAATTGTCGTTGAGCGCGGTCACTGCGGACCAAAAGCCACCCACCAACTGCAGCTTGTCGGCGATGAGGCCTAAGAACTCAATGCCGCCGACGAGGAGCGCGACCAGCACAGATACTGCCGTAATGGTCAGGTTGTAGTACAGCTTTCGAAGCGGTTTCACGAAGGCCCAGCCATAGGCGGCTACCATCAGCACTCCGTCGGTCGTATCTATCAGCGCCATACCTGCCGTGAACAGCGCCGGGAACACCAGGATTGACCAGATCGGCAGTCCCTTTGAGGCTTGGACCGCCGAGATGCCCAAGAGGCCGATTTCGGTTGCGGTGTCGAAGCCGAGCCCGAAAAGGAAGCCGAGCGGATACATGTGCCAGCTTCTGGAGATCAGCCGATAGACAGGCCGAAAGAGACGCCCGAGCACGCCACGCTGAGAGAGCAGCGTGCTGAGATCATCCTCCACGACCGGGTCGCCCTGCCTCACGCGTTCGAAGGTCTGGTAGACCCTCAGAAGGACGAACATGTTGGCGAATGCGATCGCGAACAGGAAAAGCGCCGAGACCAAGGTCCCGACCACACCACCTACTTCCCGAAACGCGTCGATGTGGTTCTTGAATGCGGTGGCCGTGAGTGCGATCGCGACTGAGGCGAAGATCACGATGGTCGAATGGCCGAGTGAGAAGTAGAAACCCACGGCGATGGGCCGCTTGCCTTCCTGCATGAGCTTCCGCGTCACGTTGTCGATGGCTGCGATGTGGTCGGCATCCACCGCGTGTCGCAGGCCGAAGCTATAGGCCAGGAGTCCGGTACCGAGAAGAACGGGGTATCCGCGAAAGGCGATCAACGCCCAGGCCCATGCGAGCAAGTTGGCGACGATGAGGAAGACGTAGATGCCGAACACCCAGCCGCGGACGTTCGTGCTCTCATCGCGGAGTGCGGTTCCAATGCGACTCAGCATGTTTCCTCGTAGAGGTGCAACAGGGGAAGCCACCTATTCGTCAAGTCGGAATCGGACGGTGAAGCTGACGACTGCAGCGACCGGCTCGCCACTCTTCCGCGCGGCGACGAAGCGGGCGCGCCGAAGCGCCTCCTGTGCCTCCCGATCAAACTCCTCCCCGCCGCTCGATCGAAGCTCAACGTGTGAGACGTATCCGTCTGCCTCCACGGTGACCATCAACTTCACGTCGGATTCGCGCCCCAACAGGCGAGCATGCTCGGGATAGCGAGGCCGGATGCGCAGTACCGGACGCGCCGCCGAGTCTACCTCGCCCTCCCCGAACACGCGGTGCGCCGCGCCAGCACTCGCCGCGCCCGGCGCCGCGACATCCGGTATGCCGCCCGTATCCGCCGAGAGTGCCAGGCCTGTGACGATCGCGGGAGGGGCGCTCTCGATCAAACCGGATTGCAAGGGCGCGGTGTTCGGGAGGCTGACTTGATGGCGTGATCGTGGCCGGGTCGCCGAGCGCACAGACGCTATGGACGGGGCCGACGGAGCAGGAGCCGCAATCTCGCTCGGCGCATCTTCCTGCTCGACGATCAGGCTGACTGGAACAGGTGGTTTCTGTGCCGAGTCGGACCGGACTCGAGCGTGCGCGATCTCGAATACCAGACCGTGCAGAGCAAGAGAAAGGGCTACCGCCAGTATTGCGGGACGGCGAGCTGAGCGCTCGCCTTCCGAGGGGAGGCTAAATGGCAGTGCGACAGCCTGGGCAAGCGGCTCAGAAGTAAGCCGCGAGGCCCACGCTGACGTTCCGGTGGTAGCCGGGCGTGAAATGCCAATCCAGGACGCCCGACGCCGGCTCCCCCGAGAGACGCGAGGTGTAGTAGAGCTCTGTGCTTGCATAATTCTCGTTGGTCAGGTTCTCGATCGCAAGGCTCAGCTCGAAATGATGCCAGCGGTAGCGCAGAAACAGATCCGCCACGGCGTAGCCGTGGAGAAGCGCGACTTGGTCGCCCTCCACACCGTAACGCCTGCCGAGCGAGCGCAGCTGGAGGTTCGCCGTAATGCCGCTCGGGTGCCGCGCGGTCAGTCCCGTCGCGAGCGTCCAGATGGGTGCCTGGTCCAGATACCCGCTCCTCCCGAGCACGGCGGTCGAATACGTGAACTGAAGATCGTAGGTGAGCCACTCAAGGAGGTGCGACTGCGTCTCGATCTCCACACCCTGGCGGTGCGATCGCGGGCGCGCCTCGGTCGTCGCCGTATCGGGGCTGAAGACGAGCTCCTCCTGGAGCTGAAGCCACCAGTAGGACGCGCTGAGGCTGACGTACGAACCGAAGTGCGTGCGCAGGCCCACCTCTTCACCCGTCGCGACTGGAAGGGTCTGGAGAGACGGATCGCAGCCTTCTGTGGGCAGGTGGCAAGTGACGGCGCGGGCGTCATTCGAATGGAAGCCCTCGCCGTAGTTCAGGAAGAGCTCGATGTTGGCCAAAGGCTGGAAGCCCACAGAGAGAGGACCCTCCAGCGAAAAGGGCCTTAAGACGAGACTCGCCTTGGGCAGCACGAGATTCGCCTGCTTGCTCCCGTAGGATCCGCCGGGGCCCGGCAGTTGGTTTCGCACATTAAACCAGAACTCTTCCACGCGCAGCCCCACGATCGACCGTGCCCAGGGTGCGAGGAAGATTTCGGCCTGTACATAGGGCGCAAGCGAGGTCTCGTGAACATCGTTGCTTGCCGTGAGATCGGTGATGTTCCGCTGCGTCTGGTTCCCGGTGCTCACGCGCACGTCATCCGTGCGCAGCTGAAGCCCCGCCGAAAGAGCCACCGGGACGATCCCCTCATCGAACCGCCCGTGGTAGGCGATCTCTTCACCGTAGAGCCAGCGCCTGTCGCGCTGAACGATTCCGTCGCCGTTCACAGGATCATTCAAGAAGAAGGTGAAATCCGAGAACAGGTTGAGCTTGTACTCGGAGGCCCAGGCCGTCGCCTCGACCCGCTGATTTGGAGATGGGGTCCAGGTGTCGCGCAGGAGAACATTGAAGCGTTGGCTGTCCCCGCCTTGGGTGGGATCGATCGAGCCCCAGCGTGAAATGAGCCCATCATCGACTGCGCGGAGCGGTATTTCGCCCGACGCGTTCCAGCTGCCCGAGTACCAAGAGCTCCAGAGAGTGAGCTTTTGCGTCTCCGAGAGCTTGGCACCGAAGCGGCCATAGAGCTTGTAGCTGTCGAAGTCTTCGGGATTGCGGAAGGGACCATTGGTCAGGTCGCCCTCCACAGCGAGCACCCCGGTGAGCGCTGGATCTTCGCCGGCGAAGAGCCCGGTCCGAGGCGAGCCCATCACGAGATAGCGCTGCGTATTGAACTGTCCGATCGCGAGCTTCGCCACCGACTCGGAGAGGCGCTCAAAGGGAACGAAGTTGATGGCACCCGCGGTATCGAAGTCCCCGATGTTCGCGTAGTAGGGGCCCTTCGAAATATCGATCCGATCCACCGTCTCGGGAATCAAGAAGAAGAGATCCGCGTACCCCTGGCCATGGGCATTGCTCCGCAGGTTGACCGGAAGTCCATCCACGAAGATCGCGACGTCCGTGCCGTGGTCGGAGTCGAAGCCTCGAAGCAACAGCTGACTCGCCTTGCCCCCGCCGCCCGGGTAGGTAGTGAAAAGACCGGGGGCGGCTTGCAGCAGATCAGCGGGTCGATTCATGGGCCGGTCTTCCACTTGGGCCGCGGGAACGCTCAGCTGAGAAGCGGCAGTTGCCGGGCGCTTCTCGTGCACGGTGATGTCGTAGGGGTTCGCGTCCTGCGGCTGCGCGGCGGGGCTGTCGGGCGGAGATGCCGGCGTTTGACCGCTCGCCTCCGGCGGCGCCTGCGTCGCGTCCGCCGGGGCCTTCTCGGAAGCCGGATCCTCCGCCTTCGTCGTGGGACAGAGTACGACGAGGAGAATCCAGCTGGCGAGCACAGCAGAAAGAGTGGAGCTTGCTCGATCCAACAAGCCGGCGCCTTCGACGCGACGGTGTCCACCCGGCGGCTTCCGTCGCGCAGCGAAGCCCCAGGGGACGCCCTACGGTCCGCCGTTCGCGCGAACCGCCATCGAAGCGCCGGGTGGCTTTGCGATGCGCACTGTCTACATCGAGGCGTCCACGCAGGTCAAGCGACGATGGCGTGTGTTCGCTCGGAAAACCAAGAGGGACGCCGCCGATCACTATTCGGTTCCGCACTTGGTGGCAGCCGAGAAGCGATCCTTGTGCTTCGCCAATACTCGTCAGGCTTGAAATCGTTCGGCTTTCCGGCCTGGCCGGGAGCGTGCCTGGCCCGACCGGGAAGGCCCAGCGCTTTGCAACAGATGCTACTCCGGCGCCGCCCACCGCGATCGCGGCGGCAGGTTATGACGCGACGGAATCCTGGTGCGACAGGGATGGCGACTGAGGCGAACCGATACGGCGCCATAAGTCTCGGCGCCTGCCTGGTTGCGCTCGCGTCGCGCGAAGGGCGAGAGAGCTATGCTTGCACGATGCGGGACACCCCGCGCCCAGTCCAAGTGGTTCGCGCGCAGTCCGACGGGGGCCACATCGAGTTCGCGAGGCGTGAGCCGTCTCCGGGCCTCCTGCCGTACGTCCGCGACATCTGTGGCTACACCGAGAGGACGGGCGCTCCCCTCCAGCGGCGGGAGTTCCCTGGCCCCCAGGTCGTCGTGATCCTTGAGTTCGCGCCGCCGATCCGCGTGTTCGAGGCGGGTTGCACGCATCGCTCTGCGCGCTACCCCGGGGGCTTCGCGGCCGGGATCACGGATCAGTTCACGCTCACCCAGCACGACGGCTTCCAGCGAGGTCTCCAGATCAACTTGACGCCGATCGGCGCACGGCGCTTCTTCGGCCTGCCTCTCTCGGAGCTCGCGGGGCGCACCGTCTCGATCCGCGACCTGCTTCCGGCGCAGCACCAGAACCTCGCCGAGCAGCTTGAGGCCCTGCCCGACTGGGAAGCGCGCTTCAACTGCGTCGAGCAGCTCCTCGCCCGGCGGATCGCCGAGTCAGACCTGCACAGTGAAGTGGTGTCCTTCGCGCTCCGGTACATCGACGCATGCGGCGGCGCGGTGGACATGCGGACGCTCGCGCGAGAACTGGGCTACAGCCAGAAGCACGTCATCCACTTGTTCCGCGACCAGGTGGGCGTTCCCCCCAAGCTCCTCGCCCGTATCGTTCGCTTCGACCGGCTGATTGGGTCCTTGCGTAGGGGCGCGACGGAGAGCTGGTCCGAGCTCGCTCTCGCGTTCGGCTACTGCGACCAGTCTCACCTCGTCCGCGATGTCCATCAGTTCACCGGCACGACGCCGACCGAGGCGCGGGCGATGCTGGCCGATTCCCCCGATTCGGGGCCGTAGCCGGGTCAATTTTTTCCAAGACTCGCGTCCTCTGGATCTCGTAGGGTGCCTTACGGACGGAGGGTTTTCCTCCGGACGCCTCAACTTCGAACCTAGGGGTATACGACCCATGGCCCAGAAGGACACCGCCACCATCATCCCGACGCTCCGCTACCGCGATGCGGCGGCCGCCGCCGAGTGGCTTTGCCGCGCCTTCGATTTCCACAAGCACCTGGTCGTGCCCGGCGAAGCCGGCGCGATCGCGCACGCTCAGCTCACCTACGGAAACGGCATGATCATGCTCGGCACGGCGAGAGACGACGAGTTCGGCAAGCTGCAGCGGACGCCCGCCCAGGTCGGCGGCGTCGGGACGCAGAGCCCCTACATCATCGTCCCCGACGCCGACGCGCATCATGCCCGCGCTGTCGCGGCTGGGGCCAAGGTGATGTACGCGATCCGCGACGAGCCCTACGGTGGCCGCGGCTACTCCTGCGTGGACCCGGAGGGCCACCTCTGGAACTTCGGTACGTACAATCCGTGGGCCGAGTGAGCGCGAACGCCGCCGCGTCGGGCCCGGCGAGCGTAAGATTGATCCCGCAACTGCCCTGTCTCCCTGTCGGCGCCGAAAGACCGTCGCGCCCGGGACTCGCACTCGGTGTCTGTCAGGTCAACGGTCACGCAGCGATTCGCTGCATCGATTGTGCGGCCACCTTGCGGGCTCCGTGGCGCGAAGCGAGGTCGCGCAGATCGCGTGATCGGTCACGATGAGCCCCGCAGCGGGGAGAGCAACGCTGTTGCTCGGGACGGTGGCGACCTCCCTCGCCAGATTCCGTGATCCGTTGGCCCGCCGACCAGGCGTTAAGTCGCCGTTGCGACGCCGGCGCGCCGGCAATTTATGCATGCAGAAGACCGTGCGCGAACCGTATTCGAGACGTATTGGCCCCGTCTCTGCCGAGCCCGTTCGCCCATGGAGTCCGTAGCGTTGATTCGCGGGTCAATTGCTTTGGCGAGCAACGAAATTGCAGCGCTCCACGCGATGAAAACGCGCGGGGCGGCGTGGCGCGAAGCTCCGCCAGCGCGCCCTCCGGCGCGGTCGATTTCGCGCAGCCGCCAGCTTGTCGACAGGTCTCGAATGCACGCGGGCGTCGCGTCCTCGTAGTAATCCAGCGTAATCCCCTCGAGGACACGGTCTCCACAGCGTCTGCGAAATCGCGTAACGAAAGTGGAGCGCAAGTTAAAGGGTACCGGATGGTCGATGGAATTTCATTGCTGTGTCGCTGACTTCCCACCGGAGTGTCGCGCGCATCACACAAGACGCTACACTGTGTCAGTCGCAGCACGCGGCGGCAGGCTTCTGCCAAACCAGGCGGCGGCCTCTGCCATCTCGTGCGGCGGTGAGGTGAGACGCTCGGCGAGTGCAGTCGCGGTGCTCCGAGCGGGAGGGGGAAGAAGCGTGGAAGAGCACGAGGGCGGTCTCAAGATGAAGCTACGACCGCGCCGCTCCGTGGAGCGCGGCAGCTGTCCGAGCGCACGGCGTCTGGCCCGAATGCGGATCCGTCTGCGGCGCATGAAGCGACCGAGACCGAGCCGAAAGCCGTTCGTCCTGGAAGCCTACACGGCGCCTACTCGTCTGCAGCGCAGCACGGTCAAGGTGAGCTACGTCGCGAGCCGCAGTCCCGGCGGGTGGCGAGCGCACGGTCGCTATCTCGCCAAGGAGGGAGCCCAGCGGGAGGGCGAGCGAGGGACGGGCTTCGACCGGGACCAGGACAGCGGGATCCGGATCGCAGATCAGCTCGGCGCCTGGCAGGAGGCCGGAGACCAGAGGCTCTTCAAGCTCATCGTCTCCCCCGAGAACGCCCATGCCCTGGACCTCCGAGACCACACCCGACGGCTCATGGACGCGCTCGCGGATGAGCTTGGGACGAAGCTCGAGTGGGTGGCGATCGACCACCACAACACAGGGCATCCCCACGTCCACGTGGCGCTGCGTGGCGTCCATGAACGCGGCCATGCACTGCGCATCCCCCGGGACGTGATCCGGGACGGGAAGCTCCGGGGCTGGAGCCAGGCCCTGGCCACGCAAGTCCTGGGTCTACGTACTGAGCACGAGCTGCGGCGCGAACGGGAAGGGGCGGTCCAAGCCCAGCGCTACACGGGGCTCGATGCCGCACTTGAGGCGCGCGCAGACGGAGCCAGGCACGTGTCGTTCGCGGGTCCGCTCCAGGACTCAGCCCAGGCTCGAGAGCAGCGCCTCTTGCTACTCCGACGCCTCGCCTTCCTCGAGAATCGGGGGCTCGCCGAGCGCGTGGGTAGCTTCACCTTCAAGCTCTCCGCAGAGCTTCGGCCCGCGCTCCAGGAGATGGCGCTCCGGCGCGATGTCCAGAAGAGCTTGGCCCGCGATGGGATGATTCTCAGTGATCCCAACGCCGAGATGCGGCTCACGCGGATCGAGGCCGGGACCCGTCTCCTCGGACGCTTCGTCGGCGTCTCGAGACCCGACGAAGAGAGCCAGGGACATTGGATCGTCGAGGGGGTCGAAGGCCGCGTCCACGTGGTGCCCGAGCCTGCCTGGCTCGCCGATTGGCGGGCCCAGAAGCTCGACCCCGGCGACGTGATGAGCCTGTGGGGAGTGGTCGTGGGAGCCGCCCAAGGAAGAGGTCGGACCCTCACGCAGCCGATGCGCCACGGCCGGCTCGAGGAGATCGAGTCAGCGCCTCTGGGTGCGAGCATCCTTGATCTCGAGGCGGTGCGCGGCCTGACCAGGAGTCCGGCACCACCTCAGCCGTCTCAGGAAGATCCTGGCCGTGGCTTCGTGGCGCGCTGGCAGGCGGCGCTCGAGAGGCGGCGGGGCAGGCTCGAGAGCCAGGGCGTGATCGATCGGAGCGCGCACTCCGCGAGCCAAGGGCCTAACCGGGCGCCGGCGCTTCAAGAGCTCGAGCGCGAGGTCGAAGGGCGCATGAAGCTGCGCCTCGCGGCGAGGCTCACCCTCGACGAGATCCAGCGCCTTTTCCCCAAGCGGGAGATCGAGCACGCCCGCCGCATCGTGGGCGGACTCTATCGGGGATCCCTCGTGGCCTACGCCTATGACGAGGCCGGGGGCCAGTATGTGGTTCTTCGTACCGGCGGCACCCTCACCGTGATCCCGACGCGGGAGCGCGATTTCAAGCTCGGAAGGGAGATCCGTGCGAGATCACACCTTGTGGAGGGCCCGGGGCACGAGCGGCGGCGGATCGCCTGGCAGCTCGAAGACACGCGCGAGCTCGATCGCGGACGAGAGCGCTGAACCTCGCACCGCGAGCTCACCTGACCCGCGCGACGAGGCGATCACGCCCCGTCTCTACTCCTAACTGCGACACTTTGCGTCCTCTCGGCGAATCGCTCACTGCCATCCGACGCAAGTTGTGACTTTGGCAGGCGAATTACCAAGAGCCTCTCAAGTCAATTCTGAACACTTCCCGCGTGGTGTACTACGCTTCTATACGCTCACTTGCGACGCTATACGCCATTCGCTGTCTCACATCAAATTCCCAAGATTTCCCATTGTTGACCCTTTTCGGAGTCTCTACGTTTCCCGTTGCTGAAACCGTTCACGCGGTGGTCGGAATGACAGATCGTCCTCAAGCCGTCCTGCAAACGGATCAAACCCTCCGCGCAAGAGCTGGCGCCACGGTGAGCGATGCTGAGCTGGAGGCCCGTCATCGCTCTCAAGACCGCGATTTGGCCGCTGGTCGCCTCAACCCCTCAGCTGATGAGACATCCTCGGGCGCGGAAACTGCCGGAACTCACCCCAGACGCCCTCGCCGACCCCGCCACGCAGCTTGCGGGGGGAGCTCCAGGCACTCTCGCGAGTCGTGGTCTGAGGCTCGCACGAATCCCGGGCAGCCCGGCGGATCGAAGGCTCCCTCGCCGCGGGCCGCCGACGCCCAAGAAGCGCGATACGGAGGCCCCCGGGAATGAAGGGCGGGCCCCGTACAGATAACTCTTCCCTTCTGGGCCCTACTCGCGGTATGCGTTGGGTCATGGCTGGTGAGATTGGTAGGGTTCGGCAGCGGGTCCGGGCCAGCGGGGAAATCTTCTGGTTCGTCGACTGCCGGCCCTACGGCCGCGTATGGTCCGTACCGGACCCAGGCAGTTCCTTGCCCATCCCGATCCGTGACAAGCGCACAGCCGAGCGCGTGCTTGAGTCAATCCGCAAGAGCTACGCCGACCACGGCAGCCTGCCCCGTGCTCTAGCGCCGTGGCTGACGAGGCCGTCGGCCGAGCTCCTTGTCGAAAACAAGCTAGCAACCTGGCTCGAGGTATGGCGCGAGCTGGTCGCGCAGGCAAAAAGGTCGCCGACATCGATACGCGAGCTGGAGCGGTACGCTCAAACCGACGGTCACTTTAGCTTCTGGTATGGGCGCACGATCCTTGAGATCACAACGCCGCATGCTGATGACTTCGCGCTCTGGCTAGGAAAGCGCGGCCTTAGTGCTAAGACTCAAAAGAACGTCATCGGATGCTTCCGCTCGTTCGTGTCGTGGCTCGCGCGGCGCGGCGAGCTAGACGGACGACCAGAAGTCCACTGGCCCGCGATCCAAGTCGCAGAGCATGTCCCGCGCGTTTTGACGCTCGATCAGCAGGATCTGGTGCTGGAGGCAATCCCATGGGAGCGCCGTGGTGCCTTCCTGGCGGCGGCTACGGAATCGCTGCGGCTCTCCGAGGTGCGCGCATTTGATCTCGAGCACTACCTCGGCAGCGGCCGCCTGCTCCTTATTGGCTCGATCCAGGGCCCACGGCTAAACGCACCGCGTGGCGATACGAAGAACAAGACGGCCAGCATCCGCGAGCTGTGGCACCCAGAGCTACTGCGCTGGATCGAGTGGCGCATGAAGCGGGCAACGTTGGAGTCCCGGGTCGCCGGGGTCGTTGCCCTCTTCTGGAACCCGAGCGCGCGCAACCCGGCCCGCCGCTGGGTGCCGGATCCAATGGAGCGCGAGTGGCACCGGGCCTGCGAGCGCGCAGGCGTCGGGAGGATCGGCTTCCAAGAGGGTACGCGACACACGACATTGTCGGCGCTCGGCCAGGTGCTGCCTGAGCGCGTGCTGCGGGCGTATAGCCGGCACCGCGATGCGCGGTCCCTCGACCACTACAGCCGGCCAAAAGCTACGCCCGACGCAATTGTGCGTGCGCTACGCCGGAGGAAGCCGTGACGCGTCGCGGCGGACCGGGCGGTCTGTGTCGCCCGATTTGTCGCCCGTCTGTCGCCCGGCCAATTTGATCAATGTTAAGTAGTTGATTCTAAAGGTATTTTTGGCGGGGCGGACGGGACTCGAACCCGCAACTTCCGGCGTGACAGGCCGGTGCTCTAACCGATTGAACTACCGCCCCGAAACCCTCTGAGAGGGCTTGTCTTTAGCTTACATCGTTGCGGCTTGCATTTGCATCATGAGCGCCATGTCGCCCGCGATCTGGATGCGTCCCGCCATAAAGGCCTGCATGGGATCGAGTTCACCGCGCTCCATCGCAGATGCATCATCCGCCGAGATGGTCACCGTCGTGCTGGGCTCCGCGGGAATGGGGCCGGGGCCAAGCTTGAAATTCACCTTCCAATCGCCGCTCGGCCCGCCCGCCACGACCATTCGGATCATGCCGCGGAGCGCCTGAAGGCGGCCGAGTGCAGCCGGGTCCATGGGGCGGGCACCTGGGGAGCCGGCTTGTTGCTCCGGCGAGTTCGGCCGAAAGAGGCCCGAGGCCTGCTTCCCGAAGGCACCACCCCGGCCCTCCCACAGCGCTCCGCGCCAATCCGCAACGCTCTGGATGAGCGTAAAGGCGGCCTCCTCGGTGGGTCCCGGATTCACCGTGACTGCGCCGTCTCGCAAGTGGAAGATCCAGTCACCTCCGCCGTCGCCCTCCAGCCGAATGCCGAGCCTCACTTCAACGGTCTTCGCGTTCTCCGGAAGACCGGCCTCGGCGATAGCCTTCGGGAGCCAGTTCTCCATGAACTCCTTGGGCGACGTCGTAGCAGGGGGCAGCGCGGTCATGATGAGAATCCTCCTTCTCCGGGATTGTGCGAGCCCGATCGGCGCGGAGTTTAACGCAAGCTGCGCGAGGTTCGACGAGGGGCTGGGGCGATGCGAATCTAGGCATCACCGCAGCGTAAGGAGTCCCATGTGAGGCGGCCAAGAGCCACAGCCAGGTCCGGCTGCATCTCGGTACATCGTCGGCAAAACGCCCGCGCGGGCAATCCGTGACAAATGAGCCGCGTTTTCTGAGCGTCGCCACACTTTGAAACCCGTTCTGAATATTCCTCGCGGGATCAGCGAGTGAACGGGCTGTTTTGGAGCTCTTGGCGGACAAGGGCATTCACGAAGACCGAGCCCGCCGCTTCTCCGACTGTCGCTGAATTGAGCTCAGCCGCGGTCTGGCGATGCCGCCGGAGCCGCCGGCGTTGCACCCGAAGGACCCAGTTTCTCCAGCACTCCCTGGAGACAAGCGCTCACGTCTCGAGCGTGGGCTGGGCGGTCTTCCGGCCGCTGCGCGACGAGTTTCAAGACAAGCTCGGCGAGGGCATCCGGGACCCCGGGCGTGCATCCTCGCGGGTCGGCCGTCGGGCGCCCCGCGTCCGCCGCATCTCTCGGAGGATCCGGGACGCCCCCCGTCAGCATCTCATAGAGCGTGACCCCCAGTGCGTAAAGGTCCGCCCGTCCGTCCACCAGGCGACCCGCGGCCTGCTCAGGAGCCATGTAGGCGGGGGTTCCGCCGATCACCGTCGCGCCCTGTCTCACCTCAGCCAGCATTTTCGCGATCCCAAAGTCCATGATCTTGAGTGTGCGATCTTTCGGCAGGAAAAGGTTCGCGGGCTTGATATCGCGGTGCACGATGTCGTGGTCATGAGCGAACTGAAGACCTATCGCGGTCTGGATCCCGAATCGCGCGACGTCGCGAGGGGTGAGTCGACCGACCCGCCGGAGGATCGTATTCAGGGACTGTCCCTCGAGGAACTCCATGGTGATGAACAGAACGCCGTCTTCTTGATCGACGTCATAAACCGTGACGATGTTCCGGTGGTTGAGGCGTGCCGCGCTCCGCGCCTCCCGGAGAAAGAGTTCGATCGCTTTCGGGTGGTCGCGTAAATCATCCGTGAGGCGCTTTAGGGCTACGATCCGATCCAGGCGTTTGTCTCGCGCTCGGTACACGATGCCCATGCCGCCACGTCCCACCTGCTCGAGAATCTCGTAGCGACCTCCCAGCGGGAAGGCGGGCAGCCCGTGGTCGGAGCGTTCGGCGGTATCGAATGCGATGCGCTGGACGCTGATCCGCTTGCGCAATTCGTCGATTCGCGTGCCGAGATGCGCCCGACTCGGCGAGCGGCTCCGCACCTGCTCCAGCACTCCAAGGGCCTGCTGTGCACGGCCCGCTTTTTCCAGCACTTCCGCGTACCATTCGAGAACGTCGACCGGCACGGTATCGGTTCCGGCGAGAGTCATGGATTCATCGAGCTTGTGCAGGGCGAGCTCAGTCTTGCCCTGCGCGTCATAGGCGCGGGCCAAAAGCTGACAAGCTGCAGCGTAATCCAGATCCCGAGGACTCACTTGCTGGAGAGTCCGCACAGCACGGATCCAGTCCCCGCGCTCCGAGGCCATCTTCGCAGCCTCGAGCAGCGAGCCCGCGCGCTCGAGCGCGTCGATCAGCCGCTCCGGATCCCCCACCTCCCGGAAGCAGCGCACCGCCGCAGTGAAATCGCCGGCCGCCTGAAACGCTGCCCCGGCACGCGATGCTTGCCCGGCGGACAAGTAGAGCTGCGCGGCACGCGCGTGATCGCCGCTCCGCTCATAAAGCTCTGCGGCTCGGTCCGCCTGCCTCGCGGCCACCCTCTGATCGGCCGCCTGCGTCAGATCGCCCGCCGCTTCGAACTGCTCTGCCGCACGCTCGGGCTCACCGCGCGCGGCGTGATGGCGCGCGCGCAGGCGGTGGGCGAGAACCGTCTGGCCGACGCCTTCCAAGGCGCGCGCGGCCGCCCAAAGATCCCCTTGGAGATAGGGCTCCACCGCAGCCGGACAGCCGGAGAATGCAATCCCCTCCCCGCCCGAGAGCTCAACCGCCAACCGGACGGGGCGCCAGGAATCGATGACGATCTTTCGTTCGACCACAAGGTCGCTGCCGCCGATCATAAGGTCGTATTCTCCACGCGGGAATGCAAGGCGACGCACCCCATCCAGAGAGAAACGAACCGACCCCGGGTCCCCCCGCACGCCGACCCGTGACTTGGCAAGCGGACGACCCTTCCACAGGGCGACGACCTCGACCGGAGCTTCGCGCGGTTCAAACTCGAATTGGACCCGCTCCGTGAGGCCTCGGGAGACTCGAACAGATTTCTGTTCGAGGCAGCGCTGGATCGAAGTGTCTCCCTGCGCGTCGCGAAGAACGCCTTCTACGACCACCACGTACTGACGTGCGGGAACACCGCGAAAGTGAGCTTCCCTCGCCACCATGTGCTGCTCGAAGCGAGAAGAGCGGCGCGCCTTCGCGCCAGCGTCATCGGCTGGATTCCGCCCTCCCTCTGAGGGGCGCGGGGGTTCGCGGCGTCGTGTGAGCCGAACGCTGAACTCCCCCCGACACTCTGGAGGGTAATCGATGACGGCGAGCAAGTCTCCGCGGCCGCGGAGCCAGCGACCGAGATAGGTGAGAGCGAATCCTCCAAGGCCGACGAGGAGGAACCAGGAAAACGGGAGGTTTCGCTCCCAGCGGCTAACGGAATCGCCCGCGGCGGCGTGGCCCGCCGCCTTCCCACGCCCGGTCCCGGGCCCGGCTTGAGCGGCACCGGCGGTCTCATGGCCATGCGCCGATCCTTGGGCAGCGCCCGATCGCTCAGGCGCCTGCGCGCCCTCGGAGGGAGCGGTCGAATGCTCGGCGGCACTGGCACCGACTCCGGTGCCGCTCGCGGCGTTGGGATTTCTGGCGGAGAGCTGTGAAGAGGTGCCCGCGCCACCTCGAGCCTCAATCGCCTGCGTCGTCCGAAGCAGGCCGTCGTAAGTGGCTGGGTTCCGGTCGCCGAGCTGAATGGCGCGCTGGTAGGCAGCCCGCGCCAGTCGCTCTCGTCCGGCGGCTTCGTAGTCAGCAGCCTGGCGGCGCAGACCCTCGATCTGGCGAGCCACGGCCCCGGCCCCGCCCGTTTGACTGTAGCCTTCGCCCGCGGCCCGAGTCGGCACTGCGGCAGCGGCTCCAAGCAAGAGGAACGTCGCGGCGGCAAGGGTTCGCAGGTGCAGCGTCATCCTCGACCCTCTTGCCTCCGCTTTACCTCCTACTGATCGGCTCACAGGGGCCCGACGTTGAGTACCAGGAGCCCTGGGCGAAGGGGACAGGTAAGGGCGTCCCCGGCATAGCTTCGCCGCTGGGTTTCAGCGGGAGCTGCCGCCTCGAGGGGCCTCGTGGGGCGTAGGGAGCGCACCCCGTGCGCTCGGCAGCCGCGGTCCGATGCGGGCGGAAGGACCCGCTTGACGTATTCCGCGGCGCTAACCGAAGAGCAAGCGAGGCCGCGCGTCCCGAGTGCGCGACATGAAGAAGCGTGTGCGGGTCGCCTTTTCGAGGAGATCCGCGGTGTTGGCGTCGGCGGAATCGCGAAGACCTCCCAGAGCAGACCCGACCTGTTTCGAGACGCGTCCTCCAGGGGCTCGGCTCGTTACCTCCCGTCTCGGGGGTTGCGGCCCGCACCCGACGTGCCGAGGGTTCGACCCGCAGGGTCGGGTCGTGAACGATCACGCCTCACCCGGAACCGCTCACCGTGCCCGAACACACGAGATTCTCCTCGCCTCGTGTGAGAGATCCGATATGCTGGTTTTCCTAGACCCTTGGAGAGGGCGCGGACAAGCGGCGTCGCCCGCTCCTCCGTGCCGCGCCGTAGAAGGCTGCTCCTCGCCAAGGATGCCTCGAGACAGAGGGCGCGTCGTCCGGCGGGGCCGCACTTCTGCGAGGCGGGGGCGCCGAAACGCAAGGAGCGCGCACGGCCTCTCGCCACACCGAGTGCCGGATCAGCCGCTCCGATGGGGAGGTACCTATGATCCGCTTCCGCGCGCTTCTCACCTTGGCGGTCGTCTTCGTGTACGCAGGGATTGGCGCTGCGAGAGCCGACGAAGCCCCGGCTGGCGCTACGGGTCGTTGCAAGGACGGATCGTACACCGAGAGCGCCTCGAAAAAGGGCGCTTGCAAAGGACATGGCGGCGTCGCCGAGTGGCTCGCGACGCAGGGCACGGGCACCTCTGAAAAGGCAGAGAAGAAGGCCAAGCACGACAAGAGTTCGACGACTTCTGCCGCGGCGCAAACCGCGCCCTCGACTCCGCCGCCGGACGCCACGGGGAAGTGTAAGGACGGCTCGTACACGACGAGTGCCTCGAAGAAGGGTGCGTGCAGGGGGCACGGCGGGGTTGCGGAATGGACGGGCGGCGCAGCGTCGAGCGCGCCCGCTACGCCGGCCGCTCCGGCGGCTGCGCCTGCGACTTCCAAGTCAACGAGTAAGGCCGAGACGGCGGCGGCTGCGCCGGCGGCGAAGACGCCAGCCAACACTGACCCGACGGGAGCGACCGCACTTTGCAAGGACGGCACCTACTCGCATAGCAAGCATCACACCGGTACCTGCTCGCACCACGGAGGCGTCTCACAGTGGCTCGGTCAATAGCCATCCGAGGAGTTTCGTGATGGGGCTTTTGGAAACACTCTCCCAGGAGGTGAAGGGCGCACTCGGCGGCAGCGGCAGCGATCCCTCTGGGCTCGTAGCGGGTGTGCTCGACGCAATTCAGTCGAAAGGACCCGGCGGACTGGAAAGCTTCGTGCAGGATTTTCACGACAAGGGTCTCGGGGGCGTGGTGTCGTCCTGGATCGGTAGCGGACCGAACCAACCGATCACTGCCGCCCAGGTCGAGAGCGTTCTTGGCACGGATCGGGTCCACACGATTGCTGGGAAGCTCGGGCTTCCTCCCGCTGCGGTGACGACAGGTCTCGCCACGGTGTTGCCGCACGTGATCGATAAGCTGACGCCTCAAGGCCGCGTCGTGGCAGCAGGCCCTCCGAACAAAAGTCGCACTTCCTGAAGACTGCTCTCGAGCCGAAAGGCTGAGGGGATGCGCACGAGGAGGGGCGCTCGCCGACGGCGCTTTCTATCGTGGATATCGGAAGTGGACAAGCGTCAGTGTCACCGCGAACAAGACGTAGAAAATGGCGAAAAGGGACAGCCTTTCACCTGACATCCTTCCGCGTTGAAAGAGAAGGTAGAGAGCAAGCACCGAAGTCGCTGTGACTGCCGCTGCAAAGATGAGGGTTCGACTCAGCATCCAGGGAGTAAAAAACAGTCCGAATGCTGTAGGAACAGTCGCCTGAATCATCATCGCGCCACTCACGTTCGCGAGCGCGAGACGTTCTTTTCTTTGTCGCACCCAGATGACCGCGTTCATGACCTCCGGAAGCTCGGTCGCAATCGGACTGAGCAGAAGAGCCACGACTTGGGGGGAGAGCCCAGTGAGAGGCCCCAGGACGTTGAGCTGATTTACAAACACACGACACGCCCCGAAGATCAGCAGCACAGCCGCCAAGGTCTGCAGCAGTACCCAGCCCGTCGATGGTGCGATGTCCTTCGGACGAAGTTTTAGGGGTGCGAGCGCTCCTTCCGATTCATCTCGACGGCTCCTCGTTTCCTTTAGGAAGTAGGCGGCGTACGCGGCAAGAAAGAGCAATCCACACCAAGGTTTTAGCGCGAAGGCCACAAGACCGAGAGCGATCTTTCCTCCAAAGATTACGAGAAACCAGCCCTGGTCCCGGCTTAGGTGCTGATGATCAACGTCGAGGATCGCAAACCGCTGCCGTCCGGAGCGGCTTGCAAGGAGAGTCCAGCCCACGACGGCATACGCGATTGTTCCGAGGACCAGCGGACCCCCGAGCGCGGCCCCGATACCAACCTCCTTTTGGGCTGGGCTTCTTCCAAAGACGACTGCGACAAAAGTCACGACACTTTCGGGGAGCGCCGTCCCGAAGGCGGCGAGGATGGTTCCCGTTGCCTTCTGCCCGAAATCAAAGCGGTAGCCGGCCCACTCCACTCCGTTTACGAAGTACTCGCAGGCGAGATAGATCAGACCAGCCGAGCCCAGGAAGAGCGCCAATGTGCCGAGAAGCGGCGTCATGGAGTCCGGCTCGGGTTGGGCCTACGGACCGGTGGCGGAACATCCCGCCCAACCCGGTGCCGGAACATCCCTGCCAAAGGTCTCGCCAAGCCGATTGGCCGCATGCGCCATGGCCGAGAAGGCCAAGTATGTTGACGCACACTCCTCCATCCGGAGGACGGCTACTCCCCAATGACGACCGCGATCTCTAGCCCCACAACGCGGGCCGCGCAAGAGCCGATCGCCGCCCCAACCGAGAGGACTCGCGAGGCACAGAAGGCGGGACCCGGGTCTGCAGCCGCGCCACCCGGCGGCTAGGCCAACGCTCGCGCCTTCACGATCGAGTGGTCGTCGCAGCCCGGAGCAGCGTCGCGGTCGGGAATCTCCAAGCGAGCTTCACTCACAGCTCTCAGCGTCGGATCCGGCAAGGGCCGGGACCCAGCGCAGGCTCTGCGCGGCACGCCAGTGTTACCGGATCGCGGTATTCGACCGACCGGCGCTAGCTCTGCGGCGGCATCAATGCCATCGGGTTGTAGTAGTATCGCTCGCGCGCAATCTTTCCGCCCTTGATCTCGTGGACCGCAATCTCCAGCAGTTTCACCGTGCGCCCATCATTGAGCGTGACTTCGGCATCCCATTCGATACAGATCACGCCCTTCCCCAGAAAGACGTTGCGAGTCTTCCACCGCACACCCTTCTGCATCTGCTCCCACTGCTGGAGCTTCTTCTCGAGACCCTCGTGGCCGTGGGCGGCGTCGCCATTCGCCTCCACCGACTCGCAGTCCACGGTGTAGAGCTCTTGAATCGAAAACTTCGACGGGTCGGCGGTCACGCGAACGATCTTCCGTGCAAGCGCGTCGAGACCTTGCTTTGCCGGCGGGCTCGCAGACTTCTTGCGGGCAGCCTTCTTCCCTACGGCTTTCACCGAAGTAGGCGCCCTGCGCTGAGAGGTGGACTTGCGGCGGGTCGGCATGGGGTCTCTCCTTCGCCGGGAACCGGCGTACCTATAGTATCAGGGCCATCCTCTCTTGAATCCCGATTGGGCAGCCCTTTACTCACTTTTCTGGGAGTGTGGGGTCTTGCCGACACGCTCGCAGCAGCGCGTCATCTCTTGCTGGGACGAGTCTTGCACGAACGATGTGTGAAAATGCAGCCTCCAACGAACTCTCGGTACGTGGCGTGAGTTTCGGCGACGGGAGACGGGCCGTGTGTAATGCCTCGCGAAGCCTGGCGTCTTGACGCACACGACCAGCGGAAGCTGGCGCCTCGGATTCGCGTTTTCTCTCACCACTTCCCTCTTCTGGGGATTGCTTCCGATCGCGCTCAAGCTGCTCCTCGCTGCGATGGACCCCCTCACGATCACCTGGTATCGCTTCGCAGTCGCAAGTCTTGCGCTCGGTCTTTTCTTAAAGCTGAAGCACAGACTCCCCATGCCGCTTACCCTCGACCGCGGCGATTGGGTATTGCTGGGGATCTGCATTCTCGGCCTCACGAGCAACTTCGTGCTCTACGTCCTCGGCCTCTCGCGTGCGAGCCCGACTGTGACACAAGTGGTGATCCAGCTCTCACCTCTATTCCTGCTCCTCGGCGGTCTCGTCGTGTTCCACGAGCGATTCACCGCTTTGCAGTGGAGCGGGTTCGCGGTCCTCGTCGGGGGGATGCTGCTTTTCTTCAACCGACGTCTGCCAGAGCTCGCTCATGTGTCCGGTGGCGTCGGCCTGGGCGTCCTGCTGCTGGTCATCGCAGCCATCCTGTGGGCGGCCTATGCCCTCGCTCAGAAGCATCTTCTGCGCTCGCTGGCTTCAGAGCAGCTCCTCTTCTTGCTCTACACCGCTGCGGTCGCGTTGCTCTTTCCACCGGTTAAGTTTGCAACGGTCCTCGGCCTTACGACACTGCAGTTCGGGCTGCTGGCCTTTTGCTGTGCCAACACCCTCATCGCATATGGTTCGTTCGCGGAAGCCCTTGGACACTGGGAGGTGTCTCGAGTGAGCGCTGTCATCTCCACTGCGCCGCTCTTTACGCTGCTCGGAATGCGACTCGTCGAGCTCTTGGCCCCCGGCTTGCTGGCGCCCGAAGAACTGAATGGCCTAAGCGTCCTCGGTGCGCTCGCAGTGGTCGCCGGTTCGAGCTTGTGTGCCCTCGGTTCACGAGGCGCAGAGCCGAGCATTACGCGGCAAAAAGGAATCCACCGCTAAGTCGCCCCCCACGGCGATGAACGCACCCTTCGAAGGCACGTAGGAGTCCGCCTGCCCTCTCCTAGCGCGCCTCCAAAGCGAAATCTTTCATGCGGATCAGCGGCGCGTTTCTGGAGCCCCTCCCCTTCGATGAGGAACTCCTCTACACCGGTTCCGTCGCGGGGGCGGCGCGCGCTACAAGAGGCCAACTCCAGCCGGTGGGCGTTCGGAAAGGCTTCCAGGCGTCCTTGGGTTGGCTCAGCCGATCCGCGATCGTCAGCAGCACGACAGGGTGGTGGCCCATGCCGAGATGACTGCTTAAAACTTCGATGCTCTCGCTCTCGGGTCCCGGCTTCTCGCAGCAACTCCGCCACGAAACGATGCCGTCGCTGCGGCTGTAAATGGCTGTCGATGGCACCGCGAGCGGCGTTCCGAGCCGCTCGCGGAACAGGCGCTCGTCGGGATGGAGCTGGCGACGAGCGAGCAATGCGGCCGGGACGTTCGTCGCTTCGGGATCCCGGAACGGGCTCGCGAGCGTGATCACCTGGCGCACGTCGTCCGGGAATCTTCGCGCAAGCTCGCGCGCATAAATGCCGCCGAGGCTCCAGCCGATGAGGCTCACCGGCCGTTCGTGCCGGCGGCGCAGCTCCTCGAGGCGCTGCGCCAGGTCTCGAGCCATCTGCGGGCTCGGCCCGACGTTGCGCCCGAGACCCCATCCATAGGAGGGATAGCCAAGTCGCTGAAGGAACCGGCGCAGCGCCCGCGTCGACAAGTCGCTGGCCATAAGGCCCGGCAACACCAGGACTGGCTGGCCGTCTCCGCGCGGGGCTCGTCGCAGAACGGGTAGCGCGGGCAGCAGCGCCGCGAACTCCAAGACAGCCCGCCCCTCAAGGAGAAGGAGAGTACGCGGCGGACGCTTGGTCATCGGCTTTTTTTCCGGTTTCTCCATTTCGTTCAAATTCCCCCCTGAGCGAGGACGATCGCCGACTTCGGGTAAACCTTCCAGTCGCTACGTCTCGGTCGGCAGAACACTTGCGCTGCCTCGCGCGAAAGCGCGTATACCCCACGGGCTGGAGATCTTCACCAAAGCCGTGGCGGCTTGCTCTCGCAGCTCCAAGCGGGTGCGAGGATCTCCTCTTCGGCGCCCGCCGCTGAGGCCCGCTCTTCCTCATCTCCTTCGGCGGCGGCCATCGCTGGGCTGTAAGCGCACTGGACCCACACCACCCCGGGGAATTCGAGGAGGAAAGATTCGCCGAGGTAGGTGTAAACCAGATCCTCATCGGGCGAGCGGATCCAGCCAACTTGTGCGTGCGGGATTGCAGGCAGGTAGTCCGGCACAAGGTTTTGGAGCTCGTCCGGGTAGCGGCCGAAGTCCTTGCGGTAGTGTTCGAGCGCTGCAATCACAACCGGTGCCACCCCGTTGCGCGATTTCGCCAGGAAGTACTCGCCCTGCCAGCGACCGAGCTCGATGCTGCCGACGATGAGGATCGCAGCCATGAGGAATGGAATCGCGGCGCTTGCGCCGGAGCCGGAGGCCCGGCGTCCGCTGAGCAAGGCGAGCACCACAGCCGGAAGCGCGAGCACCGCGTACTGAAGCGCACCGCCCTCGGCGAAGGGGATGGGACGGAGCAGCGCGGAAACGCCAGTTGCGACCGCCGCGGTCAGCGCCGTCCGGGCCCATGTCGGAGCCATCCCGCGAACGAGGAGCCCGGCGCCCGCCGCCCCGTGCACGACCCCAAGCACAAGCCCAACGAGGAGGAAGCCGTAGAGCGTGAGCGTTGGCCACGGGCTCAGGTTCCACTGAAGCTCCGGATTGGTACCGGTGACTTCGGTGCTTAGGAAGTAGACCGAGCCGACGAAGCCCGCCGCCGCGAGTCCCTGCAGCCATCGCGAACGTTGACGGGCCGACCCAACGATGGCGGGAGCAAGCGCAAAGAGCGAGATGTAGGCGGACGTGGAAAGCAGAACGGCGGGCCAGCGCCAGCTGTAGTCCTGCCACGTCTCGGGGTCGAGCCATCCGTAATAGCTAAAGGCCAAGAGCGTAAGTCCGAGGGTAAGCGCGGCGCTGCGGGCGAGCGCAGACCGGAAGAGCAGAAAGCCAAGCACGGTCAACACCATCGGAGGCAGGGCGAAGAGGCCGAGCGGGATCAATCCTCGCACTTCGAAGCGGCCGTCGTGGCGGGCCTGCTCCACGTCGGCCGCAATCCGCTGGAGCGGCGCGAGCCACGGGGAGTCCATCGTAAGCGCGAGGCCCGCGGGCCGGTACCAGGCAATGTTCTCCGGTTTCTCGGAGGGTGAGGGTCCGGCCCCGAGGAACTCGTAATAGACGGCCCCAAGCGCAAGGAAGATCGCAAAATACGCGATGCGTAAAAGCCGGCGAGCCATCGCGACCCCCAGGCGGCTCTTCGAAGAAAAAGAAGCATTCCCCGTGCCAACCCAGTCCTCTCGATAGTGCGCTCCGCACCCGGAGCGGGCCACGAAGTCTCATCGCAAGGGGTGCGGCTGAGGCCAATGGGCGCCCTCGGCGAACGCGAAGGCTGGTCGAGCGGAAGGGCGCCAACCTGAACGCCGGAGCATCCATAATCGGCCTTTTTTCTCTAGGCCTCGGCGCTGTCGGCCGCCCGACGCATTCGCGCCTCCCATACGCGTACGGTCAAAAAGGAGATTCCCATTCCCGGAGGTCAGGATGCGCCTACCGGACTCCCCTCTTTCTTTGTGGCTCGCGACCTACGGGGCTTATGTCCCAGAGCCGCCGCTGCAGGGCGACCACGACGTGGACGTCGCCATCATCGGCGGCGGATTTGCCGGACTCATGACCGCCTACGAACTCAAGTCCGCCGAGCCGACCCTCCGCGTCGCGGTACTTGAGGCGAAGGAGGTTGGCTACGGGGCCAGCGGGCGAAATGGCTCCTTCGGCATGACGGTGGTCGGCCTCGGGTTCGGAGCGATGGCAATGCTGCGGGGCAGGCACTTTCTCCGCGACGCACACACCTACATGGAGCGGGCCGTCGACACGATGGGCGAGGTGATCGCGCGGGAGGAGCTCGATTGCGACTGCATCCGCCCGGGCTTTTTGCGCACCGCTTCGACCGCCGGCTACGTCCGCCGTCTCGAGCACGATGTCGCCCTCATGCAGTCACTGGGCTTCCACGGAATCGACTGGATCGACGGCGAGGCGTTGCGCAAGCGGGTCAACTCTCCCCGCTACCTGGGAGCCATCTGGGAGCCGCGACTCCTCCTCATCAACCCCGCCAAGCTTGTGCGCGAGGAGAAGCGACTCGCGCGGCGCGTCGGCGCGGTGGTGTATGAGAACACTCCGGTGCTTGAAGTCACGGAGGAGAAGGGCTTTCGGCTGCGAACGCCAAGGGGCATGGTGCGAGCCGACAAGATCGCCTTCACGGTGAACGCCTATTCGCACCTTTTCCCACAGCTTCGCCGCAAACAGATCAACGCCTTCACCTACATGGTTGCCACCGATCCCCTTAGCCCAGAGCAGCTCGCATCGATTGGCTGGCAGGGACGCGAGGGCATCGAGGACGCCCGCAACCTCATCCACTACTACCGCATCACGCCGGACGATCGGCTGGTGATGGGCGGCGGACCGGTCGGACTCAGCTGGGCGAATGGCCTCGATGCGGACCGCAACGAGGCGGCCTGGCGACATCTCGAGCAGCACGTGAGCTTCCTCTTCCCGTCGCTAAGGGGCATCCGGGTCACGCACCGCTGGGGCGGCCCGATCTCGGTGACCACGAATCTAACGCCAGCGCTCGGCTACCTCAGCGACAAGCGCGCCGTCTACAGCCTGGGCTGCATTGGCCACGGGGTCTCGGCGAGTCACCTAAACGCCCAGGTCTTACGCGATCTGTTGCTCGAGCGTCGCACTGAGCTCGTGGATTCCCCGTTCGTCAATCGGCGTCTCATTCCGTGGCCGCCCGAACCCCTGCGCGCGACCGTCGCGCTCGCAATCCGAAGCGCCCTGGAGGTCCAGGACTGGGCGTATGAGCGGAAGCTCTAATCAATACGCGGGACGGGAAACGTCGGCCGCAGAACGATCGCGAAGCTCAAGAGCGATGGACGGAGCTGGCTCCCTAGGAGCCGAGGGCACGTCCTGCCACAGCTCTACTGCGACCCGTAGGTCGCGATCCGGGCGCACGGTCCGAGTTGGCGCGGCACTTGCTTCCTTACAACGGGCGTCAGGTTTGAAGCGAAGGCCGACACAGGCATTGATCGGACCCGAATCTCCGACCGGCCTGAAGCGTGCAGGAGTCGGCGCGCACGCGCCGATCGTGAAGGGAGCGGTTCATGAGCTCTCCGCTGCACCGTCTCCTCCGAAGCGGTGGGGATTCGCTGCGTGCCGCAGCACTCGCGGCAGGAGGCGCATCCCAAGTCCTCGTGGGGCCGGAGGACGCGGGCACCCTCGGACCGTGCTTTAAGGAAGACGACGCGATCGCCTTCGACAAGATCGATCTCATCCGTCCCTAGGCAGCTCGTCTCATTGCGATCTCCGACCTCCCTGAGCCGTGCGAGTGAAGTCAGCGACCGCCGTGTCACCTCTGCGTCCGGGTCGCCTTCACGGATCGTCCGAGAAGTTCCGCGATCCGCGAGCTCGCAGAGTGGGGAAGCATGCGGGCCAAGTTTGCAACGGCCCTGTTCCCAAGCCCGGGCACACACAGCACGCTGCCCCTTGCCAGCGCAGCGAGTGACTCGGCCACCACTTCCGCGGGCTCCATCCAGAGGAACTCGGGTAAACCCGAGGTGTCCGCTCGCGCGCTCGAGAATATCTCGGTGTGAGTGAGGCCTGGGCACAGCGCCTGGACCCGGACACCCGTACCCCGCAGCTCGACGTGGAGCGCCTCCGTGAAGCTGTTCAGGAAGGCCTTTGTCGCCCCATAGACCGCAAAGCTCGGCGCTGGCGTAAAGGCCGCGGCCGATGAGACGTTAATCACCGCGCCGCGGCGGCGGCGAATCATCCGCGGGAGGGCCGCGTGAACGAGGCGCACGGCCGCAAGAACGTTGACGCGGATCTCCGACTCCTCGCGCGACCATTCACTTCCAGCGAAACGTCCAAAGGCGCCGAGGCCGGCGTTGTTGACCAGCAGCTCGAGCCTGGGTTCCCGGGCGATGCGCTCGCTGACGCGGCGAAGGCCGGCCTCGGTCGAAAGATCCGCGGCGAAGGGCTCGCTCGCTACCCCGTGGGTTTTGGTGAGCTCGCGCCCAAGGACCGCGAGCCGATGCCGGCGCCTCGCCACAAGCATGAGATCGAAGCCGTCGCGCGCGAGGGCTCGGGAGAACGCCTCGCCGATCCCGGAAGAAGCGCCTGTCACAAGCGCGACCCTTCGTCCTCGCGGCTTCCGGACTCCCTTTCCCATCGGGTTCTCCCCTGCCCTCGCCTCCCCATCGGAGGCGGAGTGTCTCAGATCAGTCGCGCGGCGGCGCGCCGCCGCGGCGCCCCCCTCCGGCGTCGGAGAGCGAGGATCGAGGTTGTTGATCCTGGGCTGTTCTCCGCACCGGGCCCTTAGGGAGCAAAGGAGAGAGGCCAGCGGGAAGTGCGCGAGTTCGGGATGGAGCCCCGGAGGTCGCCGGGCGCCTCTTTCACGAGCTTCCTTTTCGAGACGCTCCTTCCTTGAAGAACTCCGCGATCGCTGCGTGAGTCTCGGCCGGCCGTTCGATTTGAGGAACGTGCCCGCAATCGAGCTCGACATGACGAGACGCCGGCACGGCCCGCTTTACGTGAGCGGCGAAGCCGATCGGAACAAGGCGATCGGCTTTGCCCCAAATGAATAGGCTCGCCGCACGGAGCCCGGCAAGACGGGTCCAGAATCCTTCCGCCCCGTGCGGTTCTTCGAGGTAGATCTGGCGCGCGGCGGCGTAGAACGCCATGCGTCCCCGCGGAGTGAGATAGGCGCGCAGGAACTCGTCGACTCCCGCTTGCACCCAGTTGAACTCGGCGACGGGGAGGAGCCGGTGGACCACGGCCTCGACCACAGAGCGCGGCGTGATCTGCAGGAGGCCGAGCTCTGGGCGGAGGAGACGCACCAGGGGTGCCCATGGCCGCTCGCGGATCCAGGCGAGGGATGGCGCCAACATCACAAGCCGTCGCACCCGCTCTGGATGGCGCAGGCCGAGCTCGAGCGTCGCCCGACCGCCCATGCTGTTGCCGATGACGTGCGCCCGTTCGAGCCCGAGCGCATCCATCAGGTGGACGACTGAACGGGCAAAGAACTCCGGGTCGTAGACCGCCCGCAGGGGCTTTGCCGAATCGCCGAACCCGGGGAGGTCAACGGCAATCAACCGGAACGAGTCGGCGAGTGCTGAGACGGTCGGCAGAAACGATCCCTTGGTCGCGCCTAGGCCGTGGATCAGGATGACCGGTTCACCGACGCCAGCCGTGAGAAAGGAGACTTCACCGGAGGCGGTCTCGATCCGTCGAAATCGAAGGCGTTCGGGCCCGTTCATGCCGCTTGTCGCTGCGAGCAAGCTCACTCCGAGATGAAGGTTATGGCGAATCCGCAGGCGCCCGGTGCGATACGCGTCCATCCCTCCGCGCAGGTCGCGGGCGATTGCGCCCCAGGTCTGGCGGTCGGCGGTCAAGGTCGCGTCCGGTTCCGAGCCCCGATCCCCCGTCGCGAGTCTCGCGCCGGCGCCATCGACAAGGACGTCCCACTTCCCAACGCTCGGGACAATCAAGCGGATCTGCGCGCGTCGCCGGGGTGCGTCGAATGCGCTCGGATCGAAGCGGTCGATCAGCGTCCGGAGGCTCTGAGGCGGCGGCGAGGTGGCTGCGCTCATTGCCAAGACGGGCCCTCGAACCGCGGCTCCCGCTTAGCGGCCCCAGCTCGCGACGGCAGCTCCGGTGCGGGCTCCGCTTCCGTGAGGAAGGTCGGGAAGGCGAGGGCAAGCGGCAGCCGGAACACGAATCGCTGACCGACCACACGAAAACCTGCGCCCCTGACTTGTGCGCGCATCCGCGCGCGTGTCGGCCAGTGGAAGGGCTCGCCAACAGCGCGAGATAGCGCGCTCGCCGCGGAGGAGAGCCACTCCGCAGGAGGATTTACGAGCGACACGAAGATCCGTCCACTTGGAGCGACCACTCGGCGGAACTCTCTTAGCGCCGCACCCTGATCGGGGAACCAGTGAAACGCTTCGGTCGAGACGATCGCGTCGAAGCTGGCATCGCGAAACGGTAGCCGCAGCGCGGTCGCCTGTACCAGCGCCGCCGCGTTGCCACGCCGCGCTGCCTGGTCAAGCATGCCGCGAGAGAAGTCACAGCCCACGACGCACTCCCCCCCGATCTCGCGCCGTACACGAGCCGCGAGAAGCCCCGTACCGCAGCCTACGTCAAGGACCCTTCTCGCGCCGCAAGCGCGCAGTGCGCGCACCACGGCATCATGCTCGGGGCGGTAAACCAGCCACTGTATGAGCGGCGCGTCGTAGACGAAGGACCACAGATCGAAGAGGCCGCGATCGGGTCCCTTCGCATCGCGCGCCCGGTGCATGGGCACCCGCCTCGTGCGTGGCAAGCTCATGCGCCGACGTTAGCCCCCCGCACCCGACTTAGGTGTCGCGGGTCCGACAGCGCGGGTCCGAGGACCGCGCGCCATGCCGTCCGCGCCTGCAAGCGCTCAGTCCAGCCCTTTCTGATCCTCGGCTTCGAGGAAGCTCCGACCGTGGTGTTCAGCACTGAACGAGACGAGCCCGGCCAAGGTGAGAATCACGACGATCTCAAAGCCCGCCAAGGCCCACGCGTATCCCACACGATCGCGCAGGGCGTACTGGAGGCTGTTCACCGGGGCAGCGATGAGGACGCCCATCTGGTAGGCGAATCCCGGGACAAGCCCCCGCGCGCGGTCGGGCGCGAGCTCGTTCAAATGCGCGGGCACGATGCCCCATGCACCTTGCACGCCCATTTGGAGGAGACTGGCTCCGATCACGAGGGTGAGAAGCGATGTGCCCCCGGCCCACAGCGGGATTGCCAGGAGGCTTAGCCCGAAGGCGGCGAGCATGCTGTGTCGGCGACCCGCGCGCTGGGAAAACTGGCCGAAGGCAATCGCACCGACAATCGCGCCCACGTTGTAAAAGATTGCCACCTGTGCGACGGCACCGGCTCCCATCCGATGCTCGGACTTGAGGAAGTCCGGATACAGATCCTGTGTGCCATGGGAAAGGAACATCATGAATGTCATGAGCGTCACCAGGAAGGCAAACCGTTTCCCGTGCTCGCCAACGGTCCGTAATACCTGTCCGAAGCTCGTCGCTCGGTGGCGGCGCCAAGCTTCCGACTCCGGAACGCTTGAGCGGATATAGAGCGCGAGCAGCGCAGGTACGCCACCGATCCAGAACATTGGCCGCCAGCCGAGGTGAGGGAGGATGATCCAAGATGCGAATGCGGCGAGGAGATACCCCACCGAGTAGCCGCTTTGGAGAAAACCCGAGAGGACGCCACGCCAGCGGGGTGACGCGTGCTCCATGGCAAGCGAGGCCCCGACACCCCACTCCCCACCCATTCCGATGCCGTACAGCGCGCGAAGCACGAGAAAGACGGAGTAGTTCGGGGCGAATCCGCACAGCAGCTCAACCACGGAGAAGAAGATGATATTCGTCATGAGAGGCAAGCGACGGCCGTAACGGTCCGCGAGGAGGCCGAAGACGAACGCCCCCACAGGCCGCAGCGCGAGGGTCGCGGTGAGGGTGGCCACCATCGCTGCCTTTGTGACGCCGAATTCGTGAGCGAGGACGTCGATGAGGAACACGACGACGAAGAAGTCGAATGCGTCGAGGGTCCATCCCAGAAAGGCGGCGGTCACCGCGTGCGCAGAAGCGCGCGGGCTCGCGGACCCGGTCGACATAGGCCTCCCACCGCCGCGCCGACACCACGGGCCAGCGCTCGACGATCATCGCGCCAAGGTCCACCGACCGCCAGGAGCCCACGACCGCCCCAGTCTCATGATCGACATGTACGCAGATTTGACTCCGAGCGCCGTCCTACGCTCGCTTTCGAAGACACCGTCTCTCATAGAGAGAAACGATTCAAACGATCCGGGCGCATCATGCGGCTCAGATCGCCTCGCAGCTCGAAGACGCGCGCGAGCTCGATCGCGGAAGAAGTCGCTAAAGCCGCCGCGGATCGCTCACACCTGGGGTCTTGGATGTCGCGGCCGGCTGCGCGGGGAGGGCGGCGTGATTCGTACCTGGGGGAAACACACAGGAGGGTGCAGGGCTGTCTGGATAGAACCAAGGTGCACGCACCGGTAGGCGGGGAGTGACCAGACCCGCTCTTTCGATTGCGAGTTGGGTTCCTGGTCCCGCCATGGGTCATGTTCCCTCGGGCCTCCGTTTTCATCCCGGACGGTCGGATCTCCCGAGTCCGGTTGGCGACCTTGGCCACTGTCTGCGAATGAGCCTTTCCTGCAACACCGAAGCTCAAGCGCTGGCTCGCATCCACCCCTTGCACCGCAGGTTTGCTCAACCGCTCGACATCGCGCTGAACACCGAATTCGTGGGCTCTGAGTCCCTCTCCGGTGTCCCAAAGCGACGCCCACCAAGCGCCGCGAGCCCCTTTGCCCTCTCGAGGCGTTACCTCTCAAAGGATGGCATCCAGTGCCACCTCGAAGGGCACTACCCCTTCTTCATCGCTCATACGGGCTCATGCGACGGTCCCAAATCCTCTACTCGGCTTCGCTCTCGCTATTCCTCGTAGTCTCTGCAGGTTGCTGCCAGCCCCTGCTGGAAGAAGGACCTTCCCGACGTTATCTCTGCATTCCTTGCGCAGGTGCTTGGACCCATACCCCGCGGTGTCACCTCTGTGCACTCGCCCGCTTCTTCCAGAGGCGCAACGGCCTCGCCCAAGGTGCAAGGGGCTCGGCCCACCGAATGCTCCCCGCGAAGCAGCTTCAACGGGGGTCTCAGATTTCGAGGCTGCAATCATTTCATGATGTTCAGGCACCCACACTCGCTAGGCCCCCCGGCTGCTCCCACCGCAGGAGTCTCCCCCTGGGCGGCCGGGCCGTTTACACCGCGCACACTCCGGTTGGTTACCTACCCCGGGTAGCGGCATCGCTACATGCCCGACACGGGCAATTGGCATGGCTGGACTCTCACCAGCTGGAATGCAGCCTTGTCGGCTGCTCCCGCACCCTCCTGTGAAGGACCCGCAGACCTCGCTCGAAGCCCGGGGCGCACTACTGCCCGATCTGCTTGCTGACAGCGTTTTCTTGCTGGTTCAGGACTTTCTGCTCTGACTTCGTAATGTGACCGCCGTTCTGGCTGGCCATGTCCCGCTCTTCCTGGCGGATCTGGCGGTCTTCCTTGTGAAGCTTCGCGGCTTGTCCCGCCGTGAGCTCACCCTCTTTCCGCTCCTGCTTGATCCGCTTGTTCTGATTCGCAAGTCGATCGTTCACCTGATCTCGACGCGGATGATTCTTCTCCCAGTTTGTTTCTGCGATGGCGCTGCTGGCAATCCCAGCAATGAATGCCGTCGTGACCGCGATCGTAAGAACCCTGGCCCAAGTCTTGAACATATCGATCTCCTCGAAGGTGTGGATGAGCTTCTGTCGCCTTTCCGTTGCATCCAACACAGCCCTGCCGCTCCGGTTGCGGCACCGGCTAGAGGGACGGTCAGCCTCAAATGAAGAAATCCTGGCGCCCGGCCGTGCGAGAGGCCTCCCCCCCGACGCAGCCACACGCCCAAGCGAGCGCAGATCCTGTCCTCCCACCCCCTGGCGCGCAGAGCCGGAAACCATCGGAATGCCCCCCCCCGGGGGGGGCGCCCTCCAAGGCTTCCCGGGCAAGGGGTCATTGGTGGCTGAGCCCGGGGAGAGCTGAGCCGCGTCCCCCTCGAAGAGGTTCGGCACGGTGGGAGGGAGCCTGCGCTGCGTGCGCGGAAGGCTCCGACCAAGCAGATGGATCGCTGCGCAGCGAGACGAAGGTGAAGATCGAGAAAGCGGCACCCTCGTTCTTCGCTCCCAATCTGCGATGCCTCCCGCGCAAAACCACAACATCTGAACGCTCTCCAATCGCACGTCAAGACGCGAGACGAAGCGCTTACGGGAAGCGATGCTGGTGCGGGCTGTCACCTACGGCGCGACCTGACTCGATCGTCGGGGTAGTCTCCCGTGTCGCGAAGCCGCGATCGAAGGGCGCGCGGCGCGCTGAATACAGCGGAGCTTCGAAACACCAGACGCCGCAATTCGAAGCTTTTGGGGGGACGGCGTGCAAGCGTTCGCGCATCGAATCTTTCGCCACGCACGCTCTCATGCCGTCGTTAGCCTTACCCTTTGGACGCTAGGCGCGGTTGGGCAGGGAGCCCTCGGCGGCTGCGGCGGAGGCGTTCGCCCCTACCGGGCGATGGCGAAGGCGGCCGCAAGTGAGGAGAGCGTCGAGGCGCAGGCCAATGACAAAAGGCTCTTGCTGGAGGTTCGCAAGGCACTGGCGGAGACGGACGCGGCAGCGGTCGTTCACGTGTCGCCGCATGCCTATATGGACCGCGTCTTCCTCGTCGGATTCGTGGAAAGCGAAGACCAACGGTCTCGCCTTGAGGCTGCGGCGAAAGGGGTCGAGGGAGTTCGTGAGGTGGACGGGTACTTGCCCGTGAAATCCGCGGATCCCGAGAGTTGGACCGCGGCGACGATGCGTGATGCCGAGCTCAAGACTGAGCTCACAGCGGCGCTCGCGGCGGATATGCGCACTGCGAAGCTTCGCGTCGATACGGAGATCGTTGCCGGACATATCGTACTCCTGGGTGTAGTGGGCTCAGAGTCAGAACGCGACGCTGCAATACGCGTGGCCGAGAAGATTGCGGATGCTGACCACGTCACGAGCTTCCTCCTGCTGCCTGACCCCGACTATGAAAAACGGCTGCGGCTTCTGCTCCGAGATTGAGATGGACCGATGTCCATCACGAAGCTCACCCCGGTTTCGAGCTCACTCGTCAAGCGATCACCAAACACCTGCGCGTGATGGAAGAAGCGCGACTCGTACGAAGCACGCGGCATGGGCGCGAGAGCGTTTGGCGGTTAGACCAGCCGCGTTTAGAAGACGCGCGCCGATACCTCGCCCTGATCTCGGAGCAGTGAGACGGCGCTCTCGGCCGGCTGCGCAAGTTCGTCGAGGACTGACAGGAGGAAGCCCGACGAACCGCGCGGACCGCGTCTGCGTCTAACCCGCCTGGTCAGGCGACGATGTTGTTTTGTGAAAAGATCGGCAGTGGGTGCCGGGGCTAGCGGCGGTTGACCCCGGTGTAGAGATCTGGATGATCGGAGAATCCTCCATGGCGAGCTACGACGACGCCCTTTCCCTTCGCGAGGGCGGCGCCCTCTACTTTCAAATGAGCGGCTTTGACGAGAAAATGTATGCCGACCGGTGGATTAAGCTGAGAGCGGCGCCGGTCCCACTGTATGTACTGAACACGAAATCTCGTGTAAGGGCCGTACGATTCCATGACCTCCACCACGTCGTCACGGGCTACGATACGACGTGGACCGGCGAGGGCGAAATTGCGGCCTTCGAGATCGCCTCGGGCTGTGCCGACCACTACGCTGCCTGGTATCTGAACCTCTGCGCCTTGGCGATCGGCCTCTTTCTCGCGCCGGGCGCCATGCTGCGCGCCTTTAGGCGCGGTAGCCATGCGAAGAATCTCTATCGCAACACCTTCGACGACTCGCTTCTGGTGGCAACCGTCGGAAGCATGCGGCGCTGCCTCGGTCTCGACGTCGATCCCGGGACCGCGACCGCAGTGGATCTCGCACGCTTCGTGGCCTGGTCCGGCGCTGCCGCGTCGGCTCTCGTTCTCACTGCAGCCGTCACGCTCGCCCCTTTCTGATTGATCGTGAGACTCATCGGGTAGGGAGGTCACGCCTAGGGAACGCGCGATCAAGCCCGTGGTCAGACGGGTCTCGCTCGTAGCGCGTCGCGGCCCTCGAGAAGCCCGAGCAGCTGTCTGCGCTCGAGCGCTCGTGGTGCGGGTGGGCCGCAACAAACGGATTCCTAGAGCTCGTCCGACGAGGCTCCCTCGGATTCGGCGACAGGTGGAGAATGCGTTCGCGCGGGCACGGCCAGGATCGTCGCCCTCTCTCGAGTCCGCAACGAGAGGGCAATCAGTGGGAAGAGCAGGACAGAGAGGATCCCGGCGCCGACCAGGGCTGCGGCATTCTCAGGAAGCATGCGGCCGGTCGCCTTGCCGAGCTCGGTAATCACGACCACGAGCGGTAGCGTGGTGGCCGAGAACAGCGCCAAGATGCGCAGTTCACGAGCGGGTAGGTCGCGGCGATAGAGGAGCGTCGGACCTCCGCGCACGATGAGGAAGAGAGCCAGGAATAGCGGCACGCGGATCAAGCTCCGGGGGCTCGCGAAGAGGGCCGGCAGGTCAATCTGCGCTCCGCTCGTGACGAAGAAGATCGGGATCAGGAAGCCGAACCCGAGGGCGTCGAGCTTCTGACGGAACAGGTCTGCCCCCGGAGTGCGTGCCGCTAGACCCACGAGGCTGCCTGCCGCGAAAGCGCCCAGCAGGATGTCGAGAAGAGGATGTCGGCGAGCACGACAAGGCCGCCCAGCAGCAGCATCGAGAAGCGAATCGGTAGCTGGCTCGTTACACGGTGAGCCCGTCGACGGCCGCGTAGAACGCCTGACCCTGCTTCGTTGCGGCTGCGGTCGGATGAGGCGTCTCGCCAAACCAGCCGCCGAGGTTCTCCCGGATGCCAGAGCAACCGGCCAGTGCAATCGCCACAATCACGACGAAGGCGAGATGTGAGCGTGCCATGGGCGACCCACCCTCCTCGAAGAGCCGGCTGCTACGGCCGCCTCCCCCTCCCCCGTGCGAGCCAAGGGTAAGCGAAGGAGAACAGGAAGCGAGTCCCCGGTTGGGAGAGGAGGAGGTTTACCGGGCGAGGACTTGGGAAGCCGAGCTCCCGGAGGAACCAGGAAGAAGGGAGAGGAAGCCGAACCGGGAATCGAGCGCCCCCAAACGCGCTTACTTCGCCGAGTTAGAAGAGACGTTCCCCGTGCTTAGTGACTTCGGCTTTGGTGCGATGATGCGCGTAAGGAACAGCCGCGAGAGTCATGCCCTCCTTCAGAAATGCCACACGGATGGAGCAGATCTGATGTGGTCCCGCGGTTGCGCTACTTCTCACCATGCCTAACACCCTGCGGAGCGCGGGTCTCGTGAGCTGAAGGAGCCTTAGTTAAATCGTGCGACGTCCTTGAATCAGATTAAATACCAGGACCACAACTGCGATGACGAGGAGGATGTGAATGTAACCACCAAGGGTGTAGGAGCTCACGAGTCCTAAGAGCCACAACACGAGGAGGACCACGAAAATCGTCCACAACATGCCTTTTCCCCTTCGAATTGCGAACGGACATCAAGCGGACCCTAAGATTTACGGGCCGCTATTAGCGGAGCGCGAAAGTGTGATCCGCGCCGACCTCCATTGCCATGCCCGCGGAGCGTCTCGCCCGCAACGCAGATCATCTCACAATCCGCGTACGATGTGGGAATCTTCCGAAGCCCTCAACTGGCTGTGGAAGCGTCCGTCACCTTGGGCAAACCGCGATAGCTGCCTTCCCGATGAAACTCCTCGGCGCTGAAATCATTGAAGTTTTTGGCGGCCCGCGTCAACCGCTTGATCTCTTCTCTGGCGCGAGTCGCGCTCAATCCTTAGCTGCTCGCCCTTCGCTACTAGCTCCTCGTCTCAAACCGCAATCCCTGACGCGCGGCATGAGTCTCTCGCAAGCCGAGTTTATTGCCCTTGATGTTCGCCGCGCGGGAAGGTCTAACCCTGCGTCGCTAGCCGATCTTCCTTCGACCTCGCCGCGACAATCCGCGCTTTCTGCGGACACTTTGCCTAGATCCGGGAATTTCTGCGATCCCAGACGCGCGCTACGGTTTGCTTACGATGTTCTCGGCTTTGCGCGCTTAGCTTAGGCGCGCAGGGCCGCCCGGCGCTGTGAGCCCATCGGGTAGCCAGTCCCTCCCCGTTGAGCTTGCGGCGCCGGTACCGTCTCCTTCGGTCCGTCGATCTAAAGAGGCGTTCGCTCGCACACGAAGCCGATCCAGTTCGCCTAGAACTCACCTGGATCGCTCGCGGCATCGAGTGCATCGATGTCGGCGAGGAAGGTGCGAAAGTCGCCACCGAGCATGATGTAGAACTCTGCGACGCCGCGCTGATCCGGCCACGGATCGCCCCGAGCGCATCGGGAACGTCGGCCATCAGGTCGCGCAAGCGTGCCGCCCGGACACGAGCGCTCTGGGCTTCTTTCGCCATCCGGCGTGCTCCTTGCCGCGCCGCGCTTGCCTGCGCCCCCTTTAAGCCACTTGGACGGAGATCCGATAACCCTACGGAACGGCTGCGCACACGAGGCCGACCCTTGATTGGTCGCGTAGGGAAATACCAGGTCACCGAAAAGCTCGGCCGTGGGGGCGTCGGAGAGGTTTGGAAGGCAACCGACCTCTCGCTTAACCGCAAAGTCGCCTTGAAGATCCTGCGGCCCGAACTCGCCGGGCGCCCGGCGCTCGTGGCGAGCTTTCGTGCCGAGGCGCTTGCGCTTGCGCGCCTCAACCATCCGAACGTGGCCACGATCTATGGCATCGATGCCATGGACGGCCAGCCCTTCATCGTGATGGAGTACGTCCGCGGCCAGACCCTGCAGACGATCGTGAGCGGCTTTGGACCGATGCGGAGCGAGCGCGCGATCCCCTACTTCCTGCAGGTGCTCGATGCGATCGAGCACGCGCACGATCACGGCCTTGTCCACCGAGATCTGAAGGCGGCGAACGTGATGTTGACGCATCAGGGAATCGTGAAGGTGCTCGACTTCGGAATTTCACTCGTGGCCAAAAGCGTTCGAGGTGCTCGCGGAGCCGAAGGCGCGCAGAACATGGGAACTCCCGCGTGGATGGCGCCCGAGCAGGTGTGGGGCGAAGAAGCGGATGTCCGCACCGACGTCTACGCACTGGGACTCCTCTTGTACTGGCTCACGACGGGCCGACTTCCCTTCGAAACGGAGAGCCCCGCCGCGCTCCTGCGCGCGCACGCGAGCGAGCTGCCACCGCCGCCGCGTCGCTTCGCGCCGACTCTGCCCGAAGCAGTCGAGAAGCCGATCCTTCGTGCGCTCGCCAAGGACCGCACGGAGCGCTTCGCGACCGTGTCGGACTTCCGCGCGGCGCTCGCCGAGCGCTTCGTCCCCGATCTCACGGTGCCGCTGCCGTCCGGCACGATCGAAGAAATCGTCGAGAGCGTGCTGCCCGACAAATTGGAGCGCGAGCCGGAGAAGCCCTTCGGGGCGCGTCCCGCCGTTCGCGAAGAGGCACCAATCTCGACCGTTCGCGCCCTCACACCACCCGCGAACGTGCGCGCCGATGCATCGAGTGGGCTCGGTATGCTCTCGGGCACGCTTCGCCGGATCGCGATCGGGCTCCTCATCGCGGGCTCGGTCGCGGCGACCTTATATGCGACGCTACAGCGGGATACGTCCACACCGACGGCGGGCGCGCGGGTCGACGAGCCTAGGCCGAGTTCGCCTCTGCGGAATCTGCCTCGCTCAGATCTGCGAGAAGATGAACCGGCCACTGCGCACGAACCGGCGGGAGAAAGCCGGCCCCTCCGCCCGCCCAGCAAGAACGAGAAATGGGTCATTCGAAGGCACTAGGCGCCGCGCTGCTGCTCTCGACGGCAACGGCGTGTCAGATCTGGCTGCATCGTTCGCGTCCCGCGCTTGATGCGACCGCCCCGCTGGGAGGCTTGAAGCGCTTCCCAAGCGCGTTTGGGCGGAGGCCTCCTCTTCGAGGCTCGCTGCCCGGGTTCAGGACGGCCTCGCGGACCGCTGACACAAGTGCCTCGGAGTGACCACGAACGGCCAGGACACAAGGGGAGTGACGACCCCGAGGACATCCAATAGGGAACCGCCTCGTCGCGCATCGAAGCGCCGCCGGAATTCCTGGTTCGTTTTCCTACGTGTCTTAACCGCGAGAGGACTCCGCACGGACGCGACCCACTTAGGGCCGTCCATGGTCTAGCGTCGCCCAGCTGTCTTCTATCGCACCTGTGGAACCTTGATATCTCCGCCGTGACCGAGAATTCCGAACGCGGAGAGCAGCCACAGGACGACAACAATCACCACGACGATGTTGAGAATATTCTTAATCTTGGCGTCCATCGGGATGTAGGTATTGATCAGCCAGAGTAACACCCCGACTACGATCAGAGTTACGACGAGAGAAATCAGTGACATGTTTTACCCTCCGAGTTGAATGATGTTATGTTTCTCATCACCTCAAGATAGGCCGGACAACGCCGTGGGCGCTATGGGATGTATACCTCGGTGAAAGTCTCATCAAGACAAGCGCTCTCGCCCTGTGCGCAAGCCCCGGTTTACTCACTTGAGGTTCGACCAGAAGGGAGAGACTGTCCTCCATCGCGATCCGACTTGAGGCAGCCGCTCCCCAAAAGCTAAAAGAGAGGCTCTCGGACAGCGGCCAACGCTTCGCTCCCGTAGTCCGGGAAGAGACGTTGTGGGTTCCCGAAACTTTGACGAGGTTAACGCTGCCTCAGCCTTGAGGATCCGATCGCCGCCGCGGCAAACGTCCGCAACGCCGGTCACATCTCTAGAAGACAGGAACCAGAGCTCACCGCACGAGCCAACGCCGTGGACTCCCGCTCGGGGTGTGGATCTTTGCAGCTGGAGCCCTTGAGAGAAGTACTCAGTCCTGAGGTGCTACCACTGCATCCCGAAGGTCAATGCCGCGCTCCGCCGAACTCCCTCGCAGCCCCGGGTCGATCAACCCCTGGAAGCTTGGACGGCCGGCGGGCGTGTATCTGCGTTCGGGAGGAGCGTCCCAACGTTGGAGGGAGGAACTCCGAGCCGTGCAGCGAGCCCGCCCAGTTCTGTGCGCAGCTCGCGGGCCTGGGTAATCCAGGTGATTCGCGCTCCATCCTCGGCCGGCGGTTCCTCCTCGCCGGCGGGCGCCGCCCAGAGCCCAATCAGAATCTCACGACCCCGGCAGCCTATCGCGAGGCGCTTACAAAGGTGACGCGCCAGAGCCTTCGAGTCGGCTGAGAACGCCGAGACGCAAACGACATCGGGGGCCTCGGCTTCGACGTGCTCCACGTTCTCGGTCGCGAGGGCGTGCAGGGAGCCCACCGTGCTATGCACCCCACAACCCTCCAGGGTGCGAGCGAGCCAGCGGGCGGCGAGGGCGTCAGTCTCGTCCTTCGCGGGGACCCAGAACACGCGCAGCCCACGTGCCTCCGCTGCCTCTCCGAGCGTCGTGGAACCCTCGATCGGGAGGCCGTCCAGCAACTCCGACAGCAGCTCCCGGATCTTCGAGGTCGCTTCCTCCCCGAGCGCTCTGCGCCCTTCGTCGGCGAGGCGCCGCAGCACCGGGAGAACCAGCTGGTCGGAAAGCGCGACGCAGTCGTTGCTCTCAGTGCGCAGGATTGCCGCGCCTTCGGCTTTATCTAGCGCCAGGAGACGCTGGTATAGGTGCACGTCCGGGTCGAGCGGGGGCTCATCGCCTAGAAGAATGGGAAGGAACTCGAGCTCCGGCACATAACGCCCAAGAACCACGAGACACACGGTAAGGGGCATAGCCAGGAGAAGGCCCGGCAGCCCCCAGAGCCAGATCCAGAACACCGCGGAGAATACCACCGCGAACGGTGAGAGTCCGACGCTGGCTCCATAGAGCCACGGTTCGAACACATTGGCCGTCACAAGCTCGAGTATGACGAGCAACCCAGAGGTGAGGACGACCGGCATCCAGGTATCGAATGCCGCAAAGGTAAGCACGATCGGCAGGGTCGCTGCGACCCAGGGTCCGAAGTACGGCACGAAGCGCAACAGCGCGGAGAGCGCGCCCCACAGCGGAGCGCCGGGCACTCCGATCAGCAGGAGACCCAACGTAACCATCGTCCCGTGGATCGCGCAGACGAGTGACTGCATGCCCAAGTACCGGCTCACGCGCTGGCCGGCCTCGTTCATCGCGTGGGTGACACGGGTCAGATCGTGGCTGCCAATCAGCCGGATCAGCCGATCCCGCAGGTCTTCGCGCTGCAGCAAAATGAAGATCGTCATCACCCCGACGACTCCCGCAACTCCGAGCGGACCGAGCACCGGTGCGACGAGACCGCTCAGCAGGTCGAGGACGGTCCGGCGCTCGACCACTTCGACCTTGGCCGGCGGGCGGGTCTTCTGGCTGCTGGCTTCCGAGGACTTCTCTTGGATCTGGTGCTCGAGGTCGCTCACCACCTCGCTTGCGTGGTGGATTGGGCTCATCGACTCGCGAACCGCCTCGATCTTCCGCTCGAGGTGGGCACGGTACTCCGGCTCTCGATCCGAGAGCGTGCCGAGTTCCAGTCCCACTACCCATCCGATGCCGCCCAACAACGCGCCAATGCAGAGGCACACTGCGAGCACGGAAGAAATTCGTCCCATGCCCAGCCGTTCGAGGCGCGTCACCAAGGGTCCGAGCAGGAAGCTCAGCAGCAGGGCTAGCGCGAGCGGGATGAAGAGCGCTTTTCCGAGATACAGCGTCGCCACCGCGATGACGACGGCCGCTACAACCGATAAACCTCTGGGCCGCGCCTCCTTCACACTTCTCCTCTTACCGCACGAGCCCCATTCTAAAAATGCACGTCACAGGCCGACTCATCCACGCCCGCGCCTCGCTCGATCGCGGTACCATGGCAAGTAAAGCGTCGGTAGAACTCGAGACTTGCACACCTGTCGCGACGGTGGGAGTTTACCTAGCCTGCGTAACCCGCGAAGGCCCTGGCGGGGTCTGCGGATCAGTGTGCTACGAGCGGGTTGTCGCGTCCGTTGACGCCGGCCTGAACGCGCTTACGCAGCTCGGGTCCGGACAGCGGCGCCAAAAGCAGCGCAAGGCTGGCTCCGATCACCAACCCGAGCGCGAATGCCGAGAGGGCGTTCAGCGCACCGTACGTCTGGCTGGCTCGCACGAGCCCGACCGAGCGCAGGCTGCGATCAGGGGACGAAATATTCTTCACGATGTCCTGGAGCATGGCTCCTGTCCTCCTTCTTATGAGCGCTCTTCCGGTCCGCCGCTGCCGATGCGTCCCGGAGGAAGCTTTCGACCGCCGAACCCACTGCCGCCCGGGCACTCACACCGAGAAGCGTCGCCAGCACGCCCATGGAAACTCCGCGACCGACGAGATAGCCGATCCCCACGGCGAGCCCGAGCGTCACATAGGGCCGACGAATGACCTGGTCTCGGACCCCCTCGGCGGCGGCTGAAGCGTCCTGCCACTGCCTCGTCACGACGCAGCCTACTTCCGCGCCAGCGCGCGACCTACCAGGTATCCGAATGCCAGTGCCATCCCGAGGGCCAGCATCGGCCGTTCCTTAACAGCCGAACGTGCCTGGGCATCCAGATCCTCGAGCGTTGCACGCAGCCCTGATAGCCGCTCCTTCAGGTCGGCAGCCGCCGGTCCGGCAGACATCCCCGCCTCGAGTTCGTTTGCATAGCTCATCCTTGTTCTCCTCAGTGCCGCTTGGATTCGCAGTCTCGTTCAGCGGCGTGTCCCGAGAAACATGCCAAGCAGGAGTGCACCCGCGAGCCAGGCGACGGGGTGTGCGCGAACTCGATCCAGGGGATCAATCTCTGCAACCGCGGCCCGGCGCAGCGACTCGAAGGCCTCGCGCAACGAGTGTCCGTCTCGCTCGAGACGTCTCTTGAGCTGGATGCACTCCGCCTCGCTCATCGCGCGCCCCAGCTTCGGAGCGTCCCCCAGCAGAGGAGCGCAACCCCGACCAACATTTCCACTCCCGCCGCGAGGACAAGTCTCACCCCGAGAGGGAGATACCCGTCCAGGGCCACGACCCCTGCCGCCAGCAACGCGATCCATGCCACCAGGAGACTCATCGCTCCCAGGCTTACGAGACCCGCCCGTCTTCCAGCCCGCACCAGCCAATCCTGAGACTCGACCTGCAGCAGCTCAATCCGATCGACCACGACGCGCTGCGAAAGATCGATCACGCGTTCGAGAGCCGGCCCGAGCGACGGCTCGACCTGCACCATCGTACCCGTCGAAGATCCCATAAATTCCTCCGCGCACTCGTCCGGCACCGCTTCATCGTCGCCCAAGGCCGAGCCACTTCGACCGTGGTGATCCTCGCGCGAAGCCAGCCCCTTACCCCCTGACTTGCGCGATCCCGACTCGACATGGAGCGCCTTTGCACTCCCGTCACGCTCTCAGTCGGTCTTCCTCCTTGCGCATCTGCTCGCCCATCTGGTCTGCTTCCGTCCGGCTGAAGATCTTCCGCGCCTGCTCGAAAACCTGGCCCTCTTCCTCACGGACATGGTGCTCCACGTTCTCCTTCAGCACCGCGACCTTCGGCAGCCAGGTCTCATCATTCCTCTCAAGGGCGCGAAGCTCGCCAATGAGAGTCTTCACCACCGCATGCTCTTCGAAGCCCTCCAGGACTTCGTTCGGAAGAGCTATGCACGGCTCTTCATTGTAGATTTAACTTTGGCCACAACGTCTTCCGTTTCTTCTCTGACGTCTTCAGCGACTTCTCCCAGCTTCTCTTTGATGCTTCCGACGGCGCGATCGACCCTACCTTCGCGCTCGAGTCGCTTGTCACCTGTGAGAACTCCTGCAGCTTCCTTCACTCGTCCCTTCAACTGATCCGTCTTTCCACCCATTGTATTGCCTCCAGGCGCAACGAGGGCGCCGTGTTTCCACCCCGAGTTCCAGCGATTTGGTTCGAACCGCATGGCGCGCCGCGTGCAGCGAGCGACATGTCACGCCGTCCCGTCGGACGATGATGGCAGGACTCTCGGCGGAGATAACACTCTACTCCGGACCAAGAATCCGGCGGTATCCCCACATCCAGGGAAACCGCGCGCCGGAAACGCGCATTCCGAGGTTGGCCCGGTCCGTTTCTGAAGGCTTCCGGCTTCATCCCGAGCACACGGTCAGAGCGCGACGTGAATTCGACGATCCGCGCTGAGCCGCAGCGGGCGCGGTAAGGGATGCAACGCGGTCTCTGCGAGCCGCGTACTGGGCGGCGCAAGGGCGTCAGGCGGGCGGGCCGTGCGTCGGTCTCAAATCCCCACTTTCGACGCGCCGTTCCCCTGGATGTGCGGATGGGAGTCGCCCTACGCTTTGATTAGGATACGTCCACAAGGGAGGAAATTATCATGTTCTATGGACTTGGCGGTCTCATCGTGGTGGTGGTTATTGTCATGTTCTTGATGGGTAGACTGTAACTCTAAAGCGTCAAATGCCTTGACGGCTTCCCGCTGTCACAGCTCACTCTCACCGGTCTCGGCGGAGGGTAAAATCCGTCACCTCTCTAAACCCTGGAGCAGCCCGCGGCCTTCTGAGCCGCTCCGTCCGGCCGGGGGCGCGAAAGAGGGATCGATCGATCTACTTCCGGAAACCCGAGGACGCTTCCAGGAGAAGGCGTTGCTTCAAATCTTTACGCCGCCCACCTCGTGACGAACGGGATGATCCACAATGATCACGCTGCACCGCTTCTTCGCTGCGGCAGCGTGCGTCGTGAGCCTGGTTTCGGCTGGATCTCCGGAAGTTCCCTGGGATCGATGAAACCCATCTCGACACCTCCCTTCGCGGTGCGCACCAGGTCGAAGGATACTGCATCGCGACAAACGGGATGAATGGTGCGATCGCCTTTCGAGGCGATCGATGCACCGACGTGAGCGTTAGAGCCATGGTGGAGAAGTAGGCTCGCGAGTTGCCGACTTGTTCGTCACTTCCATGGTTGTGGTCTCACTCGGTGCCACCTTCTCGAAGATGATCCGCTTGGGCGTGGGAATAGCTTGGACCATGCGCACCTCCTCTGCGGCCGCGAAGAATCTCTGACTCGCCTCGATAGTGAACAGTCCGAACCGGAACGAGGTCTCAGGGTCTATCCACGTCACGCGCCGGTAGCGCTGATTCGAGTCGAGCGCGCGCTCGATCAGTCGGAGGGTCGGGAGTCCCGAAGTGGAGTCCGGCGCGACTGATTCCGCCCGGGTAGGCTGCAACTCGCAAGCCCAACACTAAGGTACTCGAAGTCGCGAATAGACGGCAGCAACCGACAGCGGACTTCTTCATGCACCGGCCCTGCAGTGGGCCCTCGAAGAGTGCGAATGGAAGAAGGGAGAACCTTAGCGGCCCTACGCCGCCGTGCTCAGCTCGAGTCGGCGTGGGCCGCGCACGAGGAAGGAATCGACGCGCTCGCGGGGACCTTTGGGCTCGAGCCGCACGAGATCAGGCACCAGTGCTTCGAGGGCGACGCGCGCCTCGAGCCGAGCGAGTGAAGCACCAAGGCAGAAGTGTTTTCCGAACCCAAAGCCGACGTGCCCCTGTGGGCGGCGGCCGATATCGAAGCGGTCGGGGTCCGGGAATTGGCGCTCGTCGCGGTTCGCCGAGCCGAGCAGCGGCACGACGTAGGCGCCCTTCGGGATTCGCGTTCCCGCGAACTCCACGTCCTGGGTTGCCGTACGGAAGAGCATCTGGATCGGCGGGTCGTAGCGCAGCGTCTCTTCAATCGCCTCGGGCACGAGGGTGGGATCGGCGACGACCCGCGCGAGCTCACTCGGGTGATCGAGGAGGGCTGCCACGGCGTTCCCGATCAGGTTCGTCGTGGTCTCATTGCCGGCAACGAGCAGCAGCAGCACGAACTGGACCACCTCCCGGACGCTGAGCCCGCTCTCGCCTTCTTGCTCGGCGACAATCACGCTCACGAGGTCGTCGGTCGGCCGACGCTTACGCTCCTCCACCGCGCGACGCAGGTAGGCCAGAAGCTCGATCATCGCGTTCGCAGTGCGCGGGGCGAAGGGATCGCCGCGGCCGGGTCCCGTCGCCAGGTGGATGATCGTGTCGGACCAGCGCTTAAAATCGCTCTGGCGGGCGGTCTCTACCCCCAGCATCTCGGCGATGATCGAGACGGGGAGCGGGATGGCGAGGTCCTCGATCAGGTCGAAGGGCGCGCCCGAGCGCAGCTTCACCATCGCCTCGGCCACGAGCAGGCGTGCGCGCGCCTCCCAGGCCGCGATGCGGCGCGGTGTGAACCCGCGGTTCACGATGCTGCGTAAGGCCGCGTGTCGCTCGCCATCCTCAGCGATGAGGTTGCGGGCCGTCGTGAACTCGAGTGGGTTGAGCCGCGTGTGCCAGACGAACTTCACGAGGAAGCGCAGCATCGGCCACGAGAGCGGCGGCCGTCCCTCGTGGCCTTAATTCATGAGGAACGTGAACATCGCACGCGACGAGAAGAGATCCGGGTTGCGGAGCACGAACATCACGTCGTCATAGCGCGAGACGCAGAAGCCCCCCGTGGTTGGCGCCCAGTACACGGGTGCCGTGTCGCGTAGCTCTCGATAGAGGGGATAGGGGTCATCGCGCCACTCGGGCCCGCAGGGGTCGTAGGCGGGATCCATCGCACTCTCCGGGGCGCGCAAGGGGAGCGTAGCGTACGAACTTCTAGCCGACTCGACACACTAGCTTGGATTCTCCGCGGTGACTAAGCGCGCCCCTCGTCGTATGCTTATGACCCCGTCCAAGGAGCCGAGTCGAGGGTGCCAGGGAGCACCGCGAGTTCGAGGTCGTCCTCACGATTGGTCACTCGAGCGACTTCAAGGAGAGCAGCGCGCCTAGGGCGCAATCCACAAGAGTTTCTTGGTGAGCGCGGCACTGACTCCGGGCTCTGTACATTCCGGCCAACGGGATCAGGTTTCAGCCCGGCTGGTAGGCCGAAGCGGCGGCTTTCAGTCGCTGCAGTCCTGGCGCTGTCACTTCTTCAGAACCTCATTCATTCAGATGCCGAGCGCCTTGGCCACGCCTTCGCCATAGGCCGGATCGGCCTTCATGCAGTTGCCGATATGGCGAACCTTGATCTCCTTCGGGGCATCGCCCATCGCGCGGGCGGTGTTTTCGAACAGGGCCTGTTGCTCTTCGGGCCTCATTAGGCGGAAGAGAAGAGCGGGCCGCGAGTAGTAGTCATCGTCCTCGCGATGACTCCAGTGACCTGCAGCCCCGTCGATGCTGAGCGGCGGCTCGGCGAAGGCAGGTTGCTCCCTCCACTCCCCGTAGCTGTTGGGCTCGTAGCCGAGCGTGCTGCCGTGGTTGCCGTCGACCCGCATGGCGCCATCGCGGTGATAGCTGTGAACGGGGCATCGCGGCGCGTTGACCGGGATCTGCTGATGGTTGACGCCGAGGCGGTAGCGCTGGGCATCGCCGTAGGAGAACAGCCGACCCTGCAGCATCTTGTCCGGAGAGAAGCCGATACCGGGTACGATGTTGGCGGGGTTGAAGGCGGACTGCTCAACCTCGGCAAAGTAGTTCTCCGGGTTGCGATTTAGCTCCATGACGCCCACCTCGATGAGAGGGTAGTCCTTGTGGAGCCAGACCTTGGTCAGGTCGAACGGGTTGTAGGGGCACCTGGCCGCATCTTTCTCGGGCATCACCTGGATACACATCTTCCAGCGCGGCAAGTCGCCCTTCTCGATGCTAATGCTGTTGTACAGATCGCGTTGGTGACTCTCCCGATCTTTGGCAATCATGGCCTCGGCCTCGGGGTCGGTCAGGTTCTGAATGCTCTGCTGGCAGACCAGGTGGAATTTCACCCAGAACCGCTCGTTCTTGGCGTTGATTAGGCTGAACGTGTGGATACGCGCCCGAGCCCTTGGCGTGCATGCGACTATCTCACGCGCCTCGACTCAGCCGTTCGCCCGCGCATCACCACCTGGTATTCACGTACGTCGTAGCCCTTCAGCGCATCGATCTTGCGGACATCGAGCGCTTCCCAGGGAACATCGTGGATGGTTCCCGTCCTCTCGTCGATGAAATGGTGATGGGATTCGATTTTCGGATCGAAAACCACCTTCCCCTCCGCCAGCACGAGCTGCCGCAGCAACCCCTTTTCTACCAAGAGATTGAGCGTGTTGTAGACGGTCGCGCGAGAGAGTATGGGAAACGTCCTCTTGACCCTTGACCAGACGTGATCCGCCGAAGGATGCTCGCTGGTAAAGAGCACGTACTCCGCTACCGCCACGCGCTGGGCAGAGGGCTGGATGCCGTGCTCTCGGAGAGCCTCAAGGACCGCTTTCTTCACCGACCTGAGACTATGTCTAATCATCGACTCCGTCAAGCCCTATCTGCCAGATCGAGAACCCAGGGGCTTGGCCTGCTGGTGATCGATCGCGTCCATCAAACTCAAAAGCTCCTTCAGTTTCCCTGGTTCGCTTTCGACAAGATTGTGCTGCTCGGTCGGGTCGGCGTTCAGATTGTAGAGCCAGAAATGCACAGGTTTCCCCGGGGTCGGGAAGACATCGCGCTGCAGCTTCCAGCCGTCCTGCAGCACTACATAGTAAGCGCCGGAGCGCCAGAACAGGTTCTGATGCGGGGCGCCGCTCTTCTGGCCGGTGATGTATGGCAGGAGATCAACGCCATCCATAACGCGATCGGTGGGGAGCGCCGCGCCGGCGGCGGCGCCGGCGGTGGCAAAGATGTCAACGTGGGCGGTAGGACCCGTGAATTTCGTGCCCGGTTGAATACGCGCTGGCCAGCGCACGAAATAGGGCACACGCATGCCGCCTTCGAAAAACGTCGCCTTCCAGCCGCGATAGGGCTTGTTGATGTCGGGGAGACCGATGTAGCCGGCGCCGCCATTGTCGCTGGTGAAGATGACCATCGTGTTGCGCTCAAGCCCCTCATCCTTGAGGACGCCAAGCAGCTTGCCGACGCCGCGATCGAGCGCGCGAACCATGGCGCCGTAGACGCGCAGGCGCGGATCCGCGATCTGGGGGAGCGCATCGTAGTCTTGCCGCGTGGCTTGGAGCGGCACATGCACGGCGTTGGGCGCGAAATAGATGAAGAATGGCCGGTTGCGGTTGGCGTGGATGGCCTTGACCGCCTCATCCGCGAGATAGTCGGTCATGTAGCCGGCGGGCTTGAACCAGGGCGAGCCGTTGAATTGCACGCCGACTGGCAGGCCGTACCAGTGGAACAGGTCGATCGGGTCCCACTCTTGCTTCACGTTGACGACATCGGGATCGTTTTCCGGTAGGTACATCGAGGCGCCGGCGATGAAGCCTAGGCTTTCATCAAAACCGACATCTTCGGGGCGGCCGCCCTTAATGCCGCCGAGATGCCATTTGCCGAAATGGATGGTGTGATAGCCCGCTGCTTGAGCATCGCCGCGATGGTGATTTCGGTGGGCGGCAGCGCCTGGGTGTCTAGCGGCGGGATGTTTTCCAGCACATCGTTGTTGAAGACGGCCGGGTGCCCTGGTTCGGCGCTGGTGGCCATCCTCGCGAGGACGCGGGCGAAGGCGACGGGGGCCGGGGTGAATTCGAAGCCGAAGCGTGTGCCGTAGCGGCCGGTCATGATGGCGGCGCGGGAGGGCGCGCACGTGGCGTTTCCGGCATAGCCATTGGTGAGACGGACGCCGTCCTTGGCGATGCTGTCGATATTGGGTGTGGGCACGGCACCGTTGGCGACACCGCCGCCATGGGCGGTGATGTCGTTGAAGCCGAGATCATCAGCGAGGATGACGACGATGTTGGGCTTGCGCTGATCGGCGGGGGACGCTGGGACGGCGGGGCCTTGATCCCATGCGACGGGGTGGTTCTCGGCGGCACGGTGCATAGCTCTGTTGACCATGGCGATGGTGAGCAGCATCTGAACCGGAGCAAATATGCGGAAGGCGGCGGCGGATACCGCGAGCAGGAGCAAAATCCCGGCCGGCCATTTGAGCCACTTCATTGTCTGTCCTCCCCTCTGCCTCGGCGGTTGGTGCCGATATATTGACATACTTCATGCCAATATTGCGCGGCTGTCCAACTGCGCCGCCGGGAGGGTTGCGTCTTTCCGGTGACGGGCGAGCCCCTCGACAGCCCGGCTCACGCCCATCTTCGACGCGACCGTTCGACACCCCAGTTCAATCTGGTGCGGAAGCTCACCTCGAGACCGTTGACACCGAGCGTCGCCACCTTTGTGTTGGTCGGACAAGGTAGCCCGACCGGTCGCGTGCCCGCGGCGCAGTAGAGTCTGCGCCGAGGTGTGAGGTATGCGCCCGTCGGCATCCGTACTGCTTCCATCCGGGCTGATCGTCGCCGTGACGGGCGCCGAAGCCGATTCCGCGCTCTCTCAAATCGGGGGGCTACTACATCCGATGCGACGCCCGATCGTGGCGGGCGTCGCACTTGCAGCGTAGGTCCACTGCGTCAAAAAACCCCTGCGTTTCCCACATGAAACAAGTTTTCGGAAGCGAGAACTGGTCGAGCGCGACCGAGGGCAAGGCTTATGGCGCGGACGAAAACTGGGAGCAGACAACGCTCGCGCGCGTGATCGCCGGGCCGGACTCCGCCCCGGCCCCGTTTGGAGACGCGGCCATCCCGGGATAAGCTGCGGTGCGCTCCGAAATCGACCGGCGCGCGTGCATCGCGACAGCGAAGAGGGGATCTCGATGAACGACCGGCGCCTCGTGGGTCTCGCCTTGGCATTCGTTCTGGCCTGCGTGATGGGAGCGGTGGCCTGCGCCACGTCCGGGGACAAGGAGAAGGCCGCGCCCGCGGTCGTCCCGGCGCCCGCGCCGGCTCCGCCAGCGCCGCCGGTCTCGGGGACTGTCTCCGAGCAGACCGTGACGATGACGGCGACGGTGCAGAAGATCGACCTCGCGAAGCGGCTCGTCACGCTGCGAGCGCCCAACGGCAAGGTCACGACCATCAAGGTCGACGAGCAAGTCCAGAACCTGCCCCAGGTGAAGAAAGGTGACCGGGTGGTGATCGGCTACTACGAGTCGCTCGCCTACGTGGTCAAGAAGCCGGGCGAAGCGGAGCCCGGCGCGACGATGGCGGACGCGGCAGGCCGCGCGGAGCCGGGCCAGAAGCCGGCGGGCATGGCGGCGCGACAGCTCACGATCACCGCAACCATCAAGGCGATCGACAAGAAGACGCCCTCGGTCACGTTGAAGGGACCCAAGGGCAAGCTCGTCACAGTGAAGGTGCGCGACCCTGCGAAGCTCGAGCGTGTGAAGGTAGGGGACCTGGTCGAGATCACCTACACCGAGGCGCTCGCGATCTCGGTCGAGCCCGCCCCGAAGGCCGCGAAGGCGACGCCCGCGCAGTCGACCACGACAAAGAGCCAGACGCCGGCGGCGACGACGCCGTAGGCCTGCGCGGCAAGGGTGGCACAGGGAATTTGTTTGTGGATGGCAAGCAAGTTGCACAGGGCTGCCTGAGAATACAAAGGGCATCTTGTTCACGTAGTCTTCGGAGACTGGCGTTCCGGTGTCCTCGCCGACATCAAACGTTTCATCAAGGGAGAAGCGGAACATCACCGTTTTGAGGGATGACCCTCAAGAAGTTCGTCGTCACCCTGGAGCCGCTAGCTGAGCAACGAGGAAGAGAAGCAGCTCCTCGAGGGGCAAGCGAGAGCTTCGATGGCCACTCAGTGAGTTGACGAGCGGGCGTGTTCATCAGCCTTGGTTGGCGAAGATCTGGTCGCGCATCGCGTTCCAGTTCATCTCGAACTTGCCCTTGAAGTTGTCGATCCATTCCTGCGTCGGTTGGTAACGTGAGTGCGAGCCGCCGGGCTACGAACCCAGCGTGCGGCGGGGTTCGGTCCGCCTTTGCTGCCAAAACGCTTACCGAAACATCCTATCTCCGAAGCATCAAGCCGCCCCTGACCAAAGCCCAGATCGTCGCCGGACTGCTCGAGATGTGGGTGCCACTTTGGCACAAGTCGCCGGGGGGGTCCGTGCCGAGTGGTGACAGGCTGGACCACCGCGGGCGAGGGGTGATGCGTTTGCACCACAGTCACCGGTGCGATCTGCCTGGGTTCCGAGAAACTGCGTTTGTTTTTCGAGGCCGCTCGGACGAAATAATTTCTCGGCTACGCGGCGGCTCACCTTGCCTTGGTGACAACCGAGGAGAAGGAACTACGCGCCGGAGCAACAACAAGTCAAAGTGGGCCACGCATTCCAGGACGGCACCACCGTCGATCTGTCCACCTGGAATCCGGCCAAGGCGAACAACCTCTTCGCCGGGCACACCGCGTGTACTCGATCGTACTGGAAGTGCCCGATCGAGAACTGATCGCTAGCACAGGTCACAACCGCCGCATCGGAGTCTGGGGTCTGGCGTCGCTCGCCACCGACGACGGGGGATGGCGTTCGATCAACCGTGTCGGCCTCCCGATGATTCACCCGCTGTTCACACAGTACAATGAGCTTCGGTGACGCGTCGCCGGCCGCCACCCCTGCTAGGGCTTTCCGCGACGAACGGCTAATTGCCAGTGTCTACTACCGTGATGTAATGCGCGATGTTCTTGCCGGTGACATTGTCGAAGCTGACCTCGACGTGCCAGCCCTTCTTCAGGTCAGCGAGGCTGACGTTCTTATCACCGTTCATGATGATCGTGTCCTTGTTGGTCATGAACATCCCACCGTCCTTGTTTGGCCCTATCACGGTCAAAGTCTTTGCGCCGAGGTCGAGCGCCGTGATCTCACCGGTGACTCCCAAGTTGGTATTTTGCCTCGGAATCACCTGCGCTTGGCTCCCCGCGGCGAGGACAAGGAGAATGACGGCGCAGAGGACGGAGACGAGCGCTCTTGTCTGAGTCATGACAATCCTTCCAGTCGTGTACCCCGCGCAATGGCGGAGGCTTTGGGCTTATCCACACAATCGACATCATCGCACGTTCGAGCATCGGCCGCGCATAATCGTGCTACAGGGCCGACCTGTTACCTCTCCTTCCTCAGCCGAGCCGTGGTAGGCTGGTCTCCCCACACGAAAGGAGATCACGTGCGACATACCACCTTGCTCATCGTGATGGTAACCCTGGCACTCTCCTCTTTTTCTGCTTGTGGCAGCAATCAGGAGTCCCCGTCGACGCCGGCCTCCAACAAGGAGTTCGACTTGACAGGAGAGCAGCGGCAAGCGCAGGACGCGCAGCAGTATCAGCAGAAGTCCGACCAGGAGTTCGACGCCGCCCAGGCACAGGCCGAGAAGGCGGCGGAGGAGACCAAGAAAGCGCCTCCCGCGAACGCACAATAACGAGGTCCTGCAGGGAGCCGGCGGACTTCGCAACTTCCGTACAGTCGCCTATTGCGCGGGCTCGACTTCCTCCTCCGCCACAGTCTCCACAAGCTTGGCCGAGACCACCTTCACCACTGGAGTAAAGTCCCTCTTGGCTGCACTCACCCGGTCTTGAGCAGTGAGGACATCCTTGTGATCGAGCGAGACCATTCCACGGGTCAGCTCGCCGTAGACGCGCTTTAGCGGAAGGTCAATCTCGATGTACGTGATATTCGCCCGAGCCGTGTCGATGTCGGTGATCGCCAGGTCCGTTTGTCCCGCGCCGAGATGGCCTTTGGCCTTTTCAACGTAGGGCCTGACATCCAGTACGCCCTTAAGACTTGTATACTCATCGAGCTGCTCATACACCGGCGTGAGAGCACCCTGGCTGTTGCCGCTCTTGATCGCCTTCTTCGCGGATCCAAGGCTATCGTCGAGCCGTGCAGCGGGGCTCACTTGACGCAGCGTGCCCACCAACTGGCGCGCCTTTGCTACCTCCCATCGCGCATTTATGGGATCTGTACCCGCCATCGCTTTGTTCGCGTCGTCAATCTGCGCCGCGGCCACGCCCGCTGTCTGCGTCACGATCTTTTGATTGGTAGGTGTCAGCACCGTAAACGAGACTTGCTTGAATTGGGCGCTGTCTTGTGCCTTGACGGCCTGTGTGCCAAGGCAGACGGCCGCAACGACAAGTGCACCAACTGCAAACTGAGAAGTTCGATATCGCACTGCGGGCTCCTTCTGTTTGGTGGATGGCTACGATTCGTTCTGAATGGTGGTTGTGGCGCTGGGCGAACCGGGAGTGCCTGTCACCTGCTGTGCCATAGCTAACACAGGCGTCGCCGCAGTCGCGAGAATCAGCGCAGCGAGCGTCGAAAGCCTAGGACTTGTCCTCATAGATCTCAAGGTGCGGAGCGCATAGCGCTCCCCCACTAACGGGCTGGCGCTTGCAAAATACGTTCCATGTCTCTGCTGCGCGCGCGAATCACGTATCGCGGCATGCAGCGGCAATAGGACCCACGAGAGAGAGTCGGCGTGACACTATGCCTCGGCGTTTCCATTCGTTGGCAACCACCATGGGCAAAGCCGTCGCCGAGTAGCGCGAATGTCACCAATCAAACAGGATCACAGGATCCGCGAAAGGACGAGAGATTGCTCTTGTCATTGCCTCCCTCGCAGGCGAGGCGATGCTTCGAATTGCTCAGTAGAGGTGGCCTGCTAGGCAGAGCCCACACTCCGGTTGGTTACCTACCCCGGGTAGCGGCATCGCTACATGCCCGACACGGGCAATTGGCATGGCTGGACTCTCACCAGCTGGAATGCAGCCTTGTCGGCTGCTCCTGCACCTCTCCTAAGAACAGTTCCCGGACAGGGCTTTGCCGACCGCGCAAGTGGCGCCCAACCATCTTCTGATTGGGCCGAATATGCACATCGCGACGTGGCAGATCTCGGAAGTGATTGGAATCGCTCACATTTCATGAAGCTACTCAATTGCTACTCTGTGTGCCGACACTAGGGGGTTTATATGCGTCTCCGCAGAGTTCAGTGGCTCGCGGACACACTGGATTGCAGCCTATTACGCGCCTGCGACCTCATTCGCCAAGAAATTATCCCGGCCGTGCGACTTAAACGGTCGCTTCGAGCTGTTCGACCGCCAAATGCAATTCATCACGCCGCTCTTGGGTCGAAAACACCCCCTTCAGCTCCGCCAAGGCACAGGCGATGTTAGGTTGGAAAGCGCGTCCAGCGGCAACGACGATCGTCGATTGCGCCCGAAGCCTCATTGCGACCGGCGCCGTCTGACCCAGCATCATCGGCCCACGAAGTTGCGCCACCACCGACCAAATCGAAAGGGTTATGAATATGTCTGAGGGCACACTCGAGTTCGAGGAAGGGAAGCCCGATCGTGAAGGCGGTCGCATGCGGTTGGCACTCGTCACCGGCGCATCCTCCGGCATCGGTCGGGCCTTTGCCCGACGGCTCGGCGCCGATGGGTACAACCTCGTGGTCGTGGGCCGTCGCCGCGATCGGCTCGAAGAGCTCGTCGCCGCGCTCCCAAACGTCAAGGTTCGTCCCCTAGTCGCCGACCTCGGCACCGATGCCGGTGTCGAGGCGGTCGCCGACATGTGCGCACACGAGAAGCTCACCATGCTCGTCAACAACGCCGGCGTCGCGCACTACATGCCGTTCATCGAGTTGCCAGCCAACAAGGCGAACGAGCTTCTTCACGTGAAGATCGTCGCCCCGACGATGCTGGCTCGAGCCGCAGCCCCCGGCATGGTCGCGAGAGGCGAAGGCACAATCATCAACGTATCCGGCATGCTTGCGTTCAGCGGGCCGGCCCCCATCGAAAAGCTGCCGCTTCGCCGGGCCGTGTACACGGGGACGCTGGCCCACATCGTCGCACTGTCGCAAGCGCTGCACGAGGAGCTGAAGTCACAAGGCCTGCGGATACAAGCGCTCTGCCCGGGGTTGGTCGCGACCGAGTTCCACGAACGTCAAGGGCTCGACCTCAGCGCGGTGCCTCGCATGTCAGCGGACGACGTAGTGACCGCCAGCTTGCGAGGGCTCGCCATCGGCGAGGTCCTCTGCGCTCCCGGCGTTGAGAGGTCCGATCTGCTCGACGCGGTGTTCAAAGCCGACCTCGCGGCATTCGCCGCGCAGGCACCGCAGCTCGCGGAGCGTTACCGCACGCCATGAGTAGTGACGTCCGTGTCGGACCGCAGCCAGCGTCAGCAAGCGCGCGAATCCTAGAGGCATGACGAGCGGACTTGTCACGTGACCGGTCGGTGGATTTTTGGTGGGCGCGATAGGGATCGAACCTGTGACCCCTCGGTGTAAGTCGGGCCCGGCTCGTAAGGCGGCGCGAGGGATCTGCTAAGTCCTCGAAATTTCAAAGATCATAAAGCCAGCAGAAGTCAGGCGAAGCCACAAAAAGACGTGGGGGTCAACACACACACAACTGTTTCGGCTTGCCTTCGAGGGCCTCCTCGCCCTTTGGCCCGAAAGCGCAGAGCATTCTCGGCGGCCAGGAAGAACCGCTCCTTCCGGTCAATCTCGGCCACGGTGAGTCCCTGCTTTCGCGCCGCTTCCTTTACCGAGGTCTCAACTTTAAGAAGGCTGACGACCAGCCGCCCTTCGCTTGGAAGTCCAGCGCTGGACGACCCGAGCATCTCACGTCTTAAGGGTAGGCCTGCCAAGAGCGGATCTAGAATGGTGAACTTGCGTCGAGAAGCGTCCAACCCGTTGTCTGGGCCGTCGCACATTAGAAAGTGTCGATCAGTCTCTTGTCCGTGAGAAGAATGGTGACCGCCGAGGCAATGCCGCTGCCGTTGGCGTCGTTGCAGAACGGCGAACGGTTTTTTTAGAAACGACTCAGATCCACTGTCCCGAGCGACTTCGGTCGCGAACAAAAGAAAAAGCGTCGGGATTTCACCGACAACCTGTGCGTCGCATCTGACGGGGATCGCTTGCAGTGATTGCACCGACTGACAGGTGGCGAAGCCATACTGAAAGAGATCTCCGGGCGGCGGTCCAGATTGCGGAAACCCCTGACGCCCTCTCCAAACGGTGGCGGACCCTGCGGAGGGGGTGGCGGCGGCCCGTTCGCGACGATGCATCCGAACAGCCACAAGAGAAGTGGAATAAGCACATTCCAGATCTTGGCGCGTCGCTTGGCCCAAGGATACATTCCCGTCCTAAGAAGATAAATGGGCTCTTGCTCCTGCAGGAGCCGTCCACCGTCCGGATTGAACACACTGCCGCAAACCGATAGAAGACCCACCGCGTGCTGAGTGAGGCGCTGAAGGATGATTGCTCGGTTCGCACGCACGCGGTCGAATGTCGGTGCGCCCGCTTCCTGCTCAGACCGAGGCGTCGGTTCGATCGAGATGCAGTCCGTCTGACCCACGCTGGCAAAGCCGGGGCTCCATCAGCTCCGGCGTGTGCATAATAGGCCAGCGCTTGAGGGTATCGTCCCATTCCCGGGGGCGGCGGCCCCCAACCATCGCTCGAGCGGAACGCTGCCTGAATGGTGACAACGGAGGTCGGACACCTTGCGAAAACACATCGACACAAGCCAGGGAAACCCGTCGTTTTGGACTCTTGCGGTTCTGAGTCTGGTCGGGCTGGTCGCGTGCGGGTGCGCCACTGGCCTCGGCGCAAGAGCCCTCCGCGGCGAACGGCCTGATTGGAACCAGCAGATGGTCCGCTCTAGTGATGCGGAGATGCTTCTCAACGTCGTCCGCCTTCGGTACAACGATTCTCCGCTCTTCCTAGAACTTGGAGCGGTCGTCGCGCAGTACACCTACGACGCCTCGTTCAACGCCAGCGGACAACTCGAAGCCGGCGCCAGTACCGCGACCTTGGGCACAGGCCTTGCCTATGGGGAACATCCGACGGTCACCTACACGCCTCTTTCTGGAGAAGACTTCGCGGAGCGGATGCTTGCACCGATTCCGTTGGATTCCTTAATGCTTTTCGAGCAAGCGGGTTGGAGCGCCGAGCGCCTTCTTCTCGTCGGAGTACAGCGTGTGAACGATGTGTACAATGCGCGCAGCGCAACCGGTCCGACGCCATCCCGTGGACCCGACTATGAGACCTTCGCCGACTTTGCCGAGCGTTTCGAGCGCCTGCGACTCGCCGGACTGATCGGTGTCAACTGGGAGAGGAAGGAACACGAGACCGACCCTCCGGGACGAGATCCCCACTTCTGGCTCCGCTCGCCGCAGGACCCCGGCAGTCCGTTGGTCGAAGACCTCGCAATCGTCCGGCGCTACCTCGGGCTGGAGCCCGGTCGAGATGACTTCCGACTCACGGCGTTCCCGTTCCGCAGGCAGCCCAACGAGGTCGGCATTCGTTGCCGGTCCTTGCTCGGCGTGCTCTACTTCCTCTCGCAAGCGGTGCAGCTGCCCGGCGACCACCTCCGCGCGGGCCTCGGCACGGTCACCGAAGACGACCGCGGACAGCCCTTCGACTGGTCGAAAGTCACGGCCAAGGTCATGAGCATCCACTCGCAGAAGGAACGCCCGGACAACGCCTACGTCGCCGTTCAGCACCGCGGTTGGTGGTTTTTCATTGCCGACGACGACCAGAGCTCCAAGGCCACCTTCAGCCTGCTAAACATCCTCTTCTCGCTTCAATCCGCCAGCGGGAAGGGGAAGTCTCCGCTGCTTACGCTACCCGTGAGGTGAGGTCGTGCAGCTTCGCTGGACGGTGACCTGCTGCCGCCTTCCGCCTGCCAGAGTCTCGCCGGTGGCTGGTAAATTTTTCAGCGTCAGCCAGCGCCTCGGGAGCCAGCGATTCTTAACAGCCGTTGCATTCTATAGAGCTTCGGGACACCGGAACTGAATCACGATTGCCTTATGCCCCTAGATAAAGATGGAGAAATGCGAGCCATGAGCCCGATTGAAATCGCCATGATCGTCTTTGGATGCACCTTTGGCGGGGCGGTGCTCGGCAGGTTTATCGCGGCGAGACTACCGGATCATCATCTGAGCTCCGACAGCCGAGATGTCGTAAAGATGGCAGTGGGAACGGTCGCAACCCTGTCAGCTCTGGTGATCGGCCTGTTGATTGCTTCAGAAAAAACTTCCTTCGATACCAGGGACAGCGAACTGAGGCAGTTCTCCGCCAACCTGATCTTGCTTGATCGCCAGCTCGTCCATTATGGTCCCGAGGCACAGGAGGCACGGGAGGCACGGGAGCTGCTGAAGCGGTATGCGAGCTACAAGCTAGATGCCATCTGGAAGACCCGAGCATCCAGGTCCTTGGAGGGCCGGGACGGTTGGATGCTTCTTGAGGAGGTGCAGGATCAGGTCCGAGCGCTTACGCCCGCAAGCGATGCGCAACGCTGGCTGCAGTCGCGGGCGCTCCTGATCAGCGGCGATCTTTCAAAGACGCGTTGGCTGCTTGATGTCCAGATTGGCAGC
>DATGZK010000041.1:0-23032 GCA_035489755.1 Myxococcota bacterium
GACGTGGTGGTACTGCAAGCCCTGCCGGGAGGTCACCCGCAGCGTGCCATCGGCAAAAAGGTCCGCGGCGTCGTCCAGTGCCGCCCACTGCGCGGGGGTGAGCTCACCGCCGGCCGGATTCTTGATCCGACACATGAAGAAGTAGTCATCGGTCTTGTGGCCGCGCACCCCTCGACCTTGCTGCTTGTAAATCCCGAAGAACTTCGAGAGCTCCTTGGCCTCTCCAGAGATCGTCGGGCGCTCGCCGCTTGTGAGAAGCCGGATCTCGTCGAGGAAGGGGTGGACGTTGCCTTTGCCGTCGGAGACGAAGAAAAGTCCCTTGCTCTCGGCCTTGATCCGCTCATTCTTCGACATCCGGGCGAGGTCGGAGTTGGCGAGGCTGATGGCTTCGCCGGCAGGTCCCGTGTGCTGGGGGGCCATGGGGTCCTCGTGCTGGGCGCGATCGGGGCTGGGGCGGCGGGAGCCCGCCCTGCAATTGCAGACTAGCGGGTCGGGAATTCAATCTCCAATTCTTGTCAAGATCGTGCTGGAATTGCCTGGCTGCGGAAGGCGGGCGCCGTGCTAGGGCGTGGGGGACCCGCGGTGGGGTCTCGGGTAAGCCCCGGCAACGAGCGGCAGCGTCTTGGGCACCGCGCTACGGCGGCGCCTCTGCGGCTTCAGGATGCGGGCTCGCCGGCAAGGGCACGCTCCACTGCCGCGAGCTCCGCCATCACGGCGCGATCCACCTCGCGATAGCGCCGGAGGGCCTCGTCCAGCCGACCCAAGGCACCCTGCCGCTCGTCGAGCTCACGGGCTTTGCGCCGAATCCAGTCGACATGCCAGACCTCGTCCTGGGTGACCGCACGCAGCACCTGTTGGGTTCGCGCAGGCACGCCGGGGCGGCGCAGGTGCTCGCGGTAGCGCCGCAGCGAGCGCTGCTCCACCACGACCGTGAGTGCAAGCAGATCAACGATGTCGCGTGGAACTCCGACGTGCTTGCCGATCCGCACCTGGTAGCCGTCCTCGATGGGCAGCGGCGCACCGCCGATCTCCCGGATGCGCTCGGTCCAAAGCCACGCATGACGCGTCTCGTCCGCGAGGTGCTGCGTCAGGTTGATCTGTGCCTCTGCGTCGCCGATGAGTCGCAACAACCGGTAGAGCAGATTCGAACCACGCAGTTCCGCGTCGCGATAGTAGGAGTAGACGACGATCTCGCGGCGCGTCTGTTCGGGGTCCAGGAGCTCGGGGGACGGCAGGGCCTTTTCGTTCATGAAGCGTCCTTTTGGCTTCGGGTAATCCGCACTCCCGCATGCTCGAGCACGCCGGCAATCGGCTTCGGCTTGCGAACGGTGACCGTCACCGCTTCTGCGTCGAACTTCGAAAGAATTGCCTGCGCGATGCGTTCGCCAAGCGCCTCGACCAACTTGTGCTCCTGGTTTGCCGCTACGTCTTCCACAATTTCATAGATCCGCTTGTAGTGAATCGTCTGGCTGATGCGATCGCTGCGCCCCGCCGCCCGCAGGTCCCGTACGACGGAAATGTCGAGCAAAACCGGGCGTCGCATCCGCCGCTCCGCGGCCGTGACCCCGAGCGCCGCGGGTACTTGGATGCCTTCGAGGAGGATTAAATCCGCCATTGCGCGTTTCCCCCCAATGCAGCCTATACCACCTTTACATAGACCCGCACGTCCCGGCGGACGGCTTGACGTCATCCGGGAATCGCCGACTCTCGCCTCCATGGACAGAGCGCTTGGCTCGATTCGTGCGCGTGAGGCCGCTCACTTCTTGCCGGTGGTCAAGCGCCTTCCTGTGGCCCTGGTCGAGGGCTGCGGCTCGCGGGTACGCGACGTGGCGGGTCGCGAGTACATCGACCTCATGGCAGGCTGGGGCGTCACCTGCCTCGGGCACTGCCATCCCGCACTCGTCGAGGCGATTCGCGACCAGGCGGGCCGTCTCATGCAGACCACCAATCTCTTCTACACTCTCCCGCAGCTCGACCTGATCGACCGGCTCGCCGAGGTGTTGCCCCGGCCCCTCACGAAGAGCTTCATTGTGAACTCGGGTACAGAGGCCGTCGAAGGCGCGCTAAAACTCGCCCATCGCGCCACCGGCCGAACCAAGTACGTCTCGACCCACAACTCCTTCCACGGCCGAACCCTCGGCGCCCTGCGCGTGATCGGCCAGGCCAAACACCACGACCCCTATCGCGCCTTGCTCCCCGAACGCACGCTCGTGCCCTTTGGTGACCTCGCGGCCGCTCGCGCCGCGGTAACGGGCGCCGCCGGGATCGATGGGCCGGCGGCTGCCTTCATTGTCGAGCCCATCCAGGGAGAGGGTGGCGTCAATATCCCCCCGGACGGCTATCTCACAGGTCTGCGCGAGGTCTGCGACGCCGCGGGCGCGCTGCTGATTCTCGACGAGGTGCAGACTGGGATCGGCCGAACCGGGCGCATGGTCGCCTGCCAGCACGAAGGCGTGGTCCCCGATGTCCTCACGCTGGGCAAGGGGCTCGGCGGGGGCTTCCCAGTCGCCGCGTTCGTCACCTCGGATCGAGTGGCCGAAAAAATTTCCCTCGGCGATCACGGCGGCACCTTCGTCGGGAACCCCCTCGCCTGCGCCGCGGCCAACACGGTGCTGAGGGTGGTGGTGGATGAGAAGCTGCCCGAGCGAAGCGCCGAGCTTGGCGCGCGTGTATTGGCAAGGCTCCGCGCCTTCGCGCAGGAGCAGCCGGAGCTTGTCGAAGAGGCGCGGGGACGAGGTCTTCTGCTCGGACTTGACCTTCGCGATTCCGCCCGAGCCGCAACGCTCACCGAGCGCGCGCTCGAGCGGGGGGTGCTCGTGAACGTCACCGCGGGTCGCGTGCTGCGGCTCTTCCCGGCGCTCAACATCCCCGAGGACGAGCTTTGGCCCGCCCTGGACGCCGTGCTGAGCCTCATCGCCGAGGGCTGAGTCGATTCCAGCGCGGGTCGGGGCGGCAAAGACGAAATCCAAAGGAGCCAACCGTGCAAAGGCGACATCTTGGCAGTCTCGAGGTCTCCGCTCTTGGCCTTGGCTGTATGGGGATGAGCGAGTTCTACGGCCCGACCGACGAGATGGAGTCCATCGCCACCATCCACCGCGCCCTCGAGCTCGGGATCACCCTGCTCGACACTGCCGACATGTACGGCCCATTCGTGAACGAGGAGCTCGTCGGCAAAGCGATCCGGGGCAAGCGCGACCGTGTGGTGCTGGCCACAAAATGCGGGATCGTGCGGGACACGGAAAAGCGGACGGTCCGCGGCCTGAACGGGCGCCCTGAGTACATCTTGAAGGCGTGCGACGCGAGCCTGCTCCGCCTCGGTGTGGGTCACGTCGATCTTTACCAGCTTCACCGCAAGGACCCGAACGTACCCATCGAAGAAAGCGTCGGGGCCATGGCGCAGCTCGTGAAGGCCGGAAAGGCGCGTGCCATCGGTCTTTCCGAGGTCGGTCCGAGCACCCTGCGACGCGCGGCAAAGGTGCACCCGATCGCCTCGCTGCAGTCTGAGTATTCGCTGCTGACGCGCGACGTCGAGACCGAGGTGCTGCCTACCTGCCGGGAGCTCGGCATCGGCTTCCTGGCCTACAGCCCGCTCGGACGCGGACTGCTCTCCGGCCGTTTCCGGTCACGCGGGGACTTCGGGCCCGATGACTATCGGCAGTTCAGTCCGCGCTTCGCGGAGGGCGCGTTCGAGCGAAACCTCGAGCTGACGCTGCGCGCGGCGGAACTGGCGAAAGCGAAGGCCTGCACCCCCGCCCAGCTCGCCCTGGCATGGCTCCTCGCTCGGGGGCCTGAGATCGTGCCGATCCCCGGCACGAAGAGCCGCTCGCGGCTCGAAGAGAATGTGGGCGCCGCTGGCATCGAGCTCAGCGCGAGCGACCTCCGCAAGCTCGAGGAGCTGATCCCGCGCGGAGCCGCCGCAGGCGATCGCTACCACCCCACCATGATGCCGCGCTGGGAATAGCTCCGCCTCGCGGATCGCGCTGTTCCGCGCTACTCGGAGCGGGCTTCGCTTTCGAGCAGGGCGATGAGAACAGGACGCATCGCTGCGGCCGGCAGGATGCGCTCGAGGGAGCCCACTTGATGTGCGCGTTCCACGGTGTGGATCGCGTCGAACTCCGCCGCAATCTCGGCTTGCTTCTCGAAGCGAATCTCCTCGAATCGCCGTTCGTAGACCGCGCGCGCTTCGGCGCTGGGATGCGGTCCGAGTTCCCGGCGCAGCGCCCGGATCCGCGGGTCGGCCGCGGCCCGCGCACCCACCTCGCGTCCGAAGACCACCGCGGCCGCCGGTCCGCCACCGATCACCGACGCAAACGAACCACCGAGCGCCAGAGCGCGCACCCGCTCGTTCAGCGAGCGTGAGAACACGACGTAGGCTCCGCCGTGGTAACGCGACACCACCAGAAAGAAGAGAGGACCCCGGAAGTTCACGACCGCGCGGGCAATCTCGGCCCCGTACTCGAGCTGGAGCTTTCGCATCGACTCCGGCGAGCCGTCAAAGCCCGACAGATTCGCCAGGATCACGACGGGTCGATTGCCGCTGGCCGCATTGAGCGCGCGCGCCACCTTTTTTGAAGACAGTGGGAAGAGCGTCCCGGCGTTCCAGGCCGCGGGCCCGTCTGCGGGCCGGTAACCTTGACGCGCCAGCGTGCGGCTCTCGATACCGATCAGGCTTACCGGGAAGCCGCCGAGCTGTGCGTCCCACACGATCGCGGTCTCTGCCCCGGCCATGGCACGCCAGCGCTCGAGGTGTCCGCCGTCGCGGTCGACGAGCGCTCCCATCACGGTGCGCATCCCGAAGGGGCGCTTGCGATCGGGGTTCGTGCGCGCGTCGAAGATCTCTCCCACCGTCCGGAAATCGTCTTCGCCGTCGCCCCCGCAGCGCGCTTCGCAAACGTCTCGGTCCGGCGGATCCTCGGTGGCTCGCCGGCGCGGTGCGCGCTCGCCAGCCACGACGTAGGTGAAGCGGTAGTGTTGGTAGAGAATCGCGTAGGCCTCGGCCAAGTCGCGCGCGTAGTACTGCGCCTCGCCATTTGCACCCATGACCCGTTCGTAGCCACCGATCGCGATCTCATCTTCCGCTGCCACGGCGCCCGAGGCCTCGAGCGCCGCGCGCCCCGTCAGCACCATCGACGCGTTCGGCGTCATGATGAGCACGCCACGCGTCCCCATGCCCATCGTGGCGAGGGCGTTCCAATAGCTCTGTGCACCGACGTTCACGCCGTGGACGATGAGATGGATCACTCCCCCTTCCTGCGTGAAGGTCACGATGCGACGGGCAACGCGCGCCGTGGCATCGAGGTTCTCGGTCCCACTGTCCATGGCGATCCGTGCGCCGCTCGAGACCGGCACCCACTCGACAGGGATGCCGCGCTGCTCGGCGAGATCGATGGCCGCCACGATCCGATCGCATTCCGGCGCCGCGAGGGAGCCCATCCCGAGCGTCGGGTCCGAGAGGATGAGCACGCGCTCGGCGCCCTCGGTCATGCCATCGAGGGGCGTGGAGAGAATCCCAAATACGATCGCGCTGGAATTGTCACCGTGCGGCCGCCCGGCAACGGAGATCGCGCGCGGGGGAGAGGCCTGCTCTGCGATGTCGTACTCCTCGAACAGACCGGCCGGAAGCTGGTCGTGCGGCGTGGTCAGCATGCGCACGATTTCATAGGGGTAGACAAGACCGCGTCGCCGCGCCTCGACGACGCGTCGCTCGTACTCACTCGCAGGTCGGAGCGGATCCCGGTGGGGCGCCCGCCACGAGATCTCCATGCGCGCGCCGGTCGGGTCGCTGATCACGATCTCCACCGGCCGCGGCGGCGCCTCGGGCGCGCTGCGGTCCAGAAGGGCGAGCCGCACCACGACCTTCTCAAGGCCAAGGTGCCGGGTTGCGGGCGCCAGACGGCCTGCGAGCGCGCCTGCGGTCTCAGGATCGAGGAAGAGACGGGGGCCGACGAACAGGAAAATGCGATTCCACTGAAGGCGCCGTTTCGGATCGCGCTCACCCAGGATTGCGCGGAGCGTGCGGGCCGCGGCGTGAAAGGTCCGTTCGAAGGCAGCGACGTGCTGCGCTGCCTCGCTGCGCTCGCCGGCGGAACCGGATGCTACCTCCGCCAGTACGAACACTCGCTCGTCGCCAGGCAGCTCTCGGCTTCTCGCGTGAAAAGCCACGACCCCATCCTGGGTTTCCAACCGCTCGAGCTCGAACGCCGCGAGCCGCGGAAGGTCTACCCGCGCAGCGTACTCAGGGTGCAGGCCATGGAGTTCGTCGAGGGCGCGGACACCTCCCGCCTCGGGAACAAAGGTGTGGTGCAGGCTCAGGGACCCATCGCGCACCAGCGATAGGGTGAGCCGCTGCGCTGGAAGCCCCTTCATCGCCGCTTCTTCCGCAGCGCCGATCAGCGGCGAAGGATCGCTCTCCGCGGGCCATGGCACGAGCAACTCGAGCGCCGACGCGGGGCTCGCCTCCCGGGCCGACGCGCAGAGCGCATCCGCTGTAGCGCCAACCTCATCCGCGCTCGCTGCGGCGGCTGCGGCAAGCAGCGTGCGCCCGTCCGCAAGGCGCGCCCGCAACACCTCCCGGCCCGCGCTGCGCACGGGCTTTTGCGCAACTGGGATGAGCGGCGCGTAGAGCCTGCGCAGCTGAGTGTCGAGCGCGGCCCATTGGCGCTGAGGGGCGAGATCGAGAGCGTTGCGAGCTTCCTCCGCCGCCCTGTCGGCGCCGTCGGCGGCGACCTCAGGCGTCTCAAAGATCACGTACGTGGCCTCGAGCGCCGCGTCCGCCAGCGCGTCGGAAACAAGGCTCCGCAACTCGGCGATTCTCGCCAGCGCGTCGGCGAGCGGAGTTTCTCCGCGAAGCGGAAGACCCGCATTCTTGAGACCCGTCACGCGGCGGACGATCCCAAGCACGAGCCGCCGGCGCAGCACCCCGGTGTGCTGCGTGGCAAGCAGACGCAAGACCGCTCGCTCCAGCGCGTCGGAGGGGAGAAGCGAAGTCACTCCGTAGTGCGCCACCGCCGCGCGGATCAACGAGAGGAACGCTGGGTCGATGCCCGCGCCCTCGGCGTGGAGGCGCCGCACGTACATGCGCAAGCGTGCAAGGTTCGAGGGCTCGGTTTCGCCCGATTCGCGCACCTGGGGCGTTCGGATGAAAAGCCGCTCAATGTCGGCGAAGAGCGTGAGCTCGTGACGCAACTCTGCCAGCTCGGCCCGGAAGGCGGTGGAGATCTCCGTCGGAAGGGGCGCCTCGAGAAAGGCGGCGAGCTTCTCCCCGCGCTCGGGGTCAGCGTCATACCCGAGAAGAACCCGACGAATCTCCTCCCGCGCCGCGGCGATTGCCGCCCGCCGCTGCTCGGGCGGAGCCGCCTGTGCCGCGCGCAGATCTGGCAAGCGACGCTCGCCCTCGCCTTGCGCCGGAACAAACAGCGCATCGAGCGGATCCGGCTCGTTCGGGAGCTGGATGCGCTCGCGCCCCCCACGCGCCGCCGAAGGTCGCGAGCCAGGGTCGATCACCAGAAGCACGTCGCCCGCTGCGACCTGTTGACCGCGCTGCACGCGCACTTCCCGCACGACGCCCGCCACCGGCGCGAGAATGCCGATCTCGGTCTTCATCGCCTCCAGCACGCCCAGCGCCTCGCCGGCATCGACGCGGTCTCCTGGAACGGTGTGAATCGCGACCACCATGGCCGGTGAGCCTGCGCGCACCTGCCCCGCGCTGTGCCCTCCGAACTCGTGGGCGCAGCCCTCGATCTCAACGCGCAGTCCGGTCTCACGAACATCGTGCAGCACGCGCAGGGAGCGGCCGCCCATTTCCAGCCGAGCTGCGTGCGAGCCCTCTTCGCGCATCGTCGCTGCGACGGTGGTGCCGTTCTGCTGCACCCGGTAGCGCCACGCGCCGATGGCAAAAACCGCAAGGCGATAGCTTTCCCCCCCTTGCACCAAGTCGACTTGCTGGCCGCGCGAGAGAGGGACTCTTGAGGGCGAGACATGGGTCGTATCGGCGTAAAAATTGCTACGCGCGGTGAGACGTTCCCGCTGGTAGGCGAGGATGGCCGCAGCGACGAGCGCCTCGGCGGCAAACGCCAAAGAGGCGGCTTCGTTCGGGGCACGCCGGTCGAGCCAGTTCGTTTCGATACCGCCCGCTCGAAACTCGGGGGACTCGAGGAGCCCGATCAGAAACCCGCGGTTTGTTGCCCCGCCCTCGATCACGACCTCGAAGTCGCGCAGCGCCGCGACGAGTCGAGCGCGAGCCTCCTCGCGCGTGTCACCGCTCGCGATCACCTTGGCGATCAGCGAATCAAACGCTTCCGGTACGCTGCAGCCCGCCACGACACCGGAATCCACACGCACCCGCGCGCCAAGCGGTGCATCGAAGCGCACAATGCGACCCGGCGCGGGCCGAAAGCCTGCCGCCGGGTCCTCCGCGCAAAGGCGCGCCTCGATGGCGACACCTCGCGAGAGCGGTGCCTGGGAGGGCAGCGCTTCTCCGCGGGCGATGCGGATCTGGAGGCGAACCAGATCGAGTCCCGTCACTTCCTCGGTGATGCCATGTTCGACCTGGAGACGCGGGTTTACCTCTAGGAAGAAGAGATCCTCCCCGCTCACCAGGAACTCCACGGTCCCGACGCCCACGTACCCGACTGCCCGCACAAGCGCGAGGGCGGACGCCTCGAGGCGACGCAGCAGCGCAGGAGCAAGGCTGGGCGGGGGAGCTTCTTCGATCAGCTTCTGATGGCGTCGCTGCACGGAGCAGTCTCGGCAGCCGAGAGCAAGCGCGGCCCCCGCCTCGTCCACCGCAATCTGCACCTCGACGTGTCGAGCCGCGGTCACCTGCTGCTCGAGAAAGACCCGCGGATCCCCGAAGGCACTGCGCGCCTCGTCGGCTGCGCGCTGGAAGCCCGCAGCCAGCTCCTCTGGCCGCATCACCGCGCGGATGCCTCGACCCCCGCCGCCGGCCGCTGCCTTGATGACGAGCGGATAGCCGATGCGTTCGGCGTGCTTGTGTGCGAATTCGATGCTCGTCGTGGCCTCGCCACTCCAGGGCGCGACCGGGACGCCAAGGCTCTCGGCCAATCGCTTTGCAGCGATTTTGTCGCCGAGCCGCCGCATGGTATCGCCCGAGGGCCCGAGGAAGACCATGCCCCCCGCCACCACAGCGTCTGCGAACTCGGGATCCTCGGCCACGAAACCCCAGCCGGGCCAAACCGAATCCGCCCCACCGCGGCGCGCGGCTGCCACAAGACGCTCGCGGTCCAGATGGGCGGCAACCGCAGAGGGTGCCGCTCCGAGGGCAAGCGCGGCGTCGGCATGGCGGACGAAGGGGGCGCCCCGGTCCAGCTCGGTGTAGAGGGCCAAGCTGCGCAGATCGCTGCCCTCCTCCGCGCGCAGCGCCTTCACCGCCCGGATCAGGCGAAGCGCGGCCTCGCCACGATTGGCGATTGCAATGCAGCGCAGCTCGCGCGGACGGACGGGCCCTCGTGCGTCAGGTCTGCGCATCCAGCCACCTTTGTTCCATCTCCGCGAGTTTGGTCACGATCTGGCGCGAAAGATCCATCGAACGCCGCAATCCTTTGAGGTCGGACTTCGGCTCGAGAAGCGCAAGTTCGACGCGGAAGCGCTGGCCCCGGGCAGGCAGATCGCTGAACTGGGACTGGCGCTCCCCGCGCAGATAAACGCACAGCACCTGGCAGCCGGGGATGCTCCCCACAATGCGCCCCACCCCCCAGGCTGCAGCCTCGACGTCGATCCGCCCGCTCCGACTTCGTCCCGCCTCCGGGAAGATCAGCACCACCTCACCGCTCTCGAGCAAATACGCAACGCGGGAGAGCACGCCTGTGATCTCCCGCCGGTCCCCGCCGCGGGTGATGGGAAGACACTTCAGCACGTAGATCAGGGCACGGCTCCACCACGAGGATGCAAAGTTCCGCCGCTCGGGCACGTTCCATGGAAGGGCGGAGAAACGCAGCAAGTACCACGCGGGCGAGCCGAGCGCCCAAGCGATCAGCACCGAATCGATGAGGGTTAAGTGGTTCGCGCAAAGGAGCAGGGGCGAGCGACTCCCGGCGCGAAACGCCCGGTAGCGGGCGCGGACCTCGGAGATCCGCGCGATGCGATAGCCGCAGACCCATCGCAGCACCGCCGCGGCGCCGAAGATCCACAGCGGCGCGAGCAGGTGGCCGACCACGCGCTGCGTCGCGAGTCGCAGCCGGTCGGTCTGGTCGAGCCGCAACATCAGGTCGGAGCATCCCGGAAGCCGTGCGGCTCGTCCACCGCGGGCGTCACGCCGGGCCCTTGAAGCGAACCAAGCAGCCTCCCCAGGTCAGCCCTGCGCCCACGCCCACAAGCGCAACGTCTTGTTCGCTCGTCCATTTCTCCCAGTGCATGGACAGGACCGTGGCGACACTGGCGGCCCCCGTGTTCCCGTATTCCGTGACGTTCGTGTGATGACATTCCGGTGCAATTCGCCCTTCGCGGCACACGGCTTCGAGCATCCGCAGGTTCGCCTGGTGACCGATGAAGTGGAGCGGGCGATCGGAGTCGGAGAGCCCGCGCGCACGCCGCAGGCCGTCCAAAACCTGGAGACTGCGGCGGATCGCAAACGCCTGGACGGCGCGCCCGTTCTGTTCGAAGTGGCCGAGCCGGGGTACCCGGACCTTGTCGCAGCCTGCGGGGTCCGAGGCGAGCGAGGTAGAGAGAATTTGCGCGCGGCCGGGCTCGACCGTTGACACCACCGCGGCGCCCGCAGCGTCGCCCCACAACACGGCCGCGCTGCGATCGGCGTAGTCGACGGTGCGCGTCAGGCCCTCGGGCACGACCAGGAGCACGAATCGGCGCACGGGGTCGGGCTGCATGCACGAGAGCAGGTGCAGCTGCGCGAACAAGCTCGTGCACGCCGAGTTCACATCGAACGCGGGCACCTCAAGGCCGAGGGCGCTCGCAACGTTGCAGGCCTCCGCAGGCGCGGCCGTGTCGGCGGCGGAGGTACCCGCGATCACCATCCCGACTGCGTCGCGATCGATCCCCGCGCGCGCCAGCGCCATCTCGGCGGCGCGCCGTGCGAGCTCCGCGTTGCCGTAGACGGCCGCTTCCAGCGCTGCGCGGGGCTCACGGTTTCGCGTCTGGCGAATGTAGTCGAGGGGAAGGACGGTGCGACGCGAACGGATCCCGACGCGGCTTTGGATCCACGCATCGTCGGTTCCGATGTCGAGCTCCTCGAGGAAGCGGTTCGTGATCTCGATCTCGGGATGAAAGTGACCGACGCCGTGCAAATGCAAGCCCATGCGCCCTCCCACACCCGGAGCGCGAAATCATGACCGGGAGTCACTTTTTGTCAAGCAGCAGCCGCAGCCGCTCCTTAGACCGACCGCGGCTTGCGAAACAAATCGAGCCCGCGGTGCAGCGCGTGCGTCTCCTCAAGGCGGCGCAGGTGGGCCGAAAGGAGATCGCTGCGCGTGAGGATCCCGATCGGCCGTCCTGCGTCGCCGTGGGCCACGACGGGCAACCGGCCAACCCCCGCGAGCGTCATCCGATCGGCCGCTTCACGCAGCGTGCCGTCTTCGGAGATCGAAACTGCCGGCATGGTCGCGAGGGCTGCGATCTTCGCGGCCGGATCGCGAGTGCGCGCGAGGTCGCGCCGGGTGATTACTCCCACGAGCCTGCCTGCGGCGTCGCAGACCGGGAAGCCTTGGTGCTGCGTACCGGGTGCGCCGGATTCGAGCCATGCCGCGAACTCGGCCGAGCTCATGTCCGCCTGAACCGTGACTGCAGGCTTCGACGCGGCGTTGCGCACGAGCACCTGGTCGAGGTAGTCCGCAGAGTACTCGGCCGGTACACGAACGCCTCGACGGGCGATTTTCTCCGTCATGATGGAATTTTTCATCGCAAGACAGGAGACCAAGAAGGCTGCGGTGCAGCCGCCGAGCAGGGGGAGCAGCGCTAGGGGTGCAAGCGTCGTCTCGAAGGCGAAGACGACCGACGTGAGCACCGCACGCGAGGCGCCGGCAAAGAGCGCGGCCATCCCGACGAGAGCGGCGATGCGCGGATCGATGCCGGCGGCGGGGAAGGCGTGCGCCGCTGCGGCGCCGAGCGCGGCACCGAGGCCGCCCCCGATCGTGAAGAGCGGTGCGAGCGTCCCGCCCGAAGTCCCACTCCCCAGTGCAACGGTCCAGGAGAGGAGCTTCCAACCAAAAAGGACAACCGCCGCCTCGACTGCCAGCCGACCGGACACAAGGTCACCGATGTTGTCGTAGCCCACGCCGAGTGTGCGGGGTGCGATAAGGCCCACGAAACCCACCACAATGCCGCCGAGCGCAGGCCACCACATCCAATGCAGTGGGAGGCGCGCAAAGCCATCCTCTACCGCGTAGACGAGCCGCGTGACTACAACCGAAGCCCCTCCGGAAAGGGCACCGATCACGACGTAGCTCACAAGCGCGACGGCGCGCGGGGCCACAAGCTCAGGCATCGGGAAAAACGGCGCGGCGCCCACGTAGGCAAGCCGCACCGCCATTGCGGTGGCGGCCGCGAAAGCGACCGGCACGAGGGTGCGCGGACGCAGCTCGAACAGCAAAAGCTCGACCGCAAGCAGCACCGCGGCGAGCGGGGTCCCGAAGGTCGCGGCCATGCCGGCTGCCGCACCCGCGGCAAGCAGCGTCTTGCGTTCCACGGATGTGGTGCGGAGCAGCTGGCCGAGGAGCGAACCCAGGGCGCCGCCCGTGGCGATGATTGGCCCTTCCGCGCCAAAGGGGCCGCCGGTTCCGATCGCGATCGCGGCCGATAGGGGTTTGAGGAAAGTCAGTCGCGGCGGAACGCGACTTTGGTGGAGGAGCACCTGCTCCATCGCCTCGGGGATGCCGTGGCCGCGGATTTTCTCGGAACCAAAGCGCGCCATAAGACCCACCACGAGGCCGCCCAAGACGGGGATCACGACCACGAGCGCACCGAGCGCGTTGCCCGCGGGCGACGCGGGCTGCATCGAGAGACGTCCGTAGAAGGCGAGGTTCGTGACCCCTGCGATCAGCGCTGTGAGCCCGATGGCCGTTGCGCTCGCGAGGACGGCGACGCCGACCGCGAGCAGCGAGACCACGACCACCCGCCGGTCGGCGAGGAGCGGCCGGGGCCTCAGGGACGCGGCTTCGAGCGTGGGACCGAGTGTGGGAGCGACCGGTAGCCCTGACGTGGTGGAAGCACGTTCGATCTCGTGCCGATTCACGGCACTTCTCCGATCCCAATCCTGCGCAGCAGTGCGTCGAGTTCGTCGCGACGCACAAGCTCGACCTTCGAGCCAGGCGGAAGCGCATCGCTAAGTCGCTTGAAATAGCGCCGCTCGGGCCGTCCCTCCACAATCACCACAAGGCCACGGTCGTCTTCGGTCCGGATAAGGCGCCCCACCATCTGCTTTAGGTGGAGCAGCATCTTGCCGAGCGTGTAGCGCTCAAAGGGGTCGATGCCTGCAGCCCGAAGACGCGCCTCGCGGCGACGGCGAAGCTCCGTTGGTACCTCGAAGGGGAGCTTCTCGATCACCACGGCCTCCAGATCGGAACCAGGGATATCGAGTCCCTGCCAAAACGTTCGCGCACCCAGCAGCACCGCCCCGCCGCGCCGGAAGCGCTCGACGAGCGCGCCGGGATCGTCGAAGGCGCGCCGCGGCGTCAGCACCTCGATGCCGTCACCGCGCAGGCGCTCCGCCAAGAGCTCCCCCACGTCACGCATCCGCCGCAGGCTCGTGAACAGGCCAAGGGTGCGGCCGCCGAGGCGACGCGAGAGCTGCTCGAGCACCGCTGCCGTCTCCTGGACGAGCTCGCCCTCGCGCACATCCAGCGCGGCCACCCGCATGTGCTCGGTGTAGGGAAAGGGGCTCGCGACGCTCGCGCGCGCGAGCTGACGCGCCGCACGTTCTTCAAGCTCGAGTTCGCCGAGCGCAGCGAAGGCGTCCCCTGCGACGAAAAGGCTCGCCGAGACTCCGGCAAAGACCTCGAGCTTAGAAAGGAATCCCTGGTGGAAGGGTTCGGCGGGCGACACCGCGCGCACGACGAGCCGCCAGCGGTCGTGCGGAGAGCCAAGATCTTCGAAAGCAGCCACGACATCGGCCCGGCCACCGGAAAGCGCCCCGCGAAGGGCCGCCCCTGCGCCCCGGAGCTCGGCCGCCGTGCGCCCGAGTCCAACAGAATCCGCTTCCTCGCGATCGCCCAGCTTCTCGATCGCAGCGGCCGCGTCCTCGAGCCGCCCCGCTGCCGCGTCGGCGAGGACCGCAGCGTCCCGAAACTCGTCGCCCGGGCGTTCGGGCACCTCGAGCTCGCCGAACTCGCTCGCCATTTCACACAGGGTCCGACCGAGGGCCGTAAAGTCCTGCTGCAGGCCCCGTCGCCACGCGAGGGCGTCACTCCTCCCGGCGCTGCGCAAGCGACGCCCTACCTGGCCCCGCGCGAGGCCCATAGGTCGCCCAAACACTTCGTCCAGCCGGTCGATCACCTGCTCGGGACTCACTTCCGTCGCGTACACTTCGTCGGCGACCCCCGACAGTTCGTGCACCTCGTCCACGATGGCGTGGGAAAACGACGGGTAGTCGGGCGGCCAGCGCAAGAGAAGGTCATGGTTCGCCACGATGAGGTGTGCGTCGGCGAGTGCCGCGCGCCGTCGCGCGAAAGGACACGTCGCGCTGTATGCGGAGCACTGCTCGCGCGAGCACTGCTCCGCGCGGGCAGCCACCGACTGATGGAGCAGGCCATGGAGCGCTGGGTAGCGGCGCCGGAGCGCCGCCGGCAGCGATCCGATCTCTCCATGGGCGCGCGTTCGCGCACACGCCAAGAGCACGGCATAGGCCATGCGGTCCTCAGGAAAGATCCTGGGCTCGAGGCCTTCTTCGAGGGTCTGGGAAAGGCGCCGCGCACAGGCATAGTTGGCTCGGCCTTTGATCGACACCGCGCGCAGCCCGGGATGGCCGAGCATGCGCCCGGCGGCTGCGATGTCCTTTCCAAGAAGCTGGTCTTGGAGAAGCTTCGTCCAGGTCGAAACCACGACCGGAGTGCGCAGCCCCGTCGCCGCACGAGCCATCGCAAAGGGGATTGCCGCGGCGAGGTAGGCGAGCGACTTGCCCACGCCGGTTCCGCCCTCAAGCAGGAGCACGCCGCGGGTGGCGAGGCTCCGCGCGAAGCGTCGTGCCAGGTCGATCTGTGCTTCCCGGACGCGGTACCCAGGAAAGTGTCTCTGGCCACGCGCACGGTCGGCGAGCGCCGCCGCGATGGCGTCCTCGTCGAAGGGCACAGGCGCCTCGCGGCTCTCCCCGATTTCAACGGCGCTGGGCGCCTCTTGTACGGGCTGCTCTGCCTTGGCGTTCGCGAGCAGTACGAGCCAAGGAGAGTCGGGGGCGTAGCGATCGAGCGATTCACGCGCCGCGTCGTAGCGCGCCTCGCCGCGCCGCGCCGCGAGGCCGATCCGCGAGAGGACGCGCGCCGTATCGAGGGCGTCTGCCAGCGCACGGTGCTCTTCCTCGTGTCCAAGCAGAAGCCGCGCAAAGGACTCAAGGCGCAGATCGGGCGCGTCGGGGTGGGAGACCGCGAGCAGATCCTGCGTATCTAGAAAGCGCTGCTCAGCAAGCTCGGGGGCGACGTCCCGGCCGAGGAAGAAGCGCTCAAAGTCTGCGTTGTGGGCGATCAGGACCCGGCCTGCGAGCAAGCTGGCGAGAGGTCGGGCCACCGCCGCGCGCCCGGGCGCGCTTGCGACGTCGCCGTCCGTGATTCCGGTGAGGCGCTGGATTGCCCGGGGAACCCCGCCTTCCGGACGCACCAGTGTGTGAAGCGTGCGGACCTCGCGCGCGCCCGGGTCGACGAGGACAGCGCCCACCTCGAGGAGCTCCGCCGAAGGCTCGCTGGCAAGGCCCGTCGTCTCGAGATCGAGCACGGCGAACGCACCGACCCGCGCGGCAAGACTGCCGAGCACCCCGGCATCGAGCCCGAGCGTTTCGGGATCGCAGGAGAGAACCGAAAGCGGCGAGAAGGGCTCGCCCGCCGCGAGGCCCTGGCTAGACGTGGGGGCCGCCCTCATCCCAGCCGCCGGGCGCCTTCTTCCGCCCGGGGTTCGAACCGTGCGGGCTGCGGCACCTCATACGTAGACGCCACCCTTGTACTCGCGGTCTTGCCGGATCACGACGTTCACACACGCCGGCTTGCCCGAGGCCGCGGCGCGCTCAAGGGCGGGACGGATCTGCTCGGGACGCGTGCAGTACTCCCCGTGCCCGCCCAGGGCTTCGACCACCTTGTCGTAGCGGGTGTAGTTAAGGAGCGTACCGGTCAAACGATTCCAGCCATAGATCGCACCTTGCGGGCGCATCATTTGGCCCCACGCGGCGTCGTTGCCCACGACGCCGATGATCGGCAGGTTGAACCGGACGGCCGTGTCGTACTCGAAGCCATTTAGGCCAAAGGAACCGTCGCCGTAGACGATCACCACGCGCTTGGCAGGATGGGCAAGCTGTGCAGCAAGGGCGAACGGCATGCCCACACCCAAGGTCCCCAGCGGACCCGGGTCCATCCAGGCACCCTCTCGCGGTACGGGAATGATCTTCGCCGCCGTGGCGACGATGTCTCCCCCGTCGCCGATCACGACCGTGTCGCCGAGGGTCGCGAGCCAATCGCGGATCTCCCTGCACAGGCGCTGCGGGTCGACCGGCACCTCGTCGCTCGAGAGCGCCGCCTCGACCTTCTGCTCTGCGGCCACCTCGATCTTGCGCAGCTCGTCGCGCCATCCCGAGAAATCAAGGTGCGTCCCAGAGTTCTTCATCTCCTCCAGCAGGAGCTCGAAGGTGCAGCCGAGATTGCCGACGAGGCCAACGTCGGCTCCGCGGTTCGTGCCGATGAGCGTCGCGTCCATGTCGAGCTGGATGATCTTGGCGCTGGAAGGAATCGTCTTGCCAAAGGCGAGACGGAAGTCGAGCAGCGAGCCAGCGAGGATAATGAGGTCGATCTGCTTCATCGCCTCCCGCCGGGAGCGATTCAGATACTGCGGCGAAGTCGGCGGGATCGTCCCCCGACCCATGCCGTTGGTGTAGGCGGGCATATGGGTCTCATCGAGGAACGCGTTCATCGCGGCGCTCGCGAGCGACCACTTGACGCTGGTGCCAGCCATCAGCATCGGCTTGCGGCTCGTTCTCAGCAGTTCGATCGCCGACCGCACCTCGGCGCGGTCGGGGGAAAGGCGTGGGGGCGCCGTCCGGATGCGCGGTATGGGTGCCTGTTCCCATTCGGTTTGGCCCATGAACACATCCATCGGTATCTCGAGAAACGCGGGACCAGGGATCCCGGACACGGCGTGACGGATGGCAAGCTCGATGTATTCGGGAATTCGCTTGGTGTCGTAGCAGGCGTCCGCCCATTTCGTGATCGGCTTCATGACGCCGACGTGATCCATTTCCTGGAGCGAGCCGCGCCGGAGATTCGAAAACGGGCCCTGGCCGCCGAAGACAAGAATCGGAGAGTTGGCGCGCCAGGCGTTCGCGACGCCGGTCACACCGTCGGTAACGCCAGGGCCGGCCGTGATCGCAGCGACACCGATCTTGCCGGGGTTGCAGCGTGCCCAGGCATCGGCGGCATGCACTGCGGCCTGCTCGTGGCGCACGTCGATGATCTTGATGCCCTCATCCAGGCAGCCGTCGTAGATCGGCATGATGTGGCCGCCGGAGAGTGTGAAGATGCACTCGACGCCGGCCTGCTTGAGGGCTCGCGCAGCCAGCTTTCCGCCATGAACAGGCATGGATGGAACCTCAGGCGATGGATTCCAACCACGGTATCACCCGGCTCTCGAAAGGGTCAACCGCGCGAGACGCGAGGGGCGGGCACCGAGCCGCCCACCCCTCGCTGATGGCGCTATTTCGAGTACAGGAACTCGTCTCGCCGATTCTTCGCCCACGCGGCCTCATCGTGGCCGGCCACCGCAGGCTGGCTCGCGCCGAGGCTCACCGTCGTGAGCTTGGTCCCGGAGATGCCAAGGTTCTCGAGATAGGACTTGCCCGAGGTCGCGCGACGATCGCCGAGCGCGAGGTTGTATTCCTCGGTTCCGCGCTCATCACAGTTACCCTCGATCGTGATCAGCTTCCAATCCGTGTGCTTCTGAATGGCTTCGGCGTTGCCCCGGAGGACGGACTGCTGATCCGAGCGAATGTCAGAGCGGTCGAAATCAAAGTAGATCGTCTTGAGATCGGGGCTGCGCTGCGGTCCGAGGGTCTCTGGTGCCGTGGAGCGGCCTTCGTTGAAGTCGCGCGAGTTTGTCGCAGGCGGCGTCTCCGTCGGCTTCTTGGAGCACGCCATCCCCGTAACGAGGGAAGCGGCCGCGATCGGGAGGATCGCGATTCGAATGAACGATCGCTGTCTCATGTGGTCCCCTCGGACCTCCTATCCTGCAAAAGCGTATGACCCCGGACGGCACGCCCGCCCGTTCGACCGCGCGCCGGCAGGGTCTGGCGCGCCAAAAGCGGTTTCGGTGGCCCATAGATTCCTTGGGAAGGGCGCCAAGTCAATAGGCGATCACGGAAAAGTTGTGTGATGCCGCCCGACTCGAGCATTCCGGGGCGAGGCACCCCCACCGCAGTGCGCAGCTCGCAGCCGCTTTTCCGCTCATACCAAGCCTTGGTGGAGGAGGTGCTCCGCCACGAGATCGCGCCCTTGGCAGCGCCCATCTTCGTGTTGTGGGAGAGAAGGACAAACTTAACGCCGTTGTCGAGCAGCGTCCTCGCGCAGCCGACCCACCCGGTCCGGGCGCCGTTTGGATAGCGCAGGCCCCAGGGGTGACCCACGCTCGCCCGAAGCCTCTAGCGCCCTTGGAACCGCGGCCGCCGCTTCTCGAGAAAGGCGCGGACTCCTTCTCGATAGTCTTCACTTTCAAAACACGCGCGGATCGCCGCAGCCGAGCCCGCCCGATCGCGCAGCGCCTCGTCGCGCCCGAGTTCGCCGACCACGCGCTTGACGGCGACGAGCGTAAGGGGCGCGTTGTCCGCGATGGCTTGCGCTGCGCTTCGCACGGCCTGATCGAGCGAAGCCTTCGGAAAGACCCCGTTCAAAAGGCCCATGCGCAGCGCCTCCGGCGCGTCGAAGAGGCGCGCCGAGAACAGGATCTCCTTCGCAGCCGAAGGGCCCACGAGATTCACGAGGGCGCGGATCCCCGCCTCGCCGTAGCCGAGGCCGAGGCGCGCCGCCGGAATCGCGAAGCGCGCATCCTCGCTCGCAAAGCGCAGATCCGTGCTGAGCGCGAGGGCGAGGCCGCCGCCGACGCAGAAGCCATGGATCAGAGCAATCACCGGCTTCTTTATGGCCAGCAAAGCGGAGAAGGCAGTGTCGGTCAGCGCGTCATAATCGCCTGTCGCGGCTCCCCCGGTGCGGATGCGCTCAAACTCGGAGATGTCGGCACCGGAAACGAAGGCGACCTCCCCTGCACCCCGCAGCACGACCACACGCACGGCCGGGTCTGCCGCGAGCTCGGTCGCGGCTTGCGGCAGAGCGCGCCACATCTGCTCGGAGATCGCGTTTCTCCGCTCGGGGTGATCGAACACGATCCAGCCGAGAGCGCCTTCTCTGCTGACTTCGATGCGTCCACCCACGAAGCGCGAGCCTAGCGGCGGGACGCTTGCGAAGCGAAGCGGGGCGAACCCCGCGCAGGGACGGACTAGAATCGAACTAGAATCGGAAGCGGAGCATCTCGAGATTCGCTTCCGAGAGGGTCTCAAGGTCCGAGTAGCAGCGCGTCGGGAGACCCTCCGCCGCCAGGGCGCGCAGCGAGGCCGAGCAGCGCTCCCGCCCGATCCCGAGCTGGATCGCCCGCGCGACGGCAACTGCCTCGTCGCCGGGCTCTGCATCCAGGCGGCAGACCACGCACTCCGCCCCACTCACTTCGAGAGCCAGGTCGAAGACGATCGTGCGAACGCCCTCGGGCTCGCCCACCTCGGCCCCGAGCGCGTGCTCGACCCGTGACCACGCCAGCAAGAAACGGTCCTCTCCCCGCCGATAGACGATTCCCCGCTCGGTCGGCTTGGCGTCGGGCAGTAGGTGTACGCGGTAGCGCGAGGGGACACGGACCTGATCCCGGGGACCTTCGACCAGCCCCCCGACGACCGCGTCAGGCCGCAGGTGACCCGCAGAGAAATCCTCCGGCTTGGCGTCCCCCGCGGGCGCCGCAGGGGCCGGGCCGCGCCGGGCAGACACAACGTCGGCCATGCACTCCCCTCGTGGCTTCCCGATCGGCCGGGCGGAGGCGCCGCTTGATCCAGCCCCTTTTGAGGCCCAGCGGCGTCGCGTGCGGGCGCCAACTTCACGGTGAGTCGCCGCTCGCCGCCGCTGGGTGCACCGCCATCACCGCCCCGCGCCGGCTAGCATCCGTTTCATGTTCCCGAGCCTGCGCAAGCACCTCGCCTGCCGCCTGCGGAGCGAGCGGTCGTGCGTCCTTGCACGGCGCGGCATGGTGTGCGCAAGCGTCCCCCAGGCCGCCGCCGCGGGGATCGAGATGCTGCGTCGCGGCGGCAATGCGATCGACGCCGCGATCGCGGCGGCGGCTGTGCTCTGTGTGGTCGAGCCGATGCAGACCGGGCTTGGGGGCGACGGATTTGCGCTGCTCTGGTCGGCGCAAGAGGGTCGCCTGGTTGGGCTTAACGGGAGCGGGCGCGCGCCCGCGGCGGCAACCGTGGAGGCCTTTCGCGCGCGCGGGCTGAGCGCGGTTCCCGCAACGGGGATCTTTTCCGCGACGGTGCCTGGCGCCGTGCACGCGTGGGAGACGCTCTCCGAGCGCTACGGCCAGTTCCCGCTGAGCGACCTTCTCGAACCCGCCATCGTCGCCGCGGAGGAAGGCTTCGTGGTGACCGAGCTCGTTTCCCATTACTGGGACCTGCTCCAGCGCGGCGGGGCGCTGCGCAACGACGCTGCGCGCGCGGCCTTTGCGCCGGGCGGCCGGGCGCCGCGCCAGGGCGAGCGCTTCCGGAACCCTTTCCTCGCATCGACACTGAGGAGCGTTGCCAAAGGAGGTGCGAAAGTCTTCTACGAAGGGGAGATCGCGGATACCATCGTGGCGACTTCGAACGCCGAAGGGGGCCTTCTCGCGCATGCCGACCTTGCCGACCACCGCTCGACCTTTGTCGAGCCGGTCCGCACCACGTATCGCGGCATCACGGTGGCTGAGCTCCCGCCGAACGGTCAGGGTCTCGCCGCGCTCTTGGCCCTCAACATCCTCGAGTCCTTCGACCCGGCCCAGGCCCCGGCCGAAAGCGCCCTCGATTGGCATCGCCGAATCGAGGCCGTAAAGCTCGCGTTCGCGGACCGCGACGCGTACATCGGCGATCCAGACCAGGTCGAGGTGCCGACGACGGCGCTCCTCGACAAGGGCTACGCCCGGAAGCGGGCCGCGCATATCGGCGAGCGCGCGCAATCCGGTGCCAGCGCGGGCCTCGGAGCGAGCGACACCACGTACCTGTGTACGGCGGATGGGCACGGGAACCTGGTGTCGTTCATTCAAAGCCTATTTGCAGGCTTTGGATCCGGCATCGCGTGTGCCGGCACGGGCGTTCTGCTGCAAAGCCGAGGCTCGAGCTTCCGGCTCGATCCCGCACACCCCAACTGCCTGGCGCCGGGTAAGCGGCCGTTCCACACCATCATTCCGGGGATGCTGCTGCGGGAGGGAGCCGGTGGGCCCGCGCCGTGGATGGCCTTCGGGATCATGGGGGGAGACATTCAGCCGCAGGCCCATCTCGCCTTCGTCGCAAACGTGGTCGACCACGGTCTTAACCCGCAGGAGGCGATCGACCGCCCGCGCTTCCGCTATCTCGGTGGAACCGAGGTCGCCATCGAAGAGCCCGAGGCGCTCGTCCGAGAAGGCGGGCGCCTCGGGGATGCGCTCGGCGCCCGCGGCCACACCGTCCCGCCACGCGGGGATCTTATGGTCGACCGCTTTGGCGGTGGGCAGGCAATCGCGCGAGAGGCCGATGGCGTGCTCGTGGGAGCGAGCGACCGCCGCAAGGACGGCTGCGCCTTGGGGCTCTACCCGTGACGGCGAGCCCGTCGGGCGAGGCTTCCCCGATCACCCCTTCTGTGCCTTCGCCGGGGGCTCAGGCGCGGCGCGAGGCCCGGCTGCGCGATGAAGCCCCCGTGCGGATCATTCTCTTGCGCCACGGCGAACCCGACTGGTTTCCTGCCGGGGGGCTGTCCGTCGACGATGCGGGTCTGACCGCGCGGGGCCGCGCGCAGGCGGAAGCGGCAGCGAGCATCCTCGGGGACCAGCGCCTCGACGCAATCTATGTAAGCCCGCTAAGGCGCGCCCAAGAAACGGCGGACCCGGTGGCCAAGGCCTGCGGCATTGTGCCCGTGACCCTCGATGCGCTCGCGGAGATCGGGATCCAGACCCCCCGCATGAGTCAGCCCGAGGTGGATCACTTCTTCATGGAAGCGATGCGCCGCCCGCTCGACCGCCACTGGGAGGGGTGGCCGAGAGGAGAGAGCTTCCACGCCTTCCACGCCCGTGTGACGCGGGGGATCGGCGAAATTCTGGCGCGTCACGCAATGTACCCGGAGCGCAAGGGCGAGTTCACCGTCTGGCAGCTCCCTCAGCGACAGCTCTCGCTCGCGGTGGTCGCCCACGGCGGAACCAACGCGGTACTGCTCACCCATCTGCTCGATGTGGCACCCCTGCCCTGGGAGTGGATCCGCTTCGAGAGCGAGCTGGCCGCCTACACCGTGGTGCAGGCACGTCCGCTCGGCCAACACGGCGCCGTGTGGTCTCTCATCCGATTCAACGAGGTGGCTCACCTGCAGGCGGCGGGGCTGCGATAGAGCCTCCCCCGCTGCCCGGAAAGAGCTATTCGCCGACCAAGAGCTCGACCCGTCGGTTTTTCGCCCGCCCTTCCTTGGTCTTGTTGGTATCGACCGGATTCGTTAATCCGAAGCCTCTCGGCGTGAGGTGAGATCTGTCGACTCCCGCCTTGCCAAGGTAGTCGGCCACCGACGCCGCGCGGCGTTCGGACAGCTTCTGGTTGTACTCCTTGGTGCCGATGCTGTCGGTGTAGCCATCCACATTG
>DATGZK010000042.1:0-14399 GCA_035489755.1 Myxococcota bacterium
GCATGCTGCGCCCCAGGCCCCTCGGAGATCGCGCGGGCGGTGCTGGCCGCGATCCGCAGGCTCTCGACGGTGATCTCGTCGGAGTGCGCGTATCCCTGGCGCTCCCCCGCTTGGACGCGTACGCCCACGCCTTGGGACAACCTCCGGTCGCCCGTCTTGACCATCCCCTCCTCGAGGGCGACCGAGTCCTCGGTCGTGTACTCGAAAAAGAGATCTGCGTGGTCCACCCGGCGCTCGAGAGCTGTGCCAAGGGTGGCGGTGAGGCATCCGTCGTCGAGTCCGAAGCGGTCGCGGAAAAAAGACGCCGGGGCAGCAGTGAGCGTGTCGTTCAAGCCGTTTTCTCCTTTGAGAGGGTGCAAATCCTCGGACCGAGCTCGGCAAGGGTAGCAAGCGACGAGGCGTCGATCGCGGTGAGGCCTGCGGCCTGTGCCCCCGCCACATCGTGCTCCGCGTCATCACCGACGTAGATCGCTTCGTCCGCACTCACCCCAAGGAGTCGAAGGGCGCAGTCAAAGATCCGCGGGTCGGGTTTCGCGGCGTGTGCGTCGGCGGGGCGAATCACAACCTCAATCTGAGGGGCGAGTCCAAGACCCTCGAGAAGGCCCGCGAGTCTGTGGTCGAAGTTCGACACGACTCCCGTGCGAGACCCGCGGGCGCGGAGTGCGCACAGGGTCTCCATCGCGCCAGGTGCGGGATCCCACGCCTCGGGGCGTGCGAAGTATTCGAAGAGCGTTCCGAAGTAGCCCTCGAAATCCGTAAAGCGCGCGCTGGCATCCGCCGCACGGAAGGAGCCCCGGACAACTATTCGCCACCACCGCCGCTCGAGCTCCGCGACCTGCGCTGGCGGCGCGTCAGGCCATACCATGGGAGGTGCCTGGCGCAGCACACGGCGGAACGCCTCCTCGATTCGTGAAGCAGGCAGCGTTACCCCGTAGGCAATCGCGAGTCGACGATAGGTCTCCCCCACCGGCTCGCGCAGGCGGATCAGCGTTCCGGCAGCGTCGAAGAGAACAGCCCGGAAGCGCCACATGACAGGAAGGTACGGGAGCCGGCCGCATGCAGCCGCTCGCGAAGCCACCCTCACCCGCGCTCGCTCTTTTTTGATGCGTGCGTGAAGCGGCGGGCTACAAGCCGCCCGCGTCTGCGGGACGCCGCCCGGATGCGATGAAGCTCGCAGGCAGGTCTCGGCCAGCGGAGAGGGGAGAGAGGGTCTCGATGCGGAACTCCGTCAGCCCAGACGCCTCGAACCAGCCGCGGACCTCGGCCTCGGCGAAGCCTAGCCAGGTAACGCCGAGCTCCGCCCGCATCCATTCACGGTCGTGGCGCACGAAGTCGACGATGACGACCACGCCGCCTGGGCGCACGCTACGCGCCATCTCCCGGATCGCGTCGCCGGGCGACGGCAGGTACTGCAGCACCATGTGCGCGAGCGCCGCGTCCATCTCTGCATCCGCCAACGGAAGCGCGCTTGCCTCACCTCGCCGGAGCTCCACGCCGCGCACCGCGGCCGCGGTGAGCTTGGCGCGCGCCGCCTCGAGCATCCGCGGCGAGTTGTCGACCGCGACGACCCGCAGCCCGAGCTGAGCGAGTTCAAGGGCGAGGATGCCGGTCCCCGTCCCGATGTCCGCGACACGAAGACCCGGCGGCACAAGACGCGCCACGGCTCGGGCGCGCAGCGCCTCGTCGTTGAAGACCTTGCGCAGTGCGTCCCACTCCGGTCCTACGGCGTCGAAGAACGCCCGTGAACGTGCGGAGCGGGCCTCGAGAACGCGCGCCAACGCGGCCGCGTCGCGTGCGAGCGTGGCATCCTTTGGCTTGTCTGCGGCCGCTGGTTCGGCGACCGCGAGGCTGTGCTTTGCGAGCTCCCAGCTCTCGCGCCACACGCCGCCTTCGGGCGTGACAAAGCGGTAGTACACGAACGTGCCGTCTCGGCGCCCGCGCAAAAGACCGGCGCCCCGCAAGATCGCGAGGTGCCGGGAGACGCGGGATTGGGCCATGCCGAGGACCTGCATGAGGTCCTGGACCGCCAACTCCTCCCGCTCCAGCAGGGCCAGGATCCGAACCCGGGTCGGGTCCGCAAGTGTCTTGAAGACCTTCTGGAGCGACTGCAGGGACTCGGTCTTCGCCATGGCTCAACGCAGGAGCGGCTGCCCGGCCGTGCCGGTAATGCGCAGGTCGGCGCTTCCATCGGCGGCCATGCGCAGGCCGGCCGCTGCGAGAAGAGGCCCGACCGAGCTGTCCTTCGCCTGGATCCGCACGCTCAGATTGAGGGGTGCCGCGAGCAAAAGCGCTGCGCGCCCGATGCTGCCGCTCGCCCGCAGGGAGAGCAGCGGGCCGTCGAGCTCGAGGGAAGAGATCTCCGCAAGCGCTGCATCCGTGAGTCGGACGTCTGTACGCAACATCGTGTAGGGTAGCGCGAACGGGAGGTTCGGCAGCCCGAGCGAGCCGTCCCGAGCTTCGACGTGGAACGATCCGCGGGCGCCGCCCGGCGTGGTCGTGATGTCGAGATCGCCGCTGGCCTTGCCATCGATCGATGCGCCCGGGACGAGGCTCTGAAGCGGAAGCTTCGCGAGTTCAAACTCGTGGAGTGCGCCGTCGAAACCGGACTCCGAGCCGAGCGTCAGGGTGCCGTTGAGCTGACCGAGCGGAGCGGCCAGGCGGAGCGCCAGCGCCGGCCGGCCGCGCAGCCAGGCGAAGGACCACGCGGGTCGCACACGCAGGCTGTCGAGCCTGAGCTGGCTCCCGTCGGGCCAGGCCACGGAAACGCCGCTGGCGCGCACCCCGGGGCCGAGCAGCGAGAGGCTCGGGCCTACGCTCGCGATGGACACCTGCGCACCGAGCCCCTGGGACACGCGCGCGGCGAGGGACGGGGCGAGGCGGTCGAAGGGGAAACCGGCCACCACGAACAGAAGGGTGAGCAAGGCGGCGCCGAGGGGAATGGCCCGCGTTCGCACCCAGCGCGGGAGCTCGAGCGGTCCGGCATCGGCCGCGGGTTTGACCGCCAGCGGCATCACGCGGGCTCGAAGGACGACACGGTAAACGTGACGTCGAGGAGGTCGGGCTTGTCGGCCCGCGTGCGCACACGCAGGCTCTTGATCGAGAGCAGCTGCGGAGCGGACTCAATCCCCTGCAGGTAGCTCACCATTTGGGCAAGCGTGACTCCCTTCAGCACGACCTGCACCTTCGTCTCGCGGTAGCGCGTGCCCGCTTGCGCGGCCTGCGGCTCCATCGAATCCACGGTGATCGCCGACTGCTTCGCGAGGGACTCGAGCGTCGTGAAGATATTGCCCGAAGGCCCCTGTGCGATGCGTTGCTCGACGGCTGCGAGGCGACCATTGACTTCGTCATACTCGGCCCGCAGCCGCGCCATCGCGGCGAGGTCTTGCTCCGCGGCCGCCACACGCGCGGCGGAGCGCCCGCGCATCGTAAGCACCGGCCTCACCAAGATGCCATAGACAAGAAGCAGGCCGAGCAGCCCCGCCACACCGCCCAAAAGAAGGCGCTCTCGCGCCGAAAGGTTGGCAATGAAGTCGCGCACGCGGGCCAGCAGTTCGCTCATCCCGCTTCCCCCTTTTGTGCCATGCTGATCGTGACACTAAAGCTCTTGCCACCGTGCTTCTCATCGCTTTGGATCTCACTCACTTGGATCTGCGAGAAGGGCTCGAACTTCGCGAGCTCCGTTCGCAGTCGATCCACCCCTTCGAAGCTCTTCGAGTAGCCGCGGATGTGCACCACCTGGCGGTCGATGCTGAGCTCTTCAAAGACGACCTCGAGGTCCTGTGGAACGCGCGCGGAGATCTCGGAGAGCAGGTCAAGGGCCGAGAGATTGCCTCGGTAGACGCCGAGCGCGTCGGCGCGCTCGTGTGCGGAGCGAACGGCCTCTCGCATGGCCGTGCCGACGTCGGCGGGCGCGCTCTGGCCCGGGAACGCTTGGGCATAGAGGGCGCGCAGCTCGCGCTCGAGGGCGTCCGCCTTCCGAGACTGGATCCCGATCGAGGTGCCGAGGACGATGGCGCCGAGCAGGAGCGCCAGCGCCGCCAGGCGTGCGGTCAAGGTGAGCTCGCGGCCGATCTGCCGCAGGTCGACGCGGTACGCGAACTCCTCGCGTCGCAAGTTCATCCGCGTATTCGCGCGCAGGGTGCCGCGAAGTGCGAGCGCGAGGGCATTGGAGAAGAGCAGCGGGTCGCCGCCGGCCACCAGGGCGGATCCAACCTCGCCGCGCGGGAACGTCATGCGTACGACTGGCAGGCCCACCCGTTCGGCAAGCAGCTCGTCCATCCGATGGAGACGAGCGCTCCCGCCGAGGAGCGTCAGCTGCTCAAGCGGCGCCTGGCCCGCGAGGTAGCTCTCGAAGCCGCCGAGAGTCCGAACGATTTCGCGGCCGAGGCGGTCAATCACGAAATGTGCGGCAGCGGAGGACTGGATGCCTTCGTCACACTTCACGCCCTCGGCTTCGTTCCAGACAAGTCCGCGTTCCTGCGCCACGGCCTGCGTCAAGGCGCGACCCGCGATGGGAACGGTTCGCATGGCGAGGGGCTTCCCCTCCGCACAAAGGGTCAACGTCGTTTTTCGATGGCCGATATCCACGTAGAGCTTGGTCCCCGGCTGGGGGAACAGCGCGGTCAGATTCGCGAGCACAATCCCCTCGACCTCGAGCGTGCGGGGTTCAAGGCCCGCTTCGCGCAGCGTCTCCAGTTGGCGGCCGACCTCGGCCCGGGGCGCCGCGAGCGCGAGCACTTCGGAGCGCGACCCGTCGCTCCGGATCACGTCCCAGTCCACCACCACGTCCTCGAGTGCGAAGGGCATCTCGCTTTCCAGTTCGAAGGGGATGGCCTGGGCAAGGCGGCGCCGCTCGTGAAAGGGCAGGGCGAGGCGGCGAGTCGTAACCCGATCCCCCGGGAGGGCCGCTACCACGTACTCCGCAGGAAGGTGGTAGAGGGCGGCGAACCTTTGGAGCTGCTGGGCAAGAGGCGGTGACTCCGCATCCTCCGCGGTTGCCTCATGCACGGTCAGCGACCGCAGCTGTCCGACCTCGACGCCCCGGAGAGTCTGACGCAGCTCGACCGCCTTGATGGTGTGGCTCCCAAGGTCAAGCCCGAGGATGCGGCGCATCATCACAGCCATGAGAGAAACCTCACTTCCCGCCCCCCTCGGGCGCAAGCGGCCTTATGCCTTCACTCCACCCGCCAGGCAAGAAGCTGGGGCTGCGAGGGCTTGGAGCGATCCACGACGGCCTCGATCGTGCGCCGCACCTCGCCCGCCTTCGCCTCCGCCCGAATCGTGAACACGTTCGATGCGAACGTCGGCGGCGGAAAGATCTCGCCGGGCAGGAGCTCCCCGATGCTCCGGCAGCCCGGCGTCTTTGCGCTGTCGGCGCATAGCACATCCCCTTGGTCTCGCGCCTTGAGAACGGATTTCACCTCGTCTTCGGTCGCGAGGCGAAAGCTCTCGCCGATACCGTGGAAGAGGAGCGCCAGCACGTGAGGCGGCGCGGTGTTGGGATTGATTCCGTCGGCTCGGGCGTAGGGGTAGACGGTCACGTAGGGCCGGAGCGCTTCGACGAGTTCACCGTCGAAACCCTCCACGAGACGGAGCTCGTCCACGGACAGCAGCGGTCGGCTCGCGGCGTGCCCGGGCGGAGTGCGGCGCTGGTAGGGCTGGTCCTTGATGCCGCCTCCGATTGCCACCTCGTCCTCGGAGATGTAGTCGAGCAGATTGCGGGCGAGCTTGCCGGTATCGTACGAACGGGCATTGGCGCGGCTTGGGATGTCTTGGATCACCTGGTCGAGGACATTGGTCAGGAACAACTCCGAATACTTTCGCGGATGCCCCTTGTCGAGAAGGGCATTCAAGTTAAGACGCGCTCCCGCGTCTTCGATCTTGAGGCGGAGTTCGACGCCATCTTGGGCAGGCAGGTCGATCCCGCTCGCCCGCGCCCACACATCGTCCAGCGTCTCGCTCTTGAAGCCGCTAATTGCCTCCTGGATTTGGTCTTCGAGGAGGAGCGTAATCCCAAGCCGGACTCCACCCCGCGCTGCGGCCACCGCCTCGGCGGCGGCGTCACGATGGTGCGCGATCATGGAGTCGAGCATCGCGCGGCGCTGGAACGTAGCGATGCTGACGGTGAGCAACAGCACGAAGACCAGTGCCACCACCAGCATGAATCCTCGCTCATCTCGCGGGCGACGCGTCATTTGCAGTTCCCCGGCAGCTCGATCCCCGCGCTTTTCGCTACCGACGCGACGCTCTGGCCCTGGATGGACGCGAGCGCGGAAGGATCAATCGGCAGCGCAAGGCCGGGGTTGAGCGCCAGGCACTGGCCGACGGTCATTCCGCTGTTCCCGGAATCGTCCTTGCTCGAGTCCTGGTCGCCTTTGTTGGCTGCTTGCTCTTCCTTCTCGGGGTGCAGCATCTTCTCGAGGTCGAGCGGCCGCAAAGGCATCAGCACACGGCGCACATAGGGCGCTGCCGGTGCCTTTCCGAGGTTCTCCGGCTGCGGCTCGTCCACGAGCGCGACCGAGATCTCGGCCGCGAGGGGCAGCTTGCTCGAGTCGACGACGGTGGAGGAGTCCCAGGTGCTCTTCCACTCCCCGGTCTCCGTGAGAAACCGCACGCCGAACTGCTCGACGCCGCGCGCCAGGACCAGGGCTCCGTCTGTGGGATCCCTGGGAAAGGAGCGGTCGAGTCCGTCTGGAAGCTGAGGGGACGACCAGCGCAAAAGCTCGAGCTCGCCCTCCTTGTTCGGGCGCAGCACGTACGCCACCACCTCGAAGTCGCTCTCGTGCTGAGAGCCGGTGCGGGGGGTATGGCTGCGGGTCATGAACTTGACGTGGTCTGCGCCCGAAGCTTCGTTCCGCGCCTCGGCGAGGAAGATCCAAGGATGCTCGAGAGGGTCCTTGGCCTGGGGCTTCGTGACCAGGACCGCCCCCTCGAGGTCTCGCGCCACGCGGTCAAGGATTGCGCTCGCAAGGCGGACGTCGCGGGTGAGCTCCACGGCGTGCATGCTCTTGCGGGAAAGTTCGCGATAGAAGTTGACAGCGGCCGTGAACACGAGCGCTGTGAGGAGCATAACGCCGAGCACCTCGAGCAAGGTGAAGCCGGCAGCGAGAAGCGGCGGGCGGGGCACACTCACGGCGTGAGTCCCATGCCCGGAGTGGCGCCGGGCGGCGAGGTCGGAGCGCCGGGCTGAGCGCCCGGTTGCGCGCCCGGCTGGGGCGCCGTGCCCGGTGCCACGGCGCCGCCTGCCGCGGCCTGCTTCTCCGCCTGGGCTGCGCTGTCGAGAGCGAGCAGAAGAGACTGCGCGGCGCTTTGGTCGAGCCCATAGGTCTCGCGGATCACCGCAGCCTCGGTCACGCCCTCGGTCCAAGAAACCCGCAGCTCGATGCGCCGGCCCGGGGGGGGTTGGCCCGGGGCCTGCGGTTGGAAGAAGGAGGGCGTTGTCCCATTGGACCCGAGCTTGGCGCCGGGCGCGGAAGCCCCGGCCGGGCGCTTCGCGGCGGCCGCTTGCAGGCGCTGCGCAGCGGCGTCAGACGGAGGCGGGATCTCGATCTCCGCAGGCGTGACACGCATGTGAATCAGGTACTCGTCGCGCTTTGCGTCTTTCTCCCCGAGTGCAGGGGCGCTCCCCATCTGAAGCTGCCCCTCGACCTCGGCCAGCATGTCATCGGCGATGAGCGACGCGCGAAGGCGGCGGTCCGCTCCTCCCTCCGCGCGGAAACCCTGGATGCCGACCCGTGCCAGCACGGTGTAGACGAGCGCCAAGATGGCGACCGCAGCCAGCACCTCGAGCAGTGTGAAAGCGAGAACGCGGGGTCTAGCGCTCGACATCGTGCACCCGCACCGCTTCTTCGAGCGGCTGCACTTCGATCGCCACCACGTGGCCCCGCGAGTCGGCGAGGACGATCCGAACAGGGTCCGCGGTGCCATCGCGCTCGAATCCCACGGCGACCGTGCCGCGATTCACCGGACCCTGGCTCGTATCGATCCGCGAGAACGTAAGCTCGTCCTCGAGCACGCTGATCGTGCCCACGTTCGCAGGCACCGGGTGGTATTGGGGCGTCTCACCGCGCGGAGGAGAGAGGTCGAGGCGGTGCCGTGGATCGAATCCCCCACCCGCCGCCGAGCCATCGGTCTTCACTTCCTTTCCGAGGGCCTCGGCCTCCGTGACCAGCCACTCGACGCGCCAGGCGCCGCCGTCGAGATCGATCACCACGCGGTGCGGCACACCGAGCAGGATGCTTCGCACGCGCGCAAACTCGAGATCGGATGCGAGGTTCTCGGCCTGCGCACGCAGCGGCCGCGCTCCCAAGATCGAAAGACCCGGAATTACGATCGCCGCGAGCATCGCGAGAATCAGCATCACCGCCAGCAGCTCGATCAGCGTGAAGCCGTCCGAGCGGCGATCCCTCACCCGCGCGCCGTCCCCGTATCGTCCGACCAGTTCCCGACGTCCGCGTCGTTGTCGGTGCCACCGGGTGCGCCGTCCGCGCCATACGACCAGACGTCAAAACTGTAGGGGTTGTGCGTGCCGGGCGAGGCGTATTGGTAGGGGTTGTCCCAAGGATCCAGCGGGACCTTTCCGCCGGACAGGTAGCCTTCCGCGGCCCAGCGCTTCGGGACGGGATCCCCCGACGGTTTGTGCACGAGCGCATCGAGACCCTGCTCGGTCGAGGGGTAGCGGCCATTGTCCATGCGATAGGCGTCCAGCGCCTGCTCGAAGGACTTGAGCTGAATCTTTGCGGTGGTGACCTTGGCCTTATCGATCTGACGGAAGACGACCGTCCCCACGATCCCGCCGAGCAGACCGATGATCAGCACGACCGCCATGATTTCGATGAGTGTGAATCCGCTGTCTCTTTGTCGCATGACGACGCGTCCTCTCATTATTTCAGTGAGCTCGTGACCTGCAGGAGTGGTACGAGCGTGGCAAAGATGATCACGAGCACCATGCCCACCATGATCAGGATGAGCATCGGTTCGAGCAGCGCGGTCAGGCGGGTCATGCTGGTTTCGACCTGCTCGTCGTAGGTATCGGCGACCTTGCTGAGCATCGCCTCGAGTTCACCGCTCTGCTCACCGACTTCGACCATGTGGGTCACGAGCGGCGGGAACTGGCCGCTTGCCCGGAGCGGCTTTGCGAGCGAAGCGCCGCCGGTGATGCTCTCCACGGCGCTGTCGACGGCCTGGCTGATCACGACGTTGTTCGTCACGTGCTTGGAGATGTCCAGCGATTTCACGATCGGGATCCCGCCGGCCAAAAGGGTCGAAAGCGTGCGGGTGAAGCGCGCGATGGCGAGCATCCGCACCACCCGTCCAAAGATCGGAAGCCGGAGTTTGGTTTGGTCCCAGCGTTCCCGGCCCGCGGTCGTCTGCAGCACGGCGCGGACGGACACCGCCAAGACCACCCCGAGGATGGCAAGCGCCCACCACCAGGCCCGCATGAAGTTCGAGAGCCCGATGATGAGCCGAGTGTAGAACGGCAACTGCTGATTCAAACTGACCAGCAGCTGGGTGATTTGCGGCAACACGACCGTCACCAGGGCAACGACCACGAGCATTGCGAAACCAAACATCACGGCGGGATAGATGAGAATGGAGCCCACCTTGTTGCGCAGGCGCACCTGGCTCTCGACGTAATCGGAAAGGCGGGCCAGCACCTGTTCGAGAGCGCCGCCGGTCTCTCCGGCCCGCACCATGCTGACGAACAGCTCGTTGAAGAGGCCGCTCTGGCCGAGAGCCTCGGCAAGGGACGATCCTTCGTTCACACGGTCTCGCACCCGACTGAGAACGGACTTAAGGCGCGCGTTCTCGACCTGCTGCGAGAGGGCGCCGAGCGCCTCGACGAGGGGGATGCCCGCTCCCACCAGGGTGGAGAGCTGCCGGGTGGCCAGGGCGAGGTCCATGCCCGAAATGCGCCGGAGCGATGGCAGGGAGATGGCAAAGCGTCGCCGCTCGGTGGTCGGGGCTGCCGCGGTCGCTGCGGTGGGGTTGCCGCTTTCGCTGACCTCCGTGGGATACACGCCGTCGCGGCGCAGCTTGGCGCGGGCCGCGCGCGCGTTCTCCGCATCCACGAAGCCGCGCGTCGCGCGGCCCGCGTTCGTCATTCCCTTGTAGGCATAGACCGGCATGGCTCTTTCCGGATCAGGCGACGCGGGGCAGCGCTAAATCTGGGCGACGACGCCCTCTTCCTCGGTCGCACGCAGCACCTCCGCGATCGAGGTGACGCCTTCGAGCACCTTTCGCGCCCCATCGGCGCGGAGCGTTTGCATTCCCTTTTCCATTGCGCGGCGCTTAATCGTTTTGGAGTCCGTATTCTGTGTCACAAGCGCACGCAGATCGTCGTCCACGAGCATGAGCTCGAAGATCCCGAGCCGGCCGTGGTAGCCGGTGTGGTTGCAGCGCGAGCAGCCGACGGGCCGGAAGACTGCGTGTTCGCCCCGGATCCCGATCTCGGCCAGCTGCTCTGCCGTCGGCGTAAACGGCTCCTTGCATTCCTTGCAAAGCACGCGCACGAGGCGCTGGGCGAGCACGGCCACCAGCGACGAGGCCACGAGGTAGGGTTCGACCCCCATGTCCACGAGCCGCGTGATCGCACTCGGCGCGTCGTTGGTGTGGAGGGTCGAAAACACGAGGTGGCCGGTCAGCGAGGCCTGGATCGCGATCTCGGCGGTTTCGATATCGCGGATCTCGCCGACGAGGACGACGTTGGGGTCTTGACGCAAGACCGAGCGCAGCCCGCTCGCAAAGGTGAGACCGATGCGAGGATTGACCTCGATCTGGCCAATTCCCGGCAGCTGGATTTCCACGGGGTCTTCGATGGTGATGATGTTCTTGTCGACCGCGTTGATCCGGGAGAGCGCGCCGTAGAGGGTCGTGGTCTTGCCGCTCCCGGTCGGGCCCGTCACGAGCATGATTCCGTTGGGACGCGCGATCAGCTTTTCCCAGACCGCGAGCTGGCGCATGTTGAAGCCGAGACGCTCGAGATTGAGCATTTCTGTCGTGCGCGGGAGCAGGCGCATCACCACGCGCTCGCCGTGGCCGATGGGCACCGTGGAAAGGCGCACGTCGTAGTCGCGCCCCGCGATCTTGAGTCGGATGCGGCCGTCCTGGGGCAGACGCTTCTCCGCGATATTGAGTCCGCCCATGATCTTGATGCGTGAGGTGATGCTCGACTGCAGGGAGCGCGGCAAGGGGCGGATCGGCTCGTAGAGCAGGTCGTCGATCCGGAAGCGGACGCGGATTTGTTGCTCGAAGGGCTCGATGTGGATATCGCTTGCGCGCTCCTTCACCGCCTGCTGCAGCAGGGAGTTCACGAGCTTGATGATCGGTGCCTCGTCCGCCGACTCGATGAGGTCCTGCGGCACCTGGTGGCTGATCTCGTCGGCGAGCGTGTCCAGATCGGTGGCTGCCTCTTCGGCGAGTTCTGCGGCCGACCCCGGGCCGCGGTCGTAGACTTGGTTGATCGCCGTCTCGATCACGCGCACGCCGGCCAGTTCCGCCAAGATGTCGGCGCCATCAAAGAGGAGGCGCAGGTCGTCGAGGGGACCGGTATCGAAGGGGTCGGACACCGCGATGCGGACCGCCCCAGACTCGTCGTAGCGAAGCGGAAGAAGGCCATGCGCCTTGGCGAAGGCGATCGGCACACGCGCGACGAGCGCATCGTCGACGCTGTCTGCGGGGATCTCATGCAAGACGGGCAGGCCGAGGCGAGCGCCCAGCGCGGCCAGAAGCTCCTCCTCAGGGAGGGCGTCCTGCTCCATCAGGACGTCGACCAGCCGCCGGCCCGTCTCCCCCTGTCGCTGCCGGGCCGCTTCAAGCTGCTCGGGAGTAAGGCGGGTCGAGCCGAGCAGAAGCGCTCCGAGATCGAGTCCCCCGCCGTTGCGTCCCGCGATCGCGTCTTGGCTCATGGCTTGGCCTCGGACATCACGCTGATGGAAGGCGACAATCCGAACGATTCGCGCAGCGCCGCCGCCGCACGATTCGCCGCGGCGAGGTCGGGGTAGGGGCCGACCCGAATCTCAAAGACGAGCGTGCCCGCCTCGTCTCGCGTCACGATGGTGGCGTCGAAGCCGGCATCGAGGAGCTCCTTCAGCTTCTGTCGCGCCGCAGCTTCATCGCGATAGACCGCGGCGAGAAGGAGATAGCGGGGGCCCTTCTTCTCGGCCTCCTCCGCCGCCTTCTGCTTCTCCGTCCGTTCGCCCTGGATCTGCTCGATCTCGCGCATGCGCTCGAGGGGATACTTCTTCTCGTTCTCGAGCAAGACGTTGCGCGTAGGATTTCTGTAGGTGTCTTCGGGATAGGGGACGCCGGCCGCTATCGCGCGTTCTCGGTGCTCTTTCTCCTCCTCCCTCACCTGGTCCGGAAGGTCGACGCCTTGGGTCGAGCGGGCCCGGAACTCCTCACGCTTGCGGATCGTTTCTTTTTCGAGGTCGATCGCCTCGCGCACGATGTGTGGGGTCAGGAAGACCAAGAGGTTCTGCTTCGAGAGGTTCCTGCTCGTGGTCTTGAAGAACCAGCCGATGAAAGGGATGTCCCCGATCCACGGCACCTTGGTCACCGTGTCGTTGTACATGTCGGAGATGAGGCCGCCAATCACCACCGTTTGGCCGTCGGCCACGACGACGGAGTTACTCACCTTGCGGCTCGAGAGCGGGACGCCCACCTGGTTGGGATCGCCGACCCCGGCGGTCCCGATGAGAGAGGTATTGATCGCGGTGATCTCCTGGTAGAGGTCGAGCCGCAGGCTTTCGCCTTCGCTGATCGAGGGCGTGACCTTCAGGTCAATGCCAATGTCCTGGCGCTCGACATTGACAGAGGTTGCAAGGGTGCTGGCCGGCGTCGTCGTCGTAATGCCGGCCGCGGACTGCACGCGGCTCGAGATGATGGGAATATTGTTGCCGATCTTGATCTCCGCCTCCTCGTTGTCGGAGGTGAGAATATGGGGCGCCGAGAGGATGTTCGTGCCATTGGTGCTCGCCGAGGCTCGGATCAAGTTCTGGATGACCGAGCCATTGCCGCTGTAGATCGGGTTCCCGTTGGCGTCGAATCCGGCGACGGTTCGGGTGTTTTGGACGAAGTTGCTGATCAAGGGGGCGGCGAGGAGCGAGGCCCCGCCGGTCGCACCCGCCGCCGCCGCAGTGCCGACTGCGGCAGCGGTGCTCGTAAGACCGGTACTGCCAACCTGAGACTGGGAGGTCGAATCCGAGAGGCTCGCGATGGTGAGATTGGTCGCTCCGTGGAAGAGCTGCAGGATGCCATCGATGCCGAGCTCCCGGGCGTTCGTCACGTCGACTTCCATGATCAGCGCCTCGACCAGCACCTGCGGTCTGCGGATATCGAGCTTTTCGATGACCTGCCGGAGCGTGTCGTAGCCTTCCTGGCTTGCCTGGATCACGAGCGAGTTGGTGGGCGGATCGGAAGTCACCGTCACGCCCTCTGCGAGCTCGGTCACCGCCGCGCGCAGCGCCTGTGCCTGCGCGGCCTGGGCTGCGCCCGGGATGCCCCCTCCGCCCCCACCTCCGACCTTGGGCGCGCCCGAGAGCATGGAGTTGAGCGTATCCGCCAGGTCGTCCGAGTCGGCGTACTTGAGGTAGTAGACGTGGATGCGTCCTCCGCCTGTCACCGGGACGTCGAGCTTTGCCACGAGTCTGCGGATGTCCTCGATGCGCGCGCGCGAAGCCAAGATGATGAGCGAATTGGTGCGACTGTCGGTGATGATGCGAACGCGCTCGCGCTGTGCCTCGCCGGTTTGCGGCTGCGCCTGGCCGGGTACCTGGGGCTGGCGCGCACGGGCTGCGCGCAGTCCGCCTTCCCCGGCGCTCGAGACCTCTGCGCCGTAGACGTCCGCAAGCTGCTGACCGAGCACGCTCGCGTCGGCGTGGCTCACCTTGATCACCGCGAGCTCCTCTTTGTAGGTCTCGACGTCGATCGCTTCGAGGATCGAGAGCACGCGGCGGATGTTCGACGCCGAGTCCGTGAGGATCACGGTATTGGTCGGCGGGTACGCCACCATGGCGGCGTCCTTGGAGACGAGGGGCTTCAGCGAGTTCGTGATGGCATCGGCATCGATGTAGTGGAGGGGAATGAGTCGCGTCACGAAGGTGTCGCGGTTCGGCGTAGGCGTGGGTGCGGCCACGGTGTTGATGCTCGATTCCTTGGCGTCCCGGATGGGGATGATCTTCACCGAGCCGCCTGGCCCCTCGACCGTTGTGAAGCCCTTCACCTGGAGCACCGACTCAAAGACCGCATAGGCCTGCGCCACGGGGATTTTCGTCGGAGAAACGATGGTGACCCGACCTCGTACGCGATCGTCGTAGATGAAGTTCGTGCCGGTGAGGCGGGCGATGGTGTCGATCACCACGGACAGCTCGACGTCGTTAAAGTCAAGCTGGACGAGGTCG